>NZ_JAHZMO010000015.1 GCF_020748185.1 Terrisporobacter petrolearius | reverse complement strand
TTTCTAACCATAGTATCATACCTCATCTTTTTAAGTTCCTTTCCTTAATGGTATCACACTCTATAATCAAAAAAGTGCATAAGCTGACAACAATCTTGTCAACTTACACACTTTATTTTACATTCCCCATTAATCAGCCTTTTTGTTGATAACTATTCTGCTATATTATAAACTTTTAATTCATTGTTGTTGATATGTTTTTTATTTACTTTAACTAATGCTTTTAGTGTATCTAACGATGTCATTACATCCACATTATACTCTGTAGCTGTTCTTCTTATTTTAAATCCATCTCTTTTTGCATCGTTACCTTTTGTAGGAGTGTTGATAACCATATCTACTTGATTATTCATTATTGCGTCTAGTATATTTGGTTTTCCTTCTCCTATTTTGTTTACTGTTATTGCATTTATGTTGTTATTTATTAAAGTTTTAGCTGTTCCTTCTGTTGCTAAGAAAGTATATCCTAATTCTTTCATATCTTTTGCTATTTCCATAAATTCTTCTTTGTCATGGTCATTTATAGTTGCAAGAACCATTCCTCTATCATCTGATATAGTTCTTCCTGCTGCCATAAATCCTTTGTATAAAGCTTCTTCTAATGTTTCTCCTACACCTAAAACTTCTCCTGTAGATTTCATTTCAGGTCCTAAACTTACGTCTACTCTAGCAAGTTTTGACATAGAGAATACTGGAACTTTTACAGATATTAATTTTGGAGTTTTATATATTCCTGTACCATATCCTAAGTCTTTTAATTTAGCTCCTAACATACACTTCGTAGCTAAATCAATTATTGGCACCTTACTCACTTTACTGATATATGGAACTGTTCTACTTGCTCTTGGATTAACCTCTATTATATATAATTCGCCCTTGAACTCTATAAATTGAATGTTAACCATTCCTAATACATTAAGTTCTAAAGCAATTTTTTTAGTGTAATCTAATATCTTTTCTTTTATTTGCTCAGATACATTTTGACTTGGGTACATTGTTATAGAGTCTCCTGAGTGAACCCCTGCTCTTTCTAAATGTTCCATTATACCTGGTATTAATATATCCTCTCCATCACATATAGCATCTACTTCTATTTCTCTACCTACTAGATACTTATCGATAAGTACTGGATTTTTGCTATCTCTTTCAAATGCACTTTCTAAGTAAGCTTCTAACTTATGCTCTTCATAAGTTATTTCCATACCTTGGCCACCAAGTACATAAGAAGGTCTAACAAGTACTGGATATCCTATTTCTTTAGCATGATTTATTCCTTCTTCCACTGACCATACAGCTATTCCCTTTGGTCTATTTATATCAAGTTTTTCAAGAAGCTCATCAAATTTTTCTCTATCTTCTGCTACATCTATATCTACAAAGTCAGTTCCTAGTATTGGTATATTTTTTTCGTTTAAGAACTTAGCTAATTTTATAGCTGTTTGTCCACCGAATTGTAGAATAACACCTTCTGGGTTTTCTTTTTCTATTATATTTAAAACTTCTTCTTCTGTTAATGGCTCAAAGTATAACTTATCCGATATATCGAAGTCTGTACTTACTGTTTCTGGATTGTTGTTTATTATTATTGTTTCTATTCCCATGCTTCTTAATGACTTTATGCAGTGTACTGAGCAGTAATCGAACTCTATCCCTTGACCTATTCTTATTGGCCCAGATCCAAGAACTATTATTTTTTTCTTATCACTAACTACTACTTCATCATATTGCTCATAAGTTGAGTAGTAATATGGAGATAGTGCATCAAACTCTCCACCACATGTATCAACCATTTTATAAGCTGCATTTATATTGTATAAAGATCTAAGCTCATATACTTTCTCTGGACTTACTTTCATTAAGTCAGCTATACCTTTATCTGACAATCCTTTTTTCTTTAGTTTTTGCAAATAGCTTTTGTTTAAATCTTCTATTTTCATATTTTTAAGCTTATCTTCTTGTTCAACTATCCATTTAAATCTGTATAAGAACCACTTATCTACACCAGTTATTTTTTCTATCATATCTAAGCTGTATCCTCTTCTAATCATTTCACACAAGTCAAATAATCTTTCATCATCTGGCATTACAACTCTTTCTTTTAACTCTTCTATTGTTCTTTCTTGAGATGGTTTATGAATTAATGAATATTTTCCTATTTCAAGAGATCTTATCCCTTTTAATAAAGCAGCTTCAAAGTTGCTTCCTATGCTCATTATTTCTCCTGTAGCCATCATCTTTGTTCCTAATACTCTATTTGCTTGCTTAAATTTATCAAAAGGCCATTTTGGTATTTTTACTACAACATAGTCTAATGTTGGCTCGAAACAAGCTTTAGTTTTCTTAGTCACTGCATTTTCTATTTCATCTAATGTATATCCTAGCGCTATTTTAGCTGCAACTTTTGCTATTGGATAACCAGTAGCTTTTGAAGCTAGTGCTGATGATCTACTTACACGAGGATTAATTTCTATTATTGCATATTCTAATCTATCTGGATGAAGAGCTATCTGTACGTTACATCCACCTTTTACCTCTATAGCATTTATTATATCTATAGAAGCTGTTCTAAGTAATTGATATTCCACATCACTTAAAGTCTGGCTAGGTGCCACAACTATACTATCTCCTGTATGAACTCCAACTGGATCAACATTTTCCATGTTACATACAGTTATACAGTTACCTTTTCTATCTCTCATTACCTCGTATTCAATTTCTTTCCATCCTTTTATACTTTTTTCTAAAAGAACTTGGGTAACTGGACTTAATTGTAAACCATGGTTTAATATTTCTGCTAATTCTTCTCTGTTTTCAGCTATTCCACCACCAGTTCCTCCTAGTGTATAAGCTGGTCTAACTATTACTGGATATCCTATTTTATCTGCATATATAAGACCATCTTCTAAGTTAGTAACTATATCACTTTCTATTACAGGTTGGTTTATTTGTCTCATTGTTTCTCTGAAAGTATCTCTGTCTTCACCTTTTTTTATTGACTCGATTGATGTTCCGATTACTTTTACATTGTATTTATCTAATATACCAGCATCACTTAATTCAACAGCCAAGTTTAGTCCTGTTTGACCACCCATACCTGCAAGTAAACTATCTGGTCTTTCTTTTTCTATTACTTTTTCTATTGCTTCTATTGTTAATGGCTCTATATATATTTTATCTGCAACTTCTTTGTCCGTCATGATAGTTGCTGGGTTACTATTTATAAGTACAACTTCTATTCCTTCTTCTTTTAAAGCTCCACAAGCTTGAGTTCCTGAATAGTCAAACTCAGCTGCTTGACCTATAATTATAGGTCCTGAACCTAATACTAATGTTTTTTTAATACTATCTATTTTAGGCATAATTTTTTCTCCCTCTAAACAATTATAATAATTCTAAAAATTTATCAAATACATATGTGCTGTCTTTTGGTCCTGGACAAGCTTCTGGATGATATTGAACACTATATACTGGCAACTCTTTATGTCTCATTCCTTCTACTGTATTATCATTTAAATTGATTTGAGTAACGTTCATGCACTCTGGCACTTCACTTACATAATATCCGTGGTTTTGAGCAGTTATAAATACTCTATCTTCTTCTAAATCTTTTACTGGATGATTTCCACCTCTATGACCAAATTTAAGTTTTGAAGTTTTTCCTCCGAATACTTTTCCTAAAATTTGATGTCCTAAGCAAATTCCTACAACAGGTTTTTTTCCTATCATTTGTTTTGCATTATTTACTATTTCTTCTAAATCATCTGGATCTCCAGGTCCATTTGATAAGAATATTAAATCTGGGTTTGTAACTAACACTTCTTCTGCGGAAGTTAAAGCTGGGAATATAGTTATGTCGCATCCTCTCTCAGCAAAATTATCTATTATATTTTGTTTTACACCGTAGTCCATTATTGCAACTTTAGGTCCATTTCCTTTTACATATTCTACTTGCTTTCTAGAAACTGTCATAACAGCAGATCTATTATCAAAAGATTCTAGTTTATGTTTTACATTATCTAATTCAGAATTTCTATCTATAGTTATGATACCTTTCATAGTACCGTTATTTCTTAGTATTTTTGTTAAGGCTCTTGTGTCTATTCCTTCAAGTCCTATTATTTTATTTTGCTTAAGATATACATCTAAGCTCATTTCGCATCTAAAGTTATTTGGTGCATCACTTTTTTCTCTTACTATAAATCCTTTTACTGCTACCATCTTAGATTGTACATCTTCTAAATTTATTCCATAATTACCTATTAAAGGGTACGTCATTGTTACTATTTGTCCGTAATAAGAAGGATCTGTTAAAACTTCTCCGTAGCCTGTCATTGAAGTATTAAACACAACTTCGCCAACAGAATCCTCTAAATAACCAAAGGCTTTTCCTTCAAAAATCGTTCCATCTTCTAAAATTAATTTTGCTTTCATATCTCTTGCCTCCTAAGCATTTTCTATTTCTTTTGCAATATCAATCGCTGATTGTTTTGGATTTTCACTTTGAGTTATAGGTCTCCCAACAACTAAATATTGAGCACCATTTTTTATAGCCTGAGCTGGTGTTACTACTCTCTTTTGATCTCCTGCACTAGACGCAGCTGGTCTTATTCCTGGACATACAGTTATAAAATCTTTGCCACATGCTTTTACTATTTTATCTACTTCTTTTGCAGAACATACTACTCCATCTATTCCTGATTCTTTTGCAAGTTTTGCTCTCTTTATAGCTAATTCTTCTGTTGTCATATTGCATCCTATATCTTGTAAATCTTCGTTGCTTAATGATGTTAAAACTGTAACTCCTACAATTATAGGTTTTTCTATGTTTAATCTTTTTGCTTCTTCATTTGCTACTAATGCACATTGTCTCATTCCTTCTAAATCAGAAACGTGAATTGTCATTAACCAAACATTATCTCTTACAGCAGCTCTAACTGCACTTTTCATTGTGTTCGGTATATCATGGAATTTAAGGTCTAAGAATATTTTTTTTCCTTTTTCCTTAAGATAATCTACAGTTTTCCCCTTAGTAGCAACATATTGCTCTAATCCTACTTTGAATATGTCTGCACTGTCTTCTAGCTGGTCTATTAGTTCCTTAGCTTTATCAAAATCATCTGTGTCAATAGCGACAATTAATTTGTCTTTTCCATTTATCATTTTTCTTCACTCCCTCTTAATAAAGCCCATTAAAAAAATCCCTACACCAAAAGAGGTATAAGGATTCTGTATGCATAATCTAAACAATATAATCAGTATTAGTTATGTGTTATCTTTATCAGCCTCTCTGGACTATTTTAAAAGACTTTATTGTATTTTTTATTTTACTAAAATTTATTTAATAAATAAATCAAATAATTGTACAAGCCTCTCTGGACTGTTATACAAATTATTTTATTTTTATTAATGTTAAGTTTATATAATTATTACATTTATTCTATTTTGTGTCAACTGTTCTTTGGAGAAGAATTTAAATCTTGTTCTTTATTTTTATCTATAATACTTATATAATACTCTTTTTTTCTTCTACCTTTTATACTTCTTTTAAGGTATTCTACTTCTAACTGCCTTTCTTTGCAACATATATCAAAATGTCTTAACGCAATTCCCATACTGATTTTATTTTCATCATCAATATTTAGTTTTTGTTTTTGAGTGCATTCATATAAGTCAAATCCGTCATCTTTCATCTTAAATTCCCAAGGTTGCTTATTCATGATAGAAGGTGATACCCTTACCCCCTCTAAGACCTCTTTCCATTTTGGATCGAAATCTTTACAAATTTCCTTTATTTTTTTCCTATCATAACTTTTTTTACTTTTTCTAAATAAACTTTCATATTCATCGGGATAGCCTATAGCTAATAAGGAAACTGGATATTCGACTTCATTTTCATCTATAACCACGTCTTCATCTTCATCATACTCACTATCTACTTCATCTAATTGTACAAATTCTTTTACATCTTCTCTTTTTAATTGGCATTTTAACCAACTAGTTCCCACTCCTAAACAAGTTAATTCTAAAATCAACTTTTCCATGGCAAAACCTACATTTTGTAGGTAATCTTCACCTTTATTCGAAGTTATAAGTATATAATGAGGAGCTCTTACCCCTGATTCTTTACCTATTAAAAAATGTATTAAGTGTCCTCTCTCAATTAAATGGGCTTTAATATTTAAATCGTTATTTAGATAAGTTATATTTCCACATAGTTTTTTTATTTCTTCTAATAGTGGTTTTTTTATTGTTTTGCTTGAATAACTTTTTATAGTTTTTCTATAAAAAATAGCATCATATAACTCCATCTATAACCTCCTAACTGAAATGTATTCCCATCCTCTATCACAAATATATTTAATTTAGATGTTATCTATTTCTTAATTTATTATCACTACTTTATTATAAGATTTTTATACTATTTTTAAAATATAATATTTTGATTTTTGTACAATTTTTTAATATTTATTTTATAAAAACTCCACAACAATAAGTTTGTGCATGATTATTATTAATATGATTAAAACTATATATAATGTTATAATATGATTATTACTATATTTTATATTTGGAGGATAAAAATGGATTTTAATACAAATTTAGAAAAATATGCTGAATTGGCAATTAAAGTTGGTGTAAACATTCAACCAAACCAAACTCTGCTTATTAGAACTCCAATTGAGTGTGCAGATTTTGTTAGACTTGCAGTTAAGTGCGCTTATAAAAATGGTGCTAAAAATGTATTCGTAGAGTGGTCAGACGAAGAATGCTCTTTATCAAGATACTTATATGCACCAGATGAAGTATTCAATGAGTTTCCTAGATGGGTGTCAGATCAATACGTTGATATCGCTAAAGAGGGAGGAGCTTTTTTAAGTATTCATGCTGCAAATCCTGATTTGCTTAAAGATGTAGACCCTGAAAGAATAGCAAACTATCAAAAAGCTTCTGGAATAGCATTAAAAGAATGGAGATCTTATACATTAACTGACAAGTGTAAGTGGAGTATAGCTTCTGTTCCGACTAAAGCTTGGGCTCATAAAATCTTCCCAGACATATCAGAGCAAGAAGCTATTGATAAACTTTGGGATTTAATATTCAAATGTACAAGAGTTGACAACGAAGACCCTGTTGCTGCTTGGCATGAACATAACAAGAATTTAAAAGAAAAAACTGATTTCTTAAATGAAAAAAACTTTAAAACATTAAAATATAAATCAGCTAAAACAGATTTAACTATTTGCTTACCAGAAAATCATACTTGGGAAAGTGGTGCTTCTGTAGATCCTACTGGTGTTAATTTTAATCCAAATATGCCAACAGAAGAAATTTTCACTCTTCCTCATAAATATGAAGTTAACGGTGTTGTACATAGTTCTAAACCTTTAGTTTATGGTGGAAATGTTATAGATGATTTTTCTTTAACACTTAAAGATGGAAAAATTATAGAATGCTATGCTGCTGAGGGAGAAGAAACATTAAAGAATCTTATTGCAACAGACGAAGGTTCTCACTACCTAGGTGAAGTTGCTTTAGTTCCTTATTCATCACCTATATCAGATACTAACGTAGTATTTTATAACACATTATATGATGAAAATGCATCTTGTCACTTAGCTCTTGGTTCAGCTTATGCTACTTGCATAAAAGGTGGTGCTGACTTACCAAAAGAAGAGTACGACAAATATGGTATAAATGATAGTTTAACTCATGTTGATTTTATGATTGGTTCTGCTGACCTAGATATAATTGGTGAAACTCATGATGGCCAAACTATACAAATTTTCAAAAATGGAAATTGGGCTTTTTAATTATAATTAATTTGCTTTTTAATTTAAAACAAACAAAAAGAGGCTATAAAATAGCCTCTTTTTATGTTGACGAGAAATTTTTAATTTTGTTTAATCTAAAATAGATTAATTATTATTTAATATTAACATATTAACACAATTTATAATATATATTTTGCTTATTTTAAGTATATAAAATTACAAACTGCATTTATATTTTAACATATTATTATATTTTTTTTCAATTATATTTTGTTGTTAAAATTTATTTTAGCAATCTCTACTGCAGATTTTGCATCTTTAGAGTAATAATCCGCATTTATCTTTTGTGCATATTCTTCAGTAACTACTGCACCTCCTACGAATACTTTTGCATTAATTTGATTTTCTTTTAATGCTGATATTGTTTTTTTCATATTTTCTACAGTAGTGGTCATCAAAGCACTAAGCCCTATAAGTTCAATTTTTTCCTCTTTAGCTCTTTTTACAACCTCTTCTATAGGAACATCTTTTCCTAAGTCAATAACTTCATAACCATAGTTCTCAAGCATTATTTTAACTATATTCTTTCCTATGTCATGAATATCTCCTTGAACAGTAGCAACTATTATTTTTCCTTTTGAAGATGTATTATTACTTTTGCTCAATCTCTCTTTTATAATATTTAAAGCTACTTTTACCGTTTCTGCTGATTGTATCATCTGTGGTAAAAACAGCTCCCCTTTGTCATACTTAGCTCCTACAACATCTAATGCTGGAATTAACACTTGGTCTAAAACATAATGTTCATCTTTTGAGCCTAAAATTTTTAAAGTCAAATCCTTTGCTTCTTCTTTTAAACCTCTTTCTATAGCATCTTCTAAAGTTAAATCATCATGTTTTTTATTTTCTTTCTGTTTACTCTCTTTAGAAACATCTCTAAATTTTTTAATATATTGTAAACAACCTTTATCCATATTGTTTATTACTTTATAAGCATATACAGATTCCACCATTACTTTGTCTTCTGTATTTATTATAGGTAAATCCAGCCCTGACCCTAATGCTAAATTTAAATAAGTGTTATTTAATCCCTGTCTATTAGGTATACCGAAAGATATATTTGAAACACCTAATATTGTCTTACAGCCTAGCTTCTCTTTTACCATCTTTATTGCTTTAATTGTTTCCATTGCCTCATCTTGTTGAGCAGATACAGTAAGAGAAAGACAATCTATAAAAATATCTTTTCTTTTTATTCCATATTGCTCTGCTCTTTCAACTATTTTTTGGGCTACATTAAATCTACCTTCTGCTGTACTTGGTATTCCATTTTCGTCTAAAGTTAATCCTAC
Organism: Terrisporobacter petrolearius; assembly: GCF_020748185.1. GTDB lineage: Bacteria > Bacillota > Clostridia > Peptostreptococcales > Peptostreptococcaceae > Terrisporobacter > Terrisporobacter petrolearius. Next base: position 59,204 of record NZ_JAHZMO010000015.1, on the reverse strand, counting down.
TACACAGGCTCCATACTTTTTCGCAAGAGGTAATATGGCTTCTAGAGACTTTTCTTTACCATTAACAGAGTTAACTATTGTTCTTCCGTTGTAATATCTAAGACCTGCTTCTAAGGCTTCTATATTTGATGAATCTATTTGTAAAGGAGTATCTACAACTTCCTGTATACCCTTTACTACTCTTTTCATAGCTTTTTCTTCATCTAATTCTGGCACTCCAACATTAACATTGAGAATTTCTGATCCTTCTTTACTTTGTTCTAAGGCTAAATTTATTACATAATCATTATTTCCACTAGTATATGCATCTATTAGAGGTTGTCTTCCTGTTGGATTCAATCTTTCTCCAACTATAGTTGGTACTTGTACATCTACATATTTTGCAGCAGAACATACGATTGTAGATTCTCTTATTTTTGGTTCTTTCTTTTGTAACTTATCTATGTTATCACAAATTTCCTTAATAAAAGTTTCATTAGTTCCACAGCATCCGCCTATAATAGATACTCCTAAATCAACAAATTCTTTTACTCCTTGGAAAAATTCTTTTGCAGTCATTTTATATACAGTTTGATTATTTTCAATTACTGGTAAACCTGCATTGGCTTGAACAATTACAGGAACATTTGCTAACTCCGTAATTATTTTTACTATTGGCAGAAGCTGTTTAGGCCCAAGGGAACAGTTAACACCAAGGGCATCTACTCCTAGTCCTTCTATGGTAGCAACCATAGCCTCCGGTAAGCATCCTGTAAAACTTCTTCCATTTTCATCAAATGTCATAGTACATATAATAGGTAAATTTGTATTCTCTTTTGCAGCAAGAACTGCTACTTTTGCCTCATAAAGGTCCATCATGGTTTCTATTATAATTAAATCCACACCACTTTTTTCCCCTTGCACAGCTTGTCTTTTAAATATTTCATAAGCTCTATCAAAAGATAAAGTCCCCATAGGTTCTAACATTTCTCCTATTGGTCCAATATCTAGCGCCACAAATCTAGGCTTACTTTTATCACTTTCACTTATTGCTTGTTTCGCTATCGTAACGGCATTATCAATTATTTCTTCTACTGTGTATCCTAATTTAGTAATTTTTAATTCATTACATCCAAATGTATTTGTAGTTAATACATTACAGCCAGCTTCTAAATATTTTTTATATATTTTTAATAGTTTATTAGGATTTTTCAGTCCAAATATTTCTGGATTATCCCCAATAGGAAGGCCTTCTCTTTGAAGCATTGTCCCCATTGCACCATCAAATATTAGCAAATTATCCTTTAAATATTCTTTAATTTTCACAATTATTGCCCTCCTTTTTATAATTACAATTATTTCTATTACTACAATTCTCACAAGATTTTTTAGTATTAGTAATTCCTTTGTAAGAAACTCCAATCAAAGCTACTACAGATTTTCTTGGAATCATTATTCCACTGTTTGTTACAGTTAGTCCTATTTCTCTTTGACTATTTAGTAAATTATTAATATCAACATTTTTTTCTATGGGTAAATCTCCATATCCAGGACTATATCTATAAGTTATATATTTATCTTCTTTTAATAATTTTTTTGCTATATTATCTTGAACTATATCACAAACTTCCTCTATAGCTGTTGTAGCACAAGCATCTATAATTATTCCTTTTGTTAAGTCTGTATATGTTAATTTTCTAATTTCTCTTTCTATTTCTAACCCTAAAGTAGCACTCATTAATATACACTCATCACATTCTAACAACAAATTATATATGTCATCACTTTTTAAGGTCAGATTAGCCCCTTCTAAATAAACCTCACTCTTTGAGTCATATATTTGTAATTTTTTTATTTTATATTCTCTAAATATAAATCTTGGATTTATAATTTTTCTTGTTTTCTTAATGCACTGTTTAATCTTATCTGACAGATTATCATCTATGTCTTGATCTTTATATTGTAAATATCTTAAAACCTCTTTCTCATCTATTTCAATTAAGTTTTTAATATTATCTATCATATTATTTTCCATAAATGTTCAAAGAGAACTCTTCTTCTAATGCTTTTTTTGCATATTCTTGTGCCCCAAATAGAGATAAATCTCTATAATTTCCACATTCTATTGCAGATGCTGCTACCATCTCATTGCAGTCTATTACCTTTTGTAAAGCCTTTTCTAGCCCTAATTTCACTAAACTAGGATCTACATCACCCCACATTATTAAATAAAAACCAATTCTACAACCCATTGGTGATAAATCTATTATGTCCTCTAATTCTTCTCTCAAATATGTAGCTAATAAATGTTCTAAACCATGTATAGCCGCTGTTCCAAAGGCTTCTATATTAGGTTGTAAAAATCTCAAATCAAATTTGCTAACCTTATCTCCCATTTTCCCTTCTAAAACACAACATTTTCTTACATAAGGTGCTTTTACTTTATTATGATCTAACTTAAAACTTTCTACTTCTTCCATATTTTAAACTCCTTATATCAAATTGTTAATATATTATCCTAAAATAACGTTAATATTATTATAGTATTATTTTTTACTTTTTTCACAAATATTTCTAATTTTTAGACAAAAAAACCTTTACCATTTTCACATGGTAAAGGCTAGTAATTTCTTTATCTTATCCTATTTGTAATACTTTTTCTATTTTATTTTTTATGCTTATCTTCTCTTGGTAAGTTTGTTTGTACCAACTATATAAAATTTCTATTCCATTATTTAATAGTACATTTGGAATATATAATCCATGTTGTATTATTTTATCTATATCTAAATAATTTCCTCCAAATATTTCTTTTATCTCTGTATCAACAATATTTGAATCAGTATATTTAATATTAACTTCTCTCCCTATAATCTCACTATATATTTTTATATATTCCTCCAATGATATTACCTGAGGATTTGTAACATTATATATTTCTCTAACATGATTAGTTTTTAATAAGCTTAATAATACTTTTACAAAATCATCTATATAAATAAATTGACCTTTTAAATTATTATTTTTAGGGATTACTATTTCAATTGATTTTTCTATTTTATGAAAAAAATATGTTTCTTTAGATATCTTGCTTTTATCACCATATATATGAGATGGTCTAATTATAATATAAGGAATTGATGTGTTTTGAATAAACTTTTCAATATTCAATACTTCCTCTTTAATATGATTTTCCTGAGATGATATTACTATATATTTTTTTAATGATTCATTGTTTAAATTACCAATAAGTATTTCTGCTTCTTCTTTATTTTTTATACTTATATCATAAACATAGTCATACTTCTTATCTTTTAAAATGTCTTTTACTTCACGTGCATTGTTTCTGTCACAAATTAAATGCTTGTTTATTCCATTAAAGTTAATATTTTTAATGTCTTTTGCCATTATGTCCACCTTATATTTACTTTTAATTAAGTGCTTGGCTAGCGATGAACTAATAAAATCACTACCTCCCATAATTAAAATCGAACACATTTATAATACATCCTCCTTTTATATAATAATCCCTTATATATAGTATCACAACTTTCCATATTTTATGGCTTTGTTATTTTTTTAATTTATACTCTTATTTTTATACTTTTTCAACTTCTTTTATTTGTAAATTTTGAATAAGTTAAGAGCTAAATAATCTCTGTATATAAAAAAGAGATGAACTGCAAGGTAATTACATTTCATCTCCTATGTTATTAATTATTAATAATTTCTTCTATTAATAATTCGCTTTCTCTTTCTATTTCTTCTATATAATCATGAATATAAATTCCATTTCCACAAGCATACACTTTTTCCTTTGATGTCATATATTCATCGTTTACCTCTGGTCCAGTAGTGTCTGGATTTAATTTTATTCCGCTTCTCATTGCAACTAGTCCATCAGAAAGTTGTTGTTTAGCAAATAATATTGAATCACATTCTACTTCAATTTCTTCTTCATCATTACTTAAAATTGCTTTTTCTACACGACCTGTTCCCTCTATATTTGATATTTCATAATCGTAGTATATATTTTCTGTTAATCCATAAGTATTTATCTCTTCCTTATCAGAAATAATTCCTACTACTTCAACATTACTTCTTTTTAGTTCTTTTTCAATCATATATAATGTATTCCAACCATCTATAGGAATTTTTCTGCCTGGTACCATATCCATAGCAAAAACTTTTTTTGCCATTCCTACAGTGTATATGCCTGAACATCTACTTCCTACCATGGTTACAGCTTTTCTAGATCCTTCTTTCGCTCCATTAGCTAATATAATTTTTTTACATTTTATTTTCTCAATACCATTAGCTGAACTTGTACATAATACTTCATTATTTTCTTCAATTTTTAATACCATTGTATTTAGTTTTGTCTCAATGTTATATCTTTCATATTCTTCGATTAAATAAGTTCTATAAAATTTACCTGTTATCTTTAATTCATTACTTATATTATAATTTCCTAAGCACAAGGCTCCTCCAAGTATATTATCTTTTTCTATTAATAATACATTTTTTATGCCTGACTTTTTTGCTTCTATGGCACAAAGCATACCTGCTGCACCACCACCTACAATTATTAGCTCATATGCTTCCATGGATTAATCCTCCTTAAATCCTACTACTGAAGAACTTTCAATATTTTTATTAATTTCACTTATGTCTATATCTAATTCCTTACTTAAGATATCGCTTATAGGTATCATACATCCAATTCCTTGGCATCCTCCCATCATAGCTCTCGTTCTTCTTTTTACCCCATCTAAAGTTCTTGCCCCTAAAGGCCTTTTTATAGAGTCTATTATTTCACCTTCTGTAACAAACTCACATTTACATATCATTTGGCCATAAGCAGGATTTTCTTCTATTAATTTGTTTTTTTCTTCTATACTAAGTTCGTTCATTCTTATCATTTTTGTTCTATGAGATTTAAAATTTGCTTTATCTTCTAGTTTAATTTTGTCTTTTATTAAATCTATTACATAATTCCCTATGGCTGGAGCGCAAGTTAAACCAGGAGAATCTATTCCTATTACATTAATAAAGTTTTTAGAATCTTTTGCTTCTTCAATAATGAAATCTTTAGTTTTAACTTTAGGTCTTATTCCACTAAAAGTATTTAGAACTCTATCAAAAGGTATTTTTCCCATAGTTTTTTTGCTTTTTTCTATTACTTCATCTATTCCTTTTCTTGTAGTTTTTACATCCTCAGTTTCACTAGAAATAGCATTTGGTCCAATTAATAAATTTTCGTCTACTGTTGGAGTAACTAAAATCCCTTTACTTAAGTCACTTGGTACTTGAAATAAAGTTTTTTTACAAAGCTCACCTGCTATTTTATCAAGCAAACAATACTCTCCCTTTACGCCTTCTATCTCATATTTAGTTTCACTTACTAAATTATTTAAAAATGCACCAGCTAAACCAGCCGCATTTATAATTATTTTAGCTTCTATAGATTTTTGATCTTTTATAATAAGTGTATAAGATTCTTCACATTTTTTTATATCAATTACTTCATGTCCTAATAAAAAATCCACACCATTTTCACAAGCATTTTCAGCAAATGCTAATGTCATTTCATAAGGATTTACTATACCGGAATTTTTCACATGTAAAGCTCCTACTACATCATCATTTATATTTTCTTCTAAATTTAAAACCTCATTTTTACCTAATATTTCTAATCCATTTATTCCTAATTCTTCTCCATTTGATCTTAATTGTTTTAATTTTTTAAACTCATCTTCGTTGAAAGCTAGTACTAAGGATCCGTTTCTTTTGAAAGAAAACTCTAACTCTTCAGATAAAGATTCTATTATTTTATTTGCCTCTAAATTTAATTTAGCTTTTAATGTTCCTTTTTTTCATTATATCCACCGTGAATAATTCCGCTATTAGCCTTGGATATTCCTTCTGATATATCTTGATTCTTATCTATTACTATCACCTCTAAATTATATTTAGATAATTCTCTGGCTATGGAACAACCTACTATACCAGCACCTATGATTGCAATATCTTTCAAAACTGCTCCTCCTTAAATTATTATCAAATTTAATATTTACTAAATCATTCAAATTCATCAATATTATAATCCTCTTAAGATTTATTTTCCATATATTTCATTATTAAAAATATTCACTACTAATCTTTTCATTTTTACATCTAATTAAGAATAAATTCCTTTGTCTAATCCAAACGTTAATGTTTCACATACAATAACATCTAAGTTTGCTATTATTAAAGTGCCTAATATAACTGCCAATGCTAAATTATTTATTAATTCATAAGAATGCTTTGCCTTTCCCATAAAATCTATTACAAAATATTATGATATAATTAATATGGGAGTTGATATTATGTTTTTTATTGGTGGTATTTCCAATGGAGAGAAGAAACTAGATTATGTTCAAACTATGGTTTGTCCTATGTGTGGATCATTTGGAAGAATGGAAGTTTATATGACTTATATGTGCTTCAGTCTTTTCTTTATTCCCCTTTTTAAATGGAATAAAAAATACTATATAAAAAGTACTTGTTGTAATAGTATTTATATTTTAAATAATGATTTAGGAATAAAAATAAGTAGGGGAGAAAACATACTAATTTCAGAAAATGATTTACAATTAGCAAATTATATTCAGCCTACTATAAATAGATGCTCCAATTGTGGATACATAAGCAATGAAGATTTTCAATATTGTCCTAAGTGTGGAAAGAAACTATAATTTTAAGAAATAAAATAAGAACTAGATTAAAATCTAGTTCTTATTTTATACTATGCTTTTTTCACAACACTTGATTTTAGTTTCATAGCTCCGAAACCATCTATTTTACATTCTATATCATGTCCATCAGTAGCATCAGGAACTAAACGTATACTTTTAACTTTTGTTCCTATTTTTATAGAAGATGAAGATCCTTTTACTTTAAGATCTTTTATTACTGTTACAGCATCTCCATCATTTAATATATTTCCGTTTGCATCTTTTATTACATTTTCTTCTGTAGATTCTTCTGTTTGTGACCATTCATGAGCACATTCTGGGCAAACATATAAAGTTCCATCTTCATAAGTATATTCTGAATTACATTTAGGGCAATTTGGATAATTTTCCATGATATTATTTCCTCTCTTTCTTATGTCTAATTCTTAAAATAGAATTTTTCATTATATAACAGCTTTGTAGCCTTTCATATTGTATCATATTTTTATGACTTAACAATATCCCTATATACAATTAGTTTATCTATTTTATAGTTTTTTATATAATATTCTACATTAAATATAAAAGAGAGGAACTGTTGCCCTCTCTTTCTATCTTAACTTTATTTCCCAAATGCTGCTTCATAATCTTTAACGAATTTTTCTATTCCGCTTGTAGTTAATGGATGATTAAACATTTGATTATATAATTTATATGGTATTGTTGCTATATGAGCACCAGCTAAAGCACTTTCATGTACATGCATTGGATGTCTTATACTCGCTGATATTATTTCTGTTTGTATATTGTGTATTTGGAATATTTCACTTATCTGTGAAATTAAATTTATTCCTACTGTTCCTATGTCATCTAATCTTCCTACAAATGGACTTACATAAGTTGCACCAGCTCTTGCAGCCATTAAAGCTTGAACTGCTGAGAATATTAATGTTACATTAGTTTTTATTCCCTTTTGAGATAATATTTTTACTGCTTTTAATCCTTCTTTACACATTGGTAATTTTATTACTATATTTTCATGTATTTTAACTAATTCCTCTGCTTCTCTAACCATCTCATCACATTGCAGAGCAATTACTTCTGCACTTATTGGTCCATCAACTATTTCTGTTATTTCTTTCATTGCAGAAACTATATCTCTACCTTCTTTTGCAATTAATGAAGGATTAGTTGTAACCCCACATATAACTCCTAATTCTGCTATTTCTCTTATTTCGTCTATATTAGCTGTATCTATAAATAATTTCATTTTTATCTCCTTAAATTATCTTACTATATTTTTTACTGCTTCTTTTATATTTTCTACTGTTAATCCGTGTTTTTCTAATAAAGCCTCTGGACTTCCTGATTCTCCAAATACATCCTTTACACCGATTTTTTTAACTATTATTGGTGCATTTTCACAAACTACAGCTGATACTCTATCTCCTAAACCACCTATAACTGAATGCTCCTCAACTGTAACTATTCCTTTTGTTTCTTTTGCTGCCTTTATTATTATTTCTTCATCTATAGGTTTGATTGTAGCCATATTAATAACTCTTGCATTTATGCCTTCTTCTTTTAGTTCCTTAGCCGCTTTTAATGATTTGTGAACCATTATACCCGTTGAAATTATAGTTACATCATTACCTGAAAAAAGTTCATTACCTTTACCTATCTTAAAATCATATTCATCAGTATATATATCATCTAAAGCTATTCTTCCAAGTCTTAAATAAACTGGTGCATCTATTTCAGCTGCTGCTTTTACACATTTACAAGCTTCTATATCATCCGCTGGAGATAATACAACCATATTAGGCAGTGAGCACATTAGCGCTATATCTTCTATTGCTTGATGAGATCCTCCATCAGGTCCTACAGTTATTCCTGCATGAGTTGCTGCTATTTTTACATTAGCTTTTGGATAGCATACTGAGTTTCTTATTACTTCAAAAGCTCTTCCGGCTGCAAACACTGCAAATGTTGTAGCAAAAGTAACTTTTCCTGTGCTGGCAAGCCCCGCTGCCATACCAACCATATTTTGTTCTGCTATTCCCACATTAACAAATCTTTCTGGAAATTCTTTTGCAAACATTTCTGATTTAGTAGCTTTTGATAAATCCGCTTCTAAAACTACTATATCTTCTCTTTCTTTTCCTAATTCTACTAGTGTAGCTCCATATGATTCTCTAGTTGCTCTTTTCATCTAAAATCCCCCTATCCTATAATTTCTTCTACAGCTTGCTTAGTTTGTTCTGAATTTGGTGCTGCACCATGCCAAGCTATATTGTCTTCCATGAAAGAAACACCTTTACCTTTTACAGTATTAGCTATTATACAAGTAGGTTTATTCTTTGTAGACTCTGCATTATTAAATGCTTTTTCTAACTCTTCAAAATCATGACCATTACATTCAACCACATTCCACCCAAAATTAACTATTCTTTCTTTTAAGTTATCGTTTGGCATTATTTCACTTATTCTACCATCTAATTGAATTTTGTTATTATCTATAATAGCTACTAAATTATCTAATTTATATTTGTTGGCAGCCATCATAGCTTCCCATACTATTCCTTCTTGAATCTCACCATCTCCAAGAGCTACATATACTCTTCCAGTTGATTTATTCATTTTATATCCTAAAGCTATCCCGCAAGCATTTGACATACCTTGTCCTAAGGAACCTGTTGATATATCTACACCTGGGAATTTTTTTGCATCTGGATGACCTTGAAGTATTGAACCTAACACTCTTAAATTATTTAACTCTTTTTTATCAAAAAATCCTTTTTTTGCAAGAGTTGCGTAAAGAGCTGGAGCTGCATGTCCTTTACTTAATACAAACCTATCTCTATTAACTGCTTTTGGATTTTTCACATCCACTTTCATTTTTTCAAAATAAAGATAAGTTAATATATCTATAACAGAAAGAGATCCTCCTGGATGTCCTGAGCCTGCTTTATTTATCATTTGAATAATATCTTGTCTCAATTCTTTTGATATTTCTACTAAATTTTCCTTGTTCATTTAACCTTTCCTCCTCAATTATTCTGATTTTGGGTATAAAAATTGAGGAATTAATTATTCCTCAATTTTTTTATATATTAAGCTGCTTCTTCAGTATTTTTATCTTCTTTATTTTTAGATAGTGCACTTATAACAACTAGTAAAGCAAATATTCCTACTAAAACCGCTGTTAAGCCATTTCCACCTATAAACTCTTGAATTTTACCTAAGAATATACCTGCAACTCCAAAGTCTGCATCTGAGAATGTAGAGTTTGCAAATCCTAAGTTACCAAGTATAGGTAATAATGCTATTGGTAAAAATGATATTAACACACCATTTGCAAATGATCCTACTATTGCACCTCTCCTACCACCAGTTGAGTTACCAAATACTGCTGCAGTTGCTCCACAGAAGAAATGAGGTACAACACCTGGTATTATCATTACTAATCCTAAAGCTCCCATGATTGCCATAGAAACTACTCCTCCTAAGAATGAACATATAAACCCTATTAAAACTGCATTTTGTGCATATGGGAATACTATTGGACAATCTAGAGCTGGTTTTGAATTTGGAACTAACTTACTAGATATACCTTTAAATGCTGGTACTATTTCGTTAAGAACTAATCTAACACCATTTTGTATTAATATAAATCCTGCTGCAAATGTTAATGCTTGTATTAATGCAAATACTAAGAAGTTGTCTCCACCTGATAATTTTGTTTCAACAAACTCTGGTCCTGCTGCTATTGCAACTATAACATAAAGAATTAACATTGTTATTGAAACTGATACCACTGAGTCTCTTAAGAAACTTAAAGATTTTGGAACTTTCATTTCTTCAGTTGATTTAGAATTTTTACCAACAACTTTTCCTATTAATGCTGATAATGCATATCCTGTTCCTGAAAAATGTCCCATTGCTACTGAATCATTTTTAGTTATTTTTTTCATAAAAGGTTGTAACATTGCTGGTGATAATACCATTATTAAACCTAAAGCTAGTGAACCTGTGAATATTAATTGTACTCCACTCATTCCACCTGATGCTAATATAACAGCTATCATACAAGCCATAAATAAAGTATGATGTCCTGTTAAGAATATATATTTAAACTTTGTAAATCTTGCTATTATTATGTTCGCCACCATACCAAATGCCATTATTAAAGCTGTTGCTGTACCGAATTCGTCTATGGCCATTGCAACTATTGCTTCATTATTTGGTATGACACCTGATATATTAAATCCTGCTTCAAACATTACACCAAATGGTTCTAATGATCCAACTATAACTCCTGCTGCTGCACTAATTACAACAAATCCAACCATTGCTTTTAAAGTTGATTTTATTATTACATCTAGCGATTTCTTTTGAAGCAATAAACCTATCAAAACTATAATACCTACTAATACTGCTGGTTCCGATATAAAATCTACTAACACTTTTAAAAATCCTGTCATTTTAACTTCCCCTCATTCTAATTTTTAGTAAAACGTTTTTATGACTATTATTTTTTCCCCTTTTCATTATAAAAAGGGGACATTGATTAAGCTCCTATTTTTTCTTGTATCTTAGCTTTTAATTCATCTTTATCTAATAAAGAATCTAACACTATTAATTCTGGTAAGTGACTTGCACTATCTGCTAAATCTGCACCAGTTACGAATATATCTGCATCTGATGCTGTTACATCTGCTAATGAAGTATGACTAGCTTCATATTGATCAGCTACACCTAATTCATTTAACACATCTGTTATATTCATTTCTACCATAAAACTTGATCCTAATCCTGATCCACAAACTGCCATTATCTTTTTCATATTAAAATACCTCCATTAATTGTTGTTCTGTTTCTACCTTTAGTAAATTATTAAATTTATCTTTATTCATACATACATCTGCAATTTTTCTCATAAGTCCTAAGTGTGACTCATTATCTTTTGCTGATAATGTGAAGAATACTCTAACTGTTTTCCCCATAAAATCTACTGGTTCATTTAATTTTATAATGCAAAGTCCTTCTTTTATTGCTCCATCTTCTGGTCTAGCATGAGGCATGCATATATCCTCTGCTATGCAAAAATATGGTCCAAATTCTTCTATTTTATTTACTATTGCATCATAGTATCTATTTTCAACTACTCCCTCTGCTTCTAACATATCGCATGAGATTTTTATAGCATCCATGTAGTTATCTACTTTATCTAATATTTTTACTAACATTCCCGTTTCTCCCTTAGCTAAATTATAGATTTCAGATCCTCATATGATTTAGCATTTTTAAATTTCTTTATATTATCATCCTTAATCAATATATTAGTTAAATTAATTAAGTTCTTATTTTCTTCTTTATTTGCAAGGACTACTATGGTCTTTACTGTTGATTTGTTTTTACTTCCAAAATCTATTGGACTTTTTAAATTTAATATACTAACAGCATTTTCTATTACGTTTTCTGGAGTAGCATGTACAAATGCTATCTCTGGTATAAACATCATATAGTTTCCTAAAGTTTCTATAACTCTTATGGAATCATTTACATAAGCCTTTTCTATCTTTTTATCTTTAATTAAAGGCTTTGCTGCTACTTCTATTGCTTCTCTCCAGTCTTCTATAGATTGTTCAAACTGTGCATACTTTTCTAGTATTATCTTAGTTAAATCACTTTCATTTTCATTTTTAACTTTGTCTGCTAAGTATTTACAGTTTTTCTCATACCATATACTATAAATTTCAGATTTTATTTTTTGTGAATCTCCTGATTCTAGTAGAGGATTTACCTGTATAACTTTATAGTTTTCTATTTGTAAAGGGACAGTTGAAACTATAAAGTCAATTTCTTTGTTTAAGTAATCATCCACATCTTTTAATCTACAAATTGATTGTATTTTTATTTCAGGAATCATTAGATTCATTCTTGATTTTAATAAGCTTGATGTTGCTAAGCCGCCGTTACAAACGACTAATACATTTGCGCTAAAGTTTCCTTTTGCGTACTTTTCGAAAATTGTTCCAAAGTACATGGCCATATAAGCTATCTCTGCCTCTGGAAATTCTACTCCTATAATATCTTTCTTTTTACTTAATATTTCTTCAGTAATTCCATATATAAAGGACATTTTGTACTTAATTTCTTCTAATAGAGGATTATTAATTACTAAATTATTCTCCACTCTGTAAATAGCAATTTCCAAATGAAGTTGCATCTGTCTAATAAATTCAGCATCTGAATCTACTTCAATGTTTAGCATTGTGTATAACTCAGATAAAACTTCTGATGTTATTTTATTTATTTTTTCTTCTTTATTTAAATTAAAATCCTTTGCTATTTTTGCACCTTTAAATATTTTTAGTAAATATTCTATCTTGTCATTATGGATCTTTTTATCAATTACTTTTTCTATAATATTTTTTAATGTTTTAAATTCACTATTTCCATAATCATCATTTGTATCTAGTTTAATTTCTTGATTATTTAATACTCTTGATAATGTGAATAATAATATTATTTCTAACTCTTCTAATGATTCTTCAGTATATTGGATGCTTTTTTCTTCTTCTACAGCTTCTATAATTGTTTTTATATATTCCTCATTTATATTGCTGTATTTATATAGCCATTTATAAATTTCTTTATCCTGGCCTTCAGATAATCTACTATATAATTTTAAGAAGGCATCTCCCAACTTTTCATCATTCTTTTCTTCTATAAAAGTTCCATGATAAGATTTTTTTGAGATACTAATATCAAATTTTTTTAATTTTACTTCAGCTAATTTCAAATCGTTAACCAAAGTATTCTTACTTACTTCTATATACTCTGATAATTCTTCTATGGTAGCATTTCCTTTTATCATTAAAATTAACGCTATCATTAAGGCTCTCTCTTCTGGTGAATATAATTTATTTTTATATCCCTTAAGAAGATGATCTATACTTTCTCCTTTTTTGATGATTAGCTTAACTCCAACCTTTGGTTTTCTTTCAAGTTTTGCATCACAATCTTTTAATAATGTTTTTATACAATCTAAATCATTTCTAATAGTTCTTACACTAACATCAAATATCTTAGCTATATTTTCAATTGTTGTCCATTCTGAACTATTTTGTAAAAAATCAATTATATTAATTTGTCTTTTATTAAGTACTATCAATTTGTCCCCTCCTGAATTACCTTACAACTATATTCTATAAAGTTTTATATTTTTTAACTATACCAATTCATTTCATTTATTGTGGCAATTTTTATAATTTACTATTTTTGTATTAACAAAAAAAGAAGACATTTATATATATCTTCTTTTTTTTACGCAAAAATATTTAATATTTTAAATTATATTTTTATTACTATCTATGTTTCCAAGTATATTTATAAAAATTTAGCATCTTGATATAAGTCCCCAGCTAAATCTTTTAACAAAGTTTTATTTATAATCTTGTATCCTCCACCTTCTCTTTTTAATACACCTTTCTTACATAATGTATTAAACGTTCTAAGCAAGTGCCTATAACTACTTCCTAAAAGCTCAGCTATATTATTTAGATTTTCATCAAAATCAATATATAAATCATCTCCATAAATTAATGATTCATTAATATAACTAGCCAATCTATTTTCTAATGGATAAAGTAAATTAATAGAACTATTCATACTAACAGCTGCTAACTTTTCTGCCAAACTTTCGCAAGTAAATTTCAAAAATTTATTATCTTTAATTAATTTTAATCTTGCTTCTTCCATTGGCATTGCTAAACAATAACAAGTACTCAAAGCTTGAATTGTACCTGTTGCACTTTGTTTTTTTACAATTTCTATATCTCCTATTACTCTGAAAGGTTTATAAAAATCAAGAAGCAAACTTCTACCATTAGGCAATGTTTTAAACACCTTTGCTTTCCCTTGTATAAAAAACAACAAATACTCTAAATCTTCATCTTCTCTTATCAAATATTCATTTTTCTCAAATTTTAATAATCTCATTTCACTTTTCATATCATCTGTAAAAATTTTTTGCATATTTAACTTATTATAGTAATTTTCTATTATAAATGAATCTTCTATTTTCCTCACCTAAACTCCACCTTTATTTTTTACTTAATTAAAATTCTACATTTATAGGTGACATATGTCATTATTTTTATTATTTTTTTGTGTTATTTTATATATTATTCAAAAGGGAGGGATTTTATAATGAATTATTTTATTTCAATTTTTACAGGTATCATACTTTCAGTAATGATTTCTTTAAATGGCCAAGTAGGCAATATTGCTGGAAATTATGCTTCTAGCATTATCATTCATTTTGTGGGGTTAATCGGAATTATACTTGTTCTTATTTTTACAAAATCAAAAATAGGAAATTTAAAAGGTATACCTTTTTATATGTTTACAGGTGGTCTTATCGGTATTTTAACGGTTTTATTTACTAATGCTAGCTTCGCAGGTCTTGGCGTTTCATTAACTGTTTCTCTTTCTTTGTTAGGCCAATTAGTGATATCCCTTGTTATTGATCATTTTGGGTATTTTAATATGCCTGTAGTTGAATTTGATAAAAAGAAAATTTTAGGATTAGTCATCATTGTTGCTGGTATTTATGTGATGACTTTATCATAGGGAGGTAAGTTATGATATATATATTATTTGCAATTTTATGTGGTGTTTCAAACGTATTATCTAGGTCTGTAAACTTTGCATTATCAGAAAAGATAGGAATGTATCAAAGTACATTATTCAATTATATATTTGGTCTTTCTGGGTCTTTTTTAATACTATTAATTAGCGGAGAAACTTTTAAATTACTTACACCTTCAACTTATAATGCTCCATGGTTTGTTTATGCCGGTGGACTTTTAGGAGTTGTTATAGTTACAATGCTATCTTTTTTATCTTCAAAGATTTCGTCTTTTTATTTAACTTTATTATTATTTGTTGGTCAACTTTTCACGGGAATAATTATAGATGCTTTATCTACAGGTAAAATTTCTTTTTACCAAGTAATTGGTGGAGTTTTAGTAGTATTAGGTTTAACTTATAATTTATATATTGATAAAATAAATAGCAAAACCGTATCATCTTAAGATACGGTTTTTTTTATGAAATCTATCATACTTTTTTTATTTTCTTCCAATTGAACTAATCTATTAACATTGGCTCCTGATGGATGAGGAAATCCCATAAGAATTTGATCTTCTTTGATAAATTTTTCATCTTTTAATTTGCATAATACCTCTTCAACAGCCTTTCCTAGTGGTATTATTAATATGTCTTCAAAGTCGTCTAGTTCATGTATTTCATTTATAAAATTCTCATAAATATATTTCATTAAAAAGTCACTTTTCAATAATTTTGGAGTGTGTCCTGTATAGTTTTGTTTTTTTACAAAAACAGGATAAGGTATTAATGATACGGTGTGCATTAAATAATCTTTTTTATCAAATAACTCTCTACAACTTTTTAAGTTTAACGCTTCATTTAATTTTATTTCATCTAACATTGATATAATATTTTTTCTTAAACTCCCACTAAATCTACCTGATACTTTGCATTTATACTGAATATCTTCTATATTATTATTGTTTTCCAATTCTTTTCTTGCCGTAGACATGGCTGTATTCATTTGTATGAATCCTGGCGTTATTCCTACTATCAGTATTTTTGCCTTTGGATTTATATACTCGTTATGTGGAGCATAATATATTTCTATATTATTTTCTTTATCTATTAGAAAATCTTCTGTTAATAATTCTTCTTTTGTATATTTATCTTTAATTGAAAGCTTTTCAATTTCTCTTTTATAATCATGTAGTGTTTTTTTCATATTATCTCCTAAATATATAATTAAATTTATTTCATTATTCATACTAAATATTATATCAATTATTTTCTAATCTATTTAGGCCACTATTTACTTTAGTTGTTTTCTTTTATTAAATAATTTTTTATAACTTAAGTATGTTGCCATAATAGTAGCTATTGATTGCGATGATAAAATCATAAATGTAACCATAATTTAAAACTTAACTTCAACTGCTAATAATTGAACTACTGTTCTTAACATACTACCTATAATATCTCTATTTAATTCTAACTTTTCTTAAGTCTGCACATATTTTCTGTATAGTACTTTTTCCACTTACTGATTCACCTACAATAGATATGCAATCACCTTTGTTTATATCTACTGTGACTTCGTGCAAAATAATATTTTCTTTATCTCTATAATACAAATTTTCCAATTTTATCATCTTCAAAACTTCATTCTCCTTCTTTATTACTTGTTGATATCGTAGCCCGATATTAATATATTTAATTTAATTTTTCAAGAAAAAGAACTAAGGTATTACATTCTCAATGCCTTAGTTCTTTTTATAAAACTTCATCTACCAATTCTTTTAATAAATCTCTACCTTTATCAGTACTTCTATAGTATTTTCTTATTTTACCATTAACATTCTTTTCTTCCTTAATTAAATAATCCTCATCTACCATAAGTTTTAATATTGGGTACAAGGTTACTGGACTTAAATTGTATCCGTGTTCTTTCAATTCTTCAATCATCCGATTTATTATAATTGTTACAGTTTTTCATATTTGTTATAATAGTTAAGTTACTTTAATAAAAAATTATTTTTTATTTTATATAGTTGGGAGGAATAGATATATGCAAAAATTACTTAGCAAAACTCGCCAAGCAATTAAAGATTTTAACATGATAGAAGAAAATGATAAGATAGCAGTTGGTTTATCTGGAGGAAAAGATAGTCTAGCACTACTTCATATATTAAAAAGTTATCAAAGATTTTCACCTGAAAAGTTTGATTTGATAGCTATAACATTAAATCCAGGAGGAGTCGATAATTCTCCTTTACATAAATTATGTAAAGATTTATCAATACCTTATCATGAAATTCAAACAGATATAAAAGAAATTGTGTTTGATATTAGAAAAGAAAAAAATCCTTGCTCATTGTGCGCAAACTTAAGACGTGGTGCACTTAATGATACTGCAAAAAAATTAGGTTGCAACAAAGTTGCATTAGGTCATCACCGAGATGATGCTATAGAGACTTTCTTAATGTCTATTCTTTACGAAGGAAGAGTAAGTTGTTTCTCTCCTAAAACACATATGGATAGACAAGACTTGACTATAATAAGACCTATGATTTATATTGAAGAATATATGACTAAAAAGGCGGCTAAGGATTATAATTATCCAATTATAGAAAATCCTTGCCCAGTTGATGGAAAGACTAATAGACAAAATATAAAAGAGCTTGTGTCTAAGTTAAATAACCATATGCCTGGTTCTAAAAAAAATATTTTTGGTGCTCTAAATAATGCAGATAACTTCTTTATCTGGGATAAAGAAAAAATTAAATAGTTGCGAATGAAAAAGGCTATATCATTTTTGATACAGCCTTTTTAAGGGTTTGGGGGTGTATATAAAAACACTTTAAAATGTCTATTACCTAATTCATATATAACTTAGCTTCTAATTCTTGAGATATTGCTAAATTATAAATATTAATCTTTCTTCTAATTCAAAATATAATTTCATGTCATTTACTTTTGAAGCATAATTCATAACATAAAATCTTATATTTTTTATTCCGTCACAATTATAATAACTTAACCCTTCTGATGGAACTTTATAATTAACATCTAATAAAGATACAACTGTTCTTCCACCAAACAAATCTGCTATGAATCTAGTATATGTATAAGCTACTATTAACTTTGGATTTGTATTACCCTAATATTTTTATTTATTAGAAAAACCACAATCAAATAGATAATAATTATCATTTTCTTATATATTATTGTATATTCCCTTTCTTTTTTATCTTAAACATTTTTTAATATTTTTTCATTTTTATGCTGTGAATACGATATCCTAAGCATTGATATATCTAAGTTGCGCCAATTATTAACTATTTAAATTTTTTTATATACCTAGGTCAAAATTTTTGGTATTATAGATTAGTATGTGTATACAAAATGCATTAATATGATTTTTTATTAGGAGGTTTCACAATGACAAATGAAACAAAAGTTAAAGTTGTAACTGCTGATCCATCGGCATTAGGACTTTTTGGGTTAGCAATAATAACATTAGTAGCTTCATCTCAAAAACTAGGATTAACTTCAGGAGTATCTTTAGTTTTACCATGGGCTATATTTTTAGGAGCTACAGCTCAATTATTTGCATGTATAAATGATTTCAAACATAACAATACATTTGGTGCTACCGCATTTGGTGCTTACGCATTTTTCTGGTATGCAGTTGGGTTTACTTGGTTAATACAAAACGGAGTATTTGGTGCTGAATTAGCAGCTGCTTGTGATACAAAACAATTAGGATTTGCTTACTTAGGATATTTAGTATTTACATTGTTTATGACTATAGGAGCTATGGAAACTCATAAAGTATTATTTACTATATTTGTTCTTATAGATTTCTTATTTATAGGATTATCTTTAAGCTCATTCGGAATAATGGAACATACTACTCATATGTTAGCTGCTTATTCTGAATTATCAATAGCAATAGTATCATTCTATGGTTGTGGTGCCGCTGTTTTAAACACTCATTTTGGAAGAACTTTCTTACCAGTTGGTAAACCATTCGGTATATTCAAAAAATAATAACTTTAAAAAATGAAAAAGCATTTAGACTGTATATGTTCAATAGTCTAAATGCTTTTCATTTTTTATGTTATTTATTAAAATTTAATTATTTATTCTTTAAAATAATTTTCATATTACTTTAACTAAAATTAATATCCATTTATCTCTATTGAACAATTTATACAATGCCACATTCAAATAACCATCATATTTCACCAATCCACTTAATCCCCAAATTATACTCACAATAAATAAGGCGTCACTTCTTTTAATTAATACTACTAAACCTATAGCTATAAAAAACTGTTCCATCTTTGTTTTTTCAAAACTTCAATAATTTTTACTTGCAATACCTTCAATTAACTGAATAATACCTTTTGCTAATAAAATAGTACCACAAATTATTGGCAATAATTTGTGGTACTATTTTAATGTTTCTTACTAAATTTTACAGATCATCATTTAAAACTTGGCTTGGCCATGAAAGTAGACTTTTTCTTGATATTTTTAACTGTTTATCATTTGGGAAATTTAAATCGCAAAAATAATTGTGGTAATTAGCTGTCCAAACATATTTATCCCATACTCTTATATTATTTTTGTTAATCTCTAGCATTTCTTCAATTTCAACCTTATGTCTAAGTAGTAATTCTAGTTGTATTCTTTCAAATTCATATTCATTGTTACACTCTCTATAATATTTAAATATAGTATTTAAATAATTTAAAAACCATTGTCCATCGCTGTCTATAAGTATTTTATTATATTGTGGTGCTACATCATAATAATTTATGTATTTTTTTAACCTTTTTACAGTTTTATCATCTAGTATAATTCTTGGATAGCATGCTAGTTTACTTTCTGTATTATGAGCATCTAAAAGAGCTGGTCCAAATACAATGTCCTCATTTATATAAAAATCACCTACACTTACACCACCTCTAACAAAAAGGCCTTCTAGTGATAGATTAAATTGATATTCTGATACATTATCTAGTATTTCATTTAATTCAGCTTCTCCATCATCCTTTATAGGATATCCAATAATCATATTATCCGTATATATCTTTATATTTCCTTGACTATATTTATTAGGAACTACACATTGCTTATTCTTATTTATAAGGTAGTTGATATCTTTTAATAACTGATCTCCATATCCATCTCTACAAGAATCTGATATCATTTGTGAAAAGCCTAATATATCTATAGCACATACCATAGAGTTAACTAGTTTTGGATTATCTTTATCATATTTTTGCATATTCATTTCAACACATCCTTACATATTATTAAATTTAACAACTATTTACTTATTATATTATACTTTTTAAGTAAGTACAATTAAGCAAATAAATCTAAAAACTTAAGGTGATTTTTATTCATTTATAGCCAAATTAACTATATATTGCATACCTTTTATATTTTTTTTAATTTTAATGTTATTTTTAACAAAAAATACTCCTTAATTAAAAATGTTATGGAGTATTAATATAGTTTATTAAATTATTATTTCTTACTTATGGTACGGTTCTCCGTTATTTATTCTATAAGCTCTATAAATTTGTTCTAATAATATTAGTCGCATAAGTTGATGGGGAAAGGTCATCTTAGAAAAAGACAACTTATAATTAGATATTCTTAATACCTCATCAGAAAGCCCTAAAGATCCGCCTATAACGAACACTATATGACTTGTTCCTCTAACACCTAAATTACCAATTGTATCTGCCAATTCTTCAGATGATAAATTCTTTCCATCTATAGCAAGAGCTATAACATAAGCGTTATCTTTGATTTTACTTAATATCTTCTTTCCTTCTTTATCCTTAATCATAAGCATTTCTTTATCGCTTAAATTTTCAGGAGCTTTTTCATCATCTAATTCTATTACTTCTAGCTTGCAATATTTAGATAATCTTTTTGAAAATTCATCTATTCCTAATTTTAAATACTTTTCTTTTATTTTTCCTACACAAACTATACTGATACGCATATTTTTCTCCTCTTATTAACTTTATCTTTTGAGCAACAAATGTATATGAAACAACAGCAAAAAATTCTCCAACACATGGTTCAAAAATCTATGGTTGCCCATATGGACCAAGAGAATTTTACAGTTCAAAAACCTTTGAAACTTTATCTCTTGATAAAACTTCTAGATTTAGGTCTTGTCCTATTATCATGTCATTATTAGCTAGTACATTCTTTGATGTAGCGAAAGCCAGGTCTGGAAAATTATTTTCCTTGCTTAAATGAGCTAATAGTATAGATTGTGTATTATTATTAATTAAATCCACACAAAACTTAGCTGCTTCTTCGTTTGATAAATGTCCACAGTCAGACATTACCCTTCTTTTTAAACTATAAGTATAACTTCCCATCATTAACATGTTTGGGTCATAATTAGACTCTAATACTACAAGTTTTGAGTCATATAAATTCTGTCTAATATTATCAGTTACACATCCTATATCCGTAGCAATTGACATTTTTTCTTGCTCTGAAAATAAATTATACCCTACAGCATCACTTGAATCGTGTGGTATGGAAAAAGGCTTAATTCCTAAATCTCCTATGCTATATGTTTTATCATTTTCAAATACTTTCATATTTCCTTCTTTTATATTTCCTAATTTATCTTTCATTGCACACCATGTTTTTACATTTGCAAAAATAGGTATGTCCAATTTTCTCGATAATATTCCTGCACCTTTTATATGGTCCGAATGCTCATGTGTTATAAATATGCCCTTTATTTTTTCTATATCAGCATCTATCTCACCTAAACCTGTCATTATTCTTTTACCACTAAGGCCTGCATCTATTAATATATTAGTATTCTTATAACTAACAAAGTGACAATTTCCGCTACTTCCACTTCCTATAGAACAATATTCCAACATAGTGCACCTCCTTTCTCTTTTTCTCATAAATTATATTATACCAAAAAAACAGAGCATTAAATTATTTTTCAATGCTCTGGCAAAATTTTATTTATATTCTTTTATAATTTTTTCAATATCCACGCCCTTACTTTTCCAAAGATCAACAAATTGAGGTCCGTTTACATTTTTAAATTTATATGTACTATAGTATTCTTTTAAAGTATTAAAAAATACTTCATCTCCCACTTCTTTTCTTATTTCATTGAAAACTACTGCCCCTTTTGTATAAACACTTAAACTATATTCTGAGGAATCTTTATACTCTGTTGTAGCCTTAAATATATCAGTTGTTCTATAGTTTCTTGTTTGGACTTCCATAGTTTTTATTAATTTATCTCCAGTTTCTTTTCCATACTTTTGTTCAAAATAAAGTATAGTCGAGTATTCCGTTAAAGCTTCATCTAACCAAGGTTCATTAATTTCATCATTTCCTATAACACTGTACCACCATTGATGGGCTGTTTCATGAGCTATTACATACTCCAATAAAAATTTATTTTCTCTATTATATAGACTTTCATCTATCATAGATAACATAGGATATTCCATTCCTCCAATAAAAAAGTCACTGGCTACTACTGAATATGTATCATATGGATAGTCACCAAATAAATTACTAAAAATTTCGATGGATGACTTAGATATATCCAAAGCGTCCTTGCTCATATCCTCATTTAAATTATATGTATTTATCACAATATCTTTATAATTATCCTTATTTACTATAAATTTGTCACTTAAAATAAAAGCAAAATCTCTAACCATCTTACCATCTATGGTGTATAGTATTTTCTCATTGTCAGTTTTTTTCTTTGTTACTTTTCCTGTAGTTGCTAACTTATATTTTGATGGTGCTAATATCTTCACACTAAAGTTGCTAGTATCGCTATAAAATGGATCTCCTACAGTTTCATAACTTTTTAAATTCCATCCCTTATCATCATAAACACAAGCTATAGGAAACCAATTTGTTACATTAACTGTATTGTCACCATAACCAAATCTTCCAAGACAGTTAGGTAATTTAACATTATATTTTAAATCTATTTTTACTACTTCACCCGCTTTTAATAATTTGTCCAATTTAATCTGTAGAATGTCATTTTTATCTCCTGTTACTCCATACTTTAATTTTTCCTTATCACTTAATACATTTTTAAGATCTATATATCCTTCGTTAAAACCGTTTGGATAAGCCCTGCTCATTTCTGAGTCTTCAAACGGAACCGATTTTTCTTTGCAAAAAGCATTTGGATAAATATGTAGGTAAATTTTATCTAGTGTAGTTTTCGTATTATTAATATAAACTAAGCTTTCGTTGCATAAAATACGATTAGTTTCATCATCATATATTACATCTATTGTATATTCGTTTTTGTTTTTTTCATCTTTAAGTGTAAAAGTTTCTCTTTGATTAGTTAGTATAAATGTGCGTATACTTCCCCCTATAATGATTAGAAGAGCTAAGATTATAACAAATAATCTTCTTCTCTTTTTATCGAATTTAATAACCAATTTATACCTCCTTTTTAGTGAATATTTTTTTTTAAAACTTACAATATAAATTTGTAATAGCTTTTATGTTATAATTGAAGCTGAGGTGATTATATGTTTTTTTATAAAGAAGAAAATGATATAGATTTTGGGGAAACAACCATCCCAAATATCTTCATAGATATATATATGCCTATGGGTGATGGATTATACACAAAGGTATATCTTTTAGCATATAGGCAAGTGTGTTCTTCTATCCCAGATCCTAAATTTGATAACAGTTCTATTGCTAGAATTCTAGAAGTTCCCTTGTCGGATGTTATTAATGCATGGAAATTCTGGGAGAAGCAAAACATAGTTAAAATGCACAAAAACGATAGTCCAGATGCTTTTGATTATTCAATTGAATTTTTAGATTTAAAAAGGCTCTATGTTGAAAATCTGCAAATTAATACACCTTCTATTAAATCTAATAGTGATAGAATAGTTTCTGCTGGACACAATCCAAGCATAACTAAAATGTTTAATAGTATAAATCGCATAATAGGAAGATTTCTTGATCCTTCAGAAAAACTAAGAATACTAGACATTAGAGAAAAATTTAATGTTAATCCTGATGTTATTGTTTATGCTTATGAAACTTCAAAGCATAATAATAATGGCACGCCTAAAAATCTTAATTATATTGAAGGTATACTTAGAAACTGGTACGACTTAGGACTTTATACTATTGAAGATATTGAAAATAATGTAATTGAAGATAAAAAGCGCTATGACATTCATAAGCTTATTTTTAAGTCTCTTGGATTTAATAGAAATCCTGGGTCAGAAGAAAAACGAATTATGGATACATGGATTGATAAGTACAATATGGATATAGAGGTTATATTAGAAGCTTGTAGCAAGTCCAAAAATACATCTAATCCTTCTATATCTTATATAAATGGTATAATTGAAAGATATAAAAAGAATAATGTTAAGACTTTAGATGATATAGAAAAATTAGAAGAAGAATTTAATCAAAAAAAACAACATAGAAAGAATACAACTTCAAATAATAACTCTATTCCTAAAGTTAAAACAAGATTCCATAATATCAACGAAACATTTAGAAACTACAGCCCTGAGGAATTAGAGAAACTTCTAAAAGAAAGCCAAAAGGGTAAATTTTAGTAGGTAGGTGATTTAATGCAGGAATCAAAATTAAGAGATATTCTTACTAGTTACGAGAGAAAAAGAGATAAAGCAGATCGACTACTAGAACAGAGGAAAAATGATGTTTATAAACAAATTCCTAGAGTAAAAGAAGTAGAAGATGAAATTAGCAAAGTTGGATTAGAGATGATGAAACTTGTTCTTAAAAATCCATCAAATAAGGAAGCTCTTACATTAAAGGCCAAAGAAAAAATACAAGCCTTAACTAGTGAAAAACAAGTTCTATTAGATAGTTGGAATGTTCCTAATGGTTACCTTGATATTCAATATGAATGTAGTATGTGTAAGGATAGAGGTTTTCTTCCAAACGGCAAAAAATGTAACTGTTTAAAACAAGCAATTATTAATGAATCTTATAAAATGTCTAATTTGTCTAGAATGTTAGATAAACAAAATCAGTGTACATATGACGACAGTATTTTTTCAGAAGAAATCGATCCAAGCACTGGTGTTTCTCCTAGACAAAATATGCAACTAATTTTATCTGACTGTGATGAATTTATTTACGACTTTGATAAAGATAATGATAAAAATTTATTGTTTTATGGAGATACAGGACTTGGCAAAACATTTATGTCTAGCTATATTGCCAAGGAACTTCTTGATAAAGGATATTTAGTAATATACCAAACTGCCTTTAAGATGTTTGAAATCATAGAAGAATATAAATTTAGAAATTCTGATCATCATTTATCAAGAGATGATTACGAAAATTTATTTGAATGTGATCTTTTAATAATAGACGATTTAGGTACAGAGCTTACTAATTCATTTACTATTAGTGAATTATTTATAATTCTAAATACTCGTTTATTAAATGGCAAAAAAACTATTATTTCTACTAACCTTAATCCTGCACAGCTTGGAGAACTTTATTCTCAAAGAATTTTTTCACGTATTTTTGATAAATTCAAAATGATTAAATTCGTTGGTGCTGATTTAAGATGGCAAAATAAAATATCTAATTTAAATAAATAAAAGGAGAAAACTTATGACAGTTTTCTCCTTTTTGTTTCATGTGAAACTCTATGCAAATATATTTTTTCTTATTATTGTTTGAGTTCTGTTTGGACCAACAGATACTAAATCTATATTAACATCTATTAATTCTTCTATTCTAGCTACATACTTCTTAGCATTCTCTGGAAGATCATCAAAGTTTTCAACCTTTGTTATATCTTCATGCCATCCATCTAATTCTTCGTATACTGGCTCACATTTTGCTAAGTCTTCTAATGAAGCTGGGAAATTATTTATTATTTCATCTCCCATTTTATAAGCAGTACATATTTTAATTTTATCAAATCCTGTTAATACGTCTAATAACATGAATGATATACTAGTTAATCCGTTTACTCTAGCTGCATATTTTACTATAACAGCATCGAACCAACCACATCTTCTAGCTCTTCCTGTAACTGTTCCAAATTCATGACCTTGAGTTCTTATTTTATCTCCAGTCTCATCATGTAATTCAGTTACAAAAGGACCTTCTCCAACTCTTGTTGTATAAGCTTTTACTATACCAACAACATCTTTTATCATGTTTGGACCAACACCTGCACCTACTGCAAATCCTCCTGATATAGGATGTGAAGATGTTACAAATGGATATGTTCCAAGATCTAAATCAAGTAATGTACCTTGAGCACCTTCAAATAATACTTTTTTATTAGCTTTTATTGCATCATAAACTATTACAGTTGTATCATCAACAAATGGTCTCATTTTTTCTGCATATACAATAAATTCATTGTATACTTCATCAAAATCAAACATAGCCTCTTTCTCATATACACCTGTAACTATTTTGTTCTTTGCTTCTATTTGAAGTTTTAATTTTTTAGCAAAAACTTCTTTATCCATTAAGTCACAAACTCTTATTCCTGATCTTTCTGTTTTATCCATATAGCAAGGACCGATACCTTTTTTAGTTGTTCCTATTTTGTTATCTCCTCTTGCTTCTTCTGCTAATCCATCTAATTCTTTATGATAAGGGAACACTATGTGAGCTCTATCACTTATTTTTATATTCTTAGTACTTATTCCATTACTTTCAAGCATTTCTATTTCTTCAAAGAAACCTTTTGGATCAAATACTATACCATTTCCTATTACGTTTATTGTATTTGGGTTTAATATTCCTGATGGTATTAATCTTAATGCAAATTTCTTTCCATCTACTACTAATGTATGACCTGCATTATTTCCACCTTGTCCTCTTATTACTACGTCAGCTTGAGTAGCAAGAAAATCAATAACTTTTCCTTTTCCCTCGTCGCCCCATTGAGAACCAACAACTGCTACTGTTTTCATTTATTTCACCTCTATTATCTATATATTAAATTTCATACAATCTAATATATAATTTATTTTCAACTTTTTATCGAACACTTACGTTATATATTTTAACAAATATTCGTTTTAGTTTCAACTTTTTTAATTTCTAATTACTTTTAATATGTATCTTTCTATTTCTTCTAAGCTTTTTCCATTAATAATATTATCCCTTTTTTTAATAAATATATCATTAAATTTCTCAACTTCATCTAAATCCTTACCCGTAAAGACTTTTTCTATAGATCCTGTCATTGTATTTATCATGTATATATTATATTGATTCTTCTCTTCCATTAAATAAATTACTAATGTTTCTTTTAATTCATTATCAACAATCCTAAACAAGTTACTTTCTTTATTAATAATTCCCATATCTGGATATACAAAAAACATTTGTATTTTCATTTTATTATTCTCCATATTAACTTATTTTGGGGCATAAATATGAGTTGTTTAAAAGATATTACTATCTTGTAAACAACTCTTTCATTAAGTTTTACACATATTTATTCAGTTATACACATTTATCCACATACTATTTGTGGATACTGTGTATAACATTTCATTGTATAGTCTGCATTTAATACTATTTTTTCATAATTATCCACATTTTTCTTAAATATAGAAAGGTTGTTCTGTGGATATATGTTTATATTTCTCTAACTTTGTCGGCAAATTTTTGTACTTGACCAAACCATACTAATTCTACATTACCAGTTTCGCCATGTCTATTTTTTGCAATTATAACTTCACCTATATTTTTCTTTTCAGAATCATCATGATAATATTCATCTCTGTATAGGAACATAACTATATCTGCATCCTGCTCTATAGACCCAGACTCCCTTAAATCTGACAATATAGGTCTATGGTCTTTTCTAAGTTCTGGAGAACGAGATAGCTGTGAAAGAGCAACCACAGGACAATCTAGCTCTTTAGCTAATATTTTTAAAGATCTAGAAATTTTAGCTATTTCTTGTTGCCTGTTTTCATTCTTACCCTCTCCCTCCATTAATTGAAGGTAATCTATTAGGATTAAATCTAGTCCTTTTTCTATTTTTAATCTTCTACATTTTGATCTTATCTCTGATATTTTTATACCAGGAGTATCATCTATGAAAATATTAGCTTCTGATAATACTGCCATAGCATCTATTATTCTTGGCCAATCTGATTCTCCAAGAGAACCAGTTTTTATTTTACTCAACTCCACATTAGATTGTGCAGATAACATACGTTGAACTAGCTGTTCTTTAGACATCTCTAAACTAAATACTGCCACAGATGCATCACCTTTTAATGCTGCATTTTGAACAAGGTTTAGTGAAAATGCTGTTTTTCCCATGGCAGGTCTTGCCGCTAGCAGAATTAAGTCTGTTCTTTGAAGTCCATTTATTTTTTTATTTAAATCTGTAAATCCAGTAGTTATTCCTGTAACATCACTTTTTTGCGTACACAACCTTTCTATCATATCAAAGGTATCTTGTAGAACTAAGTTTATTGGTTGGATATCATCACCAGATTTTTCTTGAGATATATCAAATATATTTTTTTCTGCCTGATCTAATATTTCCTGAACATCTGTAGAAGCATCATATCCTAAGTTTATAATCTCATTAGACGCCTTTATAAGCTGTCTCATAACAGATTTTTCTTTCACTATGTTGGCGTAATACTTTACATTTGATGTCGTTGGAACTATTGTTGAAAGGCTTGTTAGATAGCTAATACCTCCAACATTATCTAAATGACCTTCTTTTCTTAATTCCTCTATTAATGTTATCAAATCTATTGGTTCATTATTACTATTTAACTTTAACATAGACTCATATATTATTTTGTGAGCTTCTTTATAAAAATCACTAGGATTTATGGTTTCTGCCACAGTTATAATTGCGTCTTTATCAAGGATAATAGAACCTAATATTGATTGCTCTGATTCCACACTATGTGGAGGAATTCTACTTATATCCTCCATTATTATCACCTCAACCTAGTGCTTATTGTTTTTCTTTAACATCTACCCTTATCTTAGTAGTAACTTTTTGATGTATTTTTATTTCAACAAATCTTGAACCTAATACTCTAATTGGCTCATCAAGTGAAATTTTTCTTTTATCTACTTCTATATTATGCTGTTTCTTTAATTGTTCTGCTATATCTTTAGAAGTTATTGATCCAAATAATCTTCCAGCATCACCCGCTTTAGAATATATAGTTACAGCCATGTCTTCTATTTTTTTTCCTAATTCAACAGCTTCTTCATATTCTTTTTGAGCTTTTAATTCTTTTGATTTATTCTTTTCATTTAATTCTTTTACATTTGTATTATCAGCGACTACTGCCATTTTTTTAGGTAATAAAAAATTTTTTGCGTATCCATCACTTACTTCTTTAACTTCTCCCTTTTTACCAGTTCCTTTAACATCTTTTAATAATATTACTTTCATTTAGTCTTCCTCCCTTAAGTATTGTTCAATTATTTCATGTACTTTCATATAGGCTTCTTTAATAGATACTCCCTCCAGCTGGGCACCGGCTATATCCATATGTCCACCTCCACCTAGCTTTTCCATTAAAACATGTACATTTATTTTTCCTAATGACCTTGCACTTATGAATACAGTTTCATCTTTTTCACCAAGCACAAATGATGCCTCTATCTTTTTTACTGTCAATAATTCATCTGCAGCCTGAGCAATAACCACGTTAATATTTTCAGACTGTATTTTTGAATAAGATATACAAATTTTATTATCAATAATACGAGTATTACTTATAATTTCTGCCTTGGTTTTAAAATCTTCCACATTTGATCTAAATAGTTTCTTAACTTCTGTAGTATCTGCTCCTACCTTCTTTAAATAAGAAGCTGCCTCAAAAGTCCTTACTCCTGTTTTAAATGCAAAGAATTTTGTATCTAAACTTATACCTGCAAGAAGCCCTTCTGCTGTAAGTTTATTTATTTTAACATCATCCTCTAAATATTGGACAACTTCTGTTACCATTTCACAAGTAGATGATACATATATTTCATGGAATGATAAAACAGTATCTTGAATAGATTCTACACCTTTTCTATGGTGGTCTATTACAGCTACTTTTTTGCTTATCCCTAGCAACTCTTCGCATTCCGTATAACTAGGCCTATGAGTATCAACTACAACGACTAATGTATCTCTAGTACAATTTTTTATTGCATCTTCTTTACTTATAAATAAATCCTTATAGTGTTCACATTTGTTCAACCTGCTTACAAACTCATCTATAGACTCGTTAACAGAGTCCAATACTATATATGTTTCTTTTTTCAAAGATTTACATATATCATATATACCTACTGCTGCTCCCATAGCGTCTAAATCAGGATATTTATGACCCATTATATAAATAATTTGACTTTGAGATACTATCTCTTTTAATGCATGACCTATTAACCTAGATTTAACCTTTGTTGTCTTTTCAACTGCCTTAGACTTTCCACCATAAAACTCAAACTTATCTTTGGTTTTTACAATAGCTTGGTCTCCACCTCTACCTAGAGCTAAATCCAAAGCTCCAGTAGCAAGTTTAATATTTTCATAAATTGAGTCTCCACTTCTGCCAACGCCTATACTTATTGTTACAGGAAGTGTATTTCCATAATCAATACCTCTTATTGTGTCCAATATGGCAAATTTATTTTCTTGAAGTTTAGATAAACCTTTTTGATTAGTTATCACTATGTATTTATCCTTTGATGTTCTTTTTACTGCCGCTTGTAAAGATGTTTCTAAGCTAGATAGTATTCTCTCTAATTCTACAGAAATTAAAGATCTTTTTTCCTCATCAGCGCTCTTTAATACTTCATCGTATCCATCTACCTGAATTAGCATTATGATATTTTTTTCTTCCTCATATCTTTGAGAAAGATCTAAATATTGTGTTTTATCTATCCAGTAAAGCATCATTAAATATTTCACTTGATCCTCTTGTTCATTTTTTATAACATTATAAACAACTGTATACTCTCTATCTTTGTAGCTTACCTCAGTATACATTTCTTTATTTTCATTTAATACTTTTCTTAAATTAAGATTTTTAACTATATTGTCAATATTTTCGCCAAGCAAATCTGGTGACTGTGTAATGTCATAAAACTTCTTATTATACCATGATATATTTCCATCAAATTCGAGAATACAAAGAGGTATAGGTAGATTCATTATAGCCTTTTTTGTTGTTTCATCTATATCTAAAGACAGATTCTCGATGTACCTATTCCACTCTTTTTTTCTAAAATTAGCAATTCTCCAATTGTGAAATACTATATAAATAAATCCAAAGAAAAACAAACATCCTATATACAAATTATAGAAAAGCAGGATTAAACTTGTTATTCCAATAATTAATATATATATATTTATTTCTGGCATATTTATTTTAAAACTTGGTTTATTCCTCATTCCTATCCTCCTATATAGATTTATAAGCTCTCACATTTCTAAAGTCTAATATACTGTCTATCATACCTATAAAAGAAATTCCTGTCATTCCAAATATCCCTACGCACATTGCACCTATAAATACTTTTTTATTTATTCCATTTTTTAACCATTTTTTTATAAAATAAATAGATACGGCTATGCCTTGTACTATAAACATAAAATTAAATACCATTTGTAGATTTAAGAATATTGCATCTGTATACAATGGCGTTTTTATATAAGACAAACCAAACATTAACAAATATAATACGAACGAAATAACGATAGCATTTCCCGGTAAATAAAAATTCCTGAATTTTATTTCATCAAAACTTCCATATTTCATTCTTTTAAGAGCATATATTTCAACAAAATATATAATTATTGATGAAATCATTCCTCTAAAAAATAATATAGTCGGTATTATATTTTTAAATGTATCTATAATATTTGTTGTACTTAATAATTCATTGTTACTTATAGATTGTAACAGGCTTTTTTGTGCTTCTATACTTTCATTGAATACTTGAATCATCTCATTTAAGATATCAACTCCGAAAGCATATTTCGATATAATATAATGTACTACTATAGAAAGCATAAACACTATAGAACCTGCAAAAATCGGTTCATATTTATTGCTATCTTCTTTACTTAAAACTTTTTTAACTATAATACCTATAACTGTTCCAGGAACAATGCTGTTTATAAATATATCAACTGCATATATAGGTTTACTTAAAAATATTAAAGCAAAGAGTGGAATTATTAGTGATATTATATTATTTTTAATATTTGATAATGTTCCGATTAATGCAAAAGGTATTGGTATTAATAATAATATTAAACTTAATTGAGGAACATTTAAGCTTATCAATATTAATATTATAGCTAAAATGACTATCTGTAATACCTTTGATAGCCTTAAATCTTTATTCAATTTATATCACTCCCTATTGTCCATGTGTTTTTCCAATTCTGACAAATCCCCAAACCAGGTTTCTATACTGTGCTCTTCCTTTATCCCTTCTTTTGCTTTTTCCTTTATTTTATGATCTATTTCATCAAAACTAATGCCTAATCTTTTTCCTAAAAGATATGACAACATAATTAAATTAGCTATTGCATTTTGAAGTCCATCGTCAATAGGTTTTACGCCCTTAAATATTAGATTAAACAAATTACTTATACTTATTAGTATTTCATTTTTTATCCATTCTATTATTTTTACATTTTTTGTAATATCAGAACCTTTTTCTATTCGCACAATCTTCCCCCTCCTCAATATATAAACATTATATCATAATTTACAAGGTAACATACAATGAAAAAGGGAGGGCTTGTGCCTTCCTTATAATAATATTATCAAATTATCCATATTTATAATTTTCCAAGTAATAATTTAATATTTCACTTGCATAATTTACCCAAAATCTCAAAAACTATCTTTCTTATTTATCTAAAACTAATAAAAAAGCCCACCATTGATAAATCAATGGAAGGCATATTTATTAGTCTAATGTATATGGTAAAAGCGCTATATTTCTAGCTCTCTTTATTGCTACTGTTAATTCTCTTTGATGTTTAGCACATGTTCCTGATATTCTTCTTGGTAATATTTTACCTCTTTCAGTTACATATTTTTGTAATCTTTGAGTGTTTTTGTAGTCTATTCTAGCGTCTTTAGAAGCACAGAATTGACAAACTTTTCTTTTCTTACGTCTTTTTTTGTTTATCATTTAGAGTCCCCTCCTTTTCTAAAATGGTATTTCGTCATCGTCTATTGCTTGGAAACCATTTGGATCTAATCCTTGTGGTGCCTCGAAGTTAGGTTCGAAAGTCGGTTGCGAACCTTGATGACCTTCTCCGTATGGGTTTTCAGATCTATTTTTATTGCTCTCTAAAGCTTGTACTGAATTAGCACTTACTTTAGTAAAAGTTCTATTTTCTCCAGATTGTGTTTGATATCTATCAACTCTTAAAGTTCCTTGAACTGCAACTAATCTACCTTTTGAGATATAATTTGCACAAAAGTCAGCTGCTTTTCCCATCACTTCGACAGGAATAAAGTCTGTTTCTTTAGTTCCATCTTTTTTAGTATAGTTTCTATCTATAGCTATTGTAAAGTTAGCAACAGGTGTTCCACTTCCAGGTATATATCTTAATTCTGGATCCTTAGTTAATCTACCAACTAATACTACATGGTTCATAAAAGCACCATCCTATTCATAATAAAACTGGTTAAACGCTAATTAAGCGCAAACTATCATATGTCTTATTACGTTTTCGTTTATTTTTAAGTTTCTGTCTAATTCTTTTGGAAGATCAGCAGAAGCTTTGAAGTTTACTAACACGTAGAAACCTTCTGTGAACTTAGCTATTGGGTAAGCTAATTTCTTATTTCCCCATGTGTCAACTTTTTCAACTTCGCCATTAGCTGAGATTACTTCTTGAACTTTGTTCATTACTGCTTCTTTAACTTCGTCTTCAGCGTTTGGTCTTACAACGTAAACTAATTCATAATTTTTCATTAAATTTCACCTCCCTTTGGACTTAACGGCTCCACTTTTGCAGAGCAGAGAAATGAGAATAAATTCTCATACTTATGTATTTTATCACTTATAATAAGCTCTGTCAAACTATTTATACCTAATTTTACTTTGTATAATTTAATAATAGTTTTATATTTATTTAGTGTTTAAAAATTTTATTTATTTTATTCAATTTATGTATATTTTTATTGCTTCTGATAAATAATACAAGTATATATAGCCCCCATAACTTAAATATATTTCATCCCAATCTCCCAAATGGATAGCTTAATAGCTATCCATTTTAAATTAAATTAAAAACGGACAAAGAAAACCTTTGCCCGATTTTTAGTATTAACCTATCTTACAAGTTTTATACAAATTATTTATTTGTAGCTAACTCTTTTTCTTCGTTCTTAGCTAATTCTTCTCTTAAAACTTCTCCCATTCTCTTTATACCTTCTATTATTTTTTCTTCAGGCATGTTTGAATAGTTAAGTCTACAAGTATTGTATACTCCTCCGTTTGGATAGAAAGACTCACCTGGAACATAAGCTACATTCTTCTCTAGGCATTTTTTAGCCATTTCACCAGCATTAATTCCTTTAGGGAATGTGACCCAAGTAAATAGCCCTCCTTGTGGATGTGTAAACTCAACACAAGCTGGGAATTCTTCTTTCATAGTTTGTAACATTACATCTCTACGTTTAACATAACATGCTTTTATTTTTTCAACATGCTCATCTAAGTCATAAATATCCATAAATTTACTTACTTCCATTTGACTTATTGTAGATGCTTGTAAGTCAGCTCCTTGCTTACAAATATTAAATTTAGCTAATATTTTTGGAGCAGCACAAGTCCATCCTAATCTATATCCTGGACAGAATATTTTTGAGAAAGTTCCAAGATATATTACTAACCCCTTAGTATCTAATGATTTTAGAGATGGTAAACTCTCTCCATCAAATCTTAATTCCCCATATGGATTGTCTTCTATTACAGGTATTTCATATTTATTTACTATTTCCATAAATTTAAGACGTCTTTCTAATGGCCATGTTCTACCTGAAGGATTTTGGAAATCTGGTATTACATATATCATTTTAACTTTGTCATTTGAAGCTAAAACCTTTTCTAAGTCTTCCATTATCATACCATCATTGTCAGTGTCAATTTCGATAAACTCTGGCTCATATGCTTTCATTGCATTTAATGCTCCCATATAAGATGGACTTTCACATAAAATCACATCACCTTTGTCTATAAATGTCTTTCCAGAAAAATCAAGACCTTGTTGAGATCCACTAGTTATTAATATATCATCTGGACCTACATTAGTTTTTAGCGTGTTGTTCATTCTTGCTGAAATTTTTTGTCTTAATGGAAGATATCCTTCAGTTGATGTGTACTGTAATGCTGTTCTTCCTTGCTCTTCTAATACTGCCACTGATACCTTCTTCATTTCCTCCACTGGAAATAATTCTGGAGCAGGCATCCCACCTGCGAAAGATATTACCTCTGGTCTAGCTGTAAGTTTTAACAACTCACGTATCGCTGATCCTTCAATTTTACTCATTCTGTCTGCAAATCTAACTGCCATGTTAAAGCACCCCCTATATATTACCTAATGATCTATATAAATTTTATTAGGTTACTACAACTGTTTAACTAAAGCCTTCCTATTTACTTACAACTTTCTTTATTCTTTTTTCCAAAGTTTGTCTATCTAACATAATCAATCTCTTACAGTTAGTGCATTTAATCTTTATATCCATGCCTACTCTAACTATTTCAAATTGTTTACATCCACAAGCATGTTGTTTTTTTAGTTCTACTATATCACCTAAATTAAGATCCATTGGCATAAACAATCAACCTCCTTACTAATTTAGATTTTGCTTTTGTTGCATTAGTTTTTATGACATTTAATAGTTCTCCCAAAACATTAAACACCATTTCATTGTTTTATGTTTTCAGTTGAAAATCAATAAATACAACACCACTTTTTATAATAAATATTTTAAGAAGTAGTATTAATATGAACCTTAATAATTGCTTTGTCTTAATTATCTTTAGTCGATAGAAATGAATTAAGACTGATAATACTATTTACTTTAATAAAATTATTTAACTTTATTGCTTCAGTCTTTAAATAAAAAATCTTTTATTTATTCTATTTATATATAATTATAATGAGAAATTGCTTCAATACCATAATTATACCAATTGAGTATACAAATGTAAATTTGTTATTATCATATTTTTTAAATAATCACAGCAATAAAAAGCTTTTCCATAGTAATATTTAATATGTCAAATATTATATAATATTTAACTCTTTATACATAATAACACCTTTTTGGTAATATTCTAATTCTCTTTCTTTTGATATACTCGAATATAACTTACCTAATTCAATGTATAAACTAGCTAATATTTTCTTACTTTCTAATCCTTTTGCAATATCTATGCACTTGTTTAAATAATCGATTGATGTTTCTACTTCATCCTTATTATTATACATATCAGAATAGAATTTTAGTGACTTATACTCATAGTACTTATCTTTATTTTTAATAGATGACACTAGGGCTAATTTACAATATCTTTGAGCCATCTCATATTCGCCTCTTTTTACATAAGAATCAATCATATTAAACAAACTTTCCATCATATATTGGTTTTCATCTCTCTTTGTAATATCATATACTTTTTGAGAGTATTCTAAGTGTTTATCTATATCTCCCATTTCTGAGTAAATTTTACTCATAGACAAATATACTTTAGCCAATCTATTTTTGTTTTCTTCTTTTTCTATTATTTCTAATGCTTTATTAAAGCATTCTTTAGATTCAGCAAATTTCCCAATGTTTAGTAGATTTTTAGCTTTTAGTACTAAAATATTAACCTCTTCTTTTATACAATCTTCATTATCTATTTTGTCTATTTTTTCCATAAACTCTAATGACTTCTGAGGTTGATTTAATTTCATGTAACACTCAGAAATTTTACTGTATAACTCTTTGTATATGTCTGCATCTTCTATGTTACTTTCGTCTAGTACCTCTTTTGCAAACATAAAATGAGTTAAAGCCCCCTTGTAGAATTCATCTATCATATATATATTTCCTATATTAACATAGCAATTGTATATATCGTCTTTATCTTCATTTTTTATAAAGTAATATAGTGCTTTTTCGTAATAATATACAGCACAAGTATAATCTCCTTTTTTGCAATTAATCTCAGCTAATAGATTATTACATTTCCCGTAATTTTCATTTAATTTGTACTCTTTACATATATCTATAATTTCTTTTATTTGTTCTTCTGCTTTTTCCAATTCATCACATTTAATATAAATTTCACTTTTTAGTATAAGATTATCTGTTATTTTTTTAGATTGCATCTCTTTTGTTTCTAGTAAATAGTCTACACTTACCCCTAATTTATTCGACAAATATTCCAACAGCTCATAGCTTGTATGTGATTTGTCTCTTTCAATATGACTTATTTGAGCTGCTGTAATTCTATCTCCAGCTAATTCCTTCAATGTCATATTTTGCTCTTTTCTAAGCCTTTTTATTTTTTCCCCTAAACTTAATATATTCATTAATATTTGCTCCCCCCCTTTTTAAGTTGTTATTATTTTATAATATAATTATAACTTATATTTACATTAAAAACATCACTAAAATATTCCTTTTTCTAATTATATTTTTTGTGTATAAATATTTAATATTATAAAAAAATACATTAAAGATTCAGTTTAAATTATAAATTTTTTATATATAAAAAGAAGGTATTAATCAAATTAATACCTTCTTTTTTTCATTAATCTTCATCCATCATCATGGATAAGATGTCATTCAATTCGTCTTGATTATTGTAAACTATTTCTATTTTACCTTTTTTCTTACCCTTTGATATATTTACCTGTGTACCAAATATATTAGAAAGTCTTTCTTCCGCATCAATTATATAAATATCTTTTTGCTTATTTTCCGATTTCTTAACTTGTTTGTTACAAATAATTTTTTTTGCCATTTCTTCTACTACTCTAACAGATAAATCATCTTTAACTATTTTGTTAGCTACTTCTAATTGCTGATCATGATTTTCTATTCTAAGTAATGCTTTTCCATGACCAGGTGTTATTTCTCCATTTTCAATCATTTTAATTACTTTTTTCTGCAAATTTAGTAGTCTTAAAGTATTTGTAATATGAGGTCTGCTTTTTCCCACTGCCTCTGATAGCTCTTCTTGAGTAACCTTATAGTTATCTATTAAGCTTTTATAGGCTAAAGCTTCTTCTATTGCATTTAAATCTTCCCTTTGCAAGTTTTCTATAAGAGCAATTTCCATTATATCTTTAACTGGTATATCCTTAATTACAGCAGGTATTTCTTCTTTCCCCGCCATAATAGATGCTCTATATCTTCTTTCACCCGCTATAATAATATAATTAGCCTCACCTGTAGGCTTTAAAACTATTGGTTGTAGCACTCCTACATTTTTTATAGAATCAGATAAAACTTTTATTTTATCTTCATCAAATTCTTTTCTTGGTTGGTTTTTGTTAGGTCGTATATCGCTCAACTTTATTTGTACAATCTCTTTTTTATCAACCTCATCATTTATTTCAGGGATTAAAGCGCTAAGACCTTTTCCTAATCTTTTACTTCTTCTAGGTGTATTATCCATACTATATTACATCCTCCTCTAATTCAATAAATTCTTCTGCTAGTTCTTTATATGCTAATGTTCCCCTACATTTTGAATCATAATAAATCACCGGTTTTCCATAGCTTGGTGCCTCAGCAAGTCTTACATTTCTAGGAATTAATGTAGTGTATACACTCCCTTTGAAGTATTTTTTTACTTCTTCAACAACTTGAA
This sequence comes from Terrisporobacter petrolearius, assembly GCF_020748185.1. Taxonomy (GTDB): domain Bacteria; phylum Bacillota; class Clostridia; order Peptostreptococcales; family Peptostreptococcaceae; genus Terrisporobacter; species Terrisporobacter petrolearius. Next base: position 19,956 of record NZ_JAHZMO010000015.1, on the reverse strand, counting down.
TAGATAAATTTGCTCTTCCATCAAACATACTAAGAACTACACCTTGTATTTCAATCTTAGGATTTAGTCTTTTTTTTACTAGTTTATATGTTGACATTAACTGGCTCACACCTTCTAATGCATAATATTCACATTGTATAGGTATTAAGACACTATCAACCGCAGTCAATGAGTTTATAGTAAGCATACCTAAAGAAGGAGGACAGTCTATAAAAATATAGTCATATTTATCTTTTATTTTGTCTATACTATCTCTTAGTTTATACTCTCTATCACTTTCATTTGCCAACTCTATTTCTGCGCCAGCTAACTCACTAGCTGCTGCTACAATCTGTATGTTATCAAACTCTGTTTCAATAATAGCTTCTCTTATATCTAAACCATCTATTATAACTTCATATATAGTATTTTCTACAGTATTTTTATCAATTCCATAACCACTAGTAGTATTCCCTTGGGGATCCATGTCTAAAACTAATACTTTTTTGCCTAATTGTCCTAAACTCGCACTTAGATTAACATTAGTTGTTGTCTTTCCTACTCCACCTTTTTGGTTAAAAATTGCTACAGATTTTCCCATAAAGATTTCCCCCTTTTTTCTTCTTTTAAAAAAAGATTACTGCTAAGCAGTAATCCCTTATTTTTTAGGAATTTTGACTACAACTTCCATGTAATCTCCTTTATCTATTTCATTATACTTTGCTTCAATTCCTGTATTCTTTATGGCATCATATGCTTGTTTTAATGTATTAAGGTATATTCTAATACCTACTGAACATTTTATATTTTGTTTCTTTTCAGGTTCGCTCTCTGCTCTTAAAGCCTCTAATGTATCATTAATTAATTTTTCCGTTTTCTTAACTGTAAGCTCTTGTTTAACTACTTTTTGAATAATTTCCATCATTAGTTCTTCGCTAGGCAACTTAAGCAATGCTCTTGCATGTCTTTCAGTCAAACTATTTTCAACAAGATATTGCTTTACACTATTAGGAAGTTTTAATATTCTAAGTTTATTAGCTATAGTTGATTGATTTTTACCTAATTTTTCAGCCAACTGTTGTTGGGTAAAATTATGTTCTTTTATTAAGTTCTCATATCCTAAAGATTCCTCTATAAAGTTCAAATCTTCTCTTTGTAAATTTTCTAATAAAGCTAGAACTGCAGAATATTGATCTGACATATTATTTATTATTGCTGGTATAGTTTTTAGCTCAGCTAATTTTGCTGCTCTTAATCTTCTTTCCCCTGCAACTAACTCGTATCCATCTTCTTTTTGTCTAACAGTAATTGGTTGAAGTATTCCGTACTCTTTTATAGATTTACTTAATTCTTCTAATGCATTGATTGAAAATACTTTTCTTGGTTGATATGGATTAGGAATTATTTTATCAACTGGTATCTCTTTAACTATTTTTTCTTCCATAACATCCCTCTCTTATTGATAAATATATTTTTACTGCAATTTATGTAAATTTATTTTGATTTTTTACTCACAAAGGGAAACTACTTCCCTTTATGAGTATTTATTTCTTCATTTAATATTATTTTCCTTCTATATTTCTCTATATTATTTATTTTATAGGATTTTTAGATGGTTTACCTGCTTTTCTTGGATATTTTGATGGGGTACTCTTTATTTTTTTAAATACTAATATATTGTGATTTAATTCTAAATCAGATAACTTAATATCTATTTTTTCAACAAATTCTATTCCCAAAGTTTCCATAGCTGCTTTTGACTCTTCTAGCTCTAAGTTAGCATTTGGTCCTTTAAGACATATAAAATATCCCCCAACTTTTACAAATGGAACACAAAACTCCATTAATATTGGTAATCCGGCAACAGCCCTTGCTGTAGCTACATCATACTGTTCTCTGTACTCTTCGATTTTACCAAAATCTTCAGCTCGCCCATGAATAAATTCTATCCCTTTTAAATTTAATTCACTAGCCACCTCTTGTAAAAAGTTTATTCTTTTATTTAGAGAATCTAATAAAGTTAGATTTAAATTTTCTAAACAAATTTTTAGTGGCATACCAGGAAAACCTGCCCCAGTACCCACATCTATTAATGATATATCATCAGTTATATAATTATTAGTTACAGCTGATATAGAGTCCAAAAAATGCTTAATATATACTTCTTTTTCTTCCTCTATACCTGTTAAGTTCATTACTTTGTTCCATTCAACTAATATTTCTCTGTATTTTTTAAAATTTTGAAGCTTTTCATCAGTAGCTTCTAGACCAAAGCCTTCTATTCCTACTTTTAATACTTCTAAGTTATTCATTGCTTCCTCCTCTAGTTTTTCTTATTTGCTCTAAATAAATAAGTAAAACTGATATATCTGCAGGAGAAACCCCCGAAATACGAGATGCTTGACCTATAGATACTGGCTTTATAGCATCTAGCTTTTGTCTAGCTTCTAGTCTTAAACCATCTATTGAAGAATAATTCATATCTTCAGGAAGCTTTCTATTTTCTAATTTTTTAAATTGATCTATTTGCTTTAATTGTTTATCTATATATCCTTCATATTTAGACATAATTACACATTGTTCTTTAACATCATTAGATACCTCTTCTCCAGCACCTTTTCCTATTTGTTCTAAGATGCTATAAGTAACTTCTGGACGCTTTAGAAATTCATATAATGATAAACCAACTTTTATTTCTGAACCACCAACTTCAGCCAATATATGGTTAACCTCTTTTGGTGTTACTCTTTCTATTTTTAGTCTTTTTAATTCTTTTTCAACCTCTGCTTTTTTAGCAATATATCTTTCATATCTATCTTCTTTAACGAGACCTATGTGATGACCTTTTTCTGTAAGTCTCATATCTGCATTATCTTGTCTTAAGTATAGTCTATATTCTGCTCTAGAAGTCATCATTCTATAAGGTTCATTAGTTCCTTTAGTAACTAAGTCATCTATAAGAACTCCTATATATCCCTCTGATCTATCTAGTATAAAAGGTTCTTTCCCATCTATTTTTAGAGCAGCATTTATACCTGCTATAAGACCTTGAGCCGCTGCTTCTTCATATCCTGAAGTACCATTAAATTGTCCTGCACTGTATAAATTTTCAGTTACTTTTATTTCCAAAGTAGCTTTTAATTGTGTTGGATCTATGCAGTCATATTCAATTGCATAAGCTGGTCTCATTATTTTAGCATTTTCAAGACCTTTCATAGATTTATATATTTGAACTTGAACTTCAAAAGGTAAGCTTGTTGATATACCTTGAATATACATTTCTTTTGTATCTAGTCCTTCTGGCTCAATAAATGTTTGATGTGATTCTTTATCATTGAATCTTACAACCTTATCTTCTATTGATGGACAATATCTCGCTCCTGTAGCATTAACTTTTCCACCATACATAGCAGATCTTTCAATGTTATCCATAATAACTTTATGTGTATCCGAATTTGTCCTTGCCAAATAACAAGGAACTTGATCTATCTTTAAATTTTCACTCATAAATGAGAATGGAGTTATTCTTTCATCTCCCTCTTGGATTTCCATTTGAGAGAAATCTATACTATCTTTATGAATTCTAGCAGGAGTACCTGTTTTGAATCTTCTCATATTTAAACCTAAATCAACTAATTTATCCGTTAAAGAAGCTGCATATCCTAACCCATTAGGCCCTTCTTTAAACGTTCCCTCACCTATATAAATTAATGAATTTAAGTAAACTCCAGTTGCAAGTATAACTGCCTTAGCATTATAAGAACATCCTAATTTAGTTACTACACCTGTCACAACTTTTCCATCATGAAGTATATCTACAACTTCATCCATAGCTATATCTAAATTTGTCTCGTTTTCAAGTGTTTTTTTCATTTCTGTGTGATATTTAAACTTATCTGCTTGTGCTCTTAAAGAATGTACAGCTGGTCCTTTTGCCGTATTTAGCATTCTACTTTGTATAAATGTCTTATCTACATTTATACCCATTTCTCCACCAAGAGCATCTATTTCTCTAACTAATTGTCCTTTACCAGTTCCACCTATAGATGGGTTACATGGCATCATTCCAATTGAATCTAGTGTTAGTGTTATTATTAGGGTTTTATGACCCATTCGCGCTGTAGCTAATGCTGCTTCACATCCAGCATGTCCTGCTCCAACAACAATTACATCATAATTTCCTGCATTATATGTTTGCATGTTTTCTCCTTTCTTAAATAATGTTTCACGTTAAACGTTAATATCTTATTAATCGTTTCATTTATAAAGTAACCTTATTTAAGTTTATTTTATTTATTTCCCAATACAGAAGTTTGCAAATATAGTATCTAGTAAATCTTCCTGTACAGTATCTCCATTTATATACCCTAAATAATCCCATATATTCTTAAAGTCAACTTCTATGAAATCATAAGGTAGTCTTTGATCTATTCCATCTATAGCATCATTTATAGCATTATATGCTTTTAGTAAGGCATCCTTGTGTCTAGAATTTGTAACAACTACACTTGAGTTATTTTTTATATCTCCTTTAAATACCATCGATTCTATTTTATTATGAACCTGTTCAATACCTTCATTCTTTAATGCTGATATTTTTATTATACTATCTTTGTCAACATATTTAGCTATTTCTTCCTCTGATACAACTTGATTAAGATCATTTTTGTTTAACAAAACAATAGTCTTTTTATCCACTGCTTGTTCTAATATGTCTTTATCTTCTTGTGACAGTTCTTTTGAACCATCTATTACGATTATTACTAAGTCTGCTGAGTTAAATGATTCTCTAGATTTTTCTACACCTATTTTTTCAACTATATCTTCTGTTTCTCTTATGCCTGCTGTATCAACAATTTTTAAAGGAATTCCCTTTATATTAACGAACTCTTCTATTACATCTCTTGTTGTTCCAGCAATTTCAGTAACTATGGCTCTGTTCTCTCCTAAAATATAGTTTAGTAACGATGATTTTCCTACATTTGGTTTACCAACTATAACTGTTTTTAGGCCGTCTCTTAAAACTTTTCCGCTTTCAGCTGAGTCATACAATGATTTTATTTCACTTCTTAATCCTTGCGCACTCTCAATAAGCATTGCATAAGTTATTTCCTCAACATCTTCTTCACTAAAATCTATTGAAACTGTTAAATGTGCTAAAATTTCTGTTACCTTAAACCTTAACTCTTTTATTTTATTAGCTAAGGCACCACTTAAATGACTTTGAGCTACCTCTTGAGCCTTATCTGTTTTTGCTTTAATTACATCAATTACAGCTTCTGCTTGAGATAAATCTATTCTTCCATTCAAAAATGCTCTTTTTGTAAATTCACCTTCATCAGCAAGTCTTACGTCTTTACTTAATATTAGTTCTAATATTTTTTTTACTGAAATAAATCCACCGTGACAATTTATTTCTATTACATCTTCTGCTGTATAAGAATTAGGTCCTTTCATAAAAGCAAGTAACACTTCATCTATTTTTTTATCACCATCAAATATATGGCCATATATTAGAGTACGAGTTTTATAATCTGTTATATTTTTCCCTGAAACAGATTTAAATATCTCCTCAGCTACTGGAAGTGATCTACTTCCACTAATTCTTATTATGCCTATTCCACCTTCTCCTGGCGCTGTTGCAATTGCTGCTATAGTATCATCTATAAACATGATATCACCTCTATATTTAATCTATTTTAAATTCTTAACTATTATTTAAAATTATAACCTTAATTTTATCATTATATTAAATAAATTACAAAAATTAAACCCCCTAAATAGTTAGGAGGTTTGAATTTTATCTTTTATATTCAATCACTAGTCTTCTATATGGATCTGTTCCTTCACTATAAGTAATTACATACTTATCGTTTTGTAAAGCTGAATGAACTATTCTTCTTTCATAAGGATTCATATAGTCCAGTTTTTTAGTTCTTCTAGTTTTTGCTACTTCACGAGCAACTTTTCTAGCATATCTAACTAATGATTCTTCTCTTTTATTTCTATAATTTTCTATATCAACTAATACTCTCATACGAGAATCTTTATTGATTTTATTTAAAGCTAGTCCAGTTAAAAATTGTACTGCATCAAGAGTTTCTCCTCTTCTTCCAATTAAACAAGTAGCTTCCTTTCCTTCAATGCTAATTTTAATTAAGTTCTCCTCTTGAGTGGCATTAACTTTAGCATTTATCTTAGATTTTAATAGAATACTTTCTATAAATTCCTTAGCAATTTCTATTTCTTCTTTTTTTATTACTTTCACTTCATATATTCCATCTTTAGCCCCTAGGAATCCTAGAAACCCCTTAGAAGGATTTTGAATAACATTTACTTCAATGTCTTTTTCTTCAACGCCTAATTCCAGTAATGCTGATTGAATCGCTTCTTCTTTCGTCTTACTTGTTATTTCTATCTTTTTTGTTTGACTTTGCATTGCTGTTAGGTTTTCCTGATTTTTCATCTTCAACTACTGCCTCCTTAGAATCAGCCAGTTTAGCTTTTAAAGGACTTGTTATTAATTGATATTGAGCTATAGAGAACAAGTTACTTGTTATCCAATATATTGCAAGACCTGCTTGGAAAGTATATCCCCAGAATAATGACATTGCTGACATTACATAAGTCATACTTTTCATCATATTTTCAGTTTGCGCATCCCCAGTAGACATCATTTTTTGCATGAAGTAAGCACTTATACCTGAAAGTAATGCTAAGCTGATACTTCCTGTTGCAGAAATATTTTTTATCCATAAGAAACCTGCTTGCGCTGCTTGTGCTGCCACATCTGCATTTGGAAATACACCATAAAGTACAGGTTGTCTTAATACATTAAATAATCCTATTAATATAGGCATTTGTATTAATAATGGCAAACAACCAGCTAGTGGATTAATCTTTGCTTCTTTATAAATCTTCATTAGCTCTTCTTGCTGTTTTTCTGGCTTATTTTTATATTTTTCTTGAATTTCCTTTATTTTAGGTTGGATGTCTTGCATTGCTTTTTGAGATCTTATTTGCTTTACCATTAAAGGGACTAATAATAATCTTACAAATAGCGTAAATACAACTATAGACAATCCATAATTATTCACAAACTCAAAAATAACTCTGAGTATATGACCTAATACATTACTTATAATACTCAATTGTATACCTCCTATTAGTACGCTTATTTTAGAGGATCATATCCTCCTGGATGGAATGGATGACACTTTAAAACCCTTTTTATTGACAAATACATACCTTTAAACAATCCATATTTTTTGAAAGCTTCTATTGCGTATTGAGAACAAGTAGGATAAAACCTACATGTTGGTCCCTTTAAAGGAGATATATATTTTTGGTAAAATCTTATCAAGTAAATACATAATTTCGATAAGCAAGTATTTATTTCCTTCCATATATATACTATTTTATTCAACAATTTTAACCTCCATAAAATAGGTGTTATTAAATATGTATAGTTTTAAAATAAATTTGCCCTTTTAATCAAATGCTTCATTGCTTTTTCAACCTCAGTGTATTCAGCATCCTTTATGGCAACTCTAGCTATAAATACAATGTCGTAACCAGATTTTATATTACCATCTATATTTAACCTATACGATTCTTTTATTCTTCTTCTAGCTTTATTTCGTACATTGGCTTTACCTACTTTTTTTGAAACGGATATACCAACACGATTATTATCCGACTTATTTGGAAGCGTATACATAACTAATAATCTATTTGCTATAGATTTTCCATATTTATAAACGTTCCTAAAATCTGAATCTTTTTTTAAGCCTTGTGTTTCTTTAAAGTTCATATTAATATCCTCCGTAAACACAGCTATGTAATAAATTACATAAAAAGGCCACTATTAAAGCGGCCTTTTTAATTATTAATGAGTTAATCTATTTCTTCCTTTAGCTCTTCTTCTTTTTAAAACATTTCTTCCATTAGAAGTTTTCATTCTTTTTCTGAATCCATGCTCTTTTTTTCTTTGTCTCTTTTTTGGCTGATAAGTTCTTTTCATTCTATTGCACCGCCTTTCACAATTTTTTTCCGTTTATAAAAATAATAACTTTACTGTCAAAGTAAACATAACACATATTATTATAAATCCTTTTATATTGGTTGTCAACGTGTTTTATAGCCATTAAATCTTAGTTTTTATTCTTTATTATTTAATCTTAAACCTCATATTTTCCAAAAAAATATATATTATTACTATATGTTAGTGTAATTTGTTTATTTTTTTCATTGTTGATTAAATTATTCACAGCACGACATAATTGTGGATAATTTATTCAGAACGTATTGAAGTTTGACATATATTCTGATATTATAAATATACTTGTTGATAATGTTAATAATAAATAATAACATATTAAACTTATGCACAATCTGTGGATTAAATTGTGAATAAGTTTTCATATCTTAGACAATAATTGAGTAAATGAAGAGTTTTTACTATATATTTTACTATTTATAAGTTTATATACACCCTGTTTATATTTTTTAAATTCTTTTTAATAATTTTATTTATTAAAATGTTATCCACATTTTATCCCAAAGTTAGAGTTTATATTTTTTATTAACTTATCTTTCGTCAATTTTTGTTAATAACTTTGTGGAAAATGTTAATTTTTAGTTCGGAGGTTTACTTATGGATATAGTTTCTTTATGGGAAAAAACTTTGCAACTAATAAAAGGAGAGGTATCTACAGCCAGCTTTAATGCTTTTTTTAAGGAAATAAAACCTTTAAAACAAATATCTAATGAGCTTATTTTTTTGGCTCCAAACGAATTTATACAAAACATACTTGAAAATAGATACTTAAACTTAATTGAAAGTTGTATAAGCCAATTATCCCTAAAAAAATATCAGATCAAATTTATTTTAGACGAAAAAGAAATACAAGACACTAATGAAGAAGATAAATCTACTACTATCAAAAAAAGTTATCCTAATTTAAATCCTAAATACACTTTTGATACCTTTGTAATAGGTAATAGTAATAGATTTGCCCATGCAGCTTGTGTAGCAGTAGCTGAATCTCCAGCTAAAGCATATAATCCTTTGTTTTTGTACGGAGGAGTTGGTCTTGGAAAAACTCATTTAATGCATGCTATCGGACATCATATAATGTGTCAACAAGAAGACCCTAAAGTTGTTTATGTTTCTTCAGAAAAATTTACAAATGAGCTTATAAACTCAATAAAAAATGATAAAAATGAAGAATTCAGAAATAAATATAGAAACGTTGACGTTCTATTAATAGATGATATACAGTTTATTGCTGGAAAAGAAGGAACTCAAGAGGAGTTTTTCCATACATTTAATGCATTACATGAAGCAAATAAACAAATAATCATATCTAGTGATAGACCACCAAAAGAAATCCCTACATTAGAAGACAGATTAAGATCAAGATTCGAAATGGGTCTTATAACTGATATTCAACCACCGGATTTCGAAACGAGAATCGCCATACTTAGAAAAAAAGCACAATTAGAAAACATAAATGTTCCAAATGAAGTAATGACTTACATAGCTAAGTATATTAAATCAAATATAAGAGAATTAGAAGGCGCTCTAACTAGAGTTGTTGCATATTCGTCTCTTACAAATAAAAATATTTCACTTGAGCTTGCAACTGAAGCTTTAAAGGATATAATATCAAATCCAAAAAGTGAAGAAATAACAGTAAACAGAATAAAAGAAAAAGTTTCAGAAACTTTTAGCATAAAAATGGACGACTTTAATTCTAAAAAAAGAACAAGAACAATAGCATATCCTAGACAAATAGCAATGTATATTTGCCGTGAACTTACTGATTTGTCATTACCTAAGATAGGAAGTGAATTTGGTGGAAGAGACCATACAACAGTAATTCATGCTCATGATAAAATCACTAGAGATATCGAAGAGAATCAACAAATAAAGGACAAAATAGATAAAATAATCTCAGATTTAAAGGGATAAATTATTCACATTTTGTCTGTTAATAACTATTGGTGTAATGTTAATAAATTTTTTGTTAAGATTTTGTTCACAATGTAATTAAGAGGTTTTTTATAAGATATTAACATTTTGTATACAGGTTAATATCTTTTGCTTTATTTGGATTGATAGGCTTATCCACTTTATCCACAGCACCTACTACTACAACTACTATTGTTTTTATATATATTTTTATTAAAATGCTACAAGGAGGTTATCCACATTGAAGATAATTTGTAATCAAAAACTATTAGCTCATAAAATAAGTATTGTACAAAAAGCTATTAATGGAAAAACAAATTTTGATTTATTAAAAGGAATTTTAATAGTAGCTAAAGGAGATCAAATAGTTTTAACTGGATATGATTTAGAAATCGGCATAGAAACTTATGCACAAGCAGAAATATCTGAGGAAGGAAGCATCGTTATAGATGCTAGACTTTTCGGAGACATAATAAGGAAACTACCAGATTCATTTGTTGAGATTGAAACAGATGATGATAACAACGTTTATATAAATTGTTTAAACTCAAAATTCAAAATTAAGGGAGATAGCCCTGAGGAGTATCCTGTGTTACCTAACGTAAGTAAAGATAACTTATATAACGTCCCACAAGACATCCTAAAAAATATGATTAAACAAACTGTATTTGCCATATCTCAAGATCAAACAAAACCAGTTTTAATGGGAGAGTTATTAGAGATAGTTAATGGAGAAGTTAGTTTAGTGGCTATCGATGGTTATAGACTAGCAGTAAGAAGTTGTTCTGTGGAAAACTTAAATGCAAATGCAAAAGTTATAATACCAGGAAAAACTTTAAATGATGTAAATAGTCTTTTATCCACAGAAGAACAAGTTCAAATTGGATTTGACGATAAAAATGCCATTTTCATGATAAATGAAACAAAAATAATAACGAGATTATTAGATGGTGAATTTATTGAGTATAAAAAATTACTTCCAAGAGAACATAATACTAGGATTAAATTAAATAGGAGAAGCTTGCTTAATAGTATAGAAAGAGCATCTTTATTATCACAATCAGAAAGAAATAATCTAATAAAATTATCAATAAGAGATAATACACTGGCAATAACATCTAATACTGAAAAAGGTAATGTTTATGAAGAAGTTGATTTGGAATTAGAGGGAGACTATTTAGATATTGCTTTTAATTCAAGATATTTATTAGAAGGATTAAAAAATATAGAAAGTGAAGAAATATTCATCGAATTTACTACTAATGTTAATCCATGTATAATTAAGCCAGTTGATGGTATTAAATATATATATTTATTACTTCCTGTAAGGATAGCTTCAAATATATAAGACTTGGAACCCAACTGCATTTAGTTGGGTTTTTATTATTTTTATGGTATAATAAATACTTAACTAATAAGAAATAGGAGGAGTCAATATGATAGAAATAGCTATAGATTCAGAGTATATTAAGTTAGATCAATTCTTAAAACTTGCTGATATTGCTTCAACTGGCGGACATGCTAAATTTTTAATACAAGAAGGCGTAGTAAAGGTTAATGGCGAAGTTGAAACAAGAAGAGGAAAAAAAATCAGACCAGGAGATCTTATTGAAGTTGAAGGAAACTCAATAATGGTAGTGTAAAAAGGAGTCCCTTTAATGCAGCTTAATAGCTTAAAATTAATGAATTTTAGAAATTATGACAATCTATATATAGATTTTAATAAAAATGTTAATCTCTTAGTTGGTAAAAATGGACAGGGAAAAACAAATATAGTGGAATCTATTTATATGCTATCTTTTGGCAAATCTTTCAGGACAAGTAAAGATAAAGAAATTATTAAATTTGATACGGAAAGTTTGTATGTTGGAGGAAATTACACTAAATACGATACAAATGGTTTAATAGAAGTTGCAATTGGAAAAAATAAAAAGGGAATTAAAGTAAATAAGATACACATCCAAAAAATTCAAGAATTACTTGGAAATTTAAATGTAGTAATTTTTTCTCCAGAAGATTTAAGGTTAGTCAAAGATGGCCCAAGAGAACGCAGATCATTTATAGATAAAGAAATAAGTCAAATAATGCCCAAATATTATAATTATTTAATAAATTACAATAAAATATTAAGTCAAAAAAATAGAGTTCTTAAAAATAGAAATATAGATACGAACTTATTAGATGTTTATGATGAAAGTTTGTCTCAATATGGTAGCTATATATATATTATTAGAAGAGATTTTATCAAGAAAATTTCAAATATAGCAAATTCTATGCATACTAGATTAACTAATAATATAGAAGACTTACAAATTACTTATAAGAATCAAATGAATATAAGTGATGAAGATACTGTTATAGAAGTAAAGGAAAGATTTTATAATAAGTTAATTGAAAGTAGAGATCATGATATGGAAGTGAGAACTACAAGATACGGAATTCATAAGGATGACTTAAATATATTTGTTAATAAATTAGATGTAAGATTATATGGTTCACAAGGGCAACAAAGGACAGCTTCTATTTCATTGAAATTATCAGAAATAGAGCTAATTAAAAATGAGGTTGGAGAAAACCCTATATTAATATTAGATGATGTATTTAGTGAATTAGACGAAACGAGACAAAAACTACTAGTAGAAAATTTAGAAGATGTACAAATGTTTATAACTACAGCAGAAATAGCGCATAAAAGTATATTTAATAAAGATAATACTACTATTTTTAATATAGAAAAAGGTAAAGTAATTAGTATACAGAATGGAGGTAACTAAATGAAACAACAAGAGTATGGCGCAAGTCAGATTCAAGTACTAGAAGGTCTAGAAGCAGTTAGGAAAAGACCTGGTATGTATATTGGATCTACTGGACCAAGAGGATTACACCATCTAGTTTATGAAGTTGTTGATAATAGTATAGATGAAGCATTACAAGGTTATTGCGACAGAATATATGTTAGCCTAAATGATGATGGTAGTGTAACTATAAAAGATGATGGTAGAGGAATACCTGTTGAAATTCATCCTAAAACTGGTAAATCTACTTTAGAAACAGTTTTAACAGTTTTACACGCTGGTGGTAAATTTGGTGGAGGAGGCTACAAGGTATCTGGTGGACTTCACGGAGTTGGTGTATCTGTAGTTAATGCATTATCAAAATGGTTAGTTGCAGATGTATATAGGAATGGAAAGATATATAGACAAAGTTATGAAAAGGGTATGGCAACTTCAGCATTAGAAGTAGTTGGAGAGTCTCACCATACAGGAATGATAATAAGCTTCATGCCAGATGAAACTATATTCGATGAAGTTGAATTCAAATATGAAACATTAGAACACAGACTTAGAGAGCTTGCTTTCTTAAATAAGGGAGTAAGAATTGTATTTGAAGATAAGAGAGTAGACAGCGAGCGTAAAAAAGAATTCCATTACGATGGTGGTCTAGTAGAGTTTGTTAAATACTTAAACAAAACAAAAACAGGTATACATGAAGATATAGTTCACATAGATAAAAAAATAGGCGATTCTATCGTTGAAATAGCAATGCAATATACTGATGGATATACAGAAAATATATTCTCATTTGCAAATAATATTGACACACACGAAGGTGGAACTCATTTAGCAGGATTTAAAACAGCATTAACTAAAACTGTAAATGACTATGCCAAGCGTAATAAGTTAATAAAAGAAAATGAGGGAAATTTAACAGGTGAAGATATAAGAGAAGGTCTTACAGCTGTTATATCAGTTAAACTACCAGAACCTCAATTTGAAGGTCAAACAAAGACTAAATTAGGTAATACATATATGAGAGGTAGTGTAGATAGCGTAACAGTAGAAGAACTAGGAGCATTCTTAGAAGAAAACCCAACAACAGCTAGAATTATAGTTGATAAAGGTTTAAGAGCTCAAAGAGCTAGAGAGGCTGCAAAAAGGGCTAGAGAATTAACAAGAAGAAAAAGTGTTCTTGAAAGTACATCATTACCTGGGAAATTAGCAGACTGTGCAGAGAAAGATCCTTCAAAAAGTGAAATATTCTTAGTCGAAGGGGATTCTGCCGGAGGATCTGCAAAACAAGGTAGAGATAGACACACACAAGCAATACTACCACTTAGAGGTAAAATATTAAACGTAGAAAAATCAAGATTAGATAAAATATTATCTTCTGATGAAATAAAAAACATGATAACTGCTTACGGTTGTGGTGTAGGAAATGATTTTGATTTAGAAAAAGCTAGATATCACAAAATCATAATCATGACCGATGCCGATGTGGATGGTGCTCACATTAGAACACTATTATTAACGTTTTTCTTTAGATATATGAGACCTCTTATAGAAAATGGATATGTTTATGCAGCACGACCACCTCTATATAAGGTTAAAAAACAAAAGAAAGAATACTATGTTTATTCAGATAAAGAATTAGAAGTTTTATTAGAAGAAATAGGAAGAACTGGTATTGAACTTCAAAGATACAAAGGTCTTGGAGAGATGAACGCTGAGCAATTATGGGATACAACAATGAATCCAGAAACAAGAACATTATTACAAGTTACAATTGAAGATGCTGTAATGGCAGATCAAGTATTCTCTATGTTAATGGGAGATAAAGTTGGACCAAGAAAAGAATTTATAGAAGAAAATGCAACATATGTTACAAACTTAGATATATAAGAAAGGGGATGAGTAAAGATGGAAGAAAATAACAAGATACTCCCTATAGAAATAGCAAGTGAAATGAAGAAATCTTATATTGATTATGCCATGAGTGTTATAGTTGGCCGTGCATTACCAGATGTAAGAGACGGATTAAAGCCCGTTCATAGAAGAATACTTTACTCTATGAATGAGTTAAATTTAACGCCAGATAAACCTTATAGAAAATCTGCACGTATTGTTGGGGACGTTCTAGGGAAGTATCATCCACATGGAGATACAGCAGTATACTTTGCAATGGTAAGAATGGCTCAAGACTTCTCAACTAGAGCACTTTTAGTTGATGGTCATGGTAACTTTGGTTCTGTAGATGGTGATTCACCAGCAGCAATGCGTTATACAGAAGCAAAAATGAGTAGGTTAGCATTAGAACTACTTAGAGATATAGACAAAGAAACAGTAGATTTTGTCCCAAACTTTGATGAGTCTCTAAAGGAGCCATCAGTTCTACCGTCAAGATATCCAAACTTATTAGTAAATGGATCTAATGGTATCGCTGTTGGTATGGCTACATCTATACCGCCACATAACTTAGGTGAAACAATTGATGCAGCAGTACATTTAATTGATAACCCAGATTGTAGCATAGAAGAATTAATGAAATACGTACAAGGACCAGACTTCCCAACATCAGCAATAATAATGGGAAAAGAAAATATAGCAGAAGCTTATAGGACTGGTAGAGGTAAAGTAAAAGTTAGATCTAGAGCTATAATAGAAGAATTACCAAAAGGAAGACAACAAATCGTTGTTACAGAAATTCCTTATCAAGTAAATAAAGCTAGATTAGTCGAAAGAATAGCTGAACTAGTTAAAGATAAAAAATTAGAAGGCATTTCTGACTTAAGAGATGAAAGTAACAGAAATGGTATGAGAATTGTTATAGAGTTAAAAAGAGATGCTAATGCTAACATAGTTCTTAACAATCTGTATAAACATTCTCAAATGGAAGATACCTTCAGTATAATAATGCTTGCACTTGTTAACGGTGTACCTAAAGTATTAAATTTAAAAGAAATGTTATACTACTACGTTGAACATCAAAAAGATGTTGTTACACGTAGAACGAAATTTGAATTGAATAAAGCAGAAGCAAGAGCACATATATTAGAAGGATTAAGAATAGCTCTAGATAATATAGATGCTGTAATAAGTTTAATAAGGGCTTCTAAGACAACTCAAGAAGCTAAAAATGGGCTAATAGAAAAATTCGGTTTAACAGATGTACAAGCTCAAGCTATCTTAGATATGAGATTACAAAGACTTACTGGATTAGAGAGAGAAAAGATAGAAGATGAATACAGTGAGTTAATGAAAAAAATAGAATATTTAAGATCTATATTAGCAGACGAACAATTACTTCTAGGTGTTATAAAAGAAGAAATTATAGCTATAAGAGAAAAATATGCAGATGAGAGAAGAACAGAAATAAGACATGCTGAAGGCGAAATCAATATGAGAGATTTAATTGATGATGAGGAAATAGCAATTACTCTTACTCATTTTGGTTATATAAAGAGAGTACCTTTAGATACATATAAGAGTCAAAATAGAGGTGGCAAAGGAATATCAGCAATGTCTACTAGAGAAGAAGACTTTGTAAAACATTTAGTTACAACAACTACACATAGTAGATTACTATTCTTTACAAATAAAGGTAGAGTATTTAGAATGGATGCTTTTGAAATTCCAGAAGGAAAGAGAAAAGCAAAAGGAACTGCTATAGTAAACTTATTACAATTAGCACCAAATGAAAAAATAACTACTCTAATTCCAGTAGATAATTCAAATAATGATGAGTTATACTTACTACTAGCTACTAAAAAAGGTATCGTAAAGAAAACTAAACGTGAAGAATTTAAAAATATTAACAAATCAGGATTAATAGCAATTGGACTTAGAAGCGATGATGAGTTAATAGATGTTAAAATTACAAACGGTGAAAAAGATGTACTTCTAGTTACTGAAAATGGAATGTCTATAAGATTTAATGAAACAGATATAAGACCTATGGGTAGAACAGCCATGGGTGTAAAAGGTATAACTTTATCAGGAGATGATAGAGTAGTTTCTATGAATTTAACAGATGAAGGTCAGGAATTATTAGTAGTAAGTGAAAAAGGATTCGGTAAAAGAACAGATATTGATGAATATAGAGTTCAAAGTAGAGCTGGAAAAGGAATAAAAACATATAATATATTTGAAAAGACAGGAAAAATTGTTGGAGCTGAAATGGTTTCAGAGATAGATCAAATAATGATAATTAACTCTAATGGAATACTTATAAGACTGGAAGTTGAAGGAATTTCAATTTATGGCAGAGTAACAAGTGGAGTTAAATTAATGAAGACACAAGACGAAGTAAATGTAGTTTCCATTGCAAAAATAAATATAGATGAAGAATAGGATTTTATCCTATTCTTTTTCCATATAAATATTTAATATATAATTAATAAATATAAAAAGGAGAAATTACTATGAGTTCAAAAAAGGGATTATACTTAGTACTAGGAGCAGTAGCTGGATTTGTTACAGGATTATGTTTAGCACCTAAAGAAGGTTCTGAAATAAGAAAAGAAGCTAAAGAAAAATTAATAGAAGTAAAAGAAAATCCAAAAGATGTTCTACATGAAACATTTGACAGTGTTAAAGAAAAAATTATATCTATAAAAGATGAAATAGTAGAAGATAATAATATAGAAATATCAGAAGAAGATATATTAATAAGTAAGAGCTTTGAAGAGGGAGATAAGTAATGAATGCATTAGGCTGGCAAATAGGGGCAGTTTTATTTGGTGCTAGCTTTTTTATAGTTGCTATATATTTAGCAAAGGTATTAAATAGTGCCAATAAAGTTGTTGAAAGAACAAATAGATTAATAGACGTTAATGAAAGACATATAACAGATATAATAGACAATGCTGCACATATAACAAAAAGTGTTAGAGAAATTATGGATATAGTAACTAAGATTAGTAGCTTATTTAGAGTATTCAAGTTTTTCAAAAAATAGCACATTAAACAGGAGGTATAATAATGTCGATAAAAATAAACTCAATAATGGATACAACAAATGATTTTTGGAAAGTTTCCCTTGAAGGAGAACTAGATGTATCTACAGCAGAGGAATTAAAAAAATGCTTGCATAAATTAGTTGACGAGAAGAATATAGACATGAGATTAGATCTTGAGGATTTAGAATACATAGATTCAACTGGACTTGGTGTAATGATAGGAATTCTAAAAAGATTAAAGATAGAGAATAAAGAAGTGTATATAGAAAAACCTAAGAATAACGTAAGGAAAATATTCAATATAACAGGTTTAGATAAGATTTTTAAATTGGAGGGATAGTTTTGGCTTGCGAAACAATAAAAATGGAGATTACAGCAAATCCAGAATATGTAAGTATAATAAGATTAACTACTTCTGGTATTGCAAATAAAGTAGGTTTTTGCATTGATGATATAGAGGATTTAAAAGTAGCTATATCTGAAGCTTGTACAAATGCTATAAAACACAGCTTAGATGATCGATTTACAATTATATACTCAATGATAGAAAATGGATTAACTATAGAAATAATAGATAATGGCAAAGGATATGATAGAAGCACTGTAAGTGAGCCAGATATAGATAATCTTAAAGAGAGTGGAATGGGACTATTTATAATAGAATCCCTTATGGATGAGGTAATTGTTGAATCACAAGAAGGAAAGGGAACTAGTATAAAAATGACAAAGTATTTAGGAGTTGATATGTAATGAAGAGGGTAGCTAATGCTACAGATTACCTAAATATGGAAACTAAAGAACTTTTTAAACTTTATAGCAAAGAAAAAAATATAGAAGTAAGAGATATACTAATTGAAAGACATCTATATTTAGTTAATATATTAGCAAAAAAATATATTAATAAAGGGGTAGAATTTGATGATATATATCAAGTCGCTTCTTTGGCGTTAATATATGCTATAGACAGATATGACATAGAAAAAGGATTTGAATTTTCAAGTTTTGCTACACCTACAATAGTGGGTGAAATAAAAAAGTACTTTAGAGACAAAGTGTGGACCCTAAGAGTTCCCAGAAGGGTTCAGGAACTAAGTAAAAAGGTAAGTGAAGCTAAAGTTGTGTTAGAGCAACAAAATAAAAGACATCCTAAAGTAAAAGAAATTGCTGAATATTTAGGGTGTACAGAAGAAGAAGTGTTAGAATCTATGGAGGCATCTTATGGGTATCAACCAGTATCATTAGATGCAACTACTAATAGTGATTCAGAAGAAAATATATCCTTAATGGATAAAATAGCAGATAAAGAAGAAAGTTTTAATGATATAGAATATAAGGATTTCTTGGAAAAATTTATAGAAACATTGAATGAATTAGAGGTTCAGATTTTTAAAGGCAGGTTCTATTTAGAAAAAACACAATCAGCTCTAGCAAAAGAATTGAATATATCTCAAATGACTATTTCTAGACTTGAAAGAAAGATAATAGAAAAGCTAAAAAAAGAATATGAAAAAAATATATAAAAAACTATTGACCTATTGCTTAATATAGTGTATATTATTTATTGCGCTAGAGAAATGGAGCAAAAGAAAAGTATCACTTAGGTGATAGGTTAATTTTTCTTAAATAATAAAAATTAAAAAGAGTAAAAAAACATTTGACAAAAGTTTTGAAAAATGTTAATATAATACTTGTACTAAAAAAACAAAACAAAATTTGGTTATTATAGCAAAGAGGATACACCTGTTCCCATTCCGAACACAGAAGTTAAGCTCTTGAGCGCTGATGGTACTTGGAGGGCGACCTCCTGGGAGAGTAGGACGTAGCCAAATTTGGTGCATGCCGAAGTGGCGGAACTGGCAGACGCACAGGACTTAAAATCCTGCGAAACTTATACTTTCGTACCGGTTCGATTCCGGTCTTCGGCACCAAATATAGTGGACCATTAGCTCAGTTGGTTAGAGCGCCCGGCTCATAACCGGTAGGTCTGGGGTTCGAGTCCCTGATGGTCCACCAAAAAGAACTTTGAAAATTAAACAGTAGGTTAACAATAAATTAATTCTTTAAGAATTAAACTGAAACAACAAACAAACCAAGCCAGATATTCAGATAATGATTAGTCTGAGCGATGGACAACTTTTTTATGAGAGTTTGATCCTGGCTCAGGATGAACGCTGGCGGCGTGCCTAACACATGCAAGTCGAGCGATTTACTTCGGTAAAGAGCGGCGGACGGGTGAGTAACGCGTGGGTAACCTGCCTCATACACA
>NZ_JAHZMO010000159.1 GCF_020748185.1 Terrisporobacter petrolearius | reverse complement strand
GTTCTTTTCTTGTGTATTAGTTTTAATCATGAAAGCACATGGATTCGATAATACAATCACTATTTTAATAGGTGGAACTATCTTAGGATTTATGTCTGCTGCACTACCTCAATTCTGTCAACCCTTTATGCGTGAATTAACAGGTGGTGACGAACAAGCCATTGGTCACTTTAACATGATTGGTTAGGGTCTATCAGGTTATATTGGGCGTTTATTTTCGAAGCATAAAGATGATACAACAGAAACTATAGAATTTCCTAAATGGTTATCAATATTCAGAGATTTCTTAATGGGTCTATCCATAGTTATGTTAATCTTATTTTATATTGCAACATTAAAAGCTGGTCAAGCATTTACTCAAGAAATTGCTGGCTCAACGCATTGGTTAGTTTTCCCACTTATAGAGGCATTTACATTTGTAGCAGGTATGTCAATATTGATGTCAGGTGTTCGTATGTTCTTAGCTGAAATAA
>NZ_JAHZMO010000158.1 GCF_020748185.1 Terrisporobacter petrolearius | reverse complement strand
TGGTGGATAAATGGCTATCCCGCCAGTTTAACGGACCGGAAGAAGAAGACGAAAAACCGTGGGTCAACGATGATAAACCCCAGGTCATTGTCGTGGGCTTCGGGCGTTTTGGTCAGGTGATTGGTCGTTTGCTGATGGCAAATAAAATGCGCATTACCGTGCTGGAGCGGGATATCAGCGCCGTTAACCTGATGCGTAAATATGGCTACAAAGTTTATTACGGCGACGCCACGCAGGTCGATCTTTTACGTTCTGCGGGTGCAGAGGCCGCTGAGTCTATCGTCATTACCTGTAACGGGCCGGAAGACACCATGAAGCTGGTGGAAATATGCCAGCAGCACTTTCCGCATTTGCATATTCTTGCGCGAGCGCGCGGACGTGTGGAAGCGCATGAGTTATTACAGGCAGGGGTGACGCAGTTTTCCCGTGAAACATTCTCCAGTGCGTTAGAGCTGGGGCGCAAGACGCTGGTCA
>NZ_JAHZMO010000157.1 GCF_020748185.1 Terrisporobacter petrolearius | reverse complement strand
TAATACATAAATATAATAGCTTATAAATAGTTTAAGCATGTTAAAAAAGTAGTTATTAGAGATATATAGTTACATTGCTTATAAGATACTTAAAATGATAGCATTCACTTATATTCAGAAGATTAAGATAAAAAATCATTTTTATATAGTAAAGCATACCTAAATTTAGAAAATAATTGAATTTATAAAATTAATTAAATACATAAAAAAGTATTCAATCAACTTAACAAATTTTCTTAAATTTAATTTAAATTTTTTATTCTATTAATTATTAATATTATTTTCAAATCAATGCAGTTATAAGAAGTGTATAATTTGATTATTATATACTGCATACAAAAATATATTTGAGCAAATAAGTAAAGTAATAAAAAAATCAAGATTTCATATCTAAAAACTATTCTGAACATTAATTTAATTTATATTTTCATAGGAAATATTTTATATAATATAATTGATAAATATAATTTGAATTTT
>NZ_JAHZMO010000156.1 GCF_020748185.1 Terrisporobacter petrolearius | reverse complement strand
GTTTGGATATATATTAATGATAAGCAAAAGTTTACAATAAAAGAGTTGTCAGAGGAATTTAATCTTTCAGCTAAAACAATACAACGATATTTAAAAGAATTAAATAAAATGGGACTTCCAATTCAAGCAGAACAAGGTAGAAATGGAGGTTATAGGGTGCTAAATAATAGCTATATACCTCCTGTTATATTTACAGAAAAAGAAGTTATGATTATACTATTTGCACTTAAGTCACTTCAGATTTATAATTATAAGTTAATGGAAATAGAAATTAATTCTATAATGAGAAAAGTAAGTTATGAACGTAAAAGCAGTATAAAAGTAGGTATAGAAAATATTAAAAGATACATTGGCTTTGTAGCTAATGATACTAATGATGGAGATTTTAAGAGTAGTAATGTAACTGAGTTTTTTAGAGCTTCTTCAGAATCTCTAATTTTAAATATTAAGTATAAGTGTGGTAATCAGATTTTGGAA
>NZ_JAHZMO010000155.1 GCF_020748185.1 Terrisporobacter petrolearius | reverse complement strand
TCATTGACCGCTCCGGTATCCAGCCGCTTCACTGGAAGTGTACGTTCGGTAACTACCAGGTGCAGAACGATGGTCAGCGCCATGCCCTGAGTCAGGCGAAATCCATTGCGGCAGAGCTGGAAGGCGGCTGTACGAATTTTGTTTTCAGTGGCCGACCTGGCACAGGGAAAAACCACCCGGCGGCGATAGGCAATCCGCTGAGGGAGAAGGGGCGCAGCGTAATTATCATCACTGTGTCTGATGTCATGAGTGTGTCGCACGACAGTTACGACAACGGCAAATCAGGTGAAAAATTTTTACAGGAGCTTTGCGAGGTGGATTTGCTGGTCCTGGATGAAATTGGCATGCAGCGGGATACGCGCAATGAGCAAGTCACGCTTAATCAGATTGTTGACCGCAGAACGTCATCATTACGCAGTGTAGGGATGCTGACGAACCTGAATCATGTCGCAATGAATACGCTTGTAGGCGAAAGGGC
>NZ_JAHZMO010000154.1 GCF_020748185.1 Terrisporobacter petrolearius | reverse complement strand
CTTGAGATATAAGCTTTTTTACCCGCTACGTCGCCTGGCGCAAAAGCGAGTCGGCTGTGTATTTGCCACCCGCGGTGATTTGAGCTTTTTTGCCAAAACGCATCCAAAGGTGCGGGGCGAACTGCTGTACTTCCCGACGCGGATGGACCCTTCTCTCAATACGATGGCGATCGCTCGGCAACGTGAAGGGAAAATGACCATTCTGGTGGGGAACTCCGGCGACCGCAGCAATGAGCATGTCGCCGCCTTACGTGCCGTTCATCAGCAATTTGGCGATACGGTAAAAGGGGTGGTGCCGATGGGATATCCGCCTAATAACGAAGCGTACATTGGGGAAGTTCGTCAGGCGGGGCTGGAGTTATTCAGCGAAGAAAATCTGCAAGTTCTGAGCGAAAAACTGGAATTTGACGCCTATCTGGCGCTACTTCGTCAGTGCGATCTCGGTTACTTTATTTTTGCCCGCCAGCAGGGCATTGGT
>NZ_JAHZMO010000153.1 GCF_020748185.1 Terrisporobacter petrolearius | reverse complement strand
AGCGGATTTCCGATTTATGCAACGGGAACCACATCACACAAAAGGAACTTGCGGAGAAGATAGGGGTTTCCGCTTCCCAGTTGAGCCGCATTGTCAGCGGCGAAACGAGAACGGTCAGCAGTGATATTCTCATAGGCGTGGCAAAGGAATTTAAGGTATCGACAGACTACATACTGGGCTTATCCACCGTGAGCGTCCGTAAAAGCTACGATATTTCTGAATTAGGCTTGTCCGAGGGAGCCGTGAGGGGGCTCGTGACGGGTGCTGTTGATGTGCAAATCCTCAACCGCCTGTTGGAACACAGGAATTTTCCTAAGCTGATAGATTTGATACGGATTTATTTTCAGGACACAGCGGCAAAAGGCATAACAGCAAGAAACCAGCTTATCGAGATAGCAACGGCTTCCCTGTCCGACCTGATGAAAGAACACCCGGAACACCGGGCGGAAGCAAAGCAGGATTTACAGCTTTTGAACGC
>NZ_JAHZMO010000152.1 GCF_020748185.1 Terrisporobacter petrolearius | reverse complement strand
CCCATTTTTGAATGGTCAAATGTAAGTCCACCTTGAAAATAAACATTATAAGGAGGTCTTATTGGAGCATCTGCACTTAATTCTATAGAAGAACCTTGTATAAATGCTCCTGCTGCCTTTATGACTTCACTTTCGTATCCAGGCATGTCCCAAGGAACAGGTTTTACATAAGAATCGACTGGTGCAGCTTCTTTTATACCTTCACAAAAACTTATTACTTCATCAGCACTATTAAGTCTAATACATTGAATAATATCCCTTCCTAAGTCATCATATTTTGGTAATACATCATATCCTAATTTTTCAAAAGATCTTGAGCAAAAGATAGCTCCCATTACAGCCTGAGATACTATATAAGGTGCCAAGAAAAAACCCTGAAGTACATGTCTAGTTGTTCCAAAAGTAAGACCACATTCTTTTCCTATTCCAGGAGAAGTCATTCTATAAGATATAAGCTCAATCAAATCTTTTCTACCAGCT
>NZ_JAHZMO010000151.1 GCF_020748185.1 Terrisporobacter petrolearius | reverse complement strand
GCAACCAATATCGGCCAGTTTGCTGTTGCCTTGCATCATGTCGCGGATACACATCGCCATCAGTAAACTTTCGCGCAGAACTGCGCGGCTTTGCTCGGCATTGCATTGATACTGTTTGTTATTTTCATCTTCGCCATAGCGGAAGTTTTTATCAGCCCAGGCCAGTGCCATTTCCAGTTCGGCTTTGTCGTAAATCTTCTGATCGATACGGCGACGCAGTTCGGTCATATCCACCGCCTGGACTTTCATTCCCAGCCAGGATTCAAAGAAGTTGGGATAAACGATGGAACCGGCGATACCCATCGAACCGCCGCCCAGCGACAGATAGCTTTTACCTTTCATGCTGGCGACGGCCAAACCGGCGCGGGCAAAGCGCAGCAGTTTTTCTTCAACATCGGCAGGAATCGATGTGTCATCGGCATCCTGAACGTCATGACCGTAAATGGAGAATGCCGGGATGCCTTTCTGGCTGTAAGCTGC
>NZ_JAHZMO010000150.1 GCF_020748185.1 Terrisporobacter petrolearius | reverse complement strand
ATCAGATACTATACAGTCTGGATTAATTTCTTTTAACTCTTTATATACTTTTTCATCTAAAGCTACCGTTACACCCCCCACCCCCCCCCCCCCCCCCCCCCCCCCCCCCCCCCCCCCCCCCCCCCCCCCCCCCCCCCCCCCCCCCCCCCCCCCCCCCCCCCCCCCCCCCCCCCCCCCCCCCCCCCCCCCCCCCCCCCCCCCCCCCCCCCCACCCCCCCCCCCCCCCCCCCCCCCCCCCCCCCCCCCCCCCCCCCCCCCCCCCCCCCCCCCCCCCCCCCCCCCCCCCCCCCCCCCCCCCCCCCCCCCCCCCCCTCCCCCCCCCCCCCCCCCCCCCTCCCCCCCCCCCCCCCCCCCCCTCCCCCCCCCCCCCCCCCACCCCCCCCCCCCCCACCCCCCCCCCCCCCTCCCCCCCACCCCTCCCACCTACCCTCCCCCTCCCCCCCCCACCACCCCACACCCCCACCCACCCTCCCTTCCCCCCC
>NZ_JAHZMO010000014.1 GCF_020748185.1 Terrisporobacter petrolearius | reverse complement strand
GAATACCAAAGATGTATAGTTCATCAAGTGCGTAACACTTTAAAACATGTATCAGATAAAGATAAAAAAGAATTTGCAAAGGATTTAAAATCAATTTATCATGCTTCAAATGAAGAACAAGGACATGCGATTATGCTTAGTGTAACAGAAAAATGGCAAAATCATTATCCAAATGCCATGAAAAGTTGGTCAACTAACTGGGATGCTATTTGTCCAATTTTTAAATTTTCTGCAGACGTTCGTAAAGTTATATATACAACTAATGCAATTGAAAGTCTCAATAGTAGCTATCGCCGTTTAAATCGTCAACGTAGCGTTTTTCCAAGTGATGTATCATTACTTAAAGCATTGTATTTAGCTACTTTTGAAGCAACAAAAAAATGGACCTTACCCCTTAGAAATTGGGGCAAAGTTTATGGTGAATTATCAATAATGTATGAAGGAAGACTTATTTAAAAAACAAATTATTTCTAAAAAAAACACCTTTTTACAAGGTGTACTTGACATGCAATTAAATTGGAATTACATTCAAATTAAGGCATGGATACATAATTTTCATATCCATGCCTTAATAAACTTATCATAGAAAGCTATTTACAGAAAAAACTTCACAGTCTCGCAAACTCTTTTATATTTTATATTTGTTTGTAAAGTCCCATAGTCTCCCATTTTCCTTTTTTTACATCTTTTTTAAATCCATCTGCAAACCATTGAAGGTCTCTTCCTCTAATTGCCTTAAATAAAATAAGCATAATAAAGTAAATAAATAAATCTAATACTATACTTACAAATACAGAGCTTTCAATATGTAAACAATAAAGAATAATCTTTGTTGCATAACTAGATAAGGTTACGGATAAAGCTGGTTTTAAAATCCAGTCAAGTATATCAAATTTTAGTTTTGTTACTTTCAATATTTTTATTACACCTAAGGATGTATTAAATGTTGTACTTATAAACAAAACTAATACAAAACCTTTTATTCCATATTTAGGGATTAAAAAGGTTATAGCACTAATTCTCACAAACATGTCAATTATATTGTACTTTAAAGTTGTAACTTGCAAGTCTAGAGCGTTTAAACTACCATCTACTATTCTGTCTAAGTACATAAATGGAATTAAAGGAGCTAAAATCTTAAGTAAATATCCCACTTCTTCACTTTTATAAAGTCCTACTCCTAATTCATTGGAAAATACAATAAATATTCCTGTGGCAAATATTGCAATAAGCATAGTAAATTTAATTACCTTAGAGATTATATAATTTACCATGTTTTTTTTATTTAAAGCATTTGCCTCTGCAATTTCTGGAATAATTAATGTTGAAAAAGAAGCTAAGAATATGGAAGGAAATAAAAGTAGAGGCATTGCCATTCCTTTTACCATACCAAAAATTGATAGTGACATAGACCCTGAAGAGCCGTAAAGCCTTAAAGACCTTGGTATTAAAATATCCTCTACAGTCTTTAATGAAGTTTGGATATATGAACTAAAAGCCAAAGGTATGGCAACTCTTGTAATTTTAAAAAAAGAATATTTATTTTTATTACTTTTACAAAATGTAAAATGCTTTTTTTCGAATATGTATAATATGTAAGAATAAAATGCAGCGCATATACATCCAATAGAATTTCCTACACAAATAAGAGCACAAGTATAATCTAATCTACCTGTTGAAAAAGATGCTATGCATAAAGATACAATACTTATCATCACTAATGTTTCAATAATATCTGCACTTATACATTTTATTACTTTTCTACAGCCGTAGAAGTATCCATTTAAACAACAAGATATTCCAACAAAAGGTAGGGAACAAGACAAAATTTTTAATGGAATAATTGCCCTTTTATCTTGAATCCATGTTATTGATATAAACTCTGATAAGTTAAATAATAAAATTCCTGTTAATATACTGAAAAATAAAGTGTATAAAAGACCTTTTATAATAATGTTTTTTACTAAATGTTCATTGCCTTTTCCTAGCTCTTCTGCAACAAGTCTTGTCATAGTAACTCTTATACCAGAGATAGCTAGTGTTTGGCATACAACGTTAATACTCATAATAAGTTGGAATAAACCCATACCCTCTGCACCAATTTTATTAGATAGATATACCCGAAAAGCCATACCTATAAAACCTAGACTCATAGTTGAAGCGGTGAGTAATATGACGTTTATCAGTAAGTTTCTTCTTTTCATAATTATCTCCTTGTAAATATAGAAAATATTATTTTAAATTTATATATTATTTATATGCTCTAAAGACAATAAAAAGTATAAATAAAATATCTATTTAAATTTACAATTCTTGAAGATAATTGTAAAAAAGTGTAAAATAACTTAAAGGGAATATTTAAAAATGCTGACATTTTTTATTGGAAGTGATTCATTTGAGAGGAGATTTTTATTATGGGGACTTTATTCGAAAAAGTTATTGGCAATGAAAAAAAAGCCTTTAAAAAGCTTATGATAAAAAATAGTGAATATATATATAAATTAGCTTTTCTTCACACTAAGTATGAAGAGGATGCACAGAAAATAATGAAAAGAACTGTTCTTTATATTAACGATAATTTTCGTATGTTATCTAAATATGAAAGTTTTGAAAAATATATGACGAAGGTTACTATAAAGCACATAAACGAATATTTAGAAGAAATAGGAATGGTAGAACAAGACGATAATGAAGGCTTATTAGATGAAAATGGATACATTGATATATTTAAAGGAATAGATTTATTAGATATCCATTTGAAAAATGTAGTTGTTTTAATATATTTTTATAATATGTCTTATAAGGATGTTGGAGAAATTCTTAATATGGATGAAAGTACTGTGAAATTGTATCTTAGAAATTCCTTGAAATTCATGAAAGATAATATAAAGGGGGATTTTGAAGATGACAAATGTGAAGCCAGATAATGACCTTTTGAGCAATATAGATTTTGATAGTCTGGAAATAGAAAAAAATATTGATGAAGATATAGATAAGTATATAAAGGAATTTAATGTAAATAATGCAGATCTTGATTTAATACATATTCCAAATAATCTTAAATCTAGCATAAAAATACCTTTTAAAGAATTAAAAAAGGAAAAAAGAAAAAATCTAAGATATAAAACATTGGATCTTATTCTTGTATTCATAATTTTATTACCAGTAATAGGAGTAATTTATCCAAATGTATTTATAAAAGCTCCAAAAGTATATGGTGTTTTTGAAAATATAAATGAATTTATTAAAATTGATAACTTAAAATCATTCATTGGTATTGGAAAAGAAATTATTGAAGGGAGTAAATCTTCTTCTGTAGAAACTATTTATATAAAAGAGAAAGAAATAAAAAAACCAAAAGGTAATAATGAAGCAATTAAACTTATTCATTCTCTAGCAAATACTTTAGTTCAAGCTGAATATAAATGGCAGTGCAGTGAAGTTACGCCTAAAACCATAGATTTGGCTTTGGATGGTGTTGAAGAAATTAAAGATGATTATGATAGAATGCATCTAAGAAACTCTTTAACAAAATGGAAATCTGGAGATTTCTCAAATGCAGTAGAGGTGCATAATTATGTATGGGAAATGCTTGATGGAAATGTTGGTAAGGCAGAAGTATTAGATAAGGATAAGATACAAAGCGTTCTAAATGAGTATTACTAAATGAAGGAGATAAAAATGGAAAAAAAATTAAATCATTTTGATTCGAATGGAAATGCTATAATGGTAGATGTTACAGAAAAAAATATTACACAAAGACAAGCAATAGCAAGTGGAAAAATATTTGTAAATGATGAAACATATAAAAAGATAGTTGAAGGAAATATGGCAAAAGGAGATGTTCTTGGAGTAGCTAGAGTAGCAGGAATAATGGCTACTAAAAAAACATCAGATTTAATTCCTATGTGTCACCCTTTAATGTTAACAAAGTCTAAAATAGATTTTGAATTTAATGAAGAAGAAAAAAGTATTACAGCTATTTCTTTAGTTAAATTAGCAGGTAAGACTGGGGTAGAAATGGAAGCGTTAACTGGGGTTAATGTGGCGCTTTTAACTATTTATGATATGTGTAAGGCTATAGATAAAAATATGGTAATCTCGGATATTCATTTAGTTGAAAAAACTGGCGGAAAATCTGGAAAGTTTGTATTCCAAGGAATTGATAAATAAAAATAAGCTCTATTATCTTCTTAGATAGTAGAGCTTATTTTCATAAATTTATAAAATAATTTTATCACTATATATTAACATACAGAATTTTATTTCCACAATCATTTATAAATTTTATCATATCATTATAACTTATAAAAACTGTGGAAGTATTTACATTGGGATGAACTCCAATAATGTTTTGATTTTTTAAGTCATCATCTATTATCACATTTACGCAGTGGTTCTCATCATTGATTATACCTAGGGGAGTAACAGCGCCTTTTAATAAATTTAGATGCTGATCTAATCGTTCCTCTGAAGCAAAACTTAGAGCACTAGATTGAATTTGTGATCTTATTGATTTCAAATCTGCTTTTTTATCTCCCTTTAGTACTACAAGATAATGACTTTTCCCATTGGAGTTTTTTAAAAAAAGATTTTTAACTATATGCCCTTTTTCCTCTAAATTAAGGTTTTCCATCTCTTCAATAGTATAAACAGGAGGATGATCTACTAATTTATATTTAATATTTAGTTCATCTAATTTCTTCAAAACTTTTTCTTTTTTATCCATATATTTCTCCTTATTTAAACAGTTTATTTAAATTATAGTCATAGTTAAAAGCTTTGCATAAGAAAAACTATTAAATTAATAATTTTATAGTTATAATTAACTAATAATGCTAAAAATAAACAATAAATAAATTGAAATGGAGATAAAAATGGAAAAGTTATTTTATGATGATTCATATATTAAAAGTTTTATTGCTGAAATAGAAGAAGTTAAAGAAGTGGATAATAAGTATCATGTTATGTTAAATAAAACAGCTTTTTTCCCAGGTGGAGGAAGCAAAGTTATTGCCCAAGGTGGAGGAAAAAATAATAATAATTTAACCTCATTATTTGATTATGTAAAAATCAAAATAAGATCAATGTAGCATTAAATTATTATTATGAAATAACTTATTATTTGAAAAGATGTCAAATATTAAGTATAATAAGAAGTTGAATGAAAAAACAACTATGAAAGGACCATAAATATGAAGAAAGAACTATTTAATGGTAAAAGACTTAAAATAGCTAGAGTATATAGAGGAAAAACTATAGATCAAGTATCTAAGGAAACAAATATAAATAAAAAAGATATATTAGCTTTTGAGGAAAATAAGTATAAACCAACAGTGGAAAATGCATTAAAATTATCAAATGTACTACATTTTCCCAGAGATTATTTCTATAGAAATGAAAATATAAAAGTAAATGTAGAATCAGCTCATTTTAATCCACAATCAACTATACAAAGAAGTGAAGAGATTTCATACAGAGAAAAATTAGTAATGATACACAAACTTTACTTGTTCTTTGAAAACTATATTCAGTTTCCAGAATTACAACTTCCAGACAACTTAAATAAAAATTTATCTATGGAAGAATTGGCCGACAGATGTAGGGAATTCTATGAATTAGGTGAAGAAACTTTAATAAATATGGTGTCATTTATGGAAGCTATAGGAGTAGTAATTACTGCCATGAATATAGATAGAAGAGGAGCTTCTCCATATTCTCAAAAACAAAGTATAGATGGAAAAGAAAAATATATAGTATCTTTAGGACACGATAAAAATTCTTTAGCTCTTAGAAATTACGACCTAGCTTATGAATTTTCATTTATAATAAGCAATGAGTTAAATATACCAGCTAAAAGATTTAATAAAGATGACTTTGCATCTGCTCTTTTATTACCAAGAAACAAATTAATAGAAGAATTAGACAACCCTAATGAATTAGAATCTTATTTAGAAGTTAAATCTAAGTTTATGGTACCACTTACTATAATTTTATATAGATCATATGCATTAGGATTAATCAATTATAAAAAATATAATTATTTAGTGAACGAAATAAGCAAAAATGGATGGCATAAAGAAGAGCCTTTGGACAATGTTAAAGCAACTCATCCAACTTGCCTTAGAAAAGCGTATAAATTACTACTAGATAACAACATAGTAAGTAAAAATACATTAATGGAAAAGCTATATAATGAAAATATGATTTTGTATGGTGATGATTTGGAAAAACTAATGGGACTTAAAGAAGGTTCTCTAGCTGATAAAAAAGATGTAAAAGTTCTAAGTTTTAATAACAAAAATAATAAATAATTAATAACAAGAGAGTATCAATAATCAATAATTGATACTCTTTTTTATTTAGTCATATTTTTTATAGAATTGTACTTTATAAGCTATTTCATTTTCTAAGTCTATTAAAAATTCTATATTAATATCATCAATATGAACTACATGTTTATTACATTCTTTCTCCGGTGTATTATCGTCGAAATGTTTAACTATGTAAACATGATTAATACAACTGGATTCATTTAATTCCTTTAGCCATCCAATGTAATTATATATAGTTTTATAAATAGAATTTAAATACAATTGTCTTTTGTGAGGCGTACTTAAATATTTTGTATTTATTTCACCACGACCATATCCAAGGGGAGTGGCACAATCACAATATTCATTTGTTAATCTAAAAAAAATATAATCATCATGTGATTTTTTTACAGGAAACAAAGCACATGATTCAAACGTATAATCTATGGGAATGTTGTATTTTAATGATATTGATATAAATTTTTCATTATAATCTTTTTTATTAACAGCCCCATATAAAAAGTCACACATTTACTTCACCACCATTAATAAATTAGCTTAATACTTATATTTATTATTTTTCATTTAATTCGTATAAATCTTTTCTTCTATGATAAAGTAGAGGGAGTTCTTCTCTCACTTTATCCACATAACTTAAATCGATTGTATAAGTAATTAAGTTTTCTTCTTCTTTTAGCTCTGTAAGAACTTCCCCAAATGGAGAAACTATTAAAGAATGACCATAAGAAATATAAGAAGAATTATAATCTCTAGCAGGAGAGCATCCAATGGTGAAAACTTGATTATCTATAGCTCTAGATTTAAACATAATATGCCAATGGGCAGGACCTGTAGTCATATTGAAAGATGCAGGAACTATTATGGCTTTAGCACCTTTATCTACCATAAGTCTTGAGAGTTCAGGGAATCTAAAATCATAACAAATACATAAGCCTATTTTACCAAATTCTGTGTCGAATACAGTTACCTCATTGCCAGCAGATAGAGTATCTGACTCTTTGAACTTTTGTTTATTTTTTATGTCTATATCAAATAAGTGCATTTTTCTATGCTTTCCTATTTTTTCTCCTTTTCTGTTAAAAACATAAGATGTATTGTAAATTTTATTTCCTTCTTTTTCTGGGATTGAACCAGCCACTAAATATATATTATTTGTTTTTGATATATTTGATAAGAAATTAAATGATTTACCATTTTCACCTTCAGCATAAATGGGGAAATTACATGAAGCATAAGGGCAAGAGAACATTTCTGGCAAAATGACAATATCAGGCCTTTCAATAGAAATCTTTGACACTAATTGAGAAGCTTTCATCAGATTTTGTTCTTTATTGTCACAAACTTTCATCTGAATCAGTCCTATTTTTAACTTGCTCATATTTTACCTCCTTTAAAGCTTAATATATGTTATATTGTGGTATATTTTCTCAAATTAAACAAGTATATCTATAAATTATATAATAGAATTAATTTTATTAGTTGAATTAATAAACTTTTTAATATATAATTATAAATAATTAGAATTTTCGAAAAATAATATTATTAAATATTTTATGCCTATAAAAATTAATTTACTATAAAGATTAAAAATCAACTCTATTGGGGAAAATAAATAAAATTTACCAAGGAGTTGATTTTTTATGGAAAAAACTGCAATGTTTGCAGGGGGATGCTTCTGGTGTATGGTTGAGCCATTTGAAAAATTAAAAGGTGTAAAGGAAGTAAAAGTAGGCTATAGTGGAGGTACAAATAAAAATCCAACATTTGAAATAGTTTCAAATGAAGATAGTAACCATTATTTAGTTGTAAAAATAACTTATGATGATGAGATTTTAAGCTACAATGAATTACTTGAAGTTTATTTTAATTCTATAGATCCAACTGATGAAGAAGGTCAATTTGGAGATAAATCGTTTTGCTTTAAAACAGCTATTTTTTACTATGATATTGATCAATGGAGACAGGCTCAAAGGTATATTGAAGATTTAGAAGAAAATAATATATTTGGTGATTTAATTGCGACTAAATTATATGAAGCTAAAACCTTTTATGAAGCAGAAGACTTTCACCAAAATTTTTATAAAAAAAATCCTATATTATACAGAGAATATTTAAGATTTTCTGGAAGATATGAATATTTAAAAAGAAGTTATGCCATGAGGCATTTAAACCAGTTACAATATGAAGTAACACAAAATAAATTAAGAGAAAAACCTTTTGAAAATCAATACTGCAATTATTTTAGTGAAGGAGTTTATGTAGATGTATTAGATAATACTCCTTTATTTTCATCAAAGGATAAAATAAATAAAAACTATGGATGGCCTACATTCTCAAAAGCAATAAACAATAATTTAATAAAGCTTATAAAAGATGAAGAAATAGTAAACAAAATTGAAGTGAGAAGTAGAAAAAGTGACATACACCTAGGTTATGTTTTAAATGATACACTGGAAGATTTAAAACATAATATTCTTTCAATTAATTCGGCAGCTATAAAATTTATACCAGCAAATAAATAATTTAAAAATACATTGATTATAGAGCTAACTATATTGAAAATACAATTATTGTATGTAATAATTAGATTTAATAAAAGAAATAGATAAGGGGGAATTTATCAATGGAAAAACTTACAATAAATCAAGCTATGATTAAAGTAGCAGAAATAGAAAGAAATTATAGATATAAGTCACCAAATATTATAAATAGAAAAAAAGCGAGCATTACGTATATATTAGAAGCTGACGGAATAAGATTTGATTGTGATGAAAAATTTGATTTTAATAAAGAACTTAATGAACTTATATCCTTATCTAATAATATAGAAAAAATAAAAACAGCTATCGCACATGCAAATAATACTACAGAAATACAAGTACTAGGAGAAATAACAACTATTCAAGGTGCTTTAAATAAAGTTAAATTAAAAAGAGAATTAGCCTTTGAATTAGAAGCATTATTGCAAAATGTGAAGGTTAGTAAAGAGAGAAAAGTAGATGCGGCAGCAACTTCTGTATATTATAAAGTTACAGAATTAAATTTTGGAAGAGAAGATATGGAAAAATTAATAGATAATCTAAATAGAGAAGTAATAGAGTTAGAAGTAGCTATTAATAAAGCTAACAATGAAACTTATATAGATATTGATTAGTTTATTATGGTGTGGATGTAAATACCATACTTATAATAAAATATGCTTAGATGGATAAAAATATTGTACATAAGTGTTTTAAATAACTATGAGGTAGTTATAATTATATAGGATTTTATATTTTACAACTTACAACTAAAATATTAATTACAATTCAACCTTATAAATAACGATTAAAACATTTAGAAAAAGAGAATTAAAAATAAACTAAAGATAAATCCATCTAATGCATATAAAGGACATCATAAAATATTATGATGTCCTTATTTATTGCAAAAATTATTCTTTTTCCCAAGCGATAATTACAAAATCTTTACCAGTTTCTTTTTTACTTCAGCTTCTGCTTTTTTTATTGCAGCCTCTTCAATTTTTGTAATAGATGCTATTTGATAATTATTTTCAGCCATAGTCAATCTTCCATAAAAACTATATTTTTAATAGTATATGAAAAATTAAAAATATAATTAGTGAACTTTTACAAAAAAAACTAAAATTAAAATTTTATAAGATTTTTTTAATTAATATGTTTAAAATTAAATGAAATTAAGATAAGATATTAATAAATGGATAATTATGGTGAATTTATAGAGTAAAAACTAAGTTTGTGGGGGGAGAAATGATTAATAAAAAAAATAAATATGCAATAGCAGCATTATCAGCCACATCTGCAATTTGCGCCTTAGGAACAAGCAATATATACGCAGACTCCAAGACTGGAGAGGTTACAGCGCATTCACTTAATGTTAGAAGTGGACCATCAACATCATATAATGCTATAGGTGGACTTAGTAAAGGAGATAAGGTTGATATTTTATCTTCAAAAGATGGTTGGTATAAAATTAAGTATAAAAGTAAAGATGGATGGGTAAGTGGAGATTACATTACTACAAAAGGTTCTTCAAATAATTCATCTACTACAGGTAAAAAGCTTGTATCAACTTGGGGTGTGAATGTAAGAACAGGTGGCTCAACTAAGTATAAAATAATAGGATATATTAAAAAAAATAGTACAGTAGAGATGCTTGGCGTTGCAAGTACAGGGTGGTATAAAGTTAAATTAAGTGATGGAACTATAGGGTATTCTAGTAATAAATATTTAAAAGAGAATAATGGTAATTCAGGCAATAATTCCAATGATTCAAATAATAATGTTACAGTTATAGATAGTTTAATAGCTACTGCGAATTTAAACGTTAGAAGTGGAACATCTACATCAAATAGCATTATAGGAATAGTTTATAAAGGTGATAAAGTAAGTATAGTTGAACGTACTAATAATAATTGGTATAAAGTCAAGTTATCCAATGGAAAAATCGGTTATTGTTCTTCTGCTTATCTAAAATCACAAGATGAATTAGATTCAGCAACTAACAAACCAGGAAGTTCTAATGACATATCGTATAGCATGCAAGTTAAAGCATATGCTTATTGCACCGGAACTATAACAGCTACAGGTACAAAACCTATATTCGGTAAAACTATAGCTGTAGATCCGACTATTATTCCTTATGGGACCAGAGTATACATACCAGAATTTGATAAAACTTTTATTGCAGAAGACTGCGGTGGAGGAATAAAAGGGAATAAAATTGACATTTATATGAATACAGAAAAAGAGTGCTTGAACTGGGGAGTGCAAAATATAACAATATACATTTTGAAATAAAAGCTAAGTTTATCTTGGCTTTTTTTATGTGAAAATATATATTATTATTCTTAATATAGTTTGTAGGAAAATTACAATTTGAGACATGAGAAAATGTTTACAAAATGTAAATTAAAAGTTACAAAGAATAAAAAAGTAAAAAAAGATTTATTTTAGAATGATATTTATAAAACTATTGCAAATACTTATATGTAGGCTTATGTAAAAAATGGAAAATATGTATTTATGTTACTAGTTTGTAACTTTTTTCTCAAAAAGACTTTAAAAAGTTACTAAAATGTAATACTATATATGTATAGCAATAATAAAACATACATTAAAGACGAAATAATTTTCAGTGAGAAAACAACCTTAAAAATTAATATAGGGGGAAATATATGTTTAAAAAGACTTTAAAAATTACTGCCATAGTAGGAGCATTAGTAATGACTATGGGTATAATAAAGCCGATAGAGGCAGACGCTGCAACTATAAATGCAACAGCAACAGCAACAATTAATGTTAGATCTGGAGCTTCAACTAAATATAAATCAATAGGAAAAATTAAAAAAGGAACAAAAGTAAAAATAATTTCTACTAAAAATGGATGGCACAAAGTTAAGTATAGCAATAAAACAGGTTGGTCTAGTGTAAAATATATAAAAAAATCAAGTTCATCTTCAAATGTTAAGAAGAGAATAACAGTTAAAGCGTATGCATATACAGGTGGAGGATATACGGCTACAGGAACTAAGGCAAAGTATGGAACTTTAGCAGTAGATCCAAAGGTTATACCTTATGGGACAAAAGTATATATAAAAGAATTGGATAAAGTATTCACAGCAGAAGACTGTGGTGGAGGAATAAAAGGAAATAAAATTGATATATATATGAATTCCTCATCGGCTTGTAACAAGTGGGGAGTTAAAACAATAACATTACAAATATTAAAATAAAAGCAAGGCTTAGCCTTGTTTTTATTTTTTACATGGCGCTCATGCAGTGGCTTAAAGCGATAGCAAGATGATTTGCCAACACTCTGCTCAAAGGCATCTCGTTGGCGACATGAGCGAAGCGAATTTTTTATAAAAATATATATTATAAAATAAATAATTTAATATAGGAACAATATAATTAATTTGTCATATAATATATTGTAAATAACTTTATAATAAAATTATTGTATAGGAGATGTATCATATGGCTAAGGTTACAAAACCTGTTACTGATGTAGGCAAGGAAGTTATAAACGGAGTAGGAAACGTGGCAAAAGAAACTATAAATACAGGTGTAAATGTGGGCAAAGATGTAATTAATGGAGTAGGGAATGTGGCAAAAGAAACTATAAATACTGGCGTAAATGTAGGAAAAGCTGTTAAAGATAATGTTAAAGATGCAAAAAATAATATAAAAAAATAAGGTGCTAAATGCACCTTATTTTTTTAAGTATTCTTCACCATTAATCTTTAAAGAAGATGGCGAATAGTTTTTTAGTATCATATCGAAATTTATATCACCTTTGTCTGGAACATTAAAATATCCTCTAGCAAAGACTAAGTTGCCATTTTTATGAAGTTGATCAACATTAACCTTATATTTGACTCCTAGAGTGCTTTGTATGGACTCTTTTACAATAGAAGAGTATGTTGATACATCAGAATTTGATAAGTTTTGAGTTTCAACCTTAAAATTATGACCATCTGATTGAATATAGGAAGGATTATAGAATTTTTGCCATAAATACATACCAACTAATACACTTGATGCTATTATGAAAATTCCAAGGATTTTTTTCTAAATTTAAATATTTTAGAATTAAAGACTTTTCGCTTTTTAGATTCAAGGGCTTTCAATTTCTTGTGTTCTTGATATCCAATTACTTTGTGATTTTTACTAAGCTTACTAATATGCAGTTTAGAGATCTTGTTTTTGCCTTCATATTCAGTCTTTTTTTCAATGAATTTTATTGTATTATCCACATTAGCTTGTTTCATTGCCCCTCCCCCTTTTTATATTCCCTTTAACATAATAATACTATATGATAATTGAAAAAAACAAGGAACATGGCTAATTATTATGTAAAAAAAAGTATATCTATAATAAAAAAATAATACGAAAAAATGTTTGGATATTTATTACAGTGACATATGTTGTGTAAATGATTTTTTATAGGATTTTAAACTAAAAATTAGTCTCTTATTTCTTTTTTAGAAACACTTGTTTTAACAGATACAGATGGTATTTTTCCTAATTTACCTGTTAAATTATTAATTGTATCCATATCACCTACAACAGTAACAGCTATAACGGACACTCCTTCATCATCAAAAGGAATACCCATTCTTCCTTTAATAATTCCTTTAAATCCACCTAAAATTTTGTTAAACTCTTGTTGACATTTTTCTGGTTCATCTAAAACAGCACTTATTACAGCTACACGACTCATATGAATTCACCCCTTTAAAAAGTATTTATTAAATTAAAATAAAAAGCTTTCGATTTCATTTTAACAGTATAATAGTGATAAATCTACAAAAGGTAGTATTTTATTACTATTAAGTAAAAATTTCTACAAAAAACAAAAATATACTTGATAACGAATAAGTGTTCGTATATAATTATTACATAGAACGAACATTTGGAACGGACGTTTGAATAGAATTATTTTTAAATCTTATCATATTAGTACAAGCATATTAATATAATGAATTAAAATTATTAATTTTTAGGAGTGATAAATTATGGGAACATTAATAACTAATGAAAAAAGAATAGAAGATATAACTTTAGACAATATAAAAAAGGGTGAAGTTACATTAATGCAATTAAATGAAATCTATAATAAAATGGGATTTGTGTTTGTAGCTGATTCTGGTAGATTTACTGGAATAAAAAAAGAAAGAATGCATTAATAAAATAAATTATTTATATATAAAGTATTTAAAATAAATCTATACTTGGGTAAATACTAAGTATAGGTTTTTTATGTGGAAAATATCATATACTAGTGGGAAAATGTGTAACAATATAGTTACATCTTGACAAAATTTGTTGTTTATAAGTTAATTATAAAATATAATCCTTTGTAGGGATGAGGTGATGTTATGGGTGACGATATAGAAAGAAAATCAGCCCAAAAAGATAAAAATAAATTGTATAAAAGATTGGGAATAGCAGTAGGTATTATAATAGTAATTATTTGTATCTCAATAAATTCTTTTACTAAAAAGTCTTTATATAATGGTAAAATAGCTGATAATATTTTTATACAAGGGGTAGAAGTATCTAATATGAGTAAGAAAGAGGCTATTGAAGCTATAAATAAAAAATACAAGCCACAAAATTTAAATTTAAGTTATGATAATAATAATTATGAAATTGATTTTGAGGATATTGATTTAAAGTATAATAGTGAAGAATTAGTAGAAAAAGCTTACAATACCACAAGAACAGGTTCTTACTTTAATGACATTACTTCTTACATAAGCATGAGTATGAAATCAGAAGGAGAAAAGTATACTATAAAAGTTACTTATGATGAAGAAAAACTAGATGAGTGCTTAAATAAGTTTGCCAATGAAATTAATCAAGACTTT
Source organism: Terrisporobacter petrolearius (assembly GCF_020748185.1). Lineage (GTDB taxonomy): Bacteria > Bacillota > Clostridia > Peptostreptococcales > Peptostreptococcaceae > Terrisporobacter > Terrisporobacter petrolearius. The sequence continues at coordinate 55,555 of NZ_JAHZMO010000014.1, read as the reverse complement.
AAAAATGCATCAGTATATATAGGTAGTGGTATAAGTGTTAATCCTTCAAAAACTGGTTTGAAATTTGAAACAAAAGAGAATAAAGAATTAGTTAAGGAAGCTTTAAATAACAAGAAATATGAGACTATAGACTTAAAAGTAAGTGTTACAAAACCGAAAATATCTACTGAAGATGTATCTAGCATAAACACATGTCTAGCTTCATTTTCAACTACTTTTAATTCTGCATTAATAGAGAGATCGTACAATATAGGGCTATCAGCTCAAAGATGTAATAATGTTATACTAAAACCGGGAGAAACATTTTCATACAATGAACATACAGGAATGAGAGTTCTTAGTAATGGATACAAAAAAGCTTCTGTTATAATAGGTGATCAGTATGAAGATGCACCAGGAGGAGGAGTATGTCAAACATCTACTACTTTATTTAATGCAGTCTTATTGTCAGGATTAAATATAGATCAAGTTAGAAATCATTCTAAAACATCACCATATGTTCCTAGAGGTAGAGATGCCATGGTTAACGATGGAGATAGTGATTTGAGATTTACTAATAACTTCGATCATGCAGTATATGTTCAATGTTATAGAAGTGGAAGTAGTATTTCTGCAGTAATATATGGTGCATCGCAAGATAAAGTTGGTGTAAATATAAAAGTTGATAACTTTACTTACAATGGTAGACCAGCTGCAAAAACATATAGAACTATAACTGAAAATGGAAAAAGTAAGACATCATATATTTATACAAGTGTGTATAGAGAATAATAAAAAAGATGAACTCTAGAAGAGTTCATCTTTTTTTCGTAAAATTATCTTATTATTTTTAGGACCTACCTTTTGTATATAAAAACTATATTTGTACCTTTCAACTGTTTTGTTAAACTTTTTTATAAAGGCATTTGGTAAACATAGAAAAAAATGTAATATATTGGTATAATTTACATATGACATGCAACAAAGGGGGGGATATGTTGAGGTATATTTCGAATAGATATGTGGTATTGGATAATTATGAAGAAATTGAATTTGGTGAATTTTACAAGGCTAGAGATTTACAAGAGGATATTTTAGTTTTTATTCAATTTATAAGGGATGACCAGTATATTAATGAAAAATTTTTACCTAATTTAATAGATGAGTCGATGACTTTGTTACAAATTAATTCTGTTAATATTGCTAAAATACTAGATTTAGGTACTCATTATACTGAAAATGAAAGGTGCTATTATATAGTAAGTGAATTTTTTGCTGGAATTGAGCTTAGAAAAGTTATAAAAGGTAATTATATGGACTTAAATAGTATAGTTAAAATATCTAGAAAAATTCTAAGAGCCTTAGACACATCTTATAATAATAAACTATATCATGGGTCATTAACAGAAGATAATATTTTTGTAGATGAAAATTATAATGTGAAAATATATGATTTTGGTATAACTCAAGCCAATAAAGGCGTTAATATTAGAAAAGATAATAGTATAGGATTTTTATGTCCTCATCAAATTAATATTAATTATACAGATATGGAGAGTGATTTTTTTTCTTTAGGTGTAATTTTATTTGATGCAATTTTTAAAAAAATGCCCTTTGGTATTGGTAAAAATGAGGAGGAAATGTTAAAATTAATTGATAGAGGAATTGACTGGAATGCTGTGGCTATTAATACTGAAAATATTGCCTTAGTAAATATGGTTAAAAAACTTATTAGAAGAACTGAAAAATATACTAATGTGAAAGAAGTATTAATTGATTTAAGCAAGTTTATGTATGTTAAAGCTGATATTGAAGAAAATAATATAAGCAGTTTGCAAAAATATGAAGAGGATAATGGTCATAAGAAATTTCAAGGAAAGTTTTTTCAAAAAGCATTGTTGCTTGTTTTAACACTAACAATCTTAATCACTGTTATTATTCAGTTTCAGTAGCATGAAAATAATCATTTATCAGGAGAAAGAATATGAAAGTAAATTGGAATTCAAAGTACAACACTATATCAGTATATTCATTAATTGTGATCTGCTGTAGTATAATTTTTTATTTTGTAGCATCTCAAATAGGATCTTTTAGTGAAAAAATAAGTATTGCAATTGGGATATTATATCCCTTTATAATAGGATTTGCTATTGCGTATTTGCTTAATTTTATTTTAGACTTTTATGAAGTGAAAATGTTAGGTAAAACTCAGTGGTTCGGTAATTTAAAAAGAGGACATAAAAGAAGTATAGGGTTATTATTAACATATTTAACAGCTGTAGGTATATGCTATTTGTTTATACACTTTATAGTTCCTCAATTAATAGAGAGCATAATGGGATTTGTCAATGAGGTTCCTCAATATGTAGATAATGTTACTAGATTATTTAATAATTTAATAAATGAAACAAATGTAAGCCCAGAATATGCCACACTAATACAAGAACAAATGGATAAATACATACAATTTGTTATGGATTTTGCGAAGGAAATAATTCCTATTGTAGGAAATATGTTGAAAATAATTGCATCAAGTATATGGAATATAGTTCTTGGAATTATTATTTCTGTATATTTATTAATAGATAAAGAAAACTTCTTTGCTATAAATAGAAAAATTATATGTGCACTGTTTTCAACTAAAACTTCAAATAGAATATTTGAATTAACTTACAGAAGTAATGAAACTTTTGGTAAATTCCTAAGTGGTAAAATAATTGACTCTGCTATTATAGGAGTATTAAGTTTTGTGGTATTCTCAGTATTTAAGATGCCATATACATTATTAATATCTGTAATAATAGGTGTAACTAATATAATTCCATTCTTTGGGCCATTTATTGGAGCGATACCATCATTTATTATAATTTTATTTGTTTCTCCAACTAAAGCCTTAATATTCTTGTTACTAGTATTTATAATACAACAAATTGACGGAAACATTATAGGACCTAAAATACTAGGAGATTCAATTGGTATATCAGCATTTTGGATATTGTTTGCCATACTTGTGGCAGGTAAATTCTTAGGGATAGTGGGAATGATAATAGGTGTACCTTTATTTGCCGTTGTTTATTCAATTATAAAAGAAGATGTTGAATATAAACTTAAGAATAAAGAATTACCAACAGAGACCAAGGATTATATGGATAGAATGTAGCAATAAAATAATCAAGGGGAGATGTTATTATGAAGAAAAAAGGGGTTTTTATTCTAACACTGTTGATGATGCTCTTATTAACAGTTAATGCATTTGCAGATAATGTAGATAGTGCATCTAATTATTTCGCATTAAATGAAGATATAAATATCTCAAAAGAAGTTTTAGGTGATATTTATTCTGCAGGTAAAAAGATTACCATAAAAGATAATGTAAATGGTGATGTTATATGCCTTGGTGAGACCATCAACATAACAAGTAATGAGGTAAAGGGTAATATAAGATGTGGAGCACAAACTTTAAGTATTAATAGCAAAAATGTAAAAAATATAACTTCTTTTGGCCAAAATATTAATATAGGAAAAAAAACTACTGCAAAAGCTATTTACCTTACAGGTGAGAATATTAACTTTAAAGGCAGTTGTGAAGGATTTTATGCTACAGGTGATACAATAATAATTAATGGTAAAATTAATGGAGATGTTAACGTAAACTGCCATGAGTTAATTATTGCAGATAATGGTGAAATCACAGGTAATATAAAGGTATACTCTCCTAAAGAGCCTATTGTAAACTCCAATGTATCTATGAACGACATACAATACACTAAGATGGAAAATTCTACTGATGAGAGTAAAATAAAAGCTTTTTTAGGTTTTGGAACTATTTTATCCATTTTAGGATCTTTAATATTCGGAGCTCTTTTATACTCCATATTTAAAAAATTCTTTATCAAAAGTGATGATTTATTAGTGAAAGAACCGCTTCCAGTTGTTTTAGGAGGTATGGCATCATTTATATTAACGCCTATAGTTAGTTTATTGTTATTTCTAACGATAATAGCCTTACCTGTGGGGGTAATTTCACTGATTATGTACTTTATAGTAGTTTATTTATCTCCGGTGATTATGGGAATAGTACTTGGCAGACTAATACTTAAGAATAAAAATCCATACTTACAGATTTTGGTTGGTGTATTAGTTGTAAGATTGCTAAGTCTTTTACCAATAGTTGGCGGTTTTGTATGGGTAGTAAGTGGAATGATAGCACAAGGTTTAATAGTATATTCATTTGTTCAATCAATAAAATATAAAGAAAAAAGAATAGAAACATACTAATAAGAAATATGGGTTATTTTAACCCATATTTTTTAATGAAATAATTTTCTATAGGAATTTAAATTAATCTATTTGACAAGTGTTAGAAGATAATATACTATTATTGTTACAAGTTAACAAGTCAATAATCTGATGAAGCTTTACAGAAGAGTTGTTTTAGAACACGCCGAAGGAGTTATACTCTCAGGTACTTTTTATAAAAGTGGGACTGTAAAGAATAGGAAACTCTGGAGATACCCATAAAGGGAGCCGAAGGGGCAAGGCTTAACTGCTCAATCTCTCAGGCAAAAGGACAGAGAATATACGTAAAGCATATTTATGCTTTTCTTTAATATGTATGAAATCCTATACTAAATCATCTTTATGATTTAGTATTTTTTTACTTACTAAGATACTATAATACTTTTTATATATTCTTGTATTATCAATACGTTCCTAGGAGAGTAAAAAAGTGAATCTTAAGCAAGGTAGTTGCCTAAAATTTCATACATATTCCAAATTATTATATTTTTAGCAAAGTGCATATTGTAATTGTATGCAGGATGCAATTTATTCTTGTCTTTATTCATAAAGGATTATATGATTTTGTACTTAAATTATTTAATTACAAAAGGAGTGTTTTTTATGGATTTTCTTAACTTATTAAATAAGGTGGACAGTTTTATATGGGGGCCACCATTATTAGTGTTACTAGTAGGTACGGGTATTTACCTTACAGTAAGATTGGGACTAATACAAATTATCAAATTACCTAAAGCATTAAAATTAATTTTTAAAGCTGAGAATGAAGGTAATGGTGATATTTCAAGTTTTGGAGCTTTATGCACAGCTCTTGCAGCAACAATAGGAACAGGTAATATAGTTGGAGTTGCTACGGCAATCAAAGCTGGTGGACCAGGAGCATTATTTTGGATGTGGCTTGCTGCATTCTTTGGAATGGCAACCAAATATTCAGAAGGTTTACTTGCTATAAAATTTAGAACTAAAGACAAAAATGGTCAGGTATCTGGTGGTCCCATGTACTATATAGTAAATGGTATGGGTGAAAAATGGAGACCTTTAGCACTATTTTTTGCTATAAGTGGTATACTAGTAGCCCTTTTAGGGATAGGTACATTTTCACAAGTAAACTCAATCACAGATGCAGTACAAGGGTCTTTTAATATAGACCCTAAAATAACAGGAGTTATATTAGCAATTTGTGTTGCGTTAGTTGTATTTGGAGGGCTACAAAGTATATCAAAGGTAGCAACTAAAATAGTTCCTTTTATGACAGTAGCATATATATTAATATGTCTTACTATTTTGGGGAAATTTTATACATTAATACCAGAAACATTTACATTAATATTTAAAAGTGCCTTTACTGGTCAAGCGGCTACGGGAGGTTTTATTGGAGCAACTGTATCTATGGCTATTAGAAATGGTATAGCTCGTGGAGTATTTTCAAATGAGTCAGGTCTTGGTAGTGCTCCTATTGCAGCTGCAGCAGCAAAAACTAAGTGGCCAGCAGAACAAGGACTAATATCAATGACTGGTACATTTATAGATAGTATAATAATTTGTACTTTAACAGGAGTATCTTTAATTATTTCAGGTGTTTGGCAAAGTGATTTAAATGGAGCACTGATGACTCAATCAGCTTTTGCATCAATACTTCCAAATTCAGGACCAATATTTTTAACAATAAGTTTAAGTTTATTTGCATTTACAACTATCCTTGGATGGAGCTATTATGGAGAAAGATGCTTTGAATTTCTATTTGGGGTAAAAAAAATAAATTTGTTTAGAGGTTTATTTGTACTTATGGTGCTACTTGGAGCATTTTTAAAATTAGAAATGGTTTGGATTATAGCTGATATTGTAAATGGTCTTATGGCACTACCAAATTTAATCGCTTTACTTGCCTTATCGCCAATAATTATATCTGAAACTAAATTGTACTTAGATTATTTAGATGAAAAAAATAAATCAGATGGAGAAAAAATAAGCTAAAATATTAAGTTTTGAATGTTTTATTGAAATTTTAAAAAACTTTTAAAAAAACTTTTACTTTTTTATAAAAAAGGTACCCAAAACAGAACTTAACCTTTGTATATATAGTGTAAAAAATAAAAAAGGAGAGATTTCAATGAAATTAAACAAAATGGTAGCAGTAGCTTTAGGTGTAATTCTTACGTCATCAACAGCATTATCACAAGTAGGAGCGGCGGATGCAGCATCTAAACTTATAGGAAGTACAAAAGCAAAGGAAATAATGTTAAAGAAAGTTCCGGGAGCGAAGATAGTTAAATTTAGACTAGATAATGATAAGACTCCAGAGTACGAAGGAGAATTGACAAAAGGAAGTTATAAGTACGAAATAGATGTAAATGCAAAGAGCGGAAAAATAACAGATTACGAAAAAGAAAAAATAAAAACATCTTCTTCAAAATACATAGGAGAAGCTAAAGCAAAAGAAATAATGTTAAAGAAAGTTCCAGGAGCAAAAATAGTAAAATTCAAATTAGATAAAGATGATACTGCTGAGTATGAAGGTGAATTAAGAAAAGGTAACTATGAATATGAAATAACAGTAAATGCTAAAACTGGAAAAATAACAGAATTTGAAAAAGAAAAAATAAAAACATCTTCTAAAAAATTAATAGGAGAGACTAAAGCAAAAGAGATAATGTTAAAAAAAGTTCCAGGAGCAAAAATAGTTAAATTTGAGTTAGACAATGATAAAACACCAGAATATGAAGGTAAATTAAGAAAAGGTAACTATGAATATGAAATAACAGTTAACGCTATAACTGGGAAAATAACAGAATTTGAAAAAGATAATGATTAATAAAAAATAATTTTTAGTGGTAAAATATAAATAATGTTAATAAGAAACCTTAGATTGAAGGAAATTCAGTCTAAGGTTTTTATTTTTAGTATAAAACTAATAGTTTTAAAAAAAGTATATAAGGTAAAATATATAATATAAATTATTATAAAAAATAAAGGAATAATCATATGAAAAAAGAGAGAAGACGTATAATTATTGATTTTGAAGTATTGTCCAAAGGTGGATTTTGGATGTGCTGCATGAAAGATTATAAAACAGAAAAGGAGCATGTTATTGTTAATGATAGGGAAGAGTTTCTTAGAGTTTTTAACAAAAACAAAGATTCTATTTGGGTTGGATATAATATAAAGGGGTATGATCAATGGATAATGAAGGCAATAATTGCTGGAATAGATCCTTGTATTATATCAGAAAAGATAATTGAACAAAATATTTCTCCTTATGCAGTAGACAGAAGTTTAAATAAAATTGCCATAAACATTTTTGAATTAAATGACAGTTATAGAAGTTTAAAAGAATTAGAATTATTTATGGGAGAAGATATAAGAGAAAGTACTGTTCCTTTTGATTTAAATAGATATCCTACAAAAGAAGAAATTGAAGAGCTTACTACTTATTGTTTTCATGATGTTAGAATGACTTTTAAAGTGTTCCGAGAAGTGTATTACAAGTACGAGGCACAACTGGGATTAATAGAATATTTTAAATTAGATGAAAGTATGATAAACAAAACAGAGGCTCAGTTAAGTGCATATATTCTGGGTGCTAAAAAGCCTAATTATCCTAGAGAAGATATAGTAGAGTTTGAAATAGTTAATATTATAAAACTTAGTAAGTATAATAATATAAAGCAATGGTATGAAGATTATAATAATAGAGATTTCAAAAAATATCTAAGAACAAATGTATATGGAGTTGTCACAGATTTTGGATGGGGAGGCCTTCATTCTGCAAGAAAAAAATATGAAGGTGAAAAATTTATTGTAAACTCTGATGTTAGTTCCTTTTATCCATCTATTATGATAGAATATGGTCTTCTTAGTAGAAATGTACAAAATCCAAGTAAATTTAAAGAAATAAGAGATACAAGATTTAAATTTAAAAAAGAAAAAAATCCTATAGAAAAATCACTTAAACTTGTACTTAACTCCACGTATGGCGCATGTTTAGATATAAATAATGATTTATATGATCAAAGGCAGGGAATAGCTATTTGTGTCAATGGGCAATTATTACTTCTTGATTTAATAGAAAAAGTTGAATTAACTTTTGGTCATAGAGCAGAATTTATACAAGGAAACACAGATGGTGTTATGTTTAAATTTAACTCTAAGGAAGATGTAGATAAATATTTAGAGATATGTAAAGAGTGGAGTAAAAGAACAAAAATGAACTTAGATCATGATTTTATAAAAAAAATAATTCAAAAAGATGTAAATAATTATGTTTACGTTAAAGAAGACAATAGCATAAAAAGTAAGGGGGCTTATGTAAAAAAACTAAGTTTAATAGATAATGATTTACCTATTGTTAATAAAGCTATTAAACAAAAGTTGATTAATAATATAGAAATAGAAAAAACGGTTAATGATAGCAATAATCTAATAGACTTTCAAAAATGTATCAAAATTACAGGTAAGTATAGCCATGCAGTTTATGGTAAAGAAAATATAAATCTTAAAGTTCTTAGAGTATTTGCAAGTAAATTAAGTAGTGATAAGGCCATAATGAAAATGAAAAGTGATGGAAAATTAGAAAAGATAAGTTATACTCCTGATAGAGTTTTTATTGATAATAGTCAGGTGATTAATAAAGAAATACCACACAAGTTAGACAAGTCATGGTATATTAAGCTGGCAAAAGACAGGTTGGAAAGTTTTATTCCAGAAAACTCATTTACTTTATTTGACTATTTTAATATGATTTAAATATGAAAAAAAGCCGTATAAAATACGGCTCTTTTATTTGGGCTAGCGTCATACTTATACTAGATGTATAAGTTCCCACTTATGAATATAATTATAAGTTATCCACTTAGAAAAGTAAATGGAATTATTTGTAAAAATCCGTAATTTTAAAAAAGATAAGGTTAAAAAATCCTACTCTACTGTGGAATATTGTTTAAGATAAATGAAGGTACGTCTTGGACAGGTATATTTAGAACTGTGGCAAATTCCTCATCTATTAATTTTTCAGCAGTCTTTTTAAAATCTTCATCTGTTTTAGATATTTTTTTCCCAATAGATAATTTTTCTTGTTCGATAAGGTTAATACTTTTTACTAACTGAGCCAATCCTTCGCATTCGTTATTTTTTATTAATGATTTGAAGTGCTCACTTCTTTGTCTATCGTTTTCAATTTTAAGTATATCTAAATAAGGTATACTTTTTATTATTGATAGGACTTCTTTTTCTGATAGAAGGTGTCTCATAAGTAATTTTTTACTGTCGGTAGGAACTTTGATGATAGTATTTTTATCAGAATAAACTGGTTGTATTACATAATAGGATTTACGGCCTATGTAGATGTTTTCTTCTTCTACAATATCTAATATTTTACAAACACTCATTGAACCATAAATTACATAATCATTTTTGCTAAACATGTAAGAATCACCCCTTATAATAATCATTTTGATAAATGGGATTAACTTATCAAAATTTTGCGCTATACTTATATTCTATCATACTTTGCATGGTGTATGTAAGATTTATAAAATACGCATAAATAAACCTATGGCTAGTTAGCGATAGATTTACTTTTGGAGAACTTCATAATTAATAATTTTAAAAATTAGTAGTATCTAAATTAGTATATATAATTCCACTACTTACTCAAAAAAAATTAAGGATAGAGTCTGTATAAGAAGTCTCGTTGCTAAACTAGAATCTGTACAAGAGTAAGTCATCTCTTCATATCCCTTTTCAGTTAAAGCTAAATTTTTATAAGTTGAATTCTCATTCACCTTCTATTCTTATAATATATATTGTATGAGGGGAAGTTGATAAAGTTAATTACAAGTTAGAAAATTATGAAATTTTAAATATTTAAAAAATATATCTAAGTACAACAAAATACAATAATTGATATAATTAATAATGCATATAAAAACCTAATTTATAAAAACTAATAACAGACTTTATTGACAGGAGGCAAAAATGAATTGTAAGTGGGTTTCTAATGAAGATAGAAATTTAAAATGCTGCAGGGGTGCGGACTCATCTGGATATTGTATTTTTCATAAGGAGAATAAAAATAAAAGACAAAGAGCTTTATTTCAGGCCTATATAAAAAAAGGTAAAGTTAGCGATTTTACAGGTTTTTGCTTTGAAGATAAATTTGATATTAATAAATTAGTAAACTTTGACTACGAAAAATTAATATTTTGTGAGGCTGTATTTAAAGAAGAAGCCAACTTTAGTGGTTTTAGATTTAATAGTACTGTAGATTTTACAAATGTAAAATTTGAATCTTGTGTTAATTTTAATCAGTCAGCTTTTTTAGGAAATTGTATATTCAATAAAACTATTTTTAATTCTAAATACATAAATGAAGAAGTCTTTGAAAAATCATATTTTAATGGCCAAAAACTTATAGTAAAAAGATGTGTTAATTTTCCTCGCTTAGATGGAATTGTATTTTCACCATATACAAAATTTATTTTAAAAGATACATATTATAATGAAAAAAACTACTTATGTGGGAAAAATAATTATAAAATAGCTAGAATACAAGCAAAAATAATAGAAGATAACGAAAATATTGGCTATTATTATTATAATGAAAGAAATTATGCTAGCAATTTCTTGAAAGTAAATAAATACAAGGGATACATGGATTATTTAGTTAATGACTTTTTTGACTTTTTATCAAAACATTTTATAGGATATGGTGAAAAACCTATAAGGTTGCTATTAATAAGCTTTTTAATTATAAGCTTATTTGCTTTTATATATTTGTTTACAGGAATAAACAGTCTTTATCAGGGATTAATAAAGATAAATTTATTAAATAATACATGCTCACTTTATGAACTTGTTACTTTTTATATGGAATCCTGGTATTTTTCTATGATGACATTTAGCACTGTAGGATACGGTGATTTTATTGCATTTGGTTTATTAAGTAAAATTTTAGTATGTATAGAAGTTTTTTTAGGAATAACAATACATGCCACATGGACATCTGTATTATTCTCAAGAATGATAAAATAATTTTAGAAAATAATTCAAGATTATTACGCAATTAAAGGGGAAAAATAATTTAGACTAAAGTTACCAAGAAGGTGAGAATTTTGAAAAAGGGATTACAAGTATTACTAGTTTTTCTAATCATTATAAGTATTGTTACTCCTAATTTTTCTTATGGTGAGAATAAAAATGTTGACAAGTTTTCCAAATCATCCATACTAATTGATCAAGACACTGGTAGAGTGCTATATGGGAAAAATCCTGATGAAAAAAGACCTTTAGCTAGTCTTAGTAAAATGATGACATTTTTGATTGCTATTGAAGCAATTAATAATAAGGAGGTAAATCCTCAAGATATTATTGTAGTAGACAAAGATATAGCAAAGGTAAGAGGTTCTTCTTATAAATTAAAAGAAGGAGAAGAGGTACCACTAATAGAACTCATGAAGGGCTTAATGATAGTATCAGGAAATGATGCAGCGGTGGCAATATCAAAACACATTGGAAAAAGTGAAGAAAAATTTGTAGAGAGAATGAATAAAAGAGCAAAAGAAATAGGAATGGAAAATACCTCATTTGTAAATTGTAATGGTCTTCCCATATATAGTTTGTCAGATCCTAAAAAACCACCAAAAGAAAATATTTCTACAGCAAGAGATATTGCTAAATTAGGTAAATTTATGATGGATAACTATGAAAAAGAAGTAACAGCCATAACAGATATGCAAACTTACACTTATTCAAAGAGAGGTTTTTGCAAAAATAACACCAATGGACTTCTTTCTATAATACCTGAAGTAGATGGAATAAAAACAGGATATACAGGTAATGCAGGATATTGTTTAGCTTTTTCAATGAAAATCAATGAAGATACTAAAAATATAGAAAATAGACTAATAGGAGTATCTCTTGGAGCCAATCATAAAAATAAAAGAATTCAAGCGTGTCTTGCAATGCTTAAGTATGGCAAGGAAAATTTCACCACACAAAAAGTTATGAGTAAAGAAGATTTAATTGGTAAAAAATATTTAAAGGGTCTAGAAGAACTAGAAATAACTTTAGAAAGTAAGGAAGATTTAATAATAGTGAAAAAAAACGATGAAAATATAAACACACAACTTACTTTTAAAGAACTTAAATTGCCTATTAAAAAAGGCGATGTATTAGGTGTAATTAAGTACTATAATGATGATGGAGAAATTTTAGGTGCTAGTAAAATTGTGAGTAGAGAAGATTTATCTAATATTTCATTAAAAACAAGAATGAAAATTTTGTTTGCCGATTAATATCTAAAAATTGGTTAATAATTATAATGTAAGGTTATGTTAAATTATATTGAAATTTATTTTTTCCTATGGTATACTATCAGAGGTGAAAAAATAAAATATAAACATCACACACGGCCATGGGATCCTTAAAAGGTGCCAAAAATGGTTTTTTAGGGAGTTGATTATGCCGGAGGTACAAAACCAAGGAGGTACAAAATGTCAGTAATATCAATGAAACAATTATTAGAAGCTGGTGTTCACTTCGGACATCAAACAAGAAGATGGAATCCTAAAATGTCAAGATTCATCTTCACAGAAAGAAACGGAATCTATATAATAGATTTACAAAAAACAGTTAAAAAAGTTGAAGAAGCTTATAAATTCGTTAAAGAAGTAGCTGAAACTGGAAAGCCAATCTTATTCGTAGGAACAAAGAAACAAGCTCAAGAAGCTATAAAAGAAGAAGCTGAAAGATGTGGAATGTTCTTCGTAAACGAAAGATGGTTAGGTGGAATGTTAACTAACCACCAAACAATTCAAACAAGAATTAAAAAATTAAGAGAATTAGAAAAAATGGAAGCTGAAGGTGTATTCAACGTTCTTCCTAAAAAAGAAGTTATAAAATTAAACGCTGAAAAAGAAAAATTAGAAAAATACTTAGGCGGAATAAAAGACATGCCTGAATTACCAGGAGCTATATTCGTAGTTGACCCAAGAAAAGAAAATATAGCTATACAAGAAGCTCATAGATTAGGTATACCAGTAGTTGGTATAGTTGATACAAACTGTGATCCAGATGAATTAGATTTCCCAATACCAGGAAATGATGACGCTATAAGAGCTGTTAAATTAATAACTGGTGCAATGGCTACTGCTGTAATAGAAGGTAGACAAGGTGCTGAAGAAGAAGTTGTTGAGGAAGAAGCTCAAGAACAATAAAAAAAATAAATGGTAAGGGGGGTTCCCTTACCATTTAGAATATATAGGAGGAATAATAATGGCTAACATAACTGCACAAATGGTTAAAGAATTAAGAGAAACTACTGGAGCTGGAATGCTTGATTGTAAAAAAGCTTTACAAGAAGCTGAAGCTAACATGGAAAAAGCAATAGATTTATTAAGAGAAAAAGGTTTATCAAAAGCTGCTAAAAAAGCTGATAGAGTTGCTGCTGAAGGTTTAGTAACTATAGAAGTAAATGCTGAAAATACTGTTGCTTCAATAGTAGAAGTAAACTCAGAAACTGACTTCGTTGCTAAAAACGAAGATTTCAAAGTATTCGTTAAGGATGCTGCAGAAATGGCATTAGCTACTGAAGCTACTGAAATAGAAGCATTATTAGCTGAAAGCCACAAAGAAGGAAAAGCGTTAAAAGACGTATTAAACGATAGAATAGCTAAAATAGGTGAAAAATTAGACTTCAGAAGATTCGAAAAATTAACTACTGAAGGTCAAATAGCTGGATACATACATGGAGCTGGTAAAATAGGTGTTTTAGTTGAATTATTAACTGAATCAAGAGATGAAAAAGTACTAGCTATGGGGAAAGATATAGCTATGCAAGTTGCTGCTATGAACCCAAAATACGTTTCAAGAGATGATGTTGATCAAACTTATATAGCTCATGAAACAGAAGTTTTAACTGCTCAAGCGTTAAACGAAGGAAAACCTGCTAACATAGTTGAGAAGATGGTTAAAGGTAGATTAGAAAAAGAATTAAAAGAAGTTTGTTTATTAGAACAAACATTCGTAAAAGATTCTGATTTAACTATAAAAAAATTAGTAGCAAACACTGCTAAAGAAGTTGGTTCAGACATACAAGTTGGTAGAGTTGTAAGATTCGAAGTTGGTGAAGGTATAGAAAAGAAAGAAGAAAACTTTGCTGAAGAAGTTGCTAAGCAACTTAAGTAATAGTTAACCAAAAGAGAACACTTATGTGTTCTCTTTTTTGGAAAATGAAACAAATAATATAAAATATATATGAAATGCAGACGGGAGGATTTCTATGGAACCTAAGTACAAAAGAGTATTACTTAAGCTAAGTGGTGAAGCGCTAGCTGGTAACAAAGGATTTGGAATAAACAATGAAGTTGTTAATGAAATAGCAGTGGCTATTAAAGAAGTACAAGAAATTGGCGTTGAAGTTGCTGTTGTAGTAGGTGGAGGAAACTTTTGGAGAGGAAGAACTTCGGAAGGTATGGATAGAACAACAGCTGACTACATAGGAATGCTTGCTACAGTTATGAATGCTATGGCTCTTCAAGATGCCTTAGAAAATATAGATGTACAAACTAGAGTACAAACTGCAATAGAAATGAAAGAAATTGCAGAACCATATATAAGAAGAAAAGCTGTAAGACACTTAGAAAAAGAAAGAGTTGTAATATTTGGTTCGGGAACTGGAAATCCATATTTTTCAACTGATACAGCTGCAGCCCTAAGAGCAGCGGAGATGGAAGCGGAAATAATATTATTAGCTAAAAAAGTTGATGGTGTGTATGACAAAGATCCAGTTTTACATGCTGATGCTAAAAAGTTTAATGAATTATCATATATAGAAGTACTACAAAAAGAATTAAAAGTTATGGACTCAACTGCAACGTCTTTATGTATGGATAATAGTATTCCAATAAAGGTATTTGAGTTAACAACAGAGAATATATTAAAAGCAGTGTACGGAGAAAATATAGGAACAACTGTACATTAATAAAAAACTAATTAAACGAAGGAGGAGTAAAAATGAAAGAAGTACAAAACAAATTACAACAACAAATGGATAAAACAATTGAAGCTTTAAAATTTGAATTTTCAACGATAAGAGCTGGTAGAGCTAATGCACAAATGTTAGACAAAATAAGAGTAGATTATTATGGCACTCCAACTCCTATTAATCAAGTTGGATCTATCTCAGTACCAGAACCAAGAACTTTAATGATAAGTGCTTGGGACAAAAGCGCAATGAAAGAAATAGAAAAAGCTATAAGAAACTCAGATTTAGGTTTAAATCCAACTAATGATGGAGAAGTTATAAGAATAAACGTTCCAGCATTAACTGAAGAAAGAAGAAAAGAGCTTTGCAAGCAAGCTAAAAAAGCTTCGGAAGAATTTAAAGTAAGATTAAGAAATGAAAGAAGAGACGCTAACGACAAACTTAAGAAGTTAGAAAAAGAAGGCGAAATAACTGAGGATGAATTAAAAAAAGCACAAGACAATGTGCAAAAAATGACTGATAAATATATTAAAGAAATAGATGTATTATTAGATGCTAAAGAAAAAGATATAATGGCGGTATAATAACTTTGAAAAAGTACTATGAGCTATTAGGCCTTCCTTTAGATGAAGTTAAAGAATATTTTGATAATAAAGAAATAAAATATACTACAACAATTCTTCAAGGTAAGAAAGATAAGGATAAGTTAATTTATCCTAGAGTAATCAAAATTACACAAAAAGAAAATAACGTAGAGTTATTTGTAACTTACTTTTCTGGCTCCTTAATATAAGGAGTCAGAAATAATATTTGGAGTATGAATATGAAAAACAATTTGTTTTATGATATAGATTTAAACAGAGTACCTAAGCACATTGCCATCATAATGGATGGTAACGGAAGATGGGCTAAAAGTAAGTTTTTACCTAGAACTGCAGGACATAAAGCTGGTGTGGAAACTATAAGAACAGTACTTAGGGAATGTAAAAAATTAAGTGTTAAGCATGTTACTTTATATGCATTTTCAACAGAAAACTGGAAAAGACCTAAATTAGAAGTGGATACATTGATGAATTTATTGTCTACTTATTTAAAAAATGAAGTAGCTACATTACATAAAGAAAACGTTAAGTTAACAGCCATAGGAGACATAAATAATTTACCAAGCCAATGTGTAAAAGAATTAAATAAGGCCATAGAATTAACTAAAAATAATACAGGGTGTAATTTAAACTTAGCTTTAAACTATGGTGGAAGATTAGATATAAAAAATGCACTAGTTGATATTATAAAAGATGTTAAAGTTGGTAAAATAAATTTAGATGAAATTGACGAAAATACTATAAGCAATCATTTAAGCACAAAAAGTATTCCAGATCCAGATTTAGTAATAAGAACTAGTGGAGAAGAAAGACTTAGCAATTTTTTATTATGGGAAGTTGCATACGCAGAGTTTTACTTCACAAATGTTCATTGGCCTGATTTTGATGAAAAAGAACTTCAAAAAGCCATTTTTACATATCAAAATCGAGATAGACGATTTGGTGGAATAAAATAAGGAGAATACCTATGAGAACAAGAGTTATAGCAGGATTATTATTAGTTCCATTATTTATCCTTATAATATTTGGAGGAACACCTTTATATATAGGAGAAGCTATAATAATCTCAATTGCCTTAAATGAATTTTATAAGGCATTTGAACAAAAGGATATTAAGCCATTATATTATATAGGTTATATTTTTTCTATTTATTTACTAATTAAAAACTATCTTCAACTACCAATATCTTATACTTATACATTAATATTTATATTATTCTTAATATCCATAATACCAATATTAACTGTAAAAAGAAATATTATAGATATAGTAGTTACTTTCTTTGGAGTTTTTTATGTGGCAGTATTAATAGACTTTATAGTATTAACTATGGATAATTTCTCAAAAGGAGATATTTATGTTTGGTTAATATTTATAATTGCATTTATGACAGATACATTTGCTTACTTTGCAGGTTATTTGTTTGGAAAGCATAAACTAATTCCTAAAGTAAGTCCCAAAAAGACTGTAGAAGGAAGTGTTGGAGGAATATTAGGCTCTACATTAATATGTTTAACATTTGGGTATTTCTTTAATATTGATTTAAAAGTAATAGTATTTTTAGGTTTCTTTGGAAGTATTGTTGCTCAATTTGGGGATTTATTTGCATCATCAATAAAAAGATATGTTGGAATTAAAGATTATGGGAAATTGATACCAGGACATGGTGGAATACTAGATAGATTTGATAGTGTGATACTAGTTGCACCATTCGTGTATAGTGTAATAACCTTATTTATAAAATGATTTAGCTTCAGTTAGACTGGAGCTTTTTTGTTTTTAATAATACTTATAAATTTTGATAATGGTCTTTGTCTGAAGTTTCATAGGCCCACCAAGTAGCTTAAAGTGATAGCAAAATGATTGACTCATACGTTGACCCAAGAGATCTGGCTACTATATGAAGTGTTTCGCCTATACTTCTCTCAAGTGAAGCAATTTTTTATTTGAAATTTTGATGAATATTACAAATAATAATAGTAATAATGATATAATACATAAGTAAAGACAAATTATAATATATCACTGAGAAAGGAATTTTTTATGAAAAGAATTACTATACTAGGTTCTACAGGATCTATAGGTACTCAAACTTTAGATGTGGTTAGAAAAAATAAAGATAAGTTTGAAGTAGTTGCTATTTCTGCAAATAGCAGTGTAGATTTATTATTAGAACAAATATTAGAATTTAATCCTAAATATGTTGCAGTTTATAATGAAGAAAGTGCAAATAAATTAAAGAATATGATTCCCAATAATATAGATATAGAAGTGTTAAGCTCTAAGGAAGGATTAGTTAAGATATGCCAACTAAAAGAAGTAGACATTGTATTAACTGCCGTTGTTGGAATGATAGGACTTGTGCCAACTATGGCTGCAATAAAAGCAAAAAAAACAATAGCACTTGCCAATAAAGAAACATTAGTTACAGCTGGTGAGATTGTCATGGAAGAAGCGAAGAAAAATAATGTAGATATTTTACCAGTTGATAGTGAGCATAGCGCTATATTCCAATGTTTAAATGGTGAAAGAAAAAAAGATGTAGAGAAGATAATATTAACAGCTTCAGGAGGTCCTTTTAGGGGTAAAAGTAAAGAAGAGTTAATGAATGTTACAAAGAATCAAGCACTTAAACATCCAAACTGGGATATGGGAAGAAAAATAAGTATAGATTCGTCAACGCTTATGAATAAAGGTTTAGAAGTAATAGAAGCCAAATGGTTATTTGATGTGGATGTGGAGAATATTGATATAGTAGTTCATCCCCAAAGCATAATTCATTCCATGGTATCTTTTAAAGATAGTTCAGTAATGGCCCAACTAGGATGCCCAGATATGAGGTTGCCAATAGAATATGCTCTAACTTATCCAGGAAGATCTGAAACAGATTTTGAAAGATTGGATTTAGCTAAAATAGCTACTTTAACTTTTGAAAAGCCAGATATGGAAACATTCCCTTGCTTACAGTTGGCATTTAGGGTATTGAAATTAGGTGGAACATACCCAACAGTATTAAATGCTGCCAATGAAGTTTTAGTAAATGAATTTTTAGAGGATAAAATTGGATTTTATGACATACCATATTACATAGAAAGAGGTTTAGAGCAGCATAATAATAGAAGTAATCCAACTTTAGAAGATATTTTAGAAGTTGACAAAGAAACTAGAGAATTTTTATCTAACTTACTTAAATAATAGTATTAGAATTAGGAAGGTGAATGTATGACTATAATAGCAGCTTTATTACTTTTTGGAGTAATAATATTAATACATGAATTTGGCCATTTTATTTTTGCAAAGAAAAATGGAATTACAGTTCATGAATTTTCAATAGGTATGGGACCAAAATTATTTGGAAAAGAAAAAAATGGAACTATGTATTCCATTAGAATTTTACCAATAGGTGGATATGTATCTATGGAAGGCGAAGATGAAGAATCAAATAAACCAGGTTCTTTTGGAACAAAATCCATACTTCAAAGAGCCAGTGTTATATTTGCAGGGCCATTTTTCAACTTAGTTTTAGCTGTAATTTTTTTAATTCCAGTGTTTATTTACATGGGATCTCCAACTACTACTTTAGAAATATTGGATAATAGTCCAGCGTCTAAGGTCAATTTGCAAACTGGAGATATAGTAAAAAGTGTAAATGGAAAAGATATAAATTCATGGAATGAGTTTACTAAAATAATATCTTCTTCTAAGGGAGAAGAATTAAGCATAGCTGTTGATAGAAATAATAAAACAGTAAAAGTAAATGTTATGCCAGAAAAAAATAAAGATGGAACATACAAAATAGGTGTAACCTATAAAAAAGATAAAAGTATAATCAGTGCAATAAAACAATCATTTATACAGACTGGACAAATAACAATACAAATGATAAATTTCCTAAAGCAAATGATAACAGGAACTGTGCCAGGTGGGTTTACAAATTCTGTTGCAGGACCAGTTGGAGTAATTAGCATAGTATCAGGAGCAGCTAAAACAGGTATAATGAACTTACTATATCTAGGTTCAATAATAAGTTTAAACCTTGCAATAATAAACTTAGTACCATTCCCTGCCCTAGATGGAGGAAGATTATTATTACTTTTTATTGAATGGATAAGAGGTGGAAAGAAAATAAATCCAGACAAAGAAGCTATGATCAATATGATAGGTTTTTGTGCATTAATGGCATTTATGGTTTTCATCACTTATAATGATGTAACTAAATTATTTAAAGGCGTAATTAAATTCTAAATAGATAAGTAGAAGGTGAAGTTTTGAGTTATAATAGAAAAAAAACAAGAGAAGTATCTTTAGGTAATATAAAAATTGGAGGAGATAATCCAATTGCAGTGCAGTCTATGACAACAACAGATACTAGAGATGCTGTGAAAACAATAGAACAAATAAAAAGATTAGAAGAAGCAGGATGTGATGCAGTAAGAGTTGCTGTTCCTGATATGGAAGCTGCTGAAAATTTAGGTAAAATAAAAGCAGGAATACATATACCTTTAATTGCAGATATACATTTTGACTATAAGTTGGCTTTAAAGGCTATAGAAGAAGGCGTAGACGGTATTAGAATAAATCCAGGAAATATTGGAAGTATTGATAGAGTAAAAGCTGTAGTTGAAAAATGTAGGGAGAAAAATTTGAAAATAAGAATTGGGGTAAATGGTGGTTCTTTAGAAAAACATTTATTAGAAAAATATGGTCATGCCACACCAGAAGCTCTTGTTGAAAGTGCTTTAGCACATATTAAAATTCTAGAAGACTTAGATTTTTATAACATAGTAATATCTTTAAAATCTTCAGATATATACACTGCAGTAGAAGCTTATACCCTTATGAGCGAAAAAGTCGATTACCCTCTTCACTTAGGTATAACTGAAGCTGGTGGAATTAAAAAAGGAACTATTAAGTCATCTATAGGTGTTGGTTCACTTTTAATGAATGGAATTGGTGATACTATTAGAATTTCATTAACAGGAGATCCTGTAGAAGAAGTTCATGTAGGTAAAGATATACTTAGAAGTTTAAACTTATTAAATGATAAAATAAAAATAGTATCTTGTCCAACTTGTGGAAGATGTAATATTGATTTAATAAGTGTGGCAAATGAAGTAGAAGAAAAAATAAAAGATATAAATAAAAATATGACAGTAGCTATTATGGGATGTGCTGTCAATGGTCCTGGTGAAGCTAGAGAAGCTGATATAGGCATAGCTGGTGGAAAAGGAGAAGGTCTTTTATTTAAAAAAGGTGAAATTGTTAGAAAAATAAAAGGTGATTCATTAGTAGAAGAGTTATTAGAAGAAATAAATAAATTTGATAAATAGAATTTGTAAAAGACGAACTTTAATTAGTTCGTCTTTTTTTCATACATTTAGTAACATATTAATAGAAATTTAATAAAGTGTTGAATGAATATAATAAGAGTGTTATAATATAAACTAACAACTTTGAGAGAAATATAAGTTGTTAGCAAAGGGGGAAGTTATGATAGAAGTTAAAAACATTTCTAAGATAGTAGGAAAAAAGACAATACTAGATGATGTTTCCTTAAAAATAGAAGATGGTAGTTTTGTTGTTTTAATAGGACCTAGTGGTTGTGGAAAAACTACTACTTTAAAATTAATAAATAAGTTAATCCAACCAACAAAGGGAGAAGTTTTTATAAACAATAAACCCATATCTAAGGAAAGTTCTATAAGCTTAAGAAGAAATATTGGCTATGTTATACAAAGTGTAGGATTATTTCCTCATATGACAATAAGAGAAAATATAGAACTAATACCAAAGTTAAAGAAGGAAAAAACTGAAAAAGAAATTGAGGAAAAAACAATAGAATTGATGAATATGGTAGGTCTTAATCCTAAAGAATTTTTGGATAAATATCCAAGTGAACTTAGTGGCGGTCAGCAACAAAGGATAGGACTTGTAAGAGCTATTGCAACTGATGCAGAAATTATCTTAATGGATGAACCTTTTAGTGCTCTAGACCCAATAACTAGAACTCAACTACAAGAGTGGTTATACTCACTTCAAGAAGAGTTAAAGAAAACTATTATATTTGTTACTCATGATATGGACGAGGCATTAAAACTTGCAGATAAAATATGTATCATGAAAGATGGGAAAGTTCAGCAATATGACACAGTAGAAAATCTACTTAGAAATCCTGCTAATGAATTTGTTAAAAACTTTATAGGTAGCGACAGATTATGGAATGTACCAGAATATATAAAGGCTAAAGACATAATGATTAAAGAGCCTATAAGTGTAAAAAAATCAAGAACTGTTATACAAGGTATGGAAATTATGAGAACAAACAAAGTTGATAGTTTATTAGTAGTTGATAAAGATGAAAATTTCCTAGGTATTATAACAATAAAAGAGCTTAGAAGAAATGGAATTCAAAACCATTATTTAAGTGAAATTATGAATAATCACCCTGTATTTGTATATGATGACAATAATTTAGTTGAAATATTGGAAGTTATGAACAGAGAAGGAATTGGTCATGTACCTGTAGTTACGCGTTACAATAAATTGGTAGGTCTAATAACAAGAAGTAGTTTACTTTCTGTTTTAAGTGAGCAATTCCTTGAAATGGAGGTGAGTATACTTGACTAATTTTATAAATTATTTAGTACAACAAAAAAGTCAAATCATATCTTTATTAATGCAACATATCCAATTAACAGTTGTAGCAATTGTTGCAGCTATAATTATTGGTATACCTCTTGGAATATTAGTTTCTAAAAATGAAAAACTTAGAAAGTATATTATAGGTATAATCAATATATTTCAAGCAATACCATCTATGGCACTACTTGGATTATTAGTTCCGGTACTGGGAATTGGAAGTAAACCTGCCATAATGATGGTTGTATTGTATTCCTTGTTACCTATAGTAAAAAATACTACCACAGGAATTCTTGGTATAGATAAAAATATAATTGAATCTGCTACAGGAATTGGTCTTACTTCAAAGCAAATTTTATATAAAATACAGTTGCCATTAGCTCTTCCAATAATTATGGCAGGGATCAGAATTTCAGCAGTAACTGCTGTTGGACTTATGACTTTAGCAGCATTTATAGGAGCAGGGGGGCTTGGTTATTTAGTATTTTCTGGTGTTCAAACTGTAAATAATACAATGATTTTAGCAGGTGCTATTCCCGCTTGTATCTTAGCTCTTTTAGTAGATTATATATTCTCAAGAGTAGAAAAAGTAGTTATGAGCAAATATTCATGTCAAAAATCATCTACTGAAAAAAGAAAAAGTACTCATACTGGCCTAAAAGTATGTACGGCTATACTTGTAGCGGTTATATTAATAACATCCATAGTGTCTAGTTTTGGGAAAAAAGATACTATAGTAGTAGGTTCAAAGGACTACACGGAGGGTCTTATACTTGGGAATATGTATGCTGATTTATTAGAAGAGTATACTGATTACAATGTTGAGAAAAAATTAAATATGGGTACAACAGTTCTTTGGAATTCCATAGCAAATGGTGATATTGATATGTGTGCTGATTATACAGGAACTATTTTAATGAATATTATGAAAGAAGAAGCAACAGGTGATGCTGATGATGTATATAATCGTGTAAAAGATCATCTTGACAAAGAATATGATATTAAAGTATTAGATCCTATTGGTTTTAATAATACTTATACTTTAGCAATGGAACCTAAAGTTGCTAAAAAATACAATATAGAAACTTATTCTGATTTAGTTAAACATTCACAAGAACTTGTATTTTCACCAACATTAGCATTCCAAAATAGAGAAGATGGGTTACCAGGATTACAGAAATATTATAATATGAAATTTAAAGAAGTTAAAAGTATGGATGGAGGGTTAAGATATCAAGCCTTAAAAAGAGGAGATGCTCAAGTAGTAGATGCATTTTCTACTGATGGTTTATTAAAGAAATTTAACCTAAAAGTATTAGAAGATGATAAGGACTTTTTCCCGCCTTATTATGCTATACCATTAGTTAGGGATGATTTAATAGCGAAATACCCTGAAACAGAGGAAGTTCTAAATAAACTAAGTGGTGTAATAAATGAAGAGGAAATGATTGAATTAAACTATAAGGTTGATGAAGAAGGACAAACTCCAGAAAAAGTAGCTCATGATTATTTAGTAGAAAAAAATTTAATAAAAGAATAATTATAAATTACCCTTTTAAGTTATATCTTAGAAGGGTTTTTATAATGAACAAAAAAATAAATAATTCTTTGTATAATAAATCAATGAGTACAAAATATATTAATATGAAATTAATAATAAAGTACATAGTATATATGTAATAAAATTAAATATAGCAAAGGGATTTTAATAAAATATTTAGGAGTCAAAATTATGATTAAAGTATCTAAAAGAGATGGAACAATAGAAAAATTTGACAAAAGAAAAATTTTTAATGCTGTATATAAATCATCAATTAATAGTAAGTTTGGAACAGATAGAAAATTGGCTAATGATATAGCAAGGATGATAGAAGAAAAAATACAAAATAAAGAAATAGAAGCAACTGTAGAAAATATACAAGATGAAGTAGAAGACTTACTAATGTCGTCAAACAGAAAAGATATTGCAAAAAAATATATTATTTATAGAGATAGAAGAACAGAAATTAGAAATTCAAAGTGGAATATGGATGAGTTACAAAAATCCATTTGGAAAAATAAATATCAGTATAAAGATGAAAGTTTTAATGAATGGGTAGCTAGAATTAGCGGTGGAAATCCTAAAATTGCAAAATTAATAAGAGAAAGAAAATTTTTATTTGCAGGGAGAATTTTAGCCAATAGAGGTCTGTATAGAGATAATATAAAAGTTACTTATTCAAACTGCTATGTATTACAACCACCAGAAGATAATATAGAAAGCATATTTGATACAGCAAAAAATTTGGCAAGAACTTTCTCTTATGGTGGAGGTGTGGGAATAGATATTTCAAACCTTAGACCAAATGGGGCAGCAGTTCACAATGCAGCAAAAACCACATCAGGTGCCGTATCATTTATGGATTTGTACTCAATGACAACAGGTCTTATTGGGCAAAAAGGGAGACGTGGAGCACTTATGATTTCTATGGATATAAGTCATCCTGATATTGAAGAGTTTATAGATGTGAAAACTGATTTACAAAAAGTTACTAAGGCTAATATATCCGTAAGAATAAGCGATGAATTCATGGAAGCTGTTAAAAACAAAGAAACATATACTTGTAAATTTATAGTGAAATCAACAAAAGAAGAAATAATAAAAGAAGTTAATGCTTATGATTTATTTATGAAATTAGTGAAAAATAATTGGGACTATGCAGAACCAGGAATGTTATTTTGGGACAACATAAGTAAATACCACTTATTAAGCGAAGATAAAGAATTTAAACATGATGGTGTGAATCCTTGTGCAGAAGAGCCTCTTCCTGCGGGAGGAAGTTGTCTACTTGGTTCCATAAACTTATCGGAATTCGTTGTAGAGCCGTTTACAGATAACGCTATATTTGATATGGAAAAATTTAAAGCCTGTGTAGAAGATTGTATACTAGGATTAAATGAGGTTTTAGAAGAAGGGCTTTCTCTACATCCTCTAAAACAACAACAAAAGAGCGTTTCTGAATATAGACAAATAGGCCTTGGTGTTATGGGAATAGCTGATATGCTTATAAAATTAAATATTAGATATGGTTCACAAGAATCAATTAATTTATGTAATGAAATTTCCAAAAATATGTTAAATAGTGCAGTAAAAAAATCAGCTCTATTATCAAAAGAAAGAGGGCCTTTTGAAAAATACAATGAAGAAGCAGTGTTTAAATCACCTTTCTTTATAAACAACATAAACGAAGATATTAAAGAACTTGTAAAGAAATATGGACTTAGAAATTCACAAATATTAACAATACCACCAACAGGATCCATATCTACAATGCTTGGTATAAGTGGAGGAATAGAGCCTATGTTTAATATTTCATACACAAGAAAAACAGAAACACTTCATTCACAAGATGTTTATTACAAAGTATATACTCCAATAGTAAAAGAATATATGAACTTAAAAGATATTACTGAAGAAAGTGAATTACCAGATATATTTGTAACAGCTATGAGTCTTAAGCCAGAAGAAAGAATAGCTATGCAAGGAGTTTGGCAAAATCATATTGATGCATCCATATCCTCAACTATAAATTTACCTTATGAAGCTACAGTAGAAGACGTTTATAATATTTATATGTATGCTTGGGAAAGTAAGCTTAAAGGAATAACAATATACAGAGATGGTTGTGAAAGAAGTGGTGTATTATTAAATGATAAAAAAGCTGAAAAGGATAAAAAGAAAAAAGAAGAAAAAATAGAAAAGCTTGATGAACATCATACTGAAGAGAATGATGAAAAATTTATTTGCCCAGAGTGCGGAAATGAATCTATTATCCCAACAGGTGGTTGTACAATATGCCTTCAATGTGGTTATAGTAAATGTAACTAAAGAAAAAACAGTTGTTACTTGTATAACAACTGTTTTTTCTTATTTATTCAAAATAAAAAGTTTAAAGTATTTTAAACTTATAAGGGACTAATACAGTTTATATTATCTCCTCTAGATGTGTCTAATACAAATCCAGCCCTATTTATTCTTTTCTCTATGCAATTTCTACATTCAGCGGCCTCATCGCCTATGCAAATTTTATTATCATATAAAGTATATTTTGAACGAACATCTGTAGGTGAAAGATTTGGCATGACCACATTACATCCAGCATTTAAACCTGCTTCACGTCCTTTTGGATTAATAGTTCCAAGGGCTGTAGTTGCAGGTAAAAGAACAGATGGAAGCAAAAGTCTTGTAAGAGCTAAAACAATAATAGATTTTTCAAGAGAGCCTGTAGGTTTATTTTTAAAAATAGTATCGTGATGAGGAATAAAAGGTCCGATACCAACCATTTCTGGATTTAAATCTTTTAAAAAAATTAAATCTTCGGCTATATTTTCATTAGTTTGGTATGGTGAATCAACCATTAATCCTGCACCAACTTGATATCCAATTTTTTTTAAATTTCTTAGGCAATTAATTCTATTTGATAATTTTAAATTTTTTGGATGCAACTTTTTGTAATGTTCTTCTGTGGCAGTTTCATGTCGTAACAAATATCTATCAGCTCCAGCTAAAAAATACTTTTTATAAGACTCATATGATTTTTCACCTATAGATAAGGTTATAGCACAATCATCATATTTATTTTTTATTAATTTTATAATTTCAACAATTTTGTCATCAGTAAAATAATTATCTTCCCCGCCTTGTAATACAAAAGTTCTATATCCTAATTTATACCCTAAATCTGCGCATTCTATAATTTGCTTTAAATCTAGTCGATACCTAGAAATATTCTTGTTTGAACATCTGATACCGCAGTAGTAGCAATCATTTTTACAATAGTTTGTAAATTCGATTAAACCCCTCATATATACCTTATTATCATAAAACTTTTTTCTAGTGGCTAAGGCTTTTTTACATAAATAATCAATTTCATCACTCTTAATATTATCAAGTATATAGAGGATCTCACTTTTATTTAGTGAATTTTCATTATATAGTTTGTCAATCAACTTTATTATATCCATATTTTCCTCCTAATATTTTCATATGAACTCAACAAATAATGCTGAGTTTCTAATTAAAAAAGAGACAACAAAAGTACGTAACTAACTATTATTTTAAGCAAAATAAAGTCAATTTTAATCTAATAAGGTCCACTTATAATTTAAGAAAATACAACTTTAAAATAAAAAAACTTTTCTCAAAAGTAATTAAACTAATGAAAGAAAAGTTAGTATTTTTGTAAATAAAGTTATGTATTGATATAAACTAATTTCCTTACAGATCAGTAAATACTTTTCTGGTAGGTAGTAAATTTTTATTAAATTATATCTAAAGAAAATCTCTAAATACAATGATTAAAAACAAGTATACAAAAAGTATAATATGAAAATAAATAAAAAGCCATAATTATTTCAAAAATCATCTATTAAATTTAGATGAAAAAGCAATAATAGCCTTAATTATAAAAAATAATACAATTATAAAGCTTTTTGATAAAAATAAATATTACAAATGCTACCTAATTTTTTAGTGGTTATTTTTTGAAAATACTTATTTGCAAATAAAAAAAATAAAAATTGAGATAATAATAATTAAAGACATAATTCAAAATGGAGGGTAATAAATAATGAAAAAAATTGTAACCGTAGCTTTATCTTTACTTCTACTTTGTTCTGCAGTGGCTTGTAGTAACAAGACTAATACTGACACTAAAAATGAAACTAATGATGAGGTAGCAGACAAGACATATTTAAATACTTATACAGGATTATATGACAAAAATCTTGGAACATTATCTGACTATAACATGTACACAGATGTTAATACAGTAACTAACACTTATAAAGAAAAGGAATACCCTGGTAATGAAAAATATTTAAATGATGTAAAAGCTGCTTACAAAGATAGCAAAGAAAAAATTCAAGCATTTGTAGATGGATTAAAAAATGATGGGAAAACTGAAGATGCAGAATTAAAGAAAATGAATGAAAGTTTAATTGCTGAGGGTGAAAAGTCAATAAAAGATATAGATGCAAAAATAGCAAAATTAGATAAAATATCTAAAGATGATTATAATAAAACACAAGATGAATTTATTAAATTAGTTGATGATACAGTAAGAGCTGGAGAAAATGTTACTAATGATTTCGTAAAAATGTTAAAAGATATGGATACAAAATTAGGAATAACTAGAAATACTAAATAATAAAAAATTATTAATGAAAATAAAAAAATGATTGACATTTGAAAAGAAAAAGATTAATATTTATAACATAATAAAAATTAAAAAGACTCTTATCAAGAGAGGTGGAGGGACTGGCCCTATGAAACCCGGCAACCAGTACGTTTGTACATGGTGCTAAATCCTGCAACTATTTTTAGTTGAAAGATGAGTATAAATTAGTTATTTAGCCTAAGTTTATACTTAGGCTTTTTTTAATACCATTTTTAAGACAAAATTAAGAGGCTTTTAAGGGGGAATAATATGATACAAATATGTGAAGTGAATAAATATTATGGAAAAACAAAAGTTTTAAATGATATTAATATGCATATAAAAGAAGGCGAGATATTTGGCATAATAGGTCATAGTGGAGCAGGAAAATCCACATTACTAAGATGCATAAATAGACTAGAAACTTATGAGGATGGAAGTATAACAGTACAAGACAGAGAAGTAAAAAATTTAGACGAAAGAGAACTTAGATTTTTAAGAAAAGATTTGGGAATGATATTTCAACACTTTTCATTATTGGAAAGAAAAACAGTATTTGAAAACGTGGCCCTACCACTAGAATGCTTTAAATATTCAAAAAATGAAATAAATAAAAGAGTAGATGAACTTTTGTCATTGGTAGGAATTCAGGATAAGAAAAATATGAAACCTAGAAACCTAAGTGGAGGTCAAAAGCAAAGAGTTGCCATAGCAAGAGCTTTAGCACTAAACCCAAAAGTACTATTATGCGACGAAGCCACTTCAGCTCTAGATCCAAACACAACAAAATCCATATTAAGTTTATTACAAGATATAAACAAAAAACTTAATATAACAATAATTATGGTTACTCACCAAATGGAAGTAATAAAACAAATTTGCTCTAGAGTGGCTATTATGGAAAATGGAGAAGTGTTAGAAATAGGAGATACAGAAGAATTATTTTTACAAAACTCTAAAAATTTACAAAAACTAGTTGGAGAAGACAATATTGTACTGCCAAAGGGAACTAATATAAGAATAATATTCCCAAAAGAAATTTCCAACGATTCCATAATAACTTCCATGGCAAGAGATTTGGATATAAATTTCTCCATTATATGTGGAAAGTTAGAAAAATACAGAGAAGATATACTTGGGTCATTAATTATAAATGTGGATAATGATAATAGAGAAAAGATAAAAGATTATCTAAATTGGAAAAAAGTTAGATGGGAGGAAATCATAAATGAATAAAACTAGCTTATATACTTACTTAACTGAAATACTTGGAGATGCTTTGCTTCAAACATTATACATGATAATTGTGCCTACTGTAGTAGCTACAATCTTAGGATTTATAATGGCAATAATATTAGTGGTTACAAAGCCAAAAGGACTTAAGCCAAATAAAGTAGTATACAGTATTCTCGGATTTATAGTAAACATGGTTAGAAGTTTTCCATTTATTATTTTACTAATAGCATTAATTCCTTTCACAAGATTTATTGTGGGAACGTCTATTGGAGAAACAGCAGCCATAGTTCCTATTACTATAGGTGCCGCTCCATTTATTGCAAGAGTAATTGAGAATGCATTAAACGAGGTAGATGAAGGATTAATAGAAGCTGCAAAATCTTTTGGAGCTACAAGTTTACAAATAATATTCAAAGTTATGATAAAAGAGGCAATGCCGTCAATAGTATCTGGAATTACTTTATCAATAATTTCCATATTAGGATGTACAGCCATGGCAGGAACTGTAGGAGCAGGAGGACTTGGAAAAGTTGCAATAGTATATGGGCATCAAAGATTTGACACTTCAGTTATGGTATATGTTGTAATTACACTTATTATAATGGTACAGCTAATACAAAGCGCAGGAGACTATGCATATAAAAAACTAAAATAAAATGAAATGAAATGTATCAACATTTTATTTATAAATAAAGCCAATGAGTTATAGATTTATAACATAAAAAATAAATACAAGGGGGATTTCAAAATGAAATTAAAAAAATTATTAGGATTAACATTAGTAGGAGTTATATGTGCATCGTCATTTGTAGGATGCTCAAAGTCTAGTAAAGAGGAAGATAAAACTATAAAAGTAGGAGCGTCACCAACACCACATGCAGAAATTTTAGAGGTTGTAAAACCACTATTAAAAGAAAAAGGATATGAGCTAGAGGTAGTAGAGTTTGATGATTATGTGCTTCCAAATACATCTTTATCAGAGGGCGAGCTAGATGCAAATTACTTCCAACACGTTCCTTATTTAGAACAAATGAATAAAGAAAAAGATCTGAAATTAACTTATACAGCTAAGGTTCATATAGAGCCAATGGGAATATATTCTAAGAAACACAATAAATTAGATAACATAAAAAATGGGGCAAAAATATCTGTACCAAATGATGCAACAAATGAAGCAAGAGCATTACA
Source organism: Terrisporobacter petrolearius (assembly GCF_020748185.1). Taxonomy (GTDB): domain Bacteria; phylum Bacillota; class Clostridia; order Peptostreptococcales; family Peptostreptococcaceae; genus Terrisporobacter; species Terrisporobacter petrolearius. The sequence continues at coordinate 24,433 of NZ_JAHZMO010000014.1, read as the reverse complement.
ATTATTAGCTGATAACGGTATTATTGAGGTTGCTGATAAAGAGTTAATAACAGCAAAAGATATAACTAAAAATCCTAAAAATGTGAAAATAGTAGAAGTTGAGGCTGCTCAAGTACCATCAACGCTACAAGATGTGGATTTTGCTGTAATAAATACTAACTTTGCTATAAATGTTAACTTAAATCCAACTAAAGATGCTTTAGCAATAGAATCTAATGATTCACCATATGCTAACATATTAGCTTGTAGAGAAGACAATAAAGATAGTGAAAAAGTAAAAGCATTAACCAAAGCATTAACAAGTGATGAAGTTAAGTCGTTTATAGATGAAAAATATAAAGGGAGTATAGTTCCAACATTTTAATTTATAATATATGAATCTCAACAAAAAGGAAGGATTAATATCCTTCTTTTTTAGTTTAAAATAAATAATTATTTTTTACATAGTCATTAATAATACCTTCTCTGATTGTAAACTTGCTAATAATTATTTTGGATGATTGTAAATATGATGTAAGGCTACTTAAAATAATTAAGGCACCTAAAAGAATATCTCCTCTACTTTTGGATATGCCTGTAGTACTGACGATTTCTTCTAAAGACATAGGGCTGATTTTTTCCAAAAGAATTTCTATATCATTATAATTTAACTCGTAACCATGAATATTTGACATAACGTTATACTCTTTTTGATGAATTCTACCGATGGTTTTTATTGACCCACCAATTATAACTGTAGGCAAATTTTTACACTCATTAATCCATAAAATATTTCTTAGTTTATTAAAAATGTACTCTTTAATATGGCTTATTTCTTCATTTGAAATACCATCTTTAATATGAAAGTTATTTGTAATTATTAAAGCTCCCATAGGTATACTAATACTTTTTATAAGAATTTTATCTTTTACTAATCCTATCTCTACGCTACCTCCTCCTATATCCAAGTGAACATAATTATTTAAATCTTGTGGAATAGAAGAAACATAACCATAGTAACATTCTTCGCTTGGAGATAATATTCTTATGCGTACGTCTAAAGAATTAGAAATATTGTTTATAATCTCTATAGAGTTTTTAATTTGTCTAAGGGATTCTGTAGCCACAGCAATTATTTCATCACAATTAAAGTCGTCACAGAATTTTTTAAAAGTAAATATAATTCCAAAGAAGTTCTTCATACCTTCAGAGGATAATTCATTATTTTCTCTTCCTACGAAATCAGATAATCTAGTTTGGAACTTCTTATGAAAGATTTCATTATGTATATTATTATTTATCTCTACAATTATTAATTTTATTGAATTAGAACCAATATCAATTATTCCTAAAGTTTTCAATTTAATCCCCCCTATATATGTCTATAAATAAATTATAGTTTAATACAATTACTTCATCAATAATTGAAAAAAATAGAGTTATACTAATATTAATAAAGAGAAAATTCTAAGTAAGGAGGATACAATTTGGATAAAAAATTTTACAATGAAAATGGAATAACTTTAGCTAAAAATCTTTTAAATAAATTTTTGATTAGAGAGTATGATAATAAAAAAATTGTGACTAAAATAGTGGAGACCGAAGCTTACATGGGAACTATTGATAAAGCTGCCCATGCTTACAAAAATAGAAAAAGTACTAGAACTGATCCTCTATACTTAAGTGGAGGTCACATTTATGTTTATTTAATTTATGGTATGTATAATTGCTTAAACCTTTCAGCAAATAAAGAACACATACCAGAATGTGTTTTGATTAGAGCAGTAGAGCCTATAAGTGATTTTGATGAAATATCTTATAATAGATTTTTGAAACCTTATAGTGAATTGACTAATTATCAAAAAAAGAATTTGACAAATGGTCCAGGCAAACTTTGTAAGGGGTTAAATATTGACAGAAGTCTAAGTGGAAAACATATATTTGGAAGTGAACTTTATATTGAAGATAATACAGACGATGATTTTGAAATTGTGGAAGATAAAAGAATTAATATTGATTATGCACAAGAAGATAAAGACAAACTATGGAGATTTTACATTAAAAATAATAAAAATGTTTCTGTTATAAAAAAGCAATGATATAATTTAGTAGTATTATGAAAGAGGAGGACAGATTATGAAAAAAATAGGCTTTATAGGTGCAGGAAATATGGGAGGGGCAATTTTAGGAGGAATATTAAATTCTAAAATGATTGATAACAATCATATTATTGCTTCTGCAAAAAGTGATCGAACTATTGAAAAAATAAAAAATGATTATAATGTTAATGTGACTAAAGATTCTAAAGAAGTGGTAGAATTTTCAGATCTTATTGTAATAGGTGTAAAGCCAGATATATACGATGAAATATTAGAAGAAATAAAAGATTTGATAAATGATAAAATAATAATTACAATAGCAGCAGGAAAGACTATTGAAGCAATGGAAAAAATCATTGGAGATGATAAAAAAATAGTAAGAACAATGCCAAATACTCCTTCCCTTGTTGGAGAAGGTATGACTTCTTTATCTCCAAATAAAAATATAAGTGAAGAAGAATTAAGTTTTGTAAAATCAATATTTGATTCTTTAGGAAAGAGTGAAGTAGTAAAAGAAGATTTAATTCATGCAGTAATAGGAGCTAGTGGATCATCAACGGCTTATGCTTTTATGTTTATAGAGGCAATAGCTGATGGTGCAGTTCGTGCTGGTATGGCAAGAGACAAGGCATATACATTTGCTTCGCAAGGAGTATTAGGAGCTGCAAAAATGGTTTTAGATACAGGCAAACATCCTGGAGAATTGAAGGATATGGTTTGTTCGCCAGGAGGAACAACAATAGAGGCTGTAAAAGTACTTGAAGAAGAAAAGTTTAGAGGTGCTGTATTAAAAGCTATTGATTCTTGTGTTAAGAAAAGTATAGAAATGAGTAAATAATATAAAAAACTCCCATTATAAAATGGGAGTTTTTCTTATGGAAATTTATTGATTTGTATTTTGTGAATCAAAATGTTCTTCAGTTTCAGTTTGAACATTTAAAGAATTATCATCAGTATTTTGGCTATCTTGTTTATTATCAGCACTATCTGTATTATTTTCTACATTGTTATTAGTAGACTCTTTTTTTGATGGTGTTTGAGTATTATCCTTATTTACATCTTCACTGTTATTATTTTTATCAGAGTCATTATTAAATAAATTTGAGAACCAGTTAATTACCTTTTGGAAGAAACCTTCAACTTCTTCACTAGAAGGTAAGTTTTCAGCAGCTTTGTCTGTAGCATTTATAACTGCATTGCTTCCTAACATATTATCTTTAGTTTCACCAAGTATACCTAAATCCTTGCTTCCACCAAATAAGTTAGAGAACCAATCTCCTATTGAAGAGAATAAACCTCCTACAGAATCCATTATTCCAGAATCTCCAACTTTTTCACCAGCTTCTTTTAAGTTGTCTTGAACAACATCAGAAACATTGTTTAATGTTTGTTTCATTGAATTATAGTCATATTTTTGAGCAGCTATTTTTTCCATTAAATCAGTTATTTGTTTAATTTGAGCATCTGTTAATGTAACATTGTAATTATTAGTTACATTATTAATTATATCAGCTATTTGAGTAGCATCACTTGTACCGTTTTTAATAACTTCTTTTTTTATATCATTAACAACACCAGTTGCTTTATCTTGACCTATTTTACCTTGACCTATTTTATCACCAAGATCTCCTGTAGTTATTAATTCTTCAGAAGCTAATTCTTTTTTATCTTCATCTAATTTTTTACCAGAAGCATCTTCAAAAGCCTTCATAACACCTGTCAAAGCACCAGTACCACTTACAGGAAATACTGCAGCTATTACAGCGTTGGCATTAGTCATACCGGAAGTTGATAGGGTAGATGCTACCATTGAAGAAGTAACCCAAGTTATATTTGCTGTTTTTACATTTATTCCACCACTATTAGTTGGTTCTACATAAGAACAAGAGTATGTTTTAGTTCCAAGTTGTGCTTCTGTGGCAACTCCTCCTAAGTATTCTCTTTCTTCTTTGTTATTTACCTCTAATACTTGAACTTCATTTTCTTTTACACCAAAATAACTAAATATCTTTTGCCTTTGCTCAGTTGTATTGTTAACACCTATAGTCACTACTCTAGTACCATCAGCAAAAGAAGGCACAATGCTACTTGCTATTATTGTCATTGCTACTAACAGAGAGCTAACTTTCTTTTTAAATTTCATAATATTTCCTCCTAAAATTCCTACCTAAATAATTATATTACTTTTTTAAGTAGTTTTATGTAAAGATTTAATATAGAGTAAAAATACCCTGTGAATATAGTATAATATTTATCAACTTAATGCGATTACAACATTGTAACTGTCATTACAATTTATACTTAAATCTTTACTAATTATTATTAGATATCTATTAATTATATTATAAAAAAAAATATTTGTGGCTATTTTAAGAAAATTGTAAGATTTGCATAAGAGGTGAAAATAAATAAAAATGTAGAATATTTATTTATTATGGGAAAAAAGGGTTTTAATTACATTAAGAATAATATATTAGTAAGATAATATTTTTAATGCGAAAAATAATTATAAATTAAATAAGGAAGTAATATATTATTAGGGGGAGGATTGTTTGGAAAGTTAAATTTTCAGTGGAACAACCTTTTATAAAATACCTTAAAAATGTGTTAAAAGAAGAAACTATTGTTAATGGTTCAAAGCTAAAAATTTAAATGAAGACAAAGAAATACTTTTATTTATGACAAGGAAAGAAGAAATTGGGTATTTATAAAATATAATATAATACGTTTGTTCATTATTAAAGTAGGAAGATGATTGAAAAATGATGAAATGTATTATACTATATAAAGGAAATAAAATATAATAATGTTTTACAATGCAAACTTAAGCATTGAAAGGAGAATAGTAATGTCACAAGAATTAGTTAAAGAAAGAGTATTAAAATACCTAATAGAGGATTTATTAGTGCCTCAAGATATGATAGAGACAAATGTATTATTAAGTGAGTTTGAAGAAGGCGCTGAGGGTACATTAGACATAGTTGTAAATGTAAAAGATAAAGAAGGATATTTTGCACCAGTACTAATAGTAAGATGCACAGACGATGATGTAGAATTAGAAGGAGATGTACTACAAAAGGAAATTGAGTTTTTAGAGTATGTTGATAATATAACAACTGCTGGAAGAATGATACTTACAAATGGAGATCAAATGATGTATGCAGATTGGACAGGAGAAGAATACGATACAGAAGCATCTCTACCTACATACGAACAAATGGAAAAAGAGTTCTTCGAAGCAGAAGAAAGCATAGAATTAGAACACCATCACCATGACGGATGCGGATGTGGTCATGACCATAATGAAGAAGGACATAATTGTGGATGCAAAGATGATTGTGGTTGTAACGATGACCATGATTGTGGTTGTTCAAAATAAATAAAAAATTAGATATAATAATATAATTATTCGTAATAAAAAATAGATTTGTAAATATTTTTTATTAATTATAAAATAGGATATATTTTAATAATTTGTAAAATGTAATAACTTAAATAAAGGTTTTTAGGTTATTTTGTTGAATGTTTAATGAATTAGAAAATATACAAAGAACATGCATTTTTTCATGGAGTAAAACATACTATAGTTGATATAGACGAAATATGTTTTTACCAATTTTTTAATGAACAATATGTATAAAGAAGGGGTTAGATTATATGGGGGCTAACAAGGAGCATACTTACGAAAATTATGTTTTTGCAGATTCATCATCTGCATCAAATGCTATGAAAATGTATTTAAAAGAAATTGAAGAATACAAAATGCTAACACCGAATGAAGAAATAGAATTGGCAAAAGATATAGATGATTCTATTCCTGATGCAAAAGAAAAATTTATAAATGCCAATTATAGACTAGTTGTCAGTATTGCAAAAAAATACAGAAAAGAAAATGTAGATATGCTAGACTTAATTCAAGCTGGAAATATAGGCTTGATAAAAGCAGTTGAAAAATATGACTACAAAAAAGGATTTAAGTTTAGTACCTATGCTACTTGGTGGATAAAACAAAGCATCACTAGATATATTGATGATTGCGAAAACACTATAAGAATCCCAGTACATCTTCATCAAAGAATAAACTACATTAAAAGAAAAAAGCAAGAATTGTCTAATGAGTTACAAAGAGAGCCGTTATTAGATGAGCTAGCAGAAGCATGCGATATGGAACCTGATAAAATTCTTGAGATATTAAAAAGAGATAAAAATGTAGTATCTTTAGATACTCCTATTAAGGAGGATGAAGATAGTTCTTTAGTTGAATTTATACCATCAGATGCAAACTTAGACGATGTTGTAATTCATGAAGTGGAGCAAAAGAATCTTAGAGAAAAGATAGATGAACTTCTTACAGGACTTAATGATCAAGAACAAAGAGTATTAAGAATGAGATTTGGATTAGATGATGATGATCCAAAAACTCTTGAAGAAATAGGAAAAGTATTTGGGGTAACAAGAGAAAGAATTAGACAAATTGAAGCTAAGGCTATTAGGAAATTGAGACATCCTAGTAGACTTAAGCAACTAAAAAATTTCTATTAAATTTGATCAATGATAAATGGGTGATTATAAATTTGTAATCACCTATTTTTATGTAAAGAATTACTTTTCACAATAATATACGCATATTATATAGTAAAGGTTAGACCTTTTTATTTGATAAAATATATAGCTGCATAGCAGATTTTTTTATTAAGTAATTGAAATAATAATCATCCTCATGATCATCATCAATATTATAAAGTTTTGTAACATCCATGCCAAGTAATAAATTTAAATTATTTATACGATTAAATTGGATACAAACTTTTAATAAAAAATAAACAAGACTTAAGGATAGTAAGGAAAAAATAACAATAACAGTAGAACTCATAATAAAACCTCCCATGAAATCTTTTATTAAGAAAATTGTACTATACTTATTCCTTACTTTCACTATAAAAAAAACTACATTAATTTTGCAATTATTAAAAAAAAACATAATATATTTAAAAATAAAACAAGAAAATATAAAATTCTACATGAGAAGCTTGTAAAAAATTATATTTATACTATGAAAAAAATTATTCGTTTAATTATATTTAATCTACAAAGTTAAAACGAAGTCTTTTAATTCTCTAATAAATAAGTTATTTGGATAAGCTATTAAACTAGACATAATAGTAACACCAGAATTATTTTTTACAGCTTCTTTCACAGCGTAAGTACTTCCAAACACCATAATATTTTAGGTTGGATTTTGGAATTATTCAAAAACATATCTAAATATTCTCTTGTACCAGATCCCTTTTCTCTACCAATCCAATTATATTTTTTTAATTTATCCAAAGTAAAATTATCTTCTTTTATATCACTATTGTATGGTAATGTTAAAACCATTTTATCTTCATAAAAATATGTTTGATTTAAATTATTTAATTTATATATTTTAAGAATTAATATTGCTTATTATCATAAGAAAAATGAATAAAAAGCAAATGTGACAAAAATGTAAGCCAAAATACCAGTAATCTTACGTAATCTTACGAAAATGTAAAGGCAATATGAAAATAATTAATGTATACTTTAAATTAGTTAATAGATTGTGAGGTAATTAATATGAAAGCAGTAATATTTACAGGCGCATTTGGAATGGGCCATTATTCAGCAGCAGAGGCTGTGAAAGAAGAAATATTAAGAGAAGAACCAGAGGCAACAGTTATTATAATAGATATGATAGAGTATATATTTCCAAAACTTAGTGAATTAATATATTTAGTTTTCAACTTTATGGTTAATAAATTCTCTTTAATTTATAATTTTTTTAATAAAATTGTAGCAAAAAGAACTAGTGTACCACTAAAAAAATCAGTTATAAAAAAAGTAGATTTATTATTAAAAAATAGTGATGTTGATTTGGTAATTTCTACTTTTCCAGCTTGCTCTCAATATTTTTCAGCATATAAAAAAATGAGAAATTGTAATATTCCTCTTTATACTTATGTTACAGATATATCTGTAAATGAGGAATGGATTAGTGAACAAACTGATTTATATTTCGTAGGCAGCGACATAACAAAAAAATCACTTTTGAGTAAAAATGTAGATAGTGATAAAATAGTAATCAGTGGTATACCTGTTAAACAAAATTTTAAGGAAGAAAAGAAAATAGAAAAGTCAAAGGATAAAAAAGAAGTATTAATAATGGGTGGAGGATTAGGTCTTATGCCTTGTGCAATGGACTTTTTAGAAAAACTTTCAAAAGATGATAATATAAAAATAACATTTATAGCAGGAAAAAATAAAAAACTACTAGAATGTGTAAGAGAAAAGTATCCTAATGTGGAATCAATTGGATATACAGTTAAAGTTGACAAATATATGAAAAAAGCAGACTTAATAATTTCAAAATCTGGAGGAATAACATTATTTGAAGCTATTTTTAGTGGAACACCATTATATGTTATTAGACCATTTTTATATCAAGAAATAGGAAATGCCTTATATATACAAGACAGTTGTATTGGTAAGGTAATATGGACAAATGGAACGGATATTTATGAAGATGTAACATCTTTACTAAATAATGAATTACTTTTAAAAAGCATGGAAGAAAATATAGTAATTGAAAAAGAAAAATTACAAAGTACATCACCACTTAATTATTATCATGGAGGTATAACAGCTTGTTATTAAAAATTATAATAATTTTGGTTATAATATTGTTGTGTTATAGTACTGTGCCAACTTATTTATATAAACTTCAATATAAACCAACGAAGAAAAACAATTCAAATGATAAAGTGCTATACTTAACTTTTGATGATGGACCAGATGAAAAGTATACGCCTTGTCTTTTAGATTTGTTAAAAAAACATAATATAAAGGCTACTTTCTTTATGGTAGCAACTTTTGCCGATGAAAATCCTATGATAGTGAATAGGATGAAAGAGGAAGGTCATTGCATAGGTCTTCATTCTTATGAACATAAAAATGCCTTATATCAGAGTAAATCTTATACTTCATATGATTTTGAACAAAGTGTAAAAGCCATGGAAAAACTAGATATTAACGTGAAATTTTATAGACCGCCTTGGGGACATTGCAATATATTCACAAATCATGAAGCAAAGAAACATAATTTAATAAAAGTACTATGGGATGTAATGGCACAAGATTGGGAAAAAAATACAACATCTCAAGTTATATGTGATAAATTATTAAGAAGAAGTAAAAATGGAAGCATAATCTGTTTGCATGATGGACGTGGAAAAGATGAAGCTCCATCGAGGACAATAAAAGCCTTAGAAAAAGCAATTCCAGCATGGGAGAAAGAAGGCTATAAATTTTTGACTATGGAGGATTATTATGAGTAAAAAAGTTTCTCCAAAGAGTATATTAAAAAACGGTGGTTTATTTATTGGGTTAATTTTATTAACTTTTTATATGATTTTTAAAAATAATAATATAGAAGAGATTATAAATGCAATTTCTACTTTAAATATAAATTATATAATAATAAGCATAATTTGTAGCTTTACTTTTGTTATTTGTGAAGGCATAAATATAGGTAGAAATCTAAAACTTATGGAGTATGAAATTAATTTTATAACTTCAATAAAATATGCAATTGTAGGCCTATTTTTTAGTTCTGTAACACCATCTGCAACAGGAGGTCAACCAATGCAAGTTTATTATATGCACAAAGATGGAATTCAAGTATCACATTCATCTTTAGCTCTTCTTATGGACCTTGCCAGTTTTCAGTTTGTAACAGTTACTATGGCCATAATAGGCTATATAGCCCAACATGAATTATTAGTTAATACTTTGGGTAATATTAAATACTTTGTTGCACTAGGAATTTTTTTAAATACATTAGTAATGATATTTATATTAACAGCAATTTTTTCAAGAAGATTTATAGGAAAGTTTATTGATTTTATTTGTTTTATTCTAGTAAAAATCAAATATAAAAAAGTAGATAAATTTAAAGAAATGGCATTATGTCAAGTGAAAGAATATAAAGACAGCGCTAAATATTTCAAAGAAAATAAATTAACAGTTTTAAAAATTGTATTAACTACAACAATACAAATAATAGCCCTTCATAGTATTTCATTTTGGATATACAAGGCATCTAGTTTAAGTGGATATTCTTTTGTGACAGTAGTTATGTTACAATCAGTTTTATACATTAGTGTATCTGCATTACCACTACCTGGAGCTGTAGGAGCTAGTGAAAGTGGATTTATGCTTATTTACAAAACTTTGTTCCCAGTTCAACTTTTAAGCTCGTCTATGCTTGTAAGTAGAGGAATAAGTTTTTATTTATTAGTACTATTAAGTGGCATTGTTCTTGCTACCACTTATCTTTTAAACATCAGAGGAAATCATTACATTAAAGTTACTAGAAAAAGAAGAGGTGAAAATTTTGACATATAATATACTTGTTGTAGAAGACGATATAGACATAATAAAGCTACTAAAGATTTATCTTGAAAATGATGGGCATAGAGTAATTTCTGCTCAAAACGGATTAGATGCATTACAGATAATAGAAAATATAAAAGTTGATTTAGTAGTAATGGATATTATGATGCCAAAAATGGATGGTTATGAATTAACCATGAGAATAAGATCAAAATATACTATTCCAATAATAATTTTATCTGCTAAAAACGAAGATAGTGATAAGATAATGGGATTGAATTTAGGTGCAGATGATTATATGACAAAGCCATTTAATCCATTGGAAATAGTGGCAAGAATTAATTCTAACTTAAGAAGATTTTATGATTTTAATAAAATAGTAGCGCCAAAAGATGAAGAAGTACAATTAATAGTAGGTGACTTAATTTTAGATACACAAAAGTTAGCTCTTTACAAAAAAGGAAAAGAAGTTGTAGTAACACCTACAGAATATAAAATTTTGGCTCTTCTTATGAAAACACCAGGAAAAGTATATACAAAGCTGCAAATATGCGAAGCAATTAATGGAGAGTATATTGAAAGTGACAATAATACTATGATGGTTCATATTTCTCGACTGCGTGAAAAGGTTGAAGATGATTCTAAAAATCCTAAGTATATAAAAACTGTGAGAGGGATAGGATATAAAATTGCGAAAAAAGAAAAGTAAATTTTTTACCATTTTAGTTGGAAATTACATTGTTTTTACAGGAATTATTATAGTTTCTATTATATGTATATTACATGGTATAAATCATAAAATAAAAGATATTGCTAGTGAACCTAGAATTAATGAATTAGTAGATTATGCAAGCTTAATTACTGAAAATGGAAATAATGAAATTAATAAATCACGTATAAAAAAATTAGCCGGAAAAGATACTTTCATTCAATTATTAGATGAAAATAATAAGGTTATATATGAGAGTGTGCCTGGAAAATTCAACAAAGAATTTACAAAGGGAGAGTTAAGCTGTATACATGATTATTATGACGATCCATATATTGATATTCAAAAATATAAAAATGATAAAAATAAAGAAAATGTATCAGTATCCATAACTTATTATGATGAAGATGACAATATTCATAATAGAATTTACGTGGTAGATGATAAATTAAATTTAATATATACAAATACGAGAGATACTAGAAAGTCTTTTACTAAAAATGAGTTTAAATATTTAACAGGAACTTATCTAAAAGGATATGATATTAGAAAATATTCTTTTAAAGATAAAGACAATGAAAAGTTAACACTTTTAATAAATACGCCTTCTCTTACTAAGGAAATATGTAGTAAGATTTTAACTATTGGCATATGCGCATTTATATTATTTATACTAATATATATTATCTTAATTATAATATTTATAACTTGGCTAAATCATAAAGTAAAAAGACCTATTAATATTTTAAATGAAGCAATTGTAAAGTTTAAAAACGGTGAGCGTGAAAATTATTTAGATTATGATGGACCACAGGAATTTTGTGATATTTGTAGTAGTTTTAATGATATGTCAAGGCAGTTGTATGATAGTGAGAAAAAGCGTGAAAGCTTGGAAGAAGAAAAACAAAAAATGCTTGCGGATATATCTCACGATTTAAAAACACCAATAACAGTTATAAAAGGATATTCAAAAGCTGTTTGTGATAATCTAGTTTCAGAAGAAGAAAAAGATCAATATCTTATGACAATATATAAAAAAGCAGATCACTTAGATGAATTGATTAATACTTTTTATGAATATAGCAAATTAGAACATCCAGATTACAAATTTGTTTTTGAAAAAATAGATTTATGTGAATATGGTAGAGTTTATCTAGCAGGAAAATATGAAGAACTAGATATAAATGGAGTGGAGTTGGAAGCTGATATTCCAGATGATCCTATTTATTGCAAGTTAGATAGGATTCAGTTAAAACGTGTTTTTGAAAATATTATATCAAACTCATTAAAACATAATAAAAAAGATTTATCCATATTATTTGAAATTGAAGAATATTTTGACAAGGTGAAAATAAATATTGCAGATAACGGCTATGGAATTTCAAAGGAAATGCGAAAAAATATTTTTAATCCTTTTGTGGTTGGGGAAAAATCTCGTACCAAAAAAGGTTCAGGGCTGGGACTTGCCATAAGTAAAAAAATAGTAAAAGCTCATGGTGGAAGTATAAAAATTGTGGATGCTAGAAAAAACTATAAAACAGAATTTGAAATTATACTTCCAAGAGAAGTATAGAATTTTAATCAAAAAGATTTATTGATGCCAGGTATGAATTTTCATACCTGGCATTTTTTACATATTAGAAAATTATAGTTGAATTTACGCTGTTGATAAACTCTGTAATGAAGTTATACCAACTCATTTAGTAAGTGTAAAAAATATATTTTTGAGCAAGGTCGTTGCCTAAAAACATAAGTACAATATTATGAAGGGTGTAAAAAGTAGTACTATGATGGTACTACTTTTGTTAGAAAAAAGACTATACTAAAGTCTGAATAAATATACTGTATAATAAATATGAGGTAATAATTTGTAAACTTATTGAATATTATAGATAATAAAAAATAGTAATGTAAATATATAAATAATTAATATATGTAAAAAATGAAAAATATTTTTTATTTTGGAAGTGCGGTGAGATTCCGCCACAGATTATCCCTGCTGTAATAAGTTACGAAATTTGCTATTACCACTGGAGTTATCTCTGGGAAGGAGTAAAGAGTAGGTTTGAGCTTTAGTCAGAATACAGGCATATATGCTTATGATGAAAGATGTCCGAAGGCATAATCGGAGGTTTATTTTTCCTGTGATTTTTGATAATGAAATGGAAATTAATCCTCCTTATAAAAAATAATATTTTTAATAAAGAAGGGGATGTTTTTATGAACAAAAGATTTAGAAAATTTGCGACTACAGGAATGGCTACAGCTATAATGTTATTTATGGGGGCAACATCATTTGCAACTGATTTTTTTACAGAGTATCCTAATTTAACTAATTATAATACTGATTATAATTATACTATTCAAAAAGGAAGTGTAACTGCGTATCAACCTTTAATGGTTCAAGGCGCAAAAAGCAATTGGTATGGTACAAGTCTTTTTAATAGTTTAGCAGATGCAAATTCTATCAATTGGGATATTGTACAAGGAAGTACAGATGCTGTAAGTGTTAGCAAACAAGCCCCAGAATCAGTAGGAAATCAATTTGCAGCTAAGGGAAAAGCTAAGATTGATAAGTCAAAGAATGCAGGGGTGGCAGTTGTAGAAGCAACAAATAAAACAAATGGATACATGGACTTTACTGTAGTATTAAATCCAAGGGATGTACAACAAGATGTTTCTGGTGTAAATGTAAGAGCATACGATGCTTCAAGCGGTAGTTTTAAATTTTTAAAAAGTGTATCAACAAGTGCTGTATCATCTAATATAAATTATCCATCTGCAATGGATGCAATAGCTGTGGTAGCTGATAATTTTGTTGATGATTTACAATGGGGAAGTAAATTCTTAAAAAATGTAAATATAAATAATAAAGATTATCCATATATGGAAAATGAACTTGGTTGGATGTATAGAGTATATGATTGCGAAGGAAATGCAACTTCTGAACAAAAAATGGTAGATGTTTCTGAAAAAGTTGGTGGAGAAACATTTGATGTGGAGTTAGGACAAACTGTTGTTTGGGCATATGGAGGCTATAGCGTACAATTCCCAGAAAACTTGTCAGAGTTACCTACTAAATAGTAAACAATTAAATCATTTGTGTTAATAAATATATTTATTATTACAATAAGAAAAATGATAAATTTATTACATAATTGGTAATTTGTTATAAAAGGGGTGCTTTCAGAGCACCCTTTTACATTTAAGGAAATTATAGTTAAGTTTACGCTGTTGATAAACTCTGGAATCAAGTTATATCAAGTCATTTAGGAAATGTAAAAAATGTATTTTTGAGCAAGGTCGTTGCCTAAAATTTCATAGCGCCCACGCAGTGGCTTAAAGCGAAGCGAATTTTTTATAGATTTATAATATTTTAATTTGGGGGGAAAGATATGAGGAATAAAAACACTAAGAGATTAAGTCAAAAAATTATTAGCTCTTTTCTTGCATTTATTATGGTGTTTACCTTATCTACAGTATCATCAATAAAATCTTTTGCACAAGAAGTATTAACACAAAAAGTACATGTAATAGTAGAAAATACTACGTACTCTAAAAAAGATGGAGCAGCATGGGATGGAACTTTAGTAGATGATTGGGTAAAAATTGAAGACAATATGACTATGATGGATGCAATAGTTAAAGCACTAGATAAGGTAAAAGCTACACAAACAGGTGCAGAAAATAATTACATAAGTGAAATCAATGGACTGGAAGCATTTGACGGTGGATCTAGTTCAGGATGGATGGGAACTAAAAATGATTGGTTTGTTAATCTAGGATTTGGGGCATTTAAGGTAAAGACTAATGATGAAATTAGAGTAATGTATACTACTAATTTTGGAGCAGATATAGGTGGGAATTATAGTAAAAATGATACATCATTAAAAGCTATTGATTTTAGTAAAGGAAGTTTATCACCTAAATTTAGCAGTGAAACTAAAGAGTATACACTAGAACTTGGAGATACTAATAAAATAACTGTAAAACCAACAGCTGCTAATAAAAACTACCAAGTAAGAGTATATAAAGGAGAAGATGTAGATACATCAAAAGAAGGATATAAAAGAAGTGAAGAAATAAAAGTATTAGATGGAGAAACTATAAAGGTTATATGTGGTGATAAGTCTTGGCCAGGATCAGGCCAAAATATAGAATCTAGTACATATACATTTAAAATAAAATCAAATATTAAATCAAACACGGCTCCAGTACCTAGCAAAGAAAGTGACAGTGCTAGTATTAAGCTAGGAGAAACTTATTCCCTAGATTTATCTAAAATATTTAGGGATGAGGAAAATGACAAATTAACATATACAGTATCAGTTGATAATAAGAAAGAAGTAGATGCGGATTCAAATTATTCATTTAAACCAGAAAAATCAGGGAATTATAAACTAAAATTCATAGCAAATGATGGAAAAAAGACATCAAAACCTTATACATTAAATTTATCAGTAGGTGATGAAAAAGCCTATGAAATAAAGACTTTGGACACAGAAAATGGACAAATATCAGTAGATGTAAAAGAAGGTAAATTAAATACAAAAGTTACTTTAACTGTAAAACCAGATGAAAATTTTGCAATGGATACATTGGAAATAAAAGACAAAGACGGAAATGACATAAAAAGACAAATAGATCAAGATAAATCTGATGGTATTAATTATATATATACATTTGAAATACCTTCTTCAGATGTGAAGATAAAGGCCACTTTTGATAAGGCATATACATATAGTATTGAAGGTCATGATTGGCCTAATATGTCCTCCTTAGAGGTATACAATAGATACGGTGAAATAGTAAAGCCAAAAAAAATTGTAGAAACAGATTGGGGAGAAGATGGTAAAGAATTTGAGAAAGGATATTACCATCTGACAGCAGGTGAATATAAATACACTTTCTTTGGATATGAAAAAAATATAGGTAGAAAAGGAACGTTCCAAGTAGAAAAAACTAAGGAAGAACAATCAAAAACTTTTTTCCCGTTTGAAATATATATAGACGAGAATAAATTAAATAAAAAAGATAGTAATGAAGTAAATATAGAAATAACAGATCCAGATGGAAATGTACTTGATATAAAGCCAGGATACACAGATAATGAGAAAAATATAAATCAGAGTTATTATTATGTGTTAGAAGCTAAAGGAGAAGATAAGAAATATAAAATAAAAGTTACTCCAGTAGATAAAAATGTAAATTACAAATTTACTACTCAAAATTGTGACTCAAACGATCAAATATATACATATGTAAGTGCTGAACTTGATGGATCAAATTGTACAAGTACTAGAACGATAAAAGTATATTTACAATCTAAATCTGAAGATCCAATAGAATATAGAGTAAATAAAGGGGCCGGTCTTCATCTATACAATATATATGGAGAAGCATACAGAGAGCTTTTTGAAGTTAAGCCACTGTCTGTAGATACATCAAACAAAGAATACGATAGTTATAAATTCCAAGTGCCCTCAGATCACTATAAGTTAGTAGCAGGTGGAGGAGATACGCAATACGTTAAGACAACTAAACCATATTTTTATTTAGATACAGAGAAAGTAAAAGAAGCCATTACCCTAGATTTAGTAAAAAAAGAAGACTATGAAGAAAATCCATACTATCGTAATAAGTGGGATGATATCTATACAAATATTACTGATGAAGGTAGTCATGTAAATATGAATGTGGGAGACACCCAAAAGTTAGAAACATTTCGTGTTTGGCAGGGAATGACAAGTCCCGTTTCAAATAAATTTGTTGAACCAGATAAACATTATGAAGTTATATATGGAAAAGACAATCTATCTATAGAAGAAAAAGGTAAGGAAGGTAGAAAATATGTAAATATGACTGGTAAAAAAGAAGGAATAGCAGTTATTAAAATTACATACGATCCTTTAATTGAAGGTCAAGAAGCAACTAGTGATCCTGGGTTTGACAAGAAAAGAATATATGGATTTAATGCAATAGATAAAGAACAAACAGGAATAGTTATAGTAAATGTAGGTGGTAGCAGAGGAGATATAGATCCTAATTTTAAAGTAAGAGATAGAAAATGGACAAAATACGATACAGTATATTTTACTGGAGATACAACATATCCAGATGGAACAGTTGTAAAAGGTAAGGGATATGGAGAATATACTTTTACACCAACTAAAGGTGTTACAGTAGAAACACATGATCCAATACATATAGATAGTGATTTTGCCAATAATTGGACAAAGTACGAAGCAGATAAAAATGGTTCCTATACTATTAAAGTAAAGACTGGTAGAAATATAATAAGAATGACATCTGGTGATAATGTATTATATTATGTATTAGATGCTATGGAAAGTGATATAAGCATATCTAATGATAGCAATAAAGGTAAGGAGCTTAAAGTAGGAAATAAAGCAAGTGTAAGCTTTACAAATTTAGAGCTACCAGTTTATAAAATGGCTTCTATATATAATCCAGGTTTCCCTGATAGAACATTCTTAGTGTATGACTTAAATGGAGAAACTATAGAAGGTCCTCATAAGCAATATTCTGTAAATAGCCCATTAACATTTACAATAGACAAAAAGGGTACTTACAAATTATCTAAAGGAAAAGTACATGCACAGCATATGGGAAGTCCTCTAGATACTCATTGCAAAATACCACAAGAGGGTCTATCACCAAACTTTAATGCAGGATATGGAGATAATGATATTTATTTTAATATTATGCCTGATATAGAAATAAGTGTAGATGATAAAGATACATCAATACCAAGAGTTAAAGCATCAGTTAATGATGAAAAATGTGGAAAAGCTACTGTAGAAAAGGTAAGTGAAGATGCAGAAAAGAAAACAGCAAAATATAAATTAGCAGCAGTAGCAAATGAAAACTATGAATTTGAAGGATGGAGCCTTAAAGGGTCAAATAAAATAGTATCAACAGATGCACAGTACGAAGTAGAAATAGATAAAAATACAGAGTATGTGGCAAACTTTAAGTTAGCATATATACAAGATAAAACATTAAGATACACAGTATTAGAAGATGGAACATTATCAGTAAAAGAGCCCCTTGATGAAAATGTTACAGAAGTTATAATTCCAGAAGAAGTAGAAGGAAGAAAAGTAGTAGAAATAGGAGATAGAGCATTTTATTCTTGTCAAAAACTAACTAAAGTAGAATTATCCGAAGGATTAAAGGAGATAAAAGCAAGAGCATTTATGACTTGCATATTATTAGAGCGTATAAAAATACCAGAAACAGTAGAAGTAATAGGTCAATCAGTGTTTGCTGGTTGCGAAAAAATGAAGTCAGCAAAACTACCAAGTAAATCATTAAAAATGATACCAAAATCATTGTTTAATGGTTGTAAGTCATTAGAGAGTATAGAAATACCAGAAGGAATAGCAGTATTAAAAGATTCAGTATTTACAAATTGTGTAAGCTTGAAAGAAATAACACTACCAAAGAGTTTGACAAATATAGAATATCCTGAAATGGTATTTAGATATTGCCAAGCACTAAAAATAGTAAAAGGATACAAAGGAACATATGCAGAAGAATTTGCGAAAAAATACAACTATACATTTGTAGACTTAGATGTAAAAATGTCAGAAGCAACAGTATCAGTTAATGATGAAAAAGGTGGAAGTGCAGAAGCTAAAATGAAATCAAGTGATAAAAAAGAAGAAACAGCAACATGGATTTTAACAGCAAAAGCTAATACACATTATGAATTTGTAGGATGGATAGTAAAAGGCTCAGAGGAGGTAGTGTCAACAAATGCAACATATGAGGTAACAATAGATAAAGATACACAATATGTAGCAAAATTCAAATATGTAGGAGAATACCCACAAGTAAGCGTAGATACAAATGAAGAAAAAGGTGGAGAAGTAAGTTTTGAACTATTGAGTAAAAACGAAGATGACTTAACATCTAAGTGGAAACTAAAAGTCACTACAAATAAAGGATATAAGTTTGTAAAATGGGTGAAATCAGGAGATGAAGACACTATTTTAAGTGAAGATGTAGAGTATGTTGTAAATATAAGTGAGGATACAAAATTTATAGCAGTCTTTGAAAAAGAAAAATTAGACAATGACAATACAGATGATAATGATCCATCAGATAACAATGACAAAGATGACAATAATAATCAATCAAGTGATAATGACAAAGATGACAACAATAATCAACCAAGTGATGATAAAGATGACAATAAATTAGATAATCAAGATAATAATACTAATCAAAATACTAACAATAATAATGATTCAAATTCTTCGGTGAAAACAGGAGATCAATCATCAATATGGTTATACAGCGGAATTTTTATTGTAGCAGTTTGTATATTAGGATTTGCTATATTTAACAGAAGAAAGAAAAGTTAATAATAAATATTATAATAATTGTTCAAGTATAGTTAATGAATTTTAAATAAGAAGGATAGATAAATTTGTATAGGAGTAAATTTATCTATCCTTTTTTTAAACAATAATATTATAAATAGTTGTAGTAATAAAACATACAATAAAAGCTATGGCTGTAGGAATTAAAAATCCTAAAGCAGTCCATTTAATGCTATTTGTTTCTTTTTTTATAGTTAGAAGTGTAGTAGCACATGGCCAGTGGAGCAAACTAAACAACATCATATTTAATGCTGTTAAATAAGTCCAACCATTATTTTTTAGTAACTCACCTAATGCTGATAGTTGATCAAACTCGATCATTTTACCAGTAGCCATATAACTCATAATTAAAATAGGCACCACGATTTCGTTGGCAGGAAAGCCTAAGATAAATGCCAATAAAATAAAGCCGTCAAGTCCTATTAGTTTTCCAAGGGGATCTAAAAGATTAGCAACATGAGATAATATACTTATATCTCCAATATATATATTGGCAAAAATCCATGTAATAATTCCTGCTGGAATTGCCACTACTATAGCCCTTCTTAGTACAAATAAAGTTCTATCTATAATAGAAGTGTAAATTACTCTTCCAATTTGTGGTGGTCTGTAAGGTGGTAACTCCAGAGTGAAAGTTGATGGAACTCCTTTTAACAAAGTTTTAGACAATATAAATGAAACAAGTAAAGTAGTGAGAACACCTACAATTATTAGCAATGTAATAGATATAGCAGTAATGCTACTCGATATAAAATTGCTACTAATAACTGAGCTAAAGAAAATGGTTGATATGGCTATTAAAGTAGGAAATCTTCCATTACAAGGAACAAAGTTATTAGTAATTATAGCAATTAACCTCTCTCTTGGAGAGTCAATTATTCTACAACCAATAACGCCAGCAGCATTGCAACCAAACCCCATACACATAGTTAAACATTGCTTTCCATGACAACAAGCTTTTTTAAATAAATGATCAAGGTTAAAAGCTACTCTAGGAAGATACCCTAAATCTTCTAGTAATGTAAACAAAGGGAAAAATATAGCCATAGGAGGTAGCATTACTGATACAACCCAAGCTAAGGTTCTATACATTCCATAAGTCAACATTTCGTTTAACAATAGGGGCAAACCGATACTATTAAAAAAATTATAAATTTTTGGTTCTATGGAAAATAAGACATCAGAAAGCATGGAGGAAGGTACATTGGAACCTTCTATGGTAATCCAAAGTACTCCACAAAGTAGAAGTAACATAAGAGGAATGCCAAAGACCTTAGAGGATACAATCTTATCTATTTTTTCATCTCTGTCCATAGCGTTTTTATCTGTAATTGTTACAACGTCATCGCTTATAACTTTTGCATAGTCATAAGTAGTCTTTGTAAAGTGACTTCTTATTTTACTTTTATCAAAAATATCAGGAATTTTACTTTTAACATTATTTAAATCGTCTAGAATATTATTTTCAGTGTAATCATTTAAAGAAGTTAAAAGACTTTGGTCTCCATCAATTAACCTAAGGCCCAACCATCTAGGATTAATGGATGGAATAATACTATACAAATCTTCCTTTATAGAGCTTATTATTTTTTCGATTTCTTCATCATAATATACTGGTTTATTTTTAAATTTGTATTCTCCTTTTACCACTGAATTGAGAGTTTCCTTAAGGTCATCCATACCTAGGCCACTTCTAGCTGCTGTTAAAACTACAGGAATACCAAGCTTATCTTCCAATTTGTCTTTGTCAATCTTGATACCTTTTTTCTTTGCTTCATCTAATAAATTCAAACATAAAATTACATTGTCTGTAAGTTCCATTACTTGAAAAACAAGATTTAGATTCCTTTCAATACAAGTACTATCACAAACAACAATAACAGCGTCAGGATTTCCAAAGCAAATAAAATCACGGGCTACTATTTCCTCTTGTGATAGAGGAAACAAGGAATAAGTACCAGGCAAATCTATAAGAGAGTAGTTAACATCCTTATAAGAAAAATCCCCCCTGGCAGTACAAACAGTTTTACCAGGCCAATTGCCTGTATGTTGTTTTAATCCAGTTAAATAATTAAAAACAGTACTTTTGCCTGTATTTGGATTGCCTGCTAGGGCAATCATAATTTCATTATCTTTTTTTTCTATATGAAAAATATCTTCTAAAGATTTTATTTTAGTAGATTGTTGTGTCAAACCCATAATGCTATCCCCCTAAAATAATTAATTGTTAAATATAAGATACTAAAATTAAATTACTCTCTTCTTTACGCAAAGCAATCTTACTGCCACGGATGTTATAAACTGTTAAATTATTTTTAGGACCCTTTCTAAGAACATCTATTTCAGCTCCTTCAGTTAAACCTAAAGCTAGCATTCTTTCTTTTAAATTTCCTGTAGAAAGTAACCCCTCCACTTTAACAGTGTTTTTAATTTGAATGTCTGTAAGTGTTTTCATATTGCACCTCCATTATTTATAATTTTGAAAAGTCATTACCTAAGATGATTCTAAAACATAACAATTTTTCGCCACAAAGGTAGCGATGACAACTGGCCTGGCCAATAAGCAAGAAAATAAGTGTTGTTACACTAAGTTTTAGCTTAAGCTAACATTCTTAATTTAAATTATGCACCTTGTTCAAAAAGTGTTCAAAAAATATAGTAATATTTAAAACATATTAGAAATATACAATTATAGGAGGGGTTTTTGTGAGTAGAAGAGAGGATTATTACACTTTTAATGAATATATGAAAAACAATAAATTGACACCTAGTGAAGAGGATTATATTGAGATGATTTATAGATTAAATCTTGAAAATGATAAGGTGCAAGTTAAAGATATCTCTAAAAAACTCAATATTAAACCACCCTCTGTAACAAAAATGATAAAAAAATTAAATGACAAGAACATGTTGATTTATAAAAAATATGATAGTATTGAACTAACTTCTTTGGGAGAAAGCGTAGGAGCAAAACTACTAAGTAGGCATAATACCATAAAAGAATTTTTAACTATTCTTGGTATAAACGAATCTATTCATGAAGAAACAGAAACCATAGAACATACAATAAATGTTGAAACATTGATGAAAATTGAAGAGCTAATAAACTTTTTTAGAAGTAATGAAGATGTTTTAAGTAAACTTAAATTGTATCAAGAAGAAAATAAAAATTGAAGGGTGATATCATGAAATTAGAAGATCTTTTAAAAGATATAGAAATAATTTTGTTATCAGGCCCCAAAGATGTGGAAATAAAAGGGCTAGAATATGATTCACGAAACGTAAAAGAAGGGGATTTATTAGTTTGTATTAATGGAGCTAATGTTAATGGTCATAAATTCATTGAAAGTGCAAAGGCAAAGGGAGCAGTAGCCTTTGTAATTGAAGAAGATGTACAAAAAGATGATAATTTAACTTATATAAAAGTAAGAAGTACAAATGAAGTTATATCTACTTTAGGGAGAAATTTCTACAAAAATCCAAGTGAAAAAATTCAATTAATAGGTGTAACAGGCACTAATGGAAAGACAAGTGTGTCATCATTTTTGAAAGACATACTTAGTCAAGATGAAAAATGCGGATTTATTGGAACTATAGGCATATTTGATGGAAAAAATAATTATTTAAATAAAAACACAACACCTAATAATATTGAAATACAAAAGAGTTTGAATAATATGATAAATAATGATTGTAAATATTGTACTATGGAAGTTTCTTCTCATGCCTTGGCTTTGAAAAGAGTAGAAAATATGAAATACAAAATAGGCATATTTACAAACTTGACAGAAGATCATCTAGATTTTCATAAAACATTTGAGAATTATAGAAAAGCTAAGGAATCCTTATTTTATATGACTACAAGCGCAAATATTATTAATATAGATGATATTAATGGAAGAATAATATTGGATAATATTAAAACTTTGGGAGTACCTTATTATACCTATGGTATAAACTATGGTGCTACTTTTAGAGCTAAGGATGTAAAACTTTATGAAGATAAGACAGTATTTACTTTACATGGTCCCAATGATTTTCAAAGAGAAGTATCTTTAAATATGGTGGGACAATTTACAGTTTACAACTGTCTTGCTGTTATTTGTGCTTGTTATATATTAAATATGGATGTAGATGAAATAGTAAATAGAATAAGTATACTAAAAGGTGTAAATGGAAGATTTGAAAAAGTGGAAAATAACAAAGATATTCACGTATTTGTAGATTATGCACACACGCCTGATGCCTTAGATAATGTATTAAATAGTATAAAGGATTTTGCAAAAAAAAGAATAATCACAGTTTTTGGATGCGGAGGTAATAGAGAAAAAGAAAAAAGACCTCTTATGGGAAAAATTGCACAAGAGTATTCAGATATTGCTATAATAACTTCAGATAATCCAAGATATGAAGAACCAAATGAAATAATAAAAGATATATTAATAGGTATAGATAGGGAAAAAGAAAATTATGTTGTTATACTAGATAGAAAAGATGCTATTAAAGAAGCGATTAACATGGCTAAAGAAGGAGATGTAGTACTTATTGCAGGTAAAGGTCATGAAAACTACCAAATAATTAAAGATGAAATAGTAGAATTTGACGATAAACTAGTAGCAAAAGAGATTTTAGACAGCTTGGTTAGATAGTATAAATTATTCAATATATAAATAGTTTAAATATAACTTTTGGTTTAGAGAATGTCTATAGATTTGTGTAATAATTTTGTTTTGTAATTTATATTACTGGAAATTCAAAATTCCAGTAATATTTTTTTATTTCTAAGAAATACTAATACTAGCATTCTTTTCACAATTATTATG
>NZ_JAHZMO010000149.1 GCF_020748185.1 Terrisporobacter petrolearius | reverse complement strand
GGATCGCGTAAGAGAGTGGATTCACCGCGTCCATTGGTTGACCATCAACCAGAGTTTGTCCGCCAATGGTGACGTTCTGATACAGAGGACTTCCCGCAGAGGCTTTTGAGTGTGAGCCTGAGCGGATTTTGTTCACTTCCAGCAGTTTCAGCCAGCAGCTATGCAGCATCTCGATGGCGTGTTCGCGATCCAGCGTCTGGTTGAGTTCAACGTCGCGGCGATAGTACGGGTAGAGATACTGGTCCATACTACCAAACGATACCGAGGGACCGTTAGATTCGATCTGCAAAATCAATTGGATGAAGTAACACAGTTGCAGCGCCTGCCAGAAAGTCTGCGGCGGCTGGTGGGCGATAAGATCGCAGTTTTCTGCCATCGTCAGCAGTTCATCGCGACGGCTTTCGCGAGTTTCGGTAGCAGCCATTTCACGCGCCAGGGCAGTGAAACGTTCAATGTGTTCACTGACTGCCACCAGCACGATATCA
>NZ_JAHZMO010000148.1 GCF_020748185.1 Terrisporobacter petrolearius | reverse complement strand
ATAGAAAATTTAGACATAATGAAGTTAAGAGAACTTTTAGAAAATAATGCGGATGAAGATATTGAAGTAATTAGTAAAACTACAGAAAATGATATTAAAAGTATAGATTTGTATAGTTTTGATAGTAATAGAATGGATAATCTTAACTCAAATAAACAAAGAGATGATAGTTCTGATATTTTGGAAAAACTAGCAGGGGTCAATGGAAATAAGAGTGGGAATTTTAGTCAAGTAATAAATAAAAGCGTTGATATGAATAAAATTAAAAATGATAATGTCAATTTAAAACAGATAGAATCAAATGTAATGGATGACTCTATAAAAGCTATTAAGCATATGAAAACAAATGATATACAAGAATTGACAATTAAATTAAGACCAAAAGAATTAGGAGATATGAACATACAATTGTTAAAAGATGGTGAAAGTATGAGAGCTGTTGTGACTGTTTTCAATAAAGACGTCTTTGACTCTATAAATAAAAAC
>NZ_JAHZMO010000147.1 GCF_020748185.1 Terrisporobacter petrolearius | reverse complement strand
AGATACGATTGATTTAAATCAGTTTTTAAATAGAGAAAAACTACTTAAATATGAAGAAGATATTAAATTTGATGAAAAAGTTTTAGATGACTTAATTTGTTGGGCAGTGTTAAATCTTAAGAGAGCTAAATCTAAACATGATATTATAGAAAGTTACTATAGTCCTAATATGAGATTTGATGAAGTAGGAACATTAAGAGATAACTTGGTTAAAAGAATTTTAAAATATGAGGAAAACTTATAAACGCATATGTTTAACATTAATGTTAATTATGATATAATTTTTAGTAAATTGGTGTAGCTTTAAGGCTATGCCATTTTACTTTTTTGATAGAAAATAATTATTAATAATCATAAATTGTTATATAAAAAAAGATAATTTGATTGAAAATATAAGCGTATGATGAATTTACTTTGAACTAAAACCAGTAGAAATAGTTGAATTTCATTTTTCTAGTATGTCATATCCAGAATAGTTAGTTGAAATTT
>NZ_JAHZMO010000146.1 GCF_020748185.1 Terrisporobacter petrolearius | reverse complement strand
AGTTCCTGAATTATCCAATACATTAAACCAAATATTTGGATCTTTAGCATACGAAGGAACCTTAATATATTCACCAGTGGATAAAGTAACTGTTTCATTTAATTTTACTACATACTTATCTATATCTTTAACATATTCCCCATCTAAAATTTCAATTTCTACTCCCTTTACCATTGGTCTAAGTATTCCAAATTTAAAAAGGTAGTACTGCGCAACAAGCAATATAGGAATAGATATGATTATAGCAATTTTTCTGTATTTCTTATTTTTTATAAATCTCATCTATCCACTTCCTTTTAGCTTAATATATAATCATTTGTTTTGTAAGCAATCTACCTAAGTTAAATATTGGGATAAACTGGAAAATTATTATATTTCAGAATATCCCTATACTAATTATAAACCATAAATTTAAAATTTAAAACTAAAATTAATGTTAATTTCTTACTATTGCAATAGTCTAATTTTAGTGAAATAACATTTGTCTTG
>NZ_JAHZMO010000145.1 GCF_020748185.1 Terrisporobacter petrolearius | reverse complement strand
TGAAGAAAATTTGACTGTTATAGATTTATTAAATAAATATAATTTAAAGAGTGATAGAGTTGTAGTTGAAGTGAATTTAGAGATAATTGAAGAATCTAACTACAATACATATGTATTAAAAGACGAGGATATTGTAGAGCTTATTAGCTTTATTGGAGGTGGTTAAAATAAAAATATTTGTAAATGAATCATTAACAGATGTTGAGGAAAATACAACTGCTTATAAAGTTAGAGATAGCTATAACAATAAATGTGATGTATTAGTGTTAAATGGATATCCAATTAAAACAGATATGCCCCTTTGTGAAAATGATAAATGAACACTTATACAAAAAGGCATTAAGCCATCACTTGATGAGTTGGAAAGTTTGCTGATTGCTAGACATACTCCAAATATACATAATAAGTTAAAAAAAGGGAAGGTTGCTATATTGGGATTGGGAGGACTTGGTTCCAATATAGCTATCTCTTTAGCTAGAATTGGAGTGGG
>NZ_JAHZMO010000144.1 GCF_020748185.1 Terrisporobacter petrolearius | reverse complement strand
CAAGCCTCTACCATTAAATCCAACGCCTGGAATTGCTGGGAATATAGGTTCTTCAATTGGTTCAGAAGGATCAGGAGCTATAATCCAAGAACAGTTAAAAAATCAACAGGAGAAGAAATAATGAAGTGTCAATCTCTCCTTATGCGTTTTTTAGTGACTGTACTTATATGGTTTATTGCCATATTTATCATGTCGGTAATGATGTTTTTCTTCATCAGAGTGTTTGCATTTTATTGGATTGGTGGCGATTTTTTATTCTCATATATTGATGTTATGAAATCTTTAAAAATAGCAGTGTATTGCTCTCTGCTATGTAGCATAGGGAGTTGGGGCTTATATCGAAGTAATAAAAAAAACAATAGATAATAGAATTAATCCCGCCCTTAATCCGGCGGGATTTTAGTTGAGAATAACTCGCTGAGTGCTGATCAGATCGATAACTTTGCGGCGAGGGCGAAAGGTTGTGAAGCACGTGGCGACTGCAAACAGAT
>NZ_JAHZMO010000143.1 GCF_020748185.1 Terrisporobacter petrolearius | reverse complement strand
GATAATAAAATCTTCGTCAGGCGAATTATCATAGGTGCAGGCAGCGCCGTACAGGCAGCAACCGATACCCGGCAATACATTGCGCAAGAACGGGAAGGCTTCCGAACCATCGCTGACCACTTCCGCAAACGGAACACGTTCATCCGCTGAATGGATAACCTGGCCTCCGTTATGTTTGCCAATCTTCAACGCGTCGTTTTCTGCCGGAAAACCATAATATTGATCGCCATTGGGCAGTTCACCGGTAAACGCCGGGAATTTATTCTTCACGCTATAGCGGCCATCGGCCTGATACCAGGCAAATACTTTACGTACGGGCTGGACAGGCAGCTCCGGGAGCAGGTCTTTTACCCATGTTCCCGCGCAGACAATCGCTTTTTTCGCCTGATACTCACCGTCAACCGTTTCAATAGTTACGCCATCATCGTCATGACGAATTGCGGTGACCGGGCAGTTGAACAGTTGCGCACAGCCCGCTTCCTTCGCCAGTTG
>NZ_JAHZMO010000142.1 GCF_020748185.1 Terrisporobacter petrolearius | reverse complement strand
CCGGCCCGACCTTTTTCGCGGTACCGGTTTTAATGGCGATACGATAGCCTTTAATCGCCGCTTTCACGCCGCCGCCGCCTGGTAGCGCCACGCTTTCCATCATATGCACCACGGTGCGAACAATGGATTCCGGGAAGACACGTTCACCGGGAACCGGGGGGTCAACTTTGGTAATCGACAGTGGGCGATAAATGCCGTAGCTGCAGATAGTTGCGTAGACTCGCGCTAACTGTAACGGGGTTACCATTAGCCCGTAGCCGAAAGAGAAGGTGGCCCTCTCTATGTCAGACCACCGTTGTTTTTGAGGATATAGGCCACTGCGTTCTCCGACCAACCCCAAATTGGTCGCTTTTCCCAGTCCAAAACGTGAGTAAGTATCTACTAACGCTGAGGACGGCATCGCTAACGCCAGCTTGGAAACACCGACGTTACTCGACTTCTGTAATACCCCGGTCAGGGTTAATTCGCTGTAGCGAGCCACGTCTTTGATTTC
>NZ_JAHZMO010000141.1 GCF_020748185.1 Terrisporobacter petrolearius | reverse complement strand
GCAGGTAATGATGGGGCAATAGCGAACGTGATCATCATTGCCAGACCCAGTTTTACCCGTTTCGGCACGCTGCGTTCGCTCAGAATTGGCGCGGTAGAAATGAGCGCCAGCACGCGCAGTAACGGCCAGAAGTACAGACTTAGCCAGGAAAGCCATTGATCGCTTGTCACCTGCATCATTGTACGGGCTACCCGATGATATACGGCAGGTTAGTGAACAAGGTGCTGACGTAATCCAGCAACAGATTGAGCATCCACGGTCCGGCAATAATAATGGCAATAAATACGGCGGTGATTTTTGGAATAAACGACAGCGTCATTTCGTTGATCGGCGTGGCGGCCTGCAAAATACTGATGATAAGGCCCGTGACCAGCGCCACCAGCAACAGCGGGGCAGCCAGTGCCAGCGCGACTTTCATCGCTTCAGTCCCCATCATCATGACCGATTCATGTGTCATTTTGCCTCTCTAGCTGTAAAAGCTCTGCGCCAGCGAACC
>NZ_JAHZMO010000140.1 GCF_020748185.1 Terrisporobacter petrolearius | reverse complement strand
ATATATGCATTCCGGGGTGCGGATATCTTCACTTATATGAAGGCGCGTAGCGAAGTTCACGCCCACTACACTTTAGACACCAACTGGCGCTCCGCACCTGGAATGGTGAACAGCGTGAATAAGCTTTTCAGCCAGACTGATGACGCGTTCATGTTTCGCGAAATACCGTTTATTCCAGTGAAATCAGCCGGGAAAAATCAGTCGTTACGTTTGGTATTTAAAGGTGAAACGCAGCCTGCGATGAAAATGTGGCTGATGGAAGGCGAAAGCTGCGGCGTTGGCGACTATCAAAGTACCATGGCGCAGGTATGTGCTGCGCAAATCCGCGACTGGCTACAAGCCGGACAGCGGGGCGAAGCGTTGCTGATGAACGGCGACGACGCGCGTCCGGTGCGTGCTTCGGACATCAGTGTGCTGGTGCGTAGCCGCCAGGAGGCCGCCCAGGTGCGCGATGCCTTAACGTTGCTGGAAATCCCTTCCGTTTACCTTTCGAACCGC
>NZ_JAHZMO010000013.1 GCF_020748185.1 Terrisporobacter petrolearius | reverse complement strand
GTACCGCTGGTGTACCAGTTGTTCTGCCAAGGGCATAGCTGGGTAGCTAAGTACGGAAAGGATAAGCGCTGAAAGCATCTAAGCGCGAAGTCTACTTCGAGATAAGATTTCCCACCGTAAGGTTAAGACCCCATGAAGACTACATGGTTGATAGGTCAGAGGTGGAAGTGTGGTAACATATGTAGCTTACTGATACTAATAGGTCGAGGACTTGACCAAAATAAACCTAAAGGTTTATATCACCAATTAAATCTTTGATCATATAATTATAAAGAAGATTTCAGTTGTTAAAAAATATAATGGAAATATTAAATGTTAGCAGTTTTGAAGGTACTAAAACTTTCAAAAAAAGTTGACAATGAATTAAATAAATGTTATTATAATACTTGTTTAATAAAAAAATGTGGTTATTATAGCAAAGAGGATACACCTGTTCCCATTCCGAACACAGAAGTTAAGCTCTTAAGCGGTGATGGTACTTGGGGGGCAACCCCCTGGGAGAGTAGCACGTAGCCACGTTATGTTCCAAGGTAGCTCAACGGTGGAGCACTCGGCTGTTAACCGATAGGCTGAGGGTTCGAGTCCCTCCCTTGGAGCCAAGAAAGTATGCCGAAGTGGCGGAACTGGCAGACGCACAGGACTTAAAATCCTGCGAAACTTATACTTTCGTACCGGTTCGATTCCGGTCTTCGGCACCATACTTTTTAATATCGCGGAGTGGAGCAGTTGGCAGCTCGTCGGGCTCATAACCCGAAGGTCACAGGTTCGAGTCCTGTCTCCGCAACCATTTAAATATTGTGGCTCATTGGTCAAGCGGTCAAGACACCGCCCTTTCACGGCGGTAACAGGGGTTCGATTCCCCTATGAGTCACCATGCGGGTGTAGCTCAATGGTAGAGTTCCGGCCTTCCAAGCCGGCTGTGAGGGTTCGATCCCCTTCACCCGCTCCATTTAAATTATCCCGGGACCATAGCTCAGCTGGGAGAGCACCTGCCTTACAAGCAGGGGGTCACAGGTTCGAGCCCTGTTGGTCCCACCATAAAAATATACAAATGCGGCCTGGTAGTTCAGTTGGTTAGAATGCCAGCCTGTCACGCTGGAGGTCGAGGGTTCGAGCCCCTTCCAGGTCGCCAAAATACTTCTTATAAACACTATGCTGGTGTGGCTCAACGGTAGAGCAGCTGACTTGTAATCAGCAGGTTGTAGGTTCGATTCCTATCACCAGCTCCAAACATGGAGGATTTCCCGAGTGGCCAAAGGGGGCAGACTGTAAATCTGTTAGCTGTGCTTTCGGTGGTTCGAATCCACCATCCTCCACCAAAAGAAGTATGCGGATGTGGCGGAATTGGCAGACGCACTAGACTTAGGATCTAGCGCCATTGGCGTGGGGGTTCGACTCCCTTCATCCGCACCACTTTTTTAACTAGACCTAGTATGCGGGAATAGTTCAGTGGTAGAGCGCAACCTTGCCAAGGTTGAAGTCGCGAGTTCGAATCTCGTTTCCCGCTCCAAACAAAACAAACAATATATGTGGGTGCATAGCTCAGCTGGATAGAGCAACGCCCTTCTAAGGCGTGTGTCCGGGGTTCGAATCCCTGTGCGCTCACCACTTATATATTGGGGATTAGCCAAGTCGGTAAGGCACATGACTTTGACTCATGCATGCGTAGGTTCGAGTCCTGCATCCCCAGCCATATAAATATGACTCATTAGCTCAGTCGGTAGAGCACTTGACTTTTAATCAAGGTGTCCGGAGTTCGAATCTCCGATGGGTCACCATTAACTTGGAGAGGTGTCCGAGTGGTTTAAGGAGCTGGTCTTGAAAACCAGTGATGCTTAACGGCACCGTGGGTTCGAATCCCACCCTCTCCGCCAGATGCCCAGATAGCTCAGTCGGTAGAGCAGGGGACTGAAAATCCCCGTGTCGGTGGTTCGATTCCGCCTCTGGGCACCATATTTAAATATTGTGGCGGTATAGCTTAGTTGGCTAGAGCGTTCGGTTCATACCCGAAAGGTCACAGGTTCGACTCCTGTTACCGCTACCATTTAGATTTTAATAATATAACGTGGACCATTAGCTCAGTTGGTTAGAGCGCCCGGCTCATAACCGGTAGGTCTGGGGTTCGAGTCCCTGATGGTCCACCACTTTTTAGTTCGAGGTGTAGCGCAGTTTGGTAGCGCACTTGGTTTGGGACCATGGGGCCGGGGGTTCGAGTCCCTTCACCTCGACCACTTTTATCAGTTATGGTGGGTATAGCTCAGTTGGTTAGAGCGCCAGATTGTGGCTCTGGAGGCCGTGAGTTCGAATCTCATTATCCACCCCATAAAAAATATATGACTCATTAGCTCAGTCGGTAGAGCACTTGACTTTTAATCAAGGTGTCCGGAGTTCGAATCTCCGATGGGTCACCACTAAATATGGCGACATGACCAAGTGGCTAAGGTAGAGGACTGCAACTCCTTCATCCCCAGTTCGAATCTGGGTGTCGCCTCCATATTCCAAGGTAGCTCAACGGTGGAGCACTCGGCTGTTAACCGATAGGCTGAGGGTTCGAGTCCCTCCCTTGGAGCCAAGAAAGTGCCGAAGTGGCGGAACTGGCAGACGCACAGGACTTAAAATCCTGCGAAACTTATACTTTCGTACCGGTTCGATTCCGGTCTTCGGCACCAATTTTGCGAGACAAATGAGTAAGCGCAAAAAAAGTAAATGACAATATGAATGGCTCATTGGTCAAGCGGTCAAGACACCGCCCTTTCACGGCGGTAACAGGGGTTCGATTCCCCTATGAGTCACCATGCGGGTGTAGCTCAATGGTAGAGTTCCGGCCTTCCAAGCCGGCTGTGAGGGTTCGATCCCCTTCACCCGCTCCATTTAAATCATCCCGGGACCATAGCTCAGCTGGGAGAGCACCTGCCTTACAAGCAGGGGGTCACAGGTTCGAGCCCTGTTGGTCCCACCATAAAAACATAAACGCGGCCTGGTAGTTCAGTTGGTTAGAATGCCAGCCTGTCACGCTGGAGGTCGAGGGTTCGAACCCCTTCCAGGTCGCCATTTTATTTTATCTAAGCTGGTGTGGCTCAACGGTAGAGCAGCTGACTTGTAATCAGCAGGTTGTAGGTTCGATTCCTATCACCAGCTCCATTTATATATGCGGAGGATTTCCCGAGTGGCCAAAGGGGGCAGACTGTAAATCTGTTAGCTGTGCTTTCGGTGGTTCGAATCCACCATCCTCCACCAACTTAAAGTACGCGGATGTGGCGGAATTGGCAGACGCACTAGACTTAGGATCTAGCGCCATTGGCGTGGGGGTTCGACTCCCTTCATCCGCACCACTTTTATTTTATAATGTGGGTGCATAGCTCAGCTGGATAGAGCAACGCCCTTCTAAGGCGTGTGTCCGGGGTTCGAATCCCTGTGCGCTCACCACTTATATATTGGGGATTAGCCAAGTCGGTAAGGCACATGACTTTGACTCATGCATGCGTAGGTTCGAGTCCTGCATCCCCAGCCATATTAAATTATCAACTTAGTGCTCACTAGATAGAGCATAAAGGAAACTATAAGGAGAGGTGTCCGAGTGGTTTAAGGAGCTGGTCTTGAAAACCAGTGATGCTTAACGGCACCGTGGGTTCGAATCCCACCCTCTCCGCCAATAGCGCCCAGATAGCTCAGTCGGTAGAGCAGGGGACTGAAAATCCCCGTGTCGGTGGTTCGATTCCGCCTCTGGGCACCATATTTAAATATTGTGGCGGTATAGCTTAGTTGGCTAGAGCGTTCGGTTCATACCCGAAAGGTCACAGGTTCGACTCCTGTTACCGCTACCATTTAGATTTTAATAATATAACGTGGACCATTAGCTCAGTTGGTTAGAGCGCCCGGCTCATAACCGGTAGGTCTGGGGTTCGAGTCCCTGATGGTCCACCACTTTTTAGTTCGAGGTGTAGCGCAGTTTGGTAGCGCACTTGGTTTGGGACCATGGGGCCGGGGGTTCGAGTCCCTTCACCTCGACCATCAACTAAAAGATAAAACTAGTGCATTAGATTATGGTGGGTATAGCTCAGTTGGTTAGAGCGCCAGATTGTGGCTCTGGAGGCCGTGAGTTCGAATCTCATTATCCACCCCAAAAAAATATGACTCATTAGCTCAGTCGGTAGAGCACTTGACTTTTAATCAAGGTGTCCGGAGTTCGAATCTCCGATGGGTCACCAATATAAAAAGGCGACATGACCAAGTGGCTAAGGTAGAGGACTGCAACTCCTTCATCCCCAGTTCGAATCTGGGTGTCGCCTCCATTTAAACATGCGCCTATAGCTCAACTGGATAGAGTGTCTGACTACGAATCAGAAGGTTGGGGGTTCGAGTCCCTCTGGGCGCACCACTTATTAATAAAAATCCCGGGACCATAGCTCAGCTGGGAGAGCACCTGCCTTACAAGCAGGGGGTCACAGGTTCGAGCCCTGTTGGTCCCACCAGTTATCCTCTAGTTAACAAACTAGAGGTTTTTTAATATATAAAGTAAGTTATAAATATTATTGTTTTAATAAAAAATAAAATTAATTAAAAAATAGAGATCTTTTATATAAAAATTAAGGAAGGTGTTATTATGTATATTATATTCGGAGAAGAAATAGTAGATAGTGAAGAAATAAAGAAAATAATTGAAGAAAATAGCGATTTTAAAGTAAATAGAGATATGTGCAAGGGAACAAAAAGAGAAGATGTTGTAGCATATCAACTAAGTATACCAGTAAAAGTATTAAATGAAAAATTAGATAAAGATTATGATTTGGATGAATTGAGTGAAGAAGATTTATTTGAAGAATATATAAATTTATCAGAAGAAATGTCTATAGCACTACAAGATTTTATGCCAAAGCACTCTTTAGTAAACTCTATATCTTACAAATGGGATAATTCATCGGACGTAGTTAAA
Organism: Terrisporobacter petrolearius; assembly: GCF_020748185.1. GTDB lineage: Bacteria > Bacillota > Clostridia > Peptostreptococcales > Peptostreptococcaceae > Terrisporobacter > Terrisporobacter petrolearius. The sequence goes on along the minus strand of NZ_JAHZMO010000013.1, from coordinate 71,915 downwards.
ACAGTATTTACTATGGCATATATAGGTTTAGGACAATTAAAGTTAAATGATGTATCTAGAAGACTACTAAATGAGTTAGACTAGAAATACTTTTGGCAGTTTTTAAATAAATAGAACAAAATATAGATGGCTTAATAAGTATCAAAATTCAAAGTAATGAAATAATGCATAAATTAATATAATAAGTAAGATAAATCCATGTTTATTAATATAAAATAAATATGGATTTATTTTTTTATAAGTCAATATATATTCATGACAATCGGAATATTATAGAAAAGTATGATAAAAATATTCTATTTTTACTTAATTAAGAAATAGAGATTTACCAAAATACAAAATATATTTACCTGTTTTCATGAATTTGTATTAATTATTAAGAAACTCTTTAATAGGGGTTCAAAAATAAAGTTTTATGGACTATAATCTTTAATATTACAACTTAAATATGGAAAAGGGGGATAATATGCTTAAAAAATTTAAAAAAGTACTAGTAGCTAATAGAGGAGAAATTGCTATAAGAATATTTAGAGCATGCCATGAATTAGGAATTAAAAGTGTTGGGATATATAGTAAAGAGGATAAATATAGTTTATTTAGAACGAAAGCTGATGAATCTTATTTAATAGGGAAAGATAAAGGACCTATAGAAGCGTATTTAGATATAGATGGAATTATTGAGCTTGCCAAAGCCAAAAATGTAGATGCCATACATCCAGGGTATGGTTTCTTAGCGGAAAATCCAGAGTTTGTAAGAAAATGTGAAGAGAACGGAATTACATTTATAGGTCCATCTGCAGAGATAATGGAAAGAATGGGTGACAAAATAAATTCTAAAAAAGTTGCTCATAGTGTTGGAGTAGGAACTATACCTGGAGTAGAAAAAGTAATTAAAAGTGTTGAACAAGCAAAAGAAGTTGCAGACCTTATAGGATATCCAGTAATGATAAAAGCCTCTAATGGTGGAGGCGGTAGAGGTATGAGGGTAGTTTATGATGAAAAAAACTTAGCTCTTGAATATGAAACAGCATGTAGTGAATCAAGAAAGGCATTCGGAGCAGATTTAATTTTTATAGAAAAATATATAGAAGATCCTAAACATATAGAGGTTCAAATACTAGGAGACAAGCATGGAAACTTAGTTCATTTGTATGAGAGAGATTGTTCAGTACAAAGAAGACATCAAAAAATAATTGAATATGCACCAGCATTTTCTATAGATAAAAAAATAAGAGATGAAATTTGTGAAGATGCAGTTAAAATAGCTAAAGAAGTAGGATATGTAAGTGCAGGAACATTAGAGTTTTTAGTTGACAGCAAAGGTAATCATTACTTTATAGAAATGAATCCTAGAATCCAAGTTGAACATACAGTAACAGAAGAGGTTACAGGAATAGATATTGTTCAAAGTCAAATTCTTGTAGCTGAAGGATATAGCTTAGAGAGTAAAGAGATAGATATAAAGTCACAAGAGGATGTAACAATAACAGGATATGCTATACAATGTAGAATTACAACTGAGGATCCTAAGAATAACTTTATGCCTGATACAGGAAAAATACAAGTATATAGAACTGGATCGGGTGCAGGAATTAGGCTAGATGGTGGAAATGGTTGTGCAGGATTTAGCATAAGTCCATATTATGATAGTTTATTGGTAAAGACTATATCTTGGGATAGAACATTTGAAAGAGCAATTAATAAGACTATTAGATCTATAAATGAACTTAGGGTTAGAGGCGTAAAAACTAATATTGGATTTTTAGTTAATGTTTTACAAGATCCTATGTTTAGAGCTGGTAGATGTAGTACTAAATTTATAGATGAACATCCTAGATTGTTCAAGATAAAAGAAAGCAAAGATAGGGGAACTAAATTACTTCAATTTATAGGTGATGTTATAGTAAATGAAAACAAGTGTATACCTAAGCCTAAGTTTGAAACATTACATCAACCACGAATAATAACTGAAAGAGTTCCAAAGGTAGAGGGCAGTAGAGTTCAGTTTGAAAAACTAGGAAAGAAAGCATATATTGAAAAAATAAAAAATGAAAAGAAATTATTATTAACAGATACTACAATGAGAGATGCGCATCAATCTCTTATTGCAACAAGATTTAGAACTTACGATTTATTACAAGTCGCTAAAGAAACAAATGAGTACCAAAAAGATTTATTTTCACTAGAAATGTGGGGAGGAGCTACATATGATGTGGCTTATAGGTTCTTGAAAGAATCTCCATGGAGAAGGTTACAAAAACTAAGAGCAGAAATACCAGATGTAATGTTCCAAATGTTATTTAGAGCATCTAATGGTGTGGGATATACAAATTATCCTGATAATGTGATAGTAGATTTTATAAAAGAATCAGCTTATCAAGGAATAGATGTTATAAGGATATTTGATTCATTAAACTGGGTTGAAAATATGAAATTGTCTATAGAAGCAGGGCTTGAAACTGGAAAAATAGTAGAAGGTACAATGTGTTACACAGGAGACATATTAAACCCTAATAAGTCAAAGTATAACTTAGAATACTATATAAAAATGGCTAAAGAGTTAGAGTCTTTAGGTGTAGATATAATTTGTATAAAAGATATGGCAGGTCTTTTAAAACCGTATGCTGCACATACTTTGATTAAGTCTTTAAAGGAAAATGTTAAAACACCTATTCACCTACACACTCATGATACAAGTGGAAATGGTGTGGCAACATGCTTAATGGCAGCACAAGCAGGTGTAGACATAGTAGATGCTGCATTACAAACTATGTCAGGTCTAACAAGTCAACCATCTTTAAATGCCATAGTAGAAGCTTTAAAACATACAGAAAGAGATACTAATATTGATTTATATGGATATGAAGAGCTATCAAGTTATTATGGAGATTTAAGACAAATTTATAAAAAATTCGAAAGTGGTATGAGTACTTCTTTCGCTGAAATATATGAATATGAAATGCCTGGAGGACAATATTCAAATCTAAAAGCTCAAGCTGATAGCTTTGGATTAGGAGATGATTTTGATACTCTTAAGGTAAACTACAAAGAGGCTAACCAAATAGTTGGAGATATAATTAAAGTTACACCATCCTCAAAAGTTGTAGGGGATTTAGCCATATTTATGACAAAGAATAAATTGGATAGAGGAAATATTATTGAAGAAGGTAAAAAGTTATCATTTCCAGATTCAGTAGTAGATTACTGTAAAGGTATGATAGGTCAACCAGAAGGTGGAATACCAAAAGATTTGCAAGATGTAGTATTAAAAGGCGAAGAAGCCATTACTGTAAGACCTGGATCATTAATACCTGTAGCTAATTTTGATAAAGACAAAGATTATTTGAATGAAAAATTTGATATGAGGTCAAACATAAGAAATATACTAAGCTATGAATTATATCCAAAAGTATATGAAGAATATTTAAAACATTTACAAGGATATAATGATATTTCTAAACTGGAAAGTGATGTGTTCTTTTATGGTCTTGGCATAGGTGAAGAGTGTGATGTGGAAATAGAAGAAGGAAAAATGTTAACTATTAGTTTAAGAAATATAGGCGATGTAAAAGAAAACGGATATAGAACAATAGTATTTGATTTAAATGGAATGCATAGGGAAGTAGAAATAAAAGATAATAACTATGAAGGAAGCATTAAACAAGTAGAAACTGCTGATATGGATAATTCTTTACAAATAGGGGCTAGTATTCCTGGAAAGGTAATAAAAGTTCTTGTTAAAGAAGGTGATGAAGTAGAAGAGCATCAACCATTAATTGTTATAGAAGCTATGAAAATGGAAACTAATATAGTATCAAAAACAAATGGAAAAATAAAATCTATCAAAGTTAAAGAAAATGAAATGGTTTGTGATAAACAACTATTAATGACATTAGAATAGAATAATAATGAATTAAAAAACTCTAAAGTAGGTTAAATAACTGCTTTAGAGTTTTTTAATTCAAAAAAAGAGGAAAAATACACATGTGTGTAGAAATATATTTTAAATCCAAGGGAGAGAATGTCAAATTATTGTCTCTCAAAATAAGGTAATCTTATCTTACGTAATTGGGAATATTATACATGTAAATAGTATAAAATTATTTATAACACTTGATAATTTTATATAATTAAAAAAGGTAGGTGCTAATATGAAAGTCTATGATAGTAACGATTTAAGAAATGTTGCAATACTAGGACATAGTGGATGTGGGAAATCTAATTTAATTGATGCTCTAGCATACACTACAAATATTTCAAAAAAGATGCCTAAGTTATCTGACAAAGTAAATATGACTTACAGTATAGGACTAGCTCCCATAGAATACAACGGTATCAAGTATAATTTATTAGACACACCAGGATATTTTGATTTTAGCGGTGAGGTAATTTCTTCTTTAAGAGCAAGTGATGCAGCTATTATAGTAATAGATGCAACTTCTCCCATACAAGTTGGAACTGAAAAATCACTAGAATTGACTGAAAATATGCCAAAAATCATGTTTATAAATAAAATAGACAATGAAAAGGCAAGATATAAAGATGCAATAGAAATGTTAAGAGAAAAATATGACAATAAGATAGTACCAATGATAAGCCCTATATATAAAGATAAACAATTTGTTAAATTACATAATGTATTAGAAAACTTGGATGACGATTTAGATGGAGAATTCAAAGAGCAAGTTTCAAGTGTTAAAGAAGCTTTAATGGAACATATTGCTGAGACTGACGATGAAGTTTTAGATAAGTATTTTAATGGAGAAGAATTGACTCCAGAGGAAATACAAAAAGGAATAATAATAGGAATACAAAGTGGTGATATAATACCTGTAATATGTGGATCTACAATAAATAATATAGGCTCACAAGAGATACTAAAAACTATAGGTTCATATATACAACCAAAAGATATTGAAAAAGAAAATCCTTTAAGAGCTTTAGTATTTAAAACAATGGTGGACCCATTTATGGGGAAATTATCTTACATAAAAATAGTTGAAGGAAAAATGAAAAAAGATACTGAAGTAATTAATATAAATAAAGATGTAAAAGAAAAAATTGCTAATATATATACAATGAAAAATGGAGAATTAGAGGAAATAGATTGTGCTAATGCAGGTGATATAGTTGTAGTTACAAAAATAAATTCTCTACAAACAGGAAATACTATAGCACAAAATTCAAACGCTTCCCTATTAGAATCAGCTATTTTACCAAAACCACAAATATATTTCTCTGTAGTACCAAAAAATAAAGGTGAAGAAGATAAAATAGGAGCTTCATTAAATAAAATATCAGAGGAAGATCCTACTATACACTGGTATAGAAACCCAGAAACTAAGCAAACGTTAGTTGGTGGCCAAGGCGAGCTTCATATAAACACAGTTAAAAATAAATTAAAAGAAAAATTTGGCGTTGATGTTGACTTGGAAGATATTAAAGTTGCTTATAGAGAAACTATAAAAGGTGCTTCTGATGTTCAAGGAAAACATAAAAAACAATCTGGCGGTCATGGTCAATATGGAGATGTAAAAATTAAATTTGCAAGATCTAATGATGACTTTGAATTTGCAGAAGAGATATTTGGAGGATCTGTTCCAAAATCTTATATACCTGCAGTAGAAAAAGGATTAAAAGATTCTATGCAAAAAGGAATACTAGCAGGATATCCTGTTACAAATATAAAAGCAACATTATATGATGGATCATATCATGATGTTGACTCATCAGAAATGGCATTTAAAATGGCAGCATCAATAGCATTTAAAAAAGGAATGGAAGAAGCTCAACCAATTTTATTAGAACCTGTTATGAAATTAACTATAACTGTGCCAGAAGAGTATATGGGAGATGTAATGGGTGATATTAATAAGAGAAGAGGAAAAATACTAGGAATGGAACCTGATGATAAGGGTAGACAAGTAATTTATGCAGAAGCACCCCAAAGTGAAACATTTAAATATGCAATTGATTTAAGATCTATGACCCAAGGTAGAGGATTCTTTGAAATGGAATTAGAAAAATATAGTGAAGTACCTCAGCAACTAGCAGCAAAAATAATTGCTGAAATTAATAATTAAAAAAATATATATTGAAAGCGGCATGATATTAAAAAATATCATGTCGTTTATTTTTTATTTTATATAAAATAAAAATTTGTTTTGTTTATAATAATTAGATTATATGACTAAAATATGTATATAATATATATTAAATAATAGTCAAAGAAAGTCAAAGTGAAAAATTATTTAAGTGGTGATGTAGATGGCTTCAATTAGTGATATAATAGAAAAATTTATTAAAGATTTAATGGAAGACAGTAATACAGTTCAAATTCAAAGAAATGAACTTGCTAATTTGTTCGATTGTGCTCCATCTCAAATAAATTATGTTTTGACAACTCGGTTTTCAAGAGAAAAAGGATATGATATCCAAAGCAAAAAAGGTGGAGGAGGATATGTAAAAATAGATAAGATTGTAAAATCAAATCAAGAACAAATTTTACATATCTTACATAAAAAAATAGATAAAGAAATAACATATATACAAGGAAAAGTACTTGTTAAGTGGTTATTAGATGCAAATTTAATTAACAATAGAGAATCAAAAATAATATTATGTGCTATAGATGATAAATCTCTAAACTCACCTATACATGGTTTAAATGACATAGTAAGGGCAAAAATTTTAAAAAATATTATAGAAGAATTATTTAATATAGAGGAGTGATATTATGTTATGTCAAAAATGTCATAAGAAAACAGCTTCAGTATTTATTAGCTCCATAATAAATGGTCAAGAAACACGAATGTATTTGTGTAATGATTGTGCTAAAGACTATCCATTATTTAATTTTAATCCACAAGATCCATTTTCTATAAAGGATGTTATGGAAAAATTTGATATAAGTGAAGATGATTCAATAGAAACCAAAAAGAAAAATTTATTAGAAATGGATAAGGACTGTGAAGAAAATGAGATTATATGTCCCAATTGTCACAGCACATATAATGAATATAGAGAAACAGGAAAAGTAGGCTGTAGTAAGTGTTACGAGGTTTTTGAAAAACAGTTAAAGCCTATACTCAAAAATATATATGGATATGAAGGGTACATAGGAAAATCGCCTAAAAAAGATAACAGTCACATATACCCAAGCAAAGAAATGATAACCCTAAAAGAAGATTTAAATAGGGCTGTGGAGCAAGAAGAGTATGAAAAAGCAGCTGATATTAGAGATAAAATAAAAGAGTTAGAAGAATGTAATGAATAGGAGGAGGGACTTATGGAAGACAACATAATTATAGGTACTCAAATAGCTTTATCTAGAAATATTACTAATTATCCTTTTCCACATAAACTAAGTCAATCAGAATCTCAAGTCATAGCAAATAAAATTAGCAATATAATATTAGAATCAGAAGATTTATATCAAGAGGACTTTATTGCATACAATATAAATGACATTAGTCAAATGGAAAAAAATATATTAATAGAGAGAAATATTATAAGTAATAAATTTTCAAAAAATGATATAGGTTCAATTATTATTAACAAAGATAAAACAAAATGCATAATAGTTAATGATGAAGATCATATAAAAATCAAGATATACGAAGACAAATTTAATGTGGATGATGCTTTCATAATTACAAATAAAATTGATGATATATTAGAAAGTAAGTTAAACTATGCTTTTGATGATAAATTGGGATACTTGACTAGTTGCCCAGTTAATGCAGGTACAGGGCTTAAAACATCTATTATGGCTCATCTGCCAGTATTGTCATTACAAAGAAAGGTAGATAATTATTCCAATATTGCACACAAAATAGGTGCAAATATAAAAGGTATTTCAAATGAAAAATCAAATATATTAGGTAGTATATATGAAATAAGCAATCAATCAGTTATTGGAAGATCAGAAAAAAATATTATTGAAAGTTTAAGAAGTTTGACAAAAGATATTATAAAAAAAGAAAAAGAATCTAGAAATATTGTACAAATGGAAGCCTCTATAGAATTAGAAGATGAGGTTTATAGATCTTTAGGAATATTACAAAATGCTAGAGTTATATCTGCATATGAAGCTATGAAACACTTGTCTAATATTAAGTTAGGTATTGAGATGGAATACATTAAAGATATCAACATGGAAAAAATAATTAACTTAATGAAAGGAATGAAGCCAGCTTTAAGGTTAATGTCACCTATAACTTGTTATAGTGATACCAAAAGAGCTGATTTTTTAAGAGAAGAGTTTAGTCTAGCTAATAGAAATAAGAAATAGGAGGGATGAAAATGTACTTCAATAGATTTACTCAAAGAGCTAAAACTGCGATTGACTTAGGTGTGGAGTCAGCAAAAAGCTTTGGACATAAAATTGTAGGGACAGAGCATTTACTTCTAGGTCTTCTAAAAGAAAAAGATGGAATAGCAGCTAAAGTTTTAAATAAATTAGGAGTTACTGAAGATATTCTAGAAAAAAAGATTATAGAAATAGAAGGTAAAAATGATTCAACCACAACAGATGTAACATTAAGCCCTAGGTCAAAACAGATATTAGAACTATCGGGAGCTTTTGCCAATAAGCTTAAGACGAATTACATAGGGACTGAACATATATTATTAGCATTAGCTCAAGAAGGAGAAGGGCTTGGAATGAGAATTTTAGCATCCATAAATATTGACTCAAGAGATATTGCTGAGAGTATTATAGACATGATGGGCATAGATAATTATTCTATTGAGCCTAAGGCAGTAAATAAAGTATCACCTACACTAGAGAGTACTTCATCAAAATTACTTGATAAATATGGAAGAAACCTTACTGAGAGTGCTAAACAAGATAAAATAGACCCTGTGATAGGAAGAACAAAAGAAATAGAAAGAATAATACAAATTTTAAGTAGAAGGACCAAAAATAACCCTGTACTAATCGGAGATCCTGGTGTGGGAAAAACAGCAATAGCAGAAGGATTGGCAATTGATATATCACAAGGAAAAGTACCAGACACATTAAAAGATAAAATTCTTTATACTCTAGATATGGGATCGCTGCTAGCAGGAGCAAAATACAGAGGTGAATTTGAGGAGAGAATAAAACAAGTTATAGATGAGGTTGTTAAAAAAGGAAATATAATTTTATTTATAGATGAGATGCATACAATTATAGGTGCCGGAGCTACAGGTGAAGGGTCTATAGATGCTTCAAATATATTAAAACCTTGCTTAGCTAGAGGAGAAATACAGGTTATAGGAGCTACAACAATAGATGAGTATAGAAAGCATGTAGAGAAAGATTCTGGATTAGAAAGAAGATTTCAATCAGTTTTAATAGAAGAGCCAACGAAAGAAGACACTATAGAAATACTTAAAGGCCTCAGAGATAAGTATGAAGCTCATCATAAGGTAAAAATTACAGATGAATCTATTAAGGCAGCGGTAGAACTGTCCGTAAGATATATAACAGATAGATTTTTGCCAGATAAAGCTATAGATTTAATAGACGAAGCAGCTTCAAAGGTAAGGCTAAAAGAAAATACACCGCCAAAAGATATAAAAGATTTAGAAGAAAAAATAAATAATATTAAAAAAGAAAAAGAAGAGTCAGTAAGAGGTCAAAATTTTGAGAAAGCTGCAAAATTAAGAGATGAACAAAGGAAAACTCAAGAGGAGTTAGAAAAAATTAGAGATAGATGGAACAAGTCATCTAAATATGACAATGTGGTAGATGAAGAAGTAATTGCAGAAGTAGTTGGATTATGGACTGGAATACCAGTCAATAGAATGATGGAAGAAGAAACCGAAAGACTACTTAAGCTTGAAGATATATTACACCAAAGGGTTATAGGTCAAGATCAGGCAATAAAATCTATTTCTACAGCTATAAGAAGGGCTAGGGCAGGTCTAAAAGATCCGAATAGACCTATAGGTTCATTTTTATTCCTTGGTCCAACAGGAGTAGGAAAAACAGAACTTAGCAAAGCCTTGGCAGAAGCTGAGTTTGGAGATGAAAATCAAATAGTACGTATAGACATGTCAGAGTATATGGAAAAACACTCAGTGTCTAGGTTAATTGGTTCCCCACCAGGTTATGTAGGTTATGATGAAGGAGGTCAGTTAACAGAAAAGGTGAGAAGACACCCTTACTCAGTTGTATTATTTGATGAAATAGAAAAGGCTCATCCAGATGTATTTAATATTCTATTACAAATATTAGATGATGGTAGATTAACAGATTCTAAAGGTAGAACTGTAGATTTTAAAAACACAATATTAATAATGACATCAAACGTAGGAGCAAAAACTATTAAAAAACAAAAAACATTAGGATTTGGAAGTCCAAATGAAGAAGATAAAGAAAAAGACGAATATGAAAAAATGAAAGAAAATATTATGGTTGAACTTAAAAAGCAATTTAGACCAGAGTTCTTAAATAGAATAGATGATATAATAGTATTCCATTCTCTTAACAAAGAAGATATATCTAAGATCGTAAAAATAATGTGTAAGACATTAGTTGAAAGATTAGAAGAAATGACTATAAGACTAGAGATGGATGAAGAAGCTATAAATTTAATTGCAAAATCAGGGTTTGATTTGGAGTACGGAGCAAGACCATTAAAGAGATCTATTCAGAAAGAACTAGAAAATGAATTGTCAGAACTTATATTACAGGGAACAATAAAATCAGGTGATATTGTTGAAGCTACTGTAAAAGAAGGTAAGATGGCTTTTGAAGTAAAATAATTTTTTAGTAAATAGAGGGAGAAGACTCCCTCTATTTAAGGTTTAATAAAGATTTTTGATATATTTAACAGAAATCAGAATAATATTATATGCAGATATTAACAATATATAGTACAATAAAGTAATAATAAAGCATTTAAGGGTGAATAATAATGGCAAAAATTAAAACAAAGTATGTATGCCAATCATGCGGATATGAAACTAGCAAATGGTTAGGAAAGTGTCCTGAATGTACAAAGTGGAATACATTTGTTGAAGAAATAGAAGAAAAAAAATCTCAGAGGGAAGTTTTTGTAATAAGTAAGGGTGATTCAAAACCTATAAGCATAAACTCCATAGAGATAAAACATGAACAAAGATTTTCTACCGAGATAGAAGAGTTAGATAGAGTACTAGGTGGAGGCATTGTAAAAGGTTCTTTAGTTTTAGTAGGAGGAGATCCTGGTATAGGAAAATCCACACTATTAATGCAAGTATCTAGAAATGTTGCCTGTGCAGGGAAAAAAGTATTATATATATCTGGTGAAGAATCACAATCTCAAATAAAAATGAGGGCTCATAGATTAGGTGTTAATACTGACAATTTATTTATTTTTTCAGAAAATAATTTAAGCATAATAGAAGCCTATTTAGATAGTATAAATCCAGATTTGATAATTGTGGACTCGATACAAACTGTATACAGCCCAGAAATATCTTCAGCACCAGGAACTGTAAGTCAAATAAAAGAAGGAACTTCTAGATTTATGAAGATTTCTAAGAAGATGGGAATATCTACTTTTATTGTTGGACATGTAACTAAAGAAGGTTCATTAGCAGGACCTAAATTACTAGAACACATGGTGGACACAGTTTTGTATTTTGAAGGTGAAAGATATAATACATATAGACTTGTTAGGGCTGTAAAAAATAGATTTGGTTCAACAAATGAATTAGGTGTATTTGAAATGAAAGATATAGGATTAATAGAACTAACAAATCCATCAGAAGTTTTAATTTCTGAAAAACCTAAAGATGTATCAGGCTCAGTTATAATATCAACTGTAGAAGGAACGAGACCAATGCTTCTAGAATTACAAGCATTAGTATCTCCAACAAGTTTTGGAATCGCAAAAAGGACAGCGACAGGAGTTGACTACAATAGAGTAGCTTTATTATTAGCTGTATTAGAAAAAAGGGTAGGATTACAAATACAAAATCAAGACGTGTACATAAATGTTGTTGGAGGTATAAAAATTAATGAACCTTCAATGGATTTAGGCATAATATTATCTGTAGCTTCTAGTTTTAGAAATATACCTATTGATGGTGATATAGTTGTAACAGGAGAAGTAGGGTTAACAGGGGAAGTTAGAGCTGTTAGCTATATAGAAAAAAGAATAGCTGAATGCAAAAAATTAGGATTTAAAAAGATAGTTATACCCAAAAATAATCATGTTACAGTAAAAGATACAAAAGGAATAGAAATTATACCAGTAGATAATCTAAGACAAGCTATAAACCTAGTATTAAGGGGGTGATGAATAAGAATGTATAATATCGATAATATTATGGATAATAAAAACTTACTTCATGCACTTACAAAAATATCTCCAGGAACTCCTCTTAGACAAGGACTTGATAACGTGCTTAGAGCTAAGACTGGTGGACTTATAGTATTGGCCAGTGATGATGAAATATCTGAAATTGTAGATGGTGGTTTTAAAATAGATGCAGATTATTCTCCAGCATATTTGTATGAATTGGCTAAAATGGATGGTGCTATAGTTTTAAGTGATGATGTAAAAAAAATATTATTGGCAAATGCACAATTAATACCTGACTATTCAATACAAACATCAGAAACTGGAACTCGACATAGAACAGCAGAAAGAGTAGCAAAACAGACAGGTGCTATAGTAATATCTATTTCTCAAAGAAGAAATATAATTACTGTATACAGGGGAGAACAAAAATACGTAATTGAAGAAATATCAAAGATATTTACTAAGGCTAATCAAGCCTTACAAACATTAGAAAAGTATAAATCTGTTTTAGATCAAGCTATTTTAAATCTAAATTCATTTGAATTTAAAGATATGGTTACTATCTATGAAGTAGCACTAGTAGTTCAAAAAATAGAAATGGTTATGAGAATAATAACTATAATTGAAAAATATGTAATTGAACTAGGTGAAGAAGGAACACTAGTAAGAATGCAGCTAGAAGAACTAATGGGAACTACAAAAAAAGATAGAATGATGATTTATATGGATTATAAAAAAGATAATGTAGAGTTAAAAGAAATACAAAGAAAAATGAAAAGTTTAACAGATGATGAATTACTTGATTTAGTAAAAGTATCGAAAATCTTAGGTTACTCTGGCATAACTGAGAGTATGGATATGGAAATTAGACCAAAAGGATATAGAGTTTTAAATAAAATTCATAGGTTACCAAGTGGAATTATAGAAAATATTATTAATTATTTTGATGACTTTAAAAGTATTCAATCAGCTTCAATTGAGGATTTAGATGAAGTTGAGGGAATAGGAGAAATAAGAGCAACTTATATAAAAAATGGACTTATAAAGATGGAAAGAATGGCATCGCTAGATATGCAAATATAATGTAATTTTAAGAAAAAATTAATAAAAAATTCATATATATGATGTATCATATAAATCACACTATAGGGGGTGAAGCTTTGATAAGCAAAATAATAAGAATTTTAATATCTTTTTTAGGAGCTATACTAGGAACAACTTCATATTTAAGTTTAGTAAAGTTCTTTCCACAACTTAGTTTTGGAATAGAGAATGTATATTTAGTAGGTTTAGTAGCAGGGCTATTAGTAGGGATACTTTTCTACTTAATAAGTCCATGGTTTTTCAACAAAGTAAGAAGATTTGTAAAAATTTTAGATACAGAAATTTCTAAATATCCACAAACGGATATATTATTAGGAGTAGTAGGATTAATTGTAGGTCTTGTTATAGCGTATTTAATAGTAGGTGGATTATTTGGATCAATTTCAGGAATGCCTTTAATCAAAACAATTTTATCTATAATAATCTACATATTTATGGGTTATATAGGTATAAAAATAACTTTGAAAAGTAGAGAAGATTTATTTAATATTAGTAAGTTAAGTAGATTATCTCCAAGTTTAGGAAAAGATAAGTCAGGCAAAAAAGACAATACTACAAAATCAATACCACCAAAAGTATTAGACACTAGCGTAATAATAGACGGTAGAATAGCAGATATATGTAGAACAGGTTTTGTAGAAGGAAAACTTATTATACCTAAGTTTGTTTTAAATGAATTACAACATATTGCAGATTCATCTGATGATTTAAAAAGAGTTAGAGGAAGAAGAGGTCTAGATATACTTAATATAATTCAAAAAGAATTAGATATAGAAGTTGAAATAACTGAAAAAGACTTTGATGATATACCAGAAGTCGATAGTAAACTTCTTAAGCTTGCTCAAGTAATGAATGGAAAAGTCGTGACAAATGATTATAACCTAAATAAAGTAGCTCAGTTCCAAGGGGTGGAAGTTCTAAATATAAATGAACTTGCTAATGCTGTTAAGCCTGTTGCAATACCAGGAGAAGAAATGGTAGCTCAAGTTGTAAAAGAAGGTAAAGAGTCTAACCAGGGAGTAGCCTACTTAGATGATGGAACAATGATAGTTGTAGAAGGTGGAAGAAAACATATTGGTGAAACAATAAATGTATTAGTTACATCGGTACTTCAGACTTCTGCAGGAAGAATGATATTTGGAAAACCTAAGAATTAATATAAAAGGCCTTCTATGACTAGAAGGTCTTTTTAACTTATTAGAATAAATTAAAGAGTAATAAGAAGAGGTGAAACATGAATAGTGTAATTATTGTTAGCGCAGGCAGAGGAAGCCGAATGAAAGCTGATATAAATAAGCAATTTTTAAAAATAAGAGGAAAAGAAGTAATAGCACATACTATAGATAAATTTTATGAAAATAAAAATATTGGAGAGATAATTATAGTAGTTAGGGAAGATGAAGAAAAATTTTTCCGAGAAAATATTATAAATAAGTATGGATATAAAAATATAAAGGTTGCTCTTGGGGGAAAAGAAAGGCAAGACTCTGTATATAATGGATTAAAACAAATAGATAGAAAATGTAAAATAGTTTTAATTCATGATGGGGCAAGACCTTTTGTAACTAACGAAATTATAGAAAAATCTATAAATTGTGCGAAAAAACACAATAGTGCAATAGTAGGGGTTCCTGTTAAAGATACTATAAAAATAATAAATAAAAATAATGAGGTGTGCGACACTCCAAATAGAAGTACACTATGGGCAATTCAAACGCCGCAAGTTTTTGATTACTCACTTATTATAAAAGCTCATGAAAAAGCTAAACATGATAAATATTATGGAACTGATGATTCTATGTTAATAGAATATTTAGGACATAATGTTAAAGTAGTAGAGGGCTGTTATAATAATATAAAGATAACTACACCTGAAGATTTAAAAATAGCCGAAGAAATTTTAAAAAAATTAATATAAAAAGGAGAAAATTTAGATGCGAATAGGCTTAGGATATGACGTACACAAACTTGTTGAAGGAAGACCTTTGATCATAGGTGGAGTAAATGTTCCGCATGAAAAGGGACTTCTTGGACATTCTGATGCAGACGTATTGATTCATGCCATAATGGATGGAATGCTAGGCGCTCTGGCTTTAGGTGATATAGGTAAACATTTCCCAGATACAGACGAAAAATATAAGGGTGCGGATAGTATGAAACTTCTAGAATGTGTTAATCATTTAATAAATGAAAGAGGGTATGAAATAAATAATATAGATAGTATAATAATAGCTCAAAGTCCAAAGATGGCTCCACATATAGAACAAATGAGACGAAATATTGCAACAGTACTAAATACAGATATAGACAATATTAGTGTGAAAGCAACTACGGAGGAAGGTCTTGGGTTTACGGGTGAAAAACAAGGCATTTCATCTCAAAGTATTTGTTTATTGAATAAAAAATAAGAAGCTTAAATAAAATAGAAAAAAATCAGCACAAAAACTTTTTATAAATAGTATATTAGTATTATTTACTGGATATAATAATTTTCATATAGAAAAATATAAGAATCATAAAATTATTTTGAAATATACACTAAAAATTATAATGATATTATTTGAAACTTGAAGTTGACAATAAAAATGAAATGCTATATCATTAAATTATTATATTTTAAAACAACTTAAGTAAGACTAAAAACAACAATAAAGAAATAGTAAAAAATGAAATCTTTACAGAGAGGGAACATTGGTGAGAGTTCCTAAGAGGAAGTTTTTGAACCAGTCTTTTAGTATAAAAACGGTAAAAAGTTTTTACGGGTCAGGACCGTTACATCCCTTGAGAGAATCATAAAATATTATGATTAATTAGAGTGGTACCGCGGAAAGTCAGCCTTTCGTCTCTATTTTTAGAGATGAAGGGCTTTTTTTATATTTTAAAGAAATTATAATTTCTAATTGTTCAAAATGCTCAGAGCAAGCTGCATATTAAAAAATAAATTTCAGGAGGTAATTTAATATGAGAATGTCAAAAATGTTTATACCAACATTAAAAGAAGTTCCAGCTGATGCAGAGATAACAAGTCATCAGTTAATGTTAAGATCAGGAATGATTAAGAAAATGTCTTCAGGGCTTTACAATCATTTACCATTAGGACTAAGAGTTTTTAGAAAAATAAGTGACATAATAAGAGAAGAGATGAATGCAAAAGATGGCAATGAAATCTTTTGTACAGGTATAATACCTGCTGAATTATGGCAAGAGTCTGGAAGATGGACAGCGATGGGACCTGAAATGTTTAGGTTACAAGATAGAACAGGTAAAGATTACTGTCTTGGACCAACACATGAAGAAGTATTTACAGATATAGTAAGACAAGAAGTTAAGTCATATAAAGATCTTCCTTTAAACTTATATCAAATACAAGCTAAATATAGAGATGAAAGAAGACCTAGATTTGGTGTAATGAGAACTAAAACTTTCCTAATGAAGGATGCTTATAGTTTTGATATAGATGAAGCTGGATTAGATAAATCATACCATGATATGTTTGAAGCATATACTAATATATTCGCTAGATGTGGATTAGATAATGCGCCAGTACAAGCAGATTCAGGAGCTATAGGTGGAGCTTTCTCAGCAGAATTTATGGTTAAATCAGAAGTTGGGGAAGATGAAATAGTATTCTGTAAGGAGTGTGATTATGCAGCTAATATAGAAAAAGCTCAATCAGTAAATCATGAACCATGTAAAGAAGAAATGTTAGAGTTAGAAGAAGTTTCTACACCAGATGTAAAAACAATAGAACAATTAGAAGAGTTCATGGGAGCTGATGCAAGTAAGTTTGCTAAAACTCTAATATTTGATGCAGATGGAAAATCTGTAGCGGTAGTTGTTAGAGGAGATAGAGATGTCAATGATACAAAAGTAGCTAATGCTGTAGGTGATGTTATTGAAATGGATTTAGCAGGAGAAGAAATGGTTAAGAAAGTTACTGGTGCTGAAACAGGATTTGCTGGACCAATAGGAATAAAAGCTGACCACTTATTTATAGATCAAGAAATAGTAGATCAATCAAATTTAGTTGTTGGTGGAAATAAAACAGGATACCATATAAAAAATGCTAACCACGGAAGAGATTTCGAAGGTGTAGTAGGAGATTTCAGATCTGTACAACATGGGGATAAATGTACTAAGTGTGGTGGAGAATTGGAAATAATGAGAGGTGTTGAAGTTGGTCACATCTTTAAATTAGGAACTAAGTACTCTGAAGCAATGAACTGTACTTTTGTAGACAAAGAAGGTAAATCTCAACCAATACAAATGGGATGTTATGGAATAGGTGTTGAAAGAACAGCAGCCGCTATAATAGAGCAACACTACGATGAAAATGGTATAAAATGGCCTTTATCGGTAGCTCCATATCATGTTATAGTTGTGCCAGTTAATATGAAAAAAGAAGAGCAAGTAGAAAATGCAGAAAAAATATACAAGCAATTAGAGTCTATGGGTGTTGAAACTATATTAGACGATAGAGATGAAAGACCAGGATTTAAATTCAAGGATGCTGAGTTAATAGGTATTCCAATGAGAATTACTGTTGGTAAAGATATAGTAGATGGAAAAGTTGAATTTGTATTAAGAGAAACTGGTGAAAAAGAATTAATAGTTGTAGGAGATATAGAGGCTAGAATTAGAGAAGAATTTAAAAAAAATAACGTAAGATTATAATAGATTAGTTTTAGGAGGCATAAGATGAGTAATGTTAGAGTAAGATTTGCTCCAAGTCCTACAGGATTTGTTCATATAGGTAGTTTAAGAACAGCTCTTTATAACTATTTATTCGCTAAAAAAATGGGTGGTGAATACATATTAAGAGTTGAAGATACTGACAGAACAAGACTTGTTGATGGTGCAATAGAAAATATGCTAAATGCTATGAAATGGGCTGGCGTAAATCACACAGAAGGTGTTATGTTAGACGATAATGGAAATGTAGTTCAAAAAGGTGATTGTGGGCCATACATCCAATCTGAAAGATTAGACATATACCAAAAACATATCCAAGAGCTTTTAGATAACGGTAAAGCTTACTACTGTTTCTGCACAAAAGAAAGATTAGATGAAGTAAGGGAAAAGCAAAGAGAAGCAGGAGAAACTGCTAAATATGATGGTCACTGTAGAGATTTAACTAAAGAAGAAGTTGAAGCGAAAATAGCTGCTGGTGAGCCATATGTTATAAGACTTAGATTACCAGAAAACCATGTTATAAAATTTATGGATGGTGTTAGAGGAGAAACTGAGTTTAATACAAATGATTTAGATGACCAAGTTTTAATAAAAACTGATGGTTTCCCAACATACCACTTTGCTGTTGTAGTTGATGATTACTTAATGGGTATTACTCATGTAATAAGAGGTGAAGAATGGGTTTCTTCAACTCCAAAACATGTTTACTTATATGAAGCATTTGGATGGGAAGCTCCAACATTTGTACATTTACCAAACATACTTAATAAAGAAAAGAAAAAATTAAGTAAGAGACAAGGTGATGTTGCAGTAGAAGACTTCAAACAAAAAGGGTACTTACCAGAAGGATTAGTTAACTACGTTGCATTAGTTGGTTGGTCTCCAGAAGAAAATCAAGAAATATTCTCTATGGAAGAACTTGAACAATCCTTCTCTATAGAAAGAGTTTCTAAGAGTGGTGGAGTGTTTGATACAGAAAAATTAAACTGGGTTAATCAACACTATATGAAAGATGGAGATGACGAAGTTTTAACCAATTTAGCCATACCATTCTTAGTGGAATCTGGTTTTGTAACAAAAGAAGAAGCTAAAGAAAAATATGATTTCCTAAAAGGAATGGTTTCGGTTCTTAAAGAAAAATTACAATATGTAAAAGAAATAACTGATCATGCTTCAATATTCTTTGGAGATAAGGTTGAATTAGAAACTGAAGAATGTAGAGATTTCTTAAAATTAGAGCATATACCTACTTTAGTAGATGCTTTAATAGAAAAATTATCTAACATGGAAGTTCTAGATGAAGCTGTTGCAAAAGCTATGCTTAAAGAAATACAAAAAGAGCATGGAATAAAAGGTAAAAACTTATTCATGGGATCAAGAATAAGTTTAACAGGACAAATGCATGGTCCAGATCTTAACAAGGTAATGGAAGTTATTGGAAAAGATACTTGCTTAAATAGATTAGCTTATGTAAAAAACAACATATTATAAATAAATAAGAATTGCTATCAAAAAGGTAGCAATTCTTTTGCTTTAATTTAACAAAAGTTGAAGAATAGGTTTTTTATAAAGAGTTAATTATGTATAATAATATAGTAGAGCAAAATTATTAGAAAATATTTGTATTTTCTTTGGATTATGTGAGCAAAATTAAAGTTAGAAACAAAATAAACAAGGGTATAATAATATCATTACCCTTAAAAAAACAAATTTATTTATAGAATAATATTTTAAATACATAATAAAAAGGAAACTAAATAGAAAGGAGAGATGGGAAAATGAAACTATTTAATACCATGACAAGGGCAAAAGAAGAGTTTAAACCATTAGAAGAAGGAAAGGTTAAAATGTATGTTTGTGGTCCTACAGTATATAACTACATTCATGTAGGTAATGCTAGACCATTTATAATTTTTGATACATTAAGAAGATATTTAGAATATAGAGGATATGACGTAACTTATGTTCAAAACTTTACAGATGTAGATGATAAAATCATAAAAAGAGGTCATGAAGAAAATATAGCACCAGAAGAAGTTGCTAAAAAATATATAGAAGAATATTTTGTAGATGCAGATGGACTTGGAGTGAAAAGAGCAACTGTACATCCACAAGTTACAGAAAATATAGAGGAAATAATTGAGTTTGTTAAAGAATTAGAGGAAAAAGGATATGCATATGCAGTAAATGGAGATGTATATTTTGATACTCAAAAATTCAATGGCTATGGAAAACTTTCTGGTATAAAACAAGAAGAATTAGAAGCTGGTTCAAGAATAGAAGTAAATGACCAAAAAAGACATCCAATGGATTTCGTTTTATGGAAATCTAAAAAAGAAGGTGAACCAGGATGGATGAGTCCATGGGGAGAAGGTAGACCAGGATGGCATATAGAATGTTCTGTTATGTCTCGTAGATATTTAGGAGATACTATAGATATACACGCTGGAGGACAAGATCTAAAATTCCCTCATCATGAAAATGAAATCGCACAAAGTGAGGCTAGAAGTGGAAAGACTTTTTCAAACTACTGGATGCACAATGAATATATCAACATTAATAATGAAAAGATGAGTAAGTCAAAAGGGAATTTCTTCACAGTAAGAGATATATCAAAATTATATGATTTAGAGATAGTTAGATTTTTCATGCTATCAACTCATTATAGAAATCCAATCAACTTTAGTGATGAAATATTAAATCAATCTAAAGCTGGACTTGAAAGATTATACAATGCTAAGGAAAGATTAGAATTTATAATAAGTAAATTAAACAATGATGCTGAAAATACTGAAGAATTAAAACTAGAGGAAGAATTAAGCTCATTTAGACAAAGGTTTATAGAAGCTATGGATGACGATTTAAACACAGCTGATGCTGTAAGTGTAATATTTGAATTAGCTAAATTTACGAACTCTAATGTAAACGAAAACTCAACTAAAGAATTTGCTAACAAGGTTTTAGCTGAGTTTAATGAATTAACTAGTGTACTAAACGTTGTAAACAAAAAACAAGAAGATATACTAGACGAAGAAATAGAAAAATTAATAGAAGCAAGAACAAATGCTAAGAAAAATAAAGATTTTAAATTAGCTGATCAAATAAGAGATGAATTATTAGAAAAAGGTATTGTACTTGAAGACACAAGACAAGGAGTTAAATGGAGAAGAGCATAAAATGGATAAAACACAACTAGTAACAATGTCGCCCTTGGTATTGGCTTATTTAGGAGATACAGTATATGAATCTTATATAAGAGAATATTTAATAAGAGACAACTGTAATAAAAAAGTTAATGACTTACACAAAACTGCAATTAAATATTCAAATGCAAAGGCTCAAGCATCCATAATACATGGAATGGTTGAAGAATTTACAGAAGAAGAAAATAGAATATACAAAAGAGGAAGAAATCAAAAGTCTCATACATCTCCTAAAAATGCAGACATTATAGATTATAAATGTGCAACTGGATTTGAAGCTCTAGTGGGATACCTATATTTAAAAGAAGACAAAGAAAGACTGGAATATATAGTGTATAAAGGGATTTCTATAATAGAAAGTAATATGTAATAAAAAAGTATTGCCATTTGAGCAATACTTTTTTATTTAGTTGGTAAACCTATTGGAATAAGGAGAATTATATACCATTTTTTAAAATATTCCGTAAACTATATGTTAATATAGTATAATATATTTATAACAATAGAACTAGGAGGTAAATTAATGAAGGTAAAACTATTAGCACATACTCCACAGCCTGAAAAAGTTATAGCTATGGCAGCTAAGCTTTGCTATTCTCCAGTAGGAGTAGATGAAATTGAAGAAAATTTAAGTGATGAAAGCGTAGAAAAGTTTTTAAATGTGTTGATTAATATGGGACATGAATCTCCGTTAGAACATGTAACATTTACATTTGGCATAGAAGGAATATCTAGAAGTTGCTCTCACCAAATAGTAAGACATAGAATAGCTAGTTTTTCTCAGCAAAGTCAAAGGTATGTTAAGCTAGGTCAGTTTGAGTACATTATCCCTCCGCAAATTGCAAAAATAGAAGAAGCTAAAAAAATATTTATTCAGTCTATGAAAAAGGACCAAGAAGATTATGATAAATTAGTTGATATACTATTTGAAAAAAATTATAAGAAATTAATAGAAGAAGGTAAAAGCGAAAAAGAAGCTAAATCTCAAGGTGAAAAAATAGCCATTGAGGATGCTAGATATGTATTTCCGAATGCTTGTGAAACTAAAATGGTATTTACAATAAATACAAGAAGTTTATATAATTTTTTTGACCATAGATGTTGTGAAAGAGCACAATGGGAAATAAGAGAATTAGCAACTGAAATGCTAAAAGAAGTAAAAAAAGTTGCACCAATACTGTTTAAAAATTGTGGTCCTAAATGTGTAAAAGGACCATGTTCAGAAGGTAAAATGAGTTGCGGTAAAATAGTCAGCATAAGGGAAAAATTTAAAAATTTATAGGCGGTGAACGAATTGGCAAATATAGAGGGAAGAAATCCCGTAATTGAAGTTTTAAAAAGTGACAGACAAATAGATAAAATAATGATCGCAGATGGAGCAAAAGAAGGTTCTATAAAAAAGATAATAGGAATGGCTAAGGATAAAAATATAGTTGTGCAATATGTTAATAAAAGCAAACTAGATGAAATAAGTACAAGTCATGCGCATCAAGGTGTAATAGCCATTGTAGGTGATTATGAATATTATGAGTTAGAAGAATTAATAGAAAAAGCAAAAAGTACAAATGAAGATATGTTTTTTATAATATTAGATGAAATTACTGATCCACATAATTTAGGAACAATAATAAGAACAGCAGATGCTGTTGGAGCTCATGGAGTTATAATACCAAAGAGAAGATCTGTACATATTACTCCTGTTGTTGCTAAAGCATCAGCTGGAGCTGTGGAATATGTACCTGTTTGTAAAGTAACCAATATAGTTAATACAATAAAAAGATTAAAAGAAGAAGGTCTTTGGATAGCTGCAGCAGATATGGATGGAGAAGTTTTCTATGAACAAAATCTAACAGGTCCTATTGGAGTAGTTATAGGAAGTGAAGGATTTGGAATATCAAGGTTAGTAAAGCAAAATTGTGACTTTACTGTAAAAATGCCGATGACAGGCAATGTAACATCTCTGAATGCTTCTGTAGCAGGAGGAATACTTCTTTATGAAATATTTAGACAGAGAAATAAAGGTTAAAAATTAAAAAATGAGGAGACACAATAGAAACGCTTATTTAATAATAGATGGTTACAATATTATAAACGCATGGGATAATTTAAAAGAAATATCTAAAGATGATTTGGAAGATGCTAGAGAAAAGCTGATTCATTACATTATTGAATATGCACAGTATACTGGGAAAAAAGCAATAATAGTATTTGATGCTTATAATGTGAAAAGTTCTAAAGAAAAAATAGAAGAAAGAAAATATATAACTATAGTTTATACAAAAGAACATCAAACAGCAGATAGTTTCATAGAAAAATACATAAGTTCATTATCAAAGTATGATGATATAGAAGTTGCCACTAGTGATTATGCAGAACAACAAATTGTTTTGGGTAAAGGGGCTTCTAGAATATCAGCAAGAGAGTTAAAACTCTATGTAGACAGTGCAATAGTAAAAATTAAAGAAGAGCAAGAAAAACGCCAGCAAAAAATACAGCGAAATTTTTTGGAAGAAAGGCTAGATAAAGATATATTGTCGAAACTTGAGAACATTCGTAGAAAGCATTGAAAACGCTAAGTTTCATAAGCTATAATGTAATTATGAAACTTTTAATTGGGGGAGATTTTAATGTTAGTAGCTAATGATAATGATTACAGAGTCTTGGATAATAACCAGCAGGATGAGTATAATATTGTATTAAAAGCAAGCAATGGGGATAAAATAGCATTAGAATACATTATTACAAAATATAAAAACTTTGTTAAAGCAAAGGCAAAATCCTACTTTTTGGTAGGTGCTGATAAGGAAGATATAATTCAAGAGGGAATGATAGGTCTGTATAAAGCGGTACGAGACTTTGATGGAAGTAAAACAAATTCATTTAAGTGTTTCGCTGAAATTTGTATTACTAGACAGATAATAACTGCAATTAAAACAGCAACAAGACAAAAACATATACCTCTTAACTCATATGTATCTTTGAATAAACCTATTTATGATGAAGAGTCAGATAGAACTCTTTTGGATATTATAGCAACTAGTATAGTTACTGATCCAGAGGAACTAAGAAACATAGAAAATAAAATGAACGAACTTCTTAGTGATTTAGAGCTTGAAGTGCTGGAATTATACCTAAATGGCAAGTCTTATCAATATATTGCGGACAAGCTTGATAGAGATGTAAAATCAATAGATAATGCTCTTCAAAGAGTGAAGAGAAAATTGGAAAAACATCTTGAAAACAGGAATGATTAATAGTAAAATACTTATCATAAGCTTATAGTAAGCATTTTAAATTATATTAAATATATTAGGAGGTATTTCACAATGGCTAAGGCTAAATTTGAAAGAAATAAACCACACGTTAATATAGGAACAATAGGTCACGTTGACCACGGTAAAACTACATTAACAGCTGCAATAACAAAAACATTATTTGATAGATATCAATTAGGAGAAGCTGTAGATTTCGCTAACATAGATAAAGCTCCAGAAGAAAGAGAAAGAGGAATCACAATATCAACAGCACACGTTGAATACGAAACTCCAAACAGACACTACGCTCACGTTGACTGCCCAGGACATGCTGACTACGTTAAAAACATGATAACAGGAGCAGCTCAAATGGATGGTGCTATATTAGTTTGTTCAGCAACTGATGGACCAATGCCTCAAACAAGAGAGCATATACTATTATCAAGACAAGTTGGTGTACCATACATAGTAGTATTCTTAAACAAATGTGACATGGTAGACGACGAAGAATTATTAGAGTTAGTTGAAATGGAAGTAAGAGAATTATTAAACGAATATGAATTCCCAGGAGATGACACTCCAATAGTAAGAGGGTCAGCATTAAAAGCATTAGAAGATTCTTCATCAGAGTGGGGAGACAAAATAGTTGAATTATTCGAACAAATAGATGAGTATATACCAGCTCCAGAGAGAGATGTAGATAAGCCATTCTTAATGCCAGTAGAAGACGTATTCTCTATAACAGGAAGAGGAACAGTTGCTACAGGTAGAGTAGAAAGAGGAGTATTAAAAGTACAAGACGAGGTTGAATTAGTAGGATTAACTGAAGAGCCAAGAAAAGTTGTTGTAACTGGTGTAGAAATGTTCAGAAAATTATTAGATAGCGCACAAGCTGGAGATAATATAGGAGCATTATTAAGAGGTGTTCAAAGAGACGATATCGAAAGAGGACAAGTATTAGCTAAGCCAGGTTCAGTTAACGCTCATACAAAGTTCACTGCAGAGATATATGTTCTTAAAAAAGAAGAAGGTGGAAGACATACTCCATTCTTCGATGGATACAGACCACAATTCTACTTCAGAACAACAGACGTAACAGGAGCTTGTAAATTACCAGAAGGAACAGAAATGGTAATGCCTGGAGATAACGTAACTATAGAAGTTGATTTAATAAACTCTATATGTGTTGAAGAAGGATTAAGATTCGCCATCAGAGAAGGTGGAAGAACAGTAGCTTCAGGAGTTGTAGCAACAATAATAGAATAATCTATAAACAGGTTATTTATATATAGAAATAAAGAGGGGTTAAGACCTCTCTTTTTTTAGCAGTAAACTTACAAAAACATTGACATCAATATAAATTTGTGATAACTTATACAAAGTAATGATTTAAGGAAGGTGATAATATCTAGCGTTAATTTTTTTAATGAATGCTTAAGATATTATTTAACAATATATATTATTGTATTTACAAATTTGGAGGTGTAGCAGATGAGAGTAAAAGTAACTTTAGCTTGTTCAGAATGTAAGCAAAGAAACTACAACACTACAAAAAACAAAAAGAACAATCCAGACAGAATTGAGTTAAACAAATACTGTAAATTCTGTAAGAAACATACTACTCATAAAGAAACAAAATAGTCTTATTTTAAGGATGTGAGTGTGGATGGCAACTCAAGAGAGCCAAAAGGTTAAGAAAAAGTCTGGTTTAGTGGGATATTTAAAAGGCACTAAGCAAGAACTTTCAAGAGTTACATGGTCAACCAAAACAGAATTGCTAAAAAACACAGGTATAGTTTTAGCTACAATTATTTCGTTTACTATATTAGTATGGGGATTAGACACTGTATTATCTGGTGCACTAGGATTAATACTAAAATAGATTAAAAGGAGAAAACAAATGTCAGAGTTACAAGAAGCAAGATGGTATGTTGTTCATACTTATTCAGGACATGAAAACAAAGTTAAAGCTACCATAGAAAAAGCCGTAAAAACAAGAGGCATGGAACAATTCATAACAGATGTGGTTGTACCAACTGAAGATGTAGTGGAAACTACAAAAACAGGAAAAGAAAAAGTTAGACAAAGAAAAATATATCCAAGTTATGTTTTAATCAAAATGATAATAACTGATGAATCTTGGTATATAGTAAGAAATACTAAAGGCGTTACAGGATTTGTAGGTCCTGGATCTAAACCAGTACCACTAAGTGAAGCCGAAGTTGAAGCAATGGGAATTGATTTAACTGTATTTAAAGTGAACGGTCCGGAAGATTTAGAAGTTGGTGAAGTTGTAAAAATTACAACTGGTCCATTTGTAGGTCAAACAGGAACTGTTAAACATGTTGACACAAATAATGACACAGCAAGAATATGTATAGACGCATTTGGTGGAAAAGAAACACCACTTGAGATGAGTCTTAAAAACATAGAAAGAATATAATAACGCAATAGGAAATTTGAGGAGGTGCGATCGTAATGGCTAAAAAAGTTATAGGTCAAATAAAATTACAAATACCTGCAGGAAAGGCTACTCCAGCTCCACCAGTTGGTCCAGCATTAGGACAACACGGAGTTAACATAATGGGATTCACTAAAGAATTCAATGCTAAAACTGCAGATCAAGCTGGAATGATAATACCAGTTGTTATAACTGTATATCAAGATAGATCTTTCAGCTTCATAACTAAAACTCCACCAGCTGCAGTATTATTAAAGAAAGCTGCTGGTTTAGACTCTGCGTCTGGAGAACCAAACAAAAAGAAAGTTGCAACTTTAACTTCAGCTCAAGTTAGAGAAATAGCTGAATTAAAAATGCCTGACTTAAATGCTGCTTCAGTAGAAGCTGCTATGAGAATGATATCTGGTACTGCAAGAAGTATGGGTATCGTAGTAGAAGACTAATTTTAGATTAGACACTTCGTATAAGAAGTGGGAGGTTGTAAAACCGCAAATAAACCACAGGAGGAAAAATAAAATGGCTAATAAAAGTAAAAAATATGCTCAAGCATTAGCAAAAATAGATAGAACAAAATTATATGATTCAAAAGAAGCTTTAGATTTAGTTGCTGAAATAGCTACAGCTAAATTTGACGAGACTGTAGAAGCTCATATAAAATTAGGTGTTGACGGACGTCATGCTGACCAACAAGTTAGAGGTGCTATAGTATTACCTCACGGAACTGGGAAAACTAAAAAAGTTTTAGTTTTTGCTAAAGGAGAAAAAGCTGCAGAAGCTCAAGCTGCAGGTGCTGATTTCGTAGGTGCTGAAGATTTAGTACAAAAAATACAAAAAGAAAACTGGTTTGACTTTGATGTAGTTGTTGCTACTCCAGATATGATGGGTGTAGTTGGTAGATTAGGTAGAGTGTTAGGGCCAAAAGGTTTAATGCCAAATCCAAAATCAGGAACAGTTACATTTGATGTTACTAAAGCTATAGAAGAAATAAAAGCTGGTAAAGTTGAATACAGATTAGATAAAAACAATATAGTTCACGTTCCAGTAGGAAAAGTATCTTTCGGTGGAGAAAAATTAGCTGAAAACTTTGTGACATTAATGTCTGCTATAGTAAAAGCTAAGCCATCTTCAGCAAAAGGAACTTATTTAAGAAGTGTAACAGTTGCTTCTACAATGGGACCTGGAGTAAAAATAAACGCAGCTAAAATAACTGACTAATTATTGATTAATTATTCCAGTTGACACAAGCTTGCAAAAATGTTAATATAACATTTGTTGATATAAAATTGAATAAATTTGCCGTAGACAGTAGGTGCTTTAGCTTAAATACCCTACCGAGGTTTTAGATAAATGATAATACTAAAGCTTTTATGTGGTCTATGCAATAGATAATATAAAAGCTTTTTATATGATGAATCGCGGCGAATTATAACCTACATGGTGAAGGAGGTGCACATCTAGATGAGAGAAGCTTTACAAATAAAATCACAAGTTGTTGCAGAGATAGTTGAAAAATTACAAAAATCGTCTTCTACTATAGTTGTTGATTACAAAGGACTTACAGTTGAAGAAGTTACAGAACTTAGAAAGAAAATGAGAGAAGCTGGTGTTGAATACAAGGTATACAAAAATACTTTAGTAAGAAGAGCAGCTCAAGAAGTTGGAATATCTGAGTTCAATGATGAATTATTAGTAGGAACTAATGCTATAGCATTTGGTTACGAAGATCCAATAGCTCCAGCTAGAGTTATAAAAGAATTTATGGATTCTCATCCAAAAATGAAATTAAAAATGGGTGTTGTTGAAGGCACATTCTACAACGAAGCTCAAATCGTTGAGTTTGCTAACATACCACCAAGAGAAGTTCTTCTTGCTAAATTACTTGGTAGCTTAAAAGCTCCAATGTCTAACTTCGCTTACTTATTAGACGCGTTAATAAAAGAAAAAGAAGGACAAGAAGCTTAATTGTCAGTTAATTAAAAATTAACAATTATAAAAGATAATAATAAAAAATTAGAAAATAATTTCGGAGGTGCGAAAAATGACAATAGAACAAATATTAGAAGCTATAGAGCAAATGAAAGTTACAGAATTAAATGAATTAGTAAAAGCTGCAGAAGAAAAATTCGGGGTATCTGCTTCTGCTCCAGTAATGGTTGCTGGTGCTGCTGGTGGTGCTGCTGCTGAAGAAAAAACTGAATTTGATGTAGTATTAGCTAACGCTGGTGCATCAAAAGTTAAAGTTATAAAAGCAGTTAGAGAGATAACTGGTTTAGGATTAAAAGAAGCTAAAGAATTAGTTGACAATGCTCCTAAAACATTAAAAGAAGGAGTTTCTAAAGAAGAAGCTGAAGAAATGAAAGCTAAATTAGAAGAAACTGGAGCTTCTGTAGAAGTTAAATAATTATAATATAGTTATTAAAAGCTAATAATAAAAATATAAAAGGCATCTTAGTTAGATGCCTTTTTTTAAGCTAAAAATGAAATGATAAACTAGAGAATAGAAAGTAGATGTAAAATTACTTCTGTTTTCTATTCTCTAGTTTGGAAATTTTTTAAAAAACTAGAATTATTGTTTGATTTTTTGAGCATAATAAATAATGCATATTTTGTGAATAAAATTTTAATACATAAAATTAAAAAGATTGGGCAATAAGAATATTGAAATTTAGTCAGATTTGTGGTATAATTCCTAGATGCGTTAGAATCACAATGGTTTTATTTTTAATTATTGAGAGGTGAAAAGTGAATGCCATACCCTGTCACGATAGGTAAGAGAACTAGAATGAGCTTTTCTAAAATAAAAGAAATAGCTGATTTACCAAATCTTATAGAAATACAAGTTGATTCCTATAAGTGGTTTTTAGAAGAAGGTTTAAAAGAAGTATTTGAGGACATTTCTCCAATAGAAGACTACACGGGAAATTTAATATTAGAATTCGTAGATTACTCTTTAGACGAAAAACCAAAATACGATATAGAAGAGTGTAAAGAAAGAGATGCTACATATCATGCACCTCTAAATGTAAAAGTAAGACTTATAAATAAAGAGACTGGAGAAATTAAGGAACAAAAGGTCTTCATGGGAGATTTTCCTCTTATGACAGATAGAGGAACTTTTGTCATTAATGGAGCGGAAAGAGTTATAGTAAGTCAACTGGTTAGATCTCCTGGTGTATACTATGCACTTGATAGAGATATGAAAACTGGTAAAAAACTGATATCTTCAACTGTTATACCAAATAGAGGAGCATGGTTAGAATACGAAACTGATACTAATGATGTTATCTATGTAAGAGTTGATAGAACAAGAAAGCAACCTGTAACAGTTCTTTTAAGAGCATTAGGTATAGGAACAGACGAAGAAATAAAAGAGCTATTAGGTGAAGATGAAAGATTACTAGCTACATTAGACAAGGACAATACTAATTCAGTAGAGTCTGGTTTAGTTGAAATTTATAAAAAATTAAGACCAGGTGAACCACCTACTGTAGAGAGTGCATCATCATTAATCAATGCTTTATTCTTTGATGCAAAAAGATATGACTTAGCAAAAGTAGGAAGATATAAGTTCAATAAGAAATTAGCATTAGCTTATAGAATAATGAACAGAATATCTTGCGAAGATATAATAAATCCTGAAACAGGAGAAGTTTTCGTAAAAGATGGAGAAAAAATATCTTACGAAAAAGCTTGGGAGATACAAAATTCAGGTATAAACGTTGTTAGCGTTTTAGCTGAAGAAGACAAAAAAGTTAAAGTAATAGGAAATAATTTTGTAGACATCAAGTCTCATATTAAATTTGATATAGATGATTTAAAAATCAAAGAAAAAGTACATTATCCAACATTAAAAGAAATTTTATCTGAATGTACTACTGAAGAAGAAATAAAAGAAGCTTTAAGAATAAGAATGAGAGAATTAATACCAAAGCATATCTTATTAGACGATATTATAGCATCTATAAATTATCAATTTAATCTATTCTCTGATGTTGGAACTATAGATGATATAGACCACTTGGGAAATAGAAGAATAAGATCTGTTGGTGAATTATTACAAAATCAAGTGAGAATTGGTCTTTCAAGAATGGAAAGAGTTATAAGAGAAAGAATGACTGTACAAGACATGGAATCTATAACTCCACAAGCATTAGTAAATATAAGACCAGTTTCAGCTGCGATTAAAGAATTCTTTGGTAGCTCTCAGTTATCTCAGTTCATGGATCAAACAAATCCATTGTCAGAATTAACTCATAAGAGAAGATTATCAGCATTAGGACCAGGTGGACTTTCAAGAGAAAGAGCTGGATTCGAAGTGCGTGACGTTCATCATTCTCATTACGGTAGAATGTGTCCTATAGAGACTCCAGAAGGACCAAATATCGGTCTTATAAACTCTCTAGGAACTTATGCTAAAATAAATGAATATGGATTTATAGAATCTCCTTACAGAAAATATGATAAAGAAACTGGCAGAATAACAGATGAAATTCAGTATTTAACTGCTGACGAAGAAGATATATTTGTAAGAGCTCAGGCAAATGAGCCATTAAAAGATAATGGTGAGTTTGTAAACAATAGAGTAGTTTGTAGAACAGTTAATGGTACTGTTGAATTACTTCCTGCTAATAGAGTAGACTTTATGGATATATCTCCAAAACAAGTTGTTTCTATAGCTACAGCTATGATACCATTCCTTGAAAATGATGACGCCAACCGTGCCCTAATGGGATCAAACATGCAGCGTCAAGCCGTGCCTCTTGTAAGAAGAGAAGCACCAATCATAGGAACTGGTTGTGAATATAGAGCAGCAAAAGACTCAGGAGCAGTTGTGGTAGCTAAACATTCTGGTATAGCAGAAAGAGTTACTGCAGATGAAATAATAATAAAAAGAGAAGATGGAAATAGAGACAAGTATAAACTACTTAAATTCAAAAGATCTAACTCTGGTACATGTGTTAACCAAACTCCTATCATAAGTAAAAATGATATGATAGAAGCTGGTGATGTTATAGCAGATGGTCCAGCAACAGATCTAGGAGAAGTAGCTTTAGGAAGAAACTGCCTAATAGCCTTCATGACTTGGGAAGGGTACAACTATGAGGATGCTGTTTTAATAAATGAAAGACTTGTTAAAGAAGATAGATTGTCAACAATTCATATTGAAGAATATGAATGTGAGGCAAGAGATACTAAACTAGGACCAGAAGAAATCACTAGAGATATACCAAACGTATCTGAGAATGCAATTAAGAACTTAGATGAAAGAGGTATAATCAGAATAGGTGCTGAGGTAGATTCAGGAGATATATTAGTTGGTAAGGTAACTCCGAAAGGGGAAACTGAGCTTACTGCTGAAGAAAGACTACTTCGTGCAATATTCGGAGAAAAAGCAAGAGAAGTTAGAGATACATCTCTTAAGGTTCCTCATGGAGAATCTGGTATCATAGTTGATATAAAAGTATTTACAAGAGAAAATGGTGATGACTTATCACCAGGTGTAAATGAGAGTGTAAGATGTTACATCGCTAAGAAAAGAAAAATAAAAGTCGGAGATAAAATGGCCGGACGTCATGGTAACAAAGGGGTTATCTCAAGAGTATTACCAGAAGAAGATATGCCATTTATGGAAGACGGAACACCTATGGATATAGTACTGAATCCACAAGGTATACCATCTCGTATGAACATCGGTCAGGTTCTTGAAATGCACTTAGGACTTGCAGCTAAGAAATTAGGATGGCATGTTGCAACATCAGTATTTGATGGAGCTAATGAGTATGATATTCAAGATGCTCTTGAAGAAGCTGGATATTCAAGAGATGGAAAATTAACTTTATTTGATGGTAGAACAGGTGAATCATTTGATAACAGGATAACAGTTGGATACATGTACTACTTAAAACTTCACCATCTAGTAGATGATAAGTTACATGCAAGAAGTACAGGACCATACTCACTAGTTACTCAACAACCACTTGGTGGTAAAGCACAATTTGGTGGACAAAGATTCGGTGAGATGGAGGTTTGGGCATTAGAAGCATACGGTGCATCTCACATCCTACAAGAAATACTTACTGTTAAATCAGATGATGTTGTTGGTCGTGTTAGAACTTACGAAGCTATCGTAAAAGGTGAAAACATACCTGAACCAGGTATACCAGAATCATTCAAAGTGTTAATAAAAGAACTTCAATCTTTATGTTTAGATGTAAAAATATTATCAGAAGAAGATGAAGAATTAGAAGTTAAAGAAAATGTTGACTTCGATGAACCAGAAAGTGATTTTGAAGGTTCAGTAGTTAGTGATGATACTGACGTTCAAGAAAACCACATGATAGAAGAAATAGAAGTTGAAGAAGAAGATGAAGAATTATTAGATGATATGAGTTACGATGATTTTGACTACAGCAATGATGAGAACGATGATTATAAAGCGTAGTTTTATAAAATAAATATCAAATAGAAGGGAGAGAACTCCTTGTTTGAATTAAACAATTTCGAGTCGATTAAAATAGGATTAGCTTCTCCAGAAAGAATAAGAGAATGGTCTTATGGTGAAGTGAAAAAACCAGAAACGATAAACTACCGTACTTTAAAGCCGGAGAAAGACGGTTTATTCTGTGAAAGAATATTTGGACCACAAAAAGACTGGGAATGTCATTGTGGGAAATACAGAAGAGTTAGATATAAAGGTGTAATATGTGATAGATGTGGTGTTGAAGTTACTAAATCTAAAGTAAGAAGATCTAGAATGGGACATATAGAGCTTGCAGCTCCTATGTCTCACATCTGGTACTTCAAAGGAATACCAAGTAGAATGGGTCTTTTGCTTGACATGTCACCTAGATCACTAGAAAAAATATTATATTTCGCTTCTTATGTTGTTATTAATCCAGGAGAAACAGGATTAAACGAAAAAGAGTTAATAAACGAAGATAAGTTTAGAACTGTTTACAGAGAACATGGAAACACTTTTGAAGTTGGAATGGGTGCAGAGGCTGTTAACAAACTTTTACAAAATATAGACTTAGAAAAAGAGTCTAAAATGTTAAGAGATGACTTAAAAGACAGTACTGGACAAAAAAGGGTAAGAACAATAAGAAGATTAGAAGTTGTTGAAGCATTCAGAAAATCTGGTAATAAGCCAGAATGGATGATATTAGATGCTATTCCAGTAATTCCGCCAGACTTAAGACCGATGGTTCAATTAGATGGAGGTAGATTTGCAACTTCTGATTTAAATGACTTATATAGAAGAGTTATAAATAGAAATAACAGACTTAAAAGATTATTAGAACTTGGAGCTCCTGATATCATCGTTAGAAATGAAAAGAGAATGCTTCAAGAAGCAGTAGATGCTCTAATAGACAATGGTAGAAGGGGAAGACCGGTAACTGGGCCTGGTAATAGACCACTTAAGTCTTTATCAGACATGTTAAAAGGTAAGCAAGGACGTTTCCGTCAAAACTTACTTGGAAAACGTGTTGACTATTCAGGACGTTCTGTTATAGTTGTTGGACCAGAGCTTAAATTCTATCAATGTGGTCTTCCAAGAAAAATGGCACTTGAATTATTCAAGCCATTTGTAATGGATAGATTAGTTAAAGAAGGTTATGCGCACAATATTAAGAGTGCCAAATCTATAGTTGAAAAAGTAAAACCAGAAGTATGGGATGTACTTGAAGATGTAATCAAGAGTCACCCAGTTTTACTTAACCGTGCACCGACACTACACAGATTAGGTATACAAGCATTTGAGCCAATATTAGTTGAAGGAAAAGCAATCAAGTTACATCCACTTGTATGTACGGCGTATAATGCTGACTTCGATGGTGACCAAATGGCCGTTCACGTTCCTTTATCTGTGGAAGCGCAAGCAGAAGCAAGATTCTTAATGCTTTCTGTAAATAATATACTTGCGCCTAAAGATGGTTCTCCGATAACTACTCCATCTCAAGATATGGTTCTAGGAAGTTATTATTTAACAATAGAATCACAAGGTGGAGAAAAAGGAACAGGAAGTATATTTAAAGACTACAATGAATTATTAATGGCTTACGAAACTAAAGCTGTTGAATTACATGCTACTGTTAAAGTAAGAACAGTGTTCCCAGATGGAACAACAGGATTAATAGAAAGTACTGTAGGTAGATTTATATTCAATGAAAATATGCCTCAGGACTTAGGATTTGTAGATAGAAATGTAGATAAATTCAAATTAGAAATAGATTTCCTAGTTGATAAAAAGGCATTAGGCAAAATAATAGACAAATGCTTTAGAAGACATGGTAATACAAAAACTGCAGAAGTTCTAGACCACATAAAAGCTTTAGGATTTAAATATTCTACAGTTGGTGGTATAACAGTTGCTGTTGCAGATATGAAAGTACCAAAAGAAAAAGCAGAATATATAGCTGCTGCTGAAAAACAAGTTGATAAGTTTGAAAAAGCTTACGGAAGAGGACTTATATCTGACGAAGAAAGATATGAGAAAGTTATAGAAACTTGGACTGAAACTACAAATAAAGTAACTGACGCACTTATGGATGGACTTGAAAGAATGAACAACATTTTTATAATGGCCCATTCAGGAGCCAGAGGGTCTAAGAATCAGATAAGACAGTTAGCTGGTATGCGTGGTCTTATGGCCAATGCATCTGGTAAAACAGTAGAAATCCCAGTTAAATCTAACTTCCGTGAAGGGTTATCAGTTATGGAATACTTTATATCATCACATGGTGCTAGAAAAGGACTTTCGGATACAGCTCTTCGTACAGCCGATTCAGGATACTTAACAAGAAGACTTGTTGACGTTTCTCAAGATGTTATAGTTAGAGATTATGATTGTGGAACTACTGACACTTCAACAATCGTGGCTATAAAGGAAGGTAACGAGGTTATTGAAGAAATCTATGACAGAATAGTAGGGAGATATACTATAGATCCTATAGTAAATCCTAATACTGATGAAGTTATAGTGGAAGCTGATGCTATGATAATGGAAGAACAAGCTGAAGAAATGGTAGCAGCAGGGATAGAAGAAGTTCAAA
The DNA here is from genome assembly GCF_020748185.1 of Terrisporobacter petrolearius. Classification (GTDB taxonomy): domain Bacteria; phylum Bacillota; class Clostridia; order Peptostreptococcales; family Peptostreptococcaceae; genus Terrisporobacter; species Terrisporobacter petrolearius. The sequence continues at coordinate 35,867 of NZ_JAHZMO010000013.1, read as the reverse complement.
TAAGAACTGTTCTTAACTGTAAAACTAGACATGGTGTTTGTTCGAAATGTTATGGTAGAAACTTAGCTACTGGAAAAGAAGTTAATATAGGTGAAGCTATAGGTATAATAGCCGCTCAATCAATCGGTGAACCGGGTACACAGCTTACAATGCGTACATTCCATACAGGTGGGGTTGCCGGTGGAGATATAACTCAGGGTCTTCCAAGGGTCGAAGAGTTATTTGAAGCAAGAAAACCTAAAGGTTTAGCTGTAATAGCTGAAATAGATGGTAGAGTTGAAATAGATGAAACAGGTAAGAGAAAAGAAATAATAGTTATACCACATGAAGGTGAAAAACAAGTTTACGCAATAGCTTATAACTCTAGATTAAGAGTTAAACAAGGTCAAACGGTTAAAGCTGGAGATGCTTTAACACAAGGTTCTATAAATCCACACGATATCGTAAGAGTTAAAGGTATAGGTGGAGTTCAAGAATATATAGTTAAAGAGGTTCAAAGAGTTTATAGACTTCAAGGGGTTGACGTTAACGACAAGCATATAGAAGTTATAGTAAGACAAATGTTGTCTAAAGTTAAGGTTGAAGATCCAGGAGATACAGATTTATTACCAGGTGGTTATGAAGATGTATTAACATTTGAAAAATGTAATGATGAAGCTATAGCTAATGGACTTAGACCAGCAACAGCTAAGAGAGTATTACTTGGAATAACTAAAGCATCTCTTGCTACAGAATCGTTCCTATCAGCTGCTTCATTCCAAGAAACTACAAGGGTTTTAACTGAAGCTGCAATAAAAGGAAAAGAAGACCACTTAATAGGATTAAAAGAGAATGTTATATTAGGAAAGTTGATTCCAGCAGGAACAGGAATGAAAAAATATAGAAATATAGCCGTTGAAAAGATAGAAGAATAATACAAAAATGCAAATTAAAGAGTTCTTGACATCGGTTGACGGTGATGTTAAAATGTAAAAGTGTGAAATTTAAAAGTTTACTTAAACCACTGGTTTTTAGTAAACTTTTAAATAAGCATTTATATATAATTAAAGAACTATAAGTACCAAACTATCAAATGTTGCCCTATATTTATAGTGGCTTTTTATTACATTTTATAGTGACAAGCTATTACAAAGTCAGTATGAATTCATATTGATTTAGTTGGCGATCATTTAAGATCGAAAATATTGAAAAGGAGGTGCAGATGATGCCAACAATTAACCAATTAGTTCGTAAAAGTAGAAAAGCAATAGAAAAGAAATCTACTGCTCCAGCATTACAAAAAGGGTTCAACTCTTTACACAAAAAATCTACTGATGCTAGTGCTCCACAAAAAAGAGGAGTTTGTACTTCAGTAAAAACAGTTACTCCTAAGAAACCTAACTCAGCTTTAAGAAAAGTTGCAAGAGTTAGATTAACTAATGGTATAGAGGTTTCTGCTTATATACCAGGAGAAGGACACAACTTACAAGAGCATAGTGTTGTTCTTATAAGAGGAGGAAGAGTAAAAGACCTTCCAGGGGTTAGATACCATATATTAAGAGGTACATTAGATACTGCAGGTGTTGATAAGAGAATGCAATCAAGATCTAAATATGGTGCTAAGAAACCTAAAGCTGCAAAAAAATAGATTACTAAACTAAACAATAAAATGACAATATTATAGTGCGGTGCTTTAAATATATATTCGTATTTATGGCATCACGGCATTTTATTATGTCGAGTACCTATGATTTAAGATTTAATAATTAAGGAGGGAAGCAAAATGCCAAGAAAAGGTAATGTTCCAAAAAGAGAAGTTTTACCAGATCCAATGTATGGAAGTAAAGTGGTAAGTAAATTAATAAACAATTTAATGATAGATGGAAAAAAAGGAAAAGCTCAAACAATCGTGTATGATGCTTTTGCTATAGTTGCTGAAAAAACTGGAGAAGATGCTTTAGAAGTATTCAATAAAGCTATGGATAACATAATGCCAGTTTTAGAAGTTAAAGCAAGAAGAGTTGGTGGAGCTAACTACCAAGTGCCAATAGAAGTTAGACCAGAGAGAAGACAAACTTTAGGTTTAAGATGGTTAGTAAACTATACTAGAGCTCGTGGTGAAAAAGGTATGGTTGAAAAACTTGCTAAAGAAATAATGGATGCAGCTAATAACACTGGTGCATCAGTTAAGAAAAGAGAAGATACTCATAAAATGGCAGAAGCTAATAAAGCATTTGCTCATTACAGATTCTAATTTTATACAAATTAAGAATAGAATTTGTTTGATATGAAATAATAAAGGATATCTTAAGGAGGATAACCATGGCTAGACAGTTTCCTTTAGAAAAAACAAGAAATATAGGAATAATGGCCCATATAGATGCAGGAAAAACTACTACTACAGAAAGAATCCTGTTCTATACTGGACAAACTCATAAAATAGGAGAAACTCATGAAGGAGCTTCTCAAATGGACTGGATGGAGCAAGAGAAGGAAAGAGGTATAACAATAACTTCTGCCGCTACTACTGCTCAATGGAAAGGTCATAGAATAAATATAATAGATACTCCAGGACACGTGGATTTCACTGTTGAAGTTGAAAGATCACTAAGAGTTCTTGATGGTTCTGTTGCTGTTTTCTGTGCTAAAGGTGGGGTTGAACCTCAATCTGAGAACGTATGGAGACAAGCAGATAACTATGAAGTACCTAGAGTAGCATTCGTAAATAAAATGGACATCATGGGTGCAGACTTCTACAATGTTGTACAAATGATGAAAGATAGATTAAATGCAAATGCTGTACCAGTTCAATTACCAATAGGTAAAGAAGATTGGTTACAAGGTGAAGTTGACTTAGTAGAAATGTGTGCTCATATATACAAAGACGACTTAGGAAGAGAAATAGAAAGAACTGAAATACCTGAAGATATGAAAGAGTTAGCTGCTGAGTGGAGAGAAAAATTAGTTGAAGCTGTAGCTGAAACTGATGAAGAGTTAATGATGAAATATCTTGAAGGCGAAGAGTTCTCAGTAGAAGAAATAAAAACTGCTATAAGAAAAGCTACTATAGCATGTGAAATGAACCCAGTATTCTGTGGTTCTGCATACAAAAACAAAGGTGTTCAGTTATTATTAGATGGTGTTGTTGAATACTTACCAGCTCCAACTGATATACCAGCTATAAAAGGTGTATTAGAAAATGGAGAAGAAGATGAAAGACACTCATCTGATGAAGAGCCATTCTCGGCTTTAGCATTCAAAATAATGACTGACCCATTCGTTGGGAAGTTAGCATTCTTCAGAGTTTACTCTGGTGTAATGCAAGGTGGATCTTACGTTCTTAACTCTACTAAAGGTAAGAGAGAAAGAATAGGTCGTATACTTCAAATGCATGCTAATACAAGAGAAGAAATAACAGAAGTATATGCTGGAGATATAGCTGCAGCAGTAGGTCTTAAAGATACTACTACTGGAGATACTTTATGTGACCCAGCTAACCCAATAATACTTGAATCTATGGAATTCCCTGAACCAGTTATATCTGTTGCTATAGAACCAAAATCTAAAGCAGCTCAAGAAAAAATGGGTATAGCTCTTCAAAAACTAGCTGAGGAAGATCCAACTTTCACAGTTAAGTCTGATGAAGAAACAGGACAAACTATAATATCAGGTATGGGTGAATTACACTTAGAAATAATCGTTGATAGATTACTAAGAGAGTTCAAAGTAGAAGCTAATGTTGGTGCTCCTCAAGTTGCTTACAGAGAAACTATAACTCAACCAGTTGATGTAGAGTACAAATACTCTAAACAATCAGGTGGTAGAGGACAATACGGACATGTTAAACTTAGAGTTAACCCACAAGAGCCAGGTCTTGGATACAAATTCGAAAACAAAACTGTTGGTGGATCTGTACCTAAAGAATATGTTGGACCAACTGACACTGGTATACAAGGTGCTATGCAATCTGGTCTAGTAGCTGGTTACCCAGTTGTTGACGTAGCTGTTGAATTATATGATGGTTCTTACCATGAAGTCGATTCATCAGAAATGGCGTTCAAAATGGCTGGTTCAATGGCTATGAAAGAAGCTCTTAAGAAAGGTAATTCAGTATTACTTGAGCCATTCTTCAAAGTTGAAGTTGTTACTCCAGAAGAGTACATGGGAGACGTTATGGGTGGACTAAACTCTAAGAGAGGTCTAATCCAAGGTATGGAAGCTAGAAACGGAGCACAAGTTATAAATGCATTCGTTCCACTTTCAGAAATGTTTGGATACTCTACTGAATTAAGATCTACTACTCAAGGTAGAGCGACTTATACAATGATATTTGATCACTATGAGCAAGTTCCAGCAAATGTTGCTAAGAAAGTTGCTGAAGGTAAATAATAATTATTTATCTTATAAATAAATAAATTAGTAAGACGAGGTTTATCCTCGTCTTATGATAATAAATTATAATAATAAAATATATTAGGAGGTATTTCACAATGGCTAAGGCTAAATTTGAAAGAAATAAACCACACGTTAATATAGGAACAATAGGTCACGTTGACCACGGTAAAACTACATTAACAGCTGCAATAACAAAAACATTATTTGATAGATATCAATTAGGAGAAGCTGTAGATTTCGCTAACATAGATAAAGCTCCAGAAGAAAGAGAAAGAGGAATCACAATATCAACAGCTCACGTTGAATACGAAACTCCAAACAGACACTACGCTCACGTTGACTGCCCAGGACATGCTGACTACGTTAAAAACATGATAACAGGAGCAGCTCAAATGGACGGTGCTATATTAGTTTGTTCAGCAACTGATGGACCAATGCCTCAAACAAGAGAGCATATACTATTATCAAGACAAGTTGGTGTACCATACATAGTAGTATTCTTAAACAAATGTGACATGGTAGACGACGAAGAATTATTAGAGTTAGTTGAAATGGAAGTAAGAGAATTATTAAACGAATATGAATTCCCAGGAGATGACACTCCAATAGTAAGAGGGTCAGCATTAAAAGCATTAGAAGATTCTTCATCAGAGTGGGGAGACAAAATAGTTGAATTATTCGAACAAATAGATGAGTATATACCAGCTCCAGAGAGAGATGTAGATAAGCCATTCTTAATGCCAGTAGAAGACGTATTCTCTATAACAGGAAGAGGAACAGTTGCTACAGGTAGAGTAGAAAGAGGAGTATTAAAAGTACAAGACGAGGTTGAATTAGTAGGATTAACTGAAGAGCCAAGAAAAGTTGTTGTAACTGGTGTAGAAATGTTCAGAAAATTATTAGATAGCGCACAAGCTGGAGATAATATAGGAGCATTATTAAGAGGTGTTCAAAGAGATGATATCGAAAGAGGACAAGTATTAGCTAAGCCAGGTTCAGTTAACGCTCATACAAAGTTCACTGCAGAGATATATGTTCTTAAAAAAGAAGAAGGTGGAAGACATACTCCATTCTTCGATGGATACAGACCACAATTCTACTTCAGAACAACAGACGTAACAGGAGCTTGTAAATTACCAGAAGGAACAGAAATGGTAATGCCTGGAGATAACGTAACTATAGAAGTTGATTTAATAAACTCTATATGTGTTGAAGAAGGATTAAGATTCGCCATCAGAGAAGGTGGAAGAACAGTAGCTTCAGGAGTTGTAGCAACAATAGTAGAATAATCTATAAACAGGTTATTTATATATAGAAATAAAGAGGGGGTTAAACCTCTCTTTTTTTGTATACTATGTTGACAAGTGAGTAAAAAAATTATATACTAATCAAGTCGTTGTAAGAAAAAAAGATAAAATTTTTTTGAATGCAAAGATTAAAAAAATAATGTATACAAAAAATAAAAAAATATCTTGAAAAAAAGTTAATAATAAGATAAACTATAATAGTGTGCTTGAGAGATACGAATTATAAGGAAAGAGAATTGGTCTTAAAATTTTAATATTTTTGCTTTTGAAAAACAGGAACACCCGGAAGTGTGTATCGGTATTAAAATAAATAAGGACTAATGATAAACAAGCGAAGAAGGAGGGAAATAAAACATGGCTAAAAATGAAAAAATAAGAATAAGATTAAAATCTTATGATCACAAACTGTTAGATTTTTCTGCTGGAAAAATAGTTGAAACTGCTAAAAAAGCTGGATCACAAGTTTCAGGACCTGTGCCACTACCAACAGAAAAGCAAATAGTTACTATATTAAGAGCTGTTCATAAATACAAAGATTCTAGAGAACAATTCGAAATAAGAACTCACAAAAGATTAATAGACATAACAAACCCAACACCTAAGACTGTTGATTCTTTAATGAAATTAGACTTACCAGCAGGTGTTGATATAGAAATAAAGTTATAAGAACAAACACCTAAGATATTATCCTATAAGGTGACTATCTTAGAATGATTACCAAATTAGGTAATCCGCTGTAAGAATTATAGGAGGTGCTAATATGAAAGGAATATTAGGAAAAAAAATAGGTATGACTCAAGTATTTGCTGAAGCTGGTGAAGTAATTCCAGTAACGGTTGTTGAGGCAGGACCAGTTGTTGTAACACAAGTTAAAACAATAGAAAATGATGGATACAATGCAGTTCAAGTAGGTTTTGTAGATGCTAAAGAAAAATCTTTAAACAAACCTCAAAAAGGGCACTTAGCTGCAGCTAACACATTAAAAAAACATTTAAAAGAATTCAGAGTTGAGTCTGTAGATGCTTATACAGTTGGACAAGAAATAAAAGCTGACGTATTCGCTACAGGTGAAATGATAGATGTGACAGGAATATCTAAAGGGAAAGGATTCCAAGGTCCAATAAAAAGACATGGTCAATCAAGAGGTCCTGAAACTCACGGTTCTAGATACCACAGAAGACCAGGTTCAATGGGAGCTTGTTCTTACCCAGGTAGAGTTTTCAAAAACAAAAAATTAGCTGGACACATGGGTAGCGTAAAAGTTACAGTTCAAAACTTAGAAGTCGTAAGAGTTGACGCTGAAAAGAACTTTATACTAGTTAAAGGTGCTATACCAGGAGCTAAAGGTTCAGTAGTAACAATAAAAGAAGCAGTTAAGGCTTCTAAATAAGACTAACCTAAGAAAGGAGGATGCACAATGCCAAAATTAAATGTATTGAATATGAATGGACAAAATGTTGGTGAAATAGAATTAGCTGATTCTATATTCAATGTTGAAGTTAACGAACATGTTTTATATGAAGTAGTTAAAAACCAACTTGCAAATAAAAGACAAGGTACTCAATCTGCAAAAACTAGAGCAGAAGTTAGAGGTGGCGGAAGAAAACCTTGGAAACAAAAAGGAACAGGTAGAGCGAGACAAGGTTCTATAAGAGCTGTACAATGGATAGGTGGAGGAGTTGCTTTTGCACCAAAGCCAAGAAATTACAGATATACTTTACCTAGAAAAGTTAGAAGATTAGCTATGAAATCTGCTTTATCTTCAAAAGTACAAAACAATGAAATAATAGTATTAGATGCTTTAACTATGGAAGCGCCTAAAACTAAAGATTTCGCAGCTGTATTAAAAAACATAAATGCTGGTAAAAAAGCTTTAGTAGTAATGGCTGAGAAAAATGAAAACGTAATAAAATCAGCAGCAAATATACAAGGTGTTGAAACTGCATTAGTTAATACTATAAATGTTTATGATATCTTAAAATACGATTCTTTCGTAATAACAACAGATGCTGTTAAAAAAGTGGAGGAGGTGTACGCATAATGACTAATCCACACGATATAATAATAAAACCAATCGTTACAGAACAAAGTATGGCTGAAATGGCTGAAAACAAATACACATTTGTAGTAAGCAAGAATGCTAATAAAACTGAAATAAAAAAAGCTGTAGAAACTATATTCGGAGTTAATGTTGATAAAGTAAACACATTAAACTACGATGGAAAAGTTAAAAGAATGGGTAGAAGTGTAGGAAGAACTGCAAGTTTCAAAAAAGCGGTAGTTAAGTTAACTGCTGATTCTAAAGAAATAGAATTCTTCCAAGGAATGTAATACCTTAATTAACGTAAGGAGGATAAAAGATGGCTATTAAAAAGTTTAAACCAACTTCTCCTGCCTTAAGACAAATGACAGTTTTAAAATCTGATGAGATAACAACTAACCAACCAGAGAAATCTCTTTTAGTTTCTTTAAAGAAGAACTCTGGTAGAAATGCTCACGGTAAAATAACTGTTCGTCACAGAGGTGGAGGAAACAGAAGAAAATATAGAGTAATAGATTTCAAAAGAAATAAAGATGGAATACCTGCAAAAGTTGCAACTGTTGAATATGATCCAAACAGAACTGCTAACATAGCTTTATTAAACTATGCTGATGGTGAAAAAAGATATATATTAGCTCCAGTTGGAATAAAAGTAGGAGATACTTTAATGTCAGGACCAGATTCTGATATAAAACCAGGGAATGCATTAGCATTAAAAAATATGCCAGTTGGTACAGTAATTCACAACATAGAATTAAAACCAGGAAAAGGAGCTCAGTTAGTTAGATCTGCTGGTGTTTCTGCTCAATTAATGGCTAAAGAAGGAACAAAAGCTTTATTAAGATTACCATCAGGAGAAATGAGATACGTTTCTATAGAGTGTAAAGCTACTATAGGGCAAGTTGGTAATGTAGAACATGGAAACATTGTTATAGGTAAAGCTGGTAGAGTTAGACACATGGGTATAAGACCTACAGTTAGAGGATCTGTAATGAACCCTTGCGATCACCCTCACGGTGGTGGTGAAGGTAGAGCTCCAATCGGTAGATCTGGACCAGTTACTCCATGGGGTAAACCTGCACTTGGATACAAAACTAGAAAGAAAAACAAAGCATCTAATAAATTAATAGTTTCAAGAAGAACTAAATAATAGATGATTAAATAGATTTTATGGATTTATTTTACTCAGAGAGGAGGAAATTAGATGTCAAGATCAACTAAAAAAGGACCTTTTATACATGCAAGACTTTTAAAGAAAGTTGAAGCTATGAATGCATCAGGAAATAAGGAAGTTATAAAGACTTGGTCAAGAAGTTCAACAATATTCCCTCAAATGGTAGAACACACTATAGCTGTTCACGATGGGAGAAGACATATACCTGTTTATATAACAGAAGATATGGTTGGACATAAATTAGGAGAATTTGTTCCTACAAGAACGTTCAAAGGGCACAAAGACGACGAAAAGAGTAACAAGAGAAGATAATACCATTCTTACTAAGGAAGGAGGATATTAAAAATGGAAGCAAAAGCAATCGCAAAATACGTACGTGTATCTCCAAGAAAAGCTGGACAAATATGTTCGCTTGTTAGAGGTAAAAACGTTGATGAAGCATTAGCGATATTAAAATTCACTCCAAGAGGTGCTGCTGCAGATATAGCAAAAGTTGTAAAATCTGCTAAAGCAAATGCTGAAAACAATCACGAAATGAATGCTGAAAATTTATATATAGAATCAATAGTTGCTAACCAAGGGCCAACAATAAAGAGATTTATGCCTAGAGCTCAAGGTAGAGCTACTATGATAAGAAAAAGAACTTCTCACATAGAAGTAGTAGTTAAAGAAAAAAAATAGTCACAGATAGGAGGGAAATAAATGGGACAAAAGGTTAACCCACACGGATTAAGAGTCGGTGTTATAAAAGATTGGGATTCAAGATGGTTCACAACTGATAAAAAAGAGTTCGGAGCGTTATTATTAGAAGACCACAATATACGTAAATTCTTAAAAAATAAATTATACTCTGCTGGAGTTGCTAAAATAGAAATAGAAAGATCTGCTAATAAAATAAAATTAGATCTTCATGTTGCTAAGCCAGGTGTTGTTATAGGAAGAGCAGGGGCTGGAATAGAAGCATTAAAAGCTGAGTTAGAAAAAATGACTAAGAAAAATATAATAGTAAACATAGTTGAGGTAAGAGCTATAGATAAGAATGCTCAACTAGTTGCTGAAAACATAGCTTTAGCTATAGAAAGAAGGGTTGCTTTCAGAAGAGCTATGAAACAAGCTGTTCAAAGAGCACTTAAAGCTGGAGCTAAAGGTATAAAAGTTTCTGCATCAGGTAGACTAGGTGGAGCTGAAATGGCTAGAACTGAAGGATACAGCGAAGGAAATGTACCTCTTCATACTTTAAGATCTGATATAGATTATGGATTTGCTGAAGCTGATACTACTTATGGAAAAATAGGTATAAAAGTTTGGATCTGTCATGGTGAAGTATTACCAACTAAAAACGGAATAAATCCAAGAGAAGAAAGAAAAGATAATAGAAGAGACAGAAGAGATAATAAAAGAGATAACAGAAGAAGAGATTCTAGAGGAACTGATAGAAGAGGTCAAAGACCACAACAAGGACAAAGACCTCAAGGACAAAGACCTCAAAGAACTGAAAACAAAGGTAATAAATAATTAGTAAGGTTCGAGGAAGGAGGAAACACTCATGTTAATGCCAAAAAGAGTAAAACGTCGTAGAGTTCATAGAGGAAGCATGGCTGGTAAAGCTCAAAAAGGTAATAAAGTTACTTATGGAGAGTTCGGTTTAATGGCTATGGAAGCATCATGGATAACTTCTAATCAAATAGAAGCTGCCAGAATAGCTATGACTAGATATATAAAAAGAGGCGGGAAAGTTTGGATAAAAATATTCCCACATAAACCAGTAACAAGAAAACCAGCTGAAACTCGTATGGGTGCTGGGAAAGGTTCTCCAGAGTATTGGGTAGCCGTAGTTAAACCAGGAAGAGTTATGTTCGAATTAGCAGGTGTAGATGAAGCAAAAGCTAGAGAAGCTATGAGACTTGCTGCACATAAACTTCCAATAAAATGTAAATTTGTTAAAAAAGAAGATTTAGAAGTAAAGGGTGGTGAATAGGATGAAAGCTAAAGAACTAAGAGATTTAACAAGCGAAGAGCTAATTAGCAAATTAAATGACTTCAAAAGTGAATTATTTAGCTTAAGATTCCAATTAGCTACTGGTCAATTAGAAAACACAGCAAGAATAAAGTTTGTTAAAAAAGATATAGCTAGAGTTAAAACTATCCTTGCTGAAAGAAAGTTAAACGAAACTAGAGCTTAATTTGGAGAGGAGGCTTTTTAAACATGGAAAGAGGAAGAAGAAAAGTTAGAATAGGCCGTGTTGTAAGTAACAAAATGGATAAAACTATAGTAGTTGCTGTTGAAGATTTCGTACGTCATGAGTTATATAACAAGCCTGTTAAAAGAACTAAAAAGTTCAAGGCTCACGATGAAAACAATGTATGTTCAATCGGAGATAGAGTTAAGATAATGGAAACTAGACCTTTATCAAAAGATAAATATTTCAGACTAGTAGAAGTTATCGAAAAGGTTAAATAGTTTTTCGAAAAGGAGGTATTACGATATGGTACAACAAGAATCACGTTTAAAAGTTGCTGACAATTCTGGTGCAAAGGAACTTTTATGTATCCGTGTATTAGGTGGAAGTAAAAGAAGATATGGTAACGTAGGTGACATAATCGTTGCTACTGTTAAAAGTGCAACACCTGGTGGAGTTGTAAAAAAAGGTAAAGTTGTTAAAGCTGTTATAGTTAGAACAAAAAAAGGTATGAAGCGTAACGACGGATCTTATATAGCATTTGATGAAAATGCTGCAGTTATAATAAAAGATGACAAAACTCCAGTAGGAACTCGTATATTCGGGCCTGTTGCAAGAGAGTTAAGAGATCATGAATTTATGAAAATAGTATCTCTTGCTCCAGAAGTACTATAATAAGGAGGTGCAATAGGACATGATGCGTGTTAAAAGAGAAGATACAGTTGTTGTTATAGCTGGTAAAGATAAAGGTAAAACTGGGAAAGTTGTTAAAGTATTCCCTAAGACTAATAAAGTAATAGTTGAAGGTGTGAACGTAGTAACTAAACACCAAAAACCAAGTGCCATAAACCCACAAGGTGGAATAGTAAATAAAGAAGCTGCTATACACGTTTCAAATGTAATGCCAGTTGATTCTGAAACAGGAAAAGGAACAAGAGTTAGATTTGAAATGAAAGACGGAAAAAAAGTTAGAGTAGCAGTTAAGAGCGGAAAAGAAATATAATATAGCTTGAAAGGAGGGACCTTAAATGGCTTCTAGATTACAAGAAAAATACAATAAAGAAGTTGCTCCAGCTATGATGGAGAAATTTGGATACAAAAACATAATGGAAATACCTAAATTAGATAAAATAGTTATTAATATGGGTGTTGGAAATGCTAAAGAAAATCCAAAAGGATTAGAAAAAGCAATAGAAGAAATGGAAATAATATCTGGACAAAAACCAGTTATAACTAAAGCAAGAAAATCAGTAGCTAACTTCAAATTAAGAGAAGGTATGCCAATAGGTGCAAAAGTTACATTAAGAGCTGATAAAATGTACTACTTCTTAGATAAATTAGTTTCTGTTTCTTTACCAAGAGTTAGAGACTTCAGAGGAATTAATCCTAACGCTTTCGACGGTAGAGGAAACTACGCTTTAGGTGTTAAAGAGCAATTAATATTCCCTGAGATAGAATATGATAAGATAGATCAAGTTAGAGGAATGGATGTAATATTCGTTACTACAGCTAAAACAGACGAAGAAGCTCGTGAATTATTAAAATTATTAGGAATGCCATTTTCTAAATAATTAAAGGAGGGATTCCAGTGGCTAGAAAAGCGATGGTTGTAAAACAACAAAAGAAGCAAAAGTATTCAACAAGAGAATACACTAGATGCTCAATATGTGGTAGACCACATTCTGTAATAAGAAACTTTGGTATATGCCGTATATGCTTCAGAGAATTAGCTTATAAAGGTCAAATACCTGGTGTAAGAAAAGCAAGTTGGTAAGATTTTTTTAAACTGAAAGGAGGTTTTCAATATGACAATGACAGATCCAATTGCAGATATGCTGACTCGTATAAGAAATGCAAATACTGTTAAGCATGAAACTGTTGACGTTCCTGCTTCTAACATAAAGAAAGAGATAGTTAGAATCTTATTAGAAGAAGGTTTCGTTAGAGGTTATGATGTTATAGAAGATGAGAAACAAGGAATAATAAGAATACAATTAAAGTACGGACAATCAGGCGAAAGAGTTATACAAGGTATAAAGAGAATATCTAAACCTGGTATGAGAGTTTATACAAATGCTTACGAAGTACCAAAGGTATTAAGAGGATTAGGAATATCTATAATATCTACTTCAAAAGGTATATTAACTGATAAACAAGCAAGAAAAGAAAATGTTGGTGGAGAAGTAATCTGCTACGTTTGGTAATCAATCGAACTAAGTAAGGAGGTGCGACTATGTCAAGAATAGGTGTTAAACCAATAACAGTACCAGCTGGTGTTGAAGTTACTATAGCTGCTGATAATACAGTAACTGTAAAAGGACCTAAAGGAACTTTAACAAACCAATTTGATGGTGCTTTAACTATAAAACAAGAAGGAAATGTTATAACTGTTGAAAGACCAACAAATAACAAACAACACAGATCATTACACGGGTTAACTAGAACTTTAATAGATAACATGGTAGTAGGAGTTAATACTGGTTTCGAAAAGAAATTAGAATTAGTAGGTGTTGGATACAGAGCACAAAAACAAGGAAATAAATTAGTTATGAACTTAGGATACTCTCATCCAGTTGAGATGGTAGATCCAGAAGGAATAACTGTAGAAGCTCCAAATCAAACTGAATTAGTAGTAAAAGGTATAGACAAGCAATTAGTTGGTAACTATGCTGCTAAAATAAGAGATTGGAGAAAACCAGAGCCATACAAAGGTAAAGGTATAAGATACGCTGGTGAAGTTGTAAGACGTAAAGAAGGTAAAACTGGTAAAAAGTAAGCCTAATTAAATAAAGGTTGAAAGGAGTGAGCTCAATGTTAAAGAAAGCTGATAAAAATGCTATAAGACTTCAAAGACATAAGAGAGTAAGAAGAAAAATATCTGGAACTACTCAAAGACCAAGATTATGTATATTTAGAAGTTCAAACAATATATACGCTCAAATAATAGATGACACTAATAGAGTAACTCTTGTTGCTGCTTCTTCTTTAGAAGCTGATGTAAAGGGTGCTGTTAATCATACAGGAAACAAAGACGCAGCTAAATTAGTTGGACAATTAGTAGCTAAGAAAGCTGTAGAAAAAGGTATAACTGAAGTTGTATTTGACAGAGGTGGATACTTATATCATGGAAGAATAAAAGAATTAGCTGAAGCTGCAAGAGAAGCTGGTCTTAAATTCTAATTAAAAAGGAGGGACATGCACATGCGTCGTAAATTAATAGATGCGAGACAACTAGATTTACAAGAAAAAGTTGTTGAAGTTAGACGTGTTACTAAAGTTGTTAAAGGTGGTAGAAACTTTAGATTCGCAGCTTTAGTAGTTGTTGGAGATGAAAACGGACACGTTGGAATAGGTTCTGGAAAAGCTATGGAAGTTCCAGATGCTATAAGAAAAGCAGTAGAAGATGCTAAAAAGAATCTTATAAGAGTACCTATGGTAGGAACTACTATACCTCACGAAGTTATCGGACACTTTGGTGCTGGAAGAATAATAATAATGCCAGCTCAAGAAGGTACAGGAGTTATCGCTGGTGGTGCTGCTAGAGACTTATTAGAATTAGCTGGATTAAAAGACGTTAGAGCGAAATGCTTAGGAACTAGAAATCCAAGAAACTTAGTAAATGCTACAATAGAAGGACTTAAATCTCTTAAGACAGCTGAAGATGTAGCTGCACTAAGAGGTAAAAAAGTTGAAGATCTTTTAGGCTAAGGAGGTAGTGTGAAATGGCTAAATTACAAATCAAATTAGTTAGAAGTACAATAGGAACTACTCCTAACCAAAGAAAAAACGTGGAAGCGTTAGGATTAACAAAAAGAGAACAAGTAGTTGTTAAAGAAGATAATGCCCAAATGAGAGGTATGATCGCTAAAGTTAGTCACTTAGTTGAAGTAACTGAAATAACTGAATAATTTATTTACGGAATAAGAAGGAGGTGCAATCCATGAAACTACATGAGTTAAAACCTGCTAAAGGAGCAGTAAAGGCTAAGAAAAGATTAGGTAGAGGTACTGCTACTGGTCAAGGTAAAACTGCAGGACGTGGACAAAAAGGACAAAAGTCTCGTTCAGGTGGTGGAGTTAGAGTAGGATTCGAAGGTGGACAAATGCCACTTGCTAGAAGATTACCTAAAAGAGGTTTCACAAATATATTTAAAAAGCAATATACAGAAGTTAACGTTGAACTTTTAAATAGATTCGAGAATGGTACTGAGGTAACTGCAGAATTATTAAAATCTACAGGTGCTGTAAGTAAAATAGAAAAAGACGGTATAAAAATATTAGGACAAGGAAATCTTGAAAAAGCTGTTACAGTTAAAGCTTCTAAATTCACAGCATCAGCTCAAGAGAAAATAGAAAAAGCTGGAGGAAAAGCTGAATTAGTATAATTTAAGCTTTCTAGCAATACTTGTGGGGTGATTACGTGCTATCAAAGATAAAACAATCTTGGAAAGTGAAAGATGTAAGAAAAAGAATTTTATATACCCTAATGATGATTCTAATATTTAGAATAGGTACTACTATACCAGTTCCTGGAGTCAATACCAGTATTATAAAGGATATGGTAGGCAACAATAGCCTACTTTCCCTATATAATATGTTTGTTGGGGGCGCTTTCAGCAACTTTACTCTATTCGCTTTAGGTATAGGACCGTTTATTACAGCTTCAATTATTATACAACTTCTTACAATCGGATTTGATAGTTTGAAAGAACTGCAAAAGTCTGGTGAAGAAGGTAGAAAAAAAATGAATGCATATACTAGATATACAGCTTTAGCGTTAGGGTTTGTACAAGCAGTAGGTATTACACTAGGGATTGTAAGATCGGCTTTAGCATCTGATAGCATATTTTTCATTTTAACAGTTATAGTAACTTTAGTTGCCGGTAGTATGCTTGTAATGTGGATGGGTGACAGAATTACTGAAAAAGGTTTAGGTAATGGTAGTTCAATTATAATATTCGTTGGTATCATATCAAGAATACCAACAGATCTTATTGGAACTGTAAAAGATGTAAATCAAGGGACGTTAGCTTTATGGGCTGCAATATTAATTATTGTTGTAATGCTAATAACTATAATGGCAGTAACATATATAAATGAAGCAGTTAGAAAAATACCAGTGCAATATGCTAAGAGAGTTGTTGGAAGAAAACTATATGGAGGAGACAGTTCTCATATACCAATGAAAGTAAACCAGTCAGGTGTTATGCCAATAATATTTGCTAGTTCACTTTTAGCTTTTCCACAAACTATAGCGATGTTTATGGGAGAAAGTGCTCAAACATTTGTATCAACTTACCTAAGTACAAGTTCAGGCATAGGTTTTTGGATATATAGATCTTTAGAAGTTCTATTGATAGTATTTTTCTCATATTTTTACACTACTATATCATTCAATACTGAAGATATAGCAGAAAATATGAAAAACAATGGTGGATTCATTCCTGGAGTAAGACCTGGAATGCCTACAATTGATTATTTAAATAAAATATTATCAAAGCTAACATTAGCAGGAGCTGTATTCTTGGCTATAATTGCGATGATACCAGCATTCACGGTACATTTCTTAAATGTTCAGATGAGCTTAGCTGGAACATCTATACTAATCGTTGTAGGGGTAGCTCTTGAACTTAAGAGACAATTAGAGTCACACCTTGTTATGAGAAGTTATCAAGGATTTTTAAAATAAATTGGAGATGATAGTATGAGACTTATATTATTAGGACCTCCTGGGGCTGGTAAAGGTACTCAAGCTGCAGGAATAGTTGAAAAATACCAAATACCTCATATATCAACAGGAGATATATTCAGAAAAAACATAAAAGAAGGAACAGATCTTGGAAAAAAAGCTAAAGAGTTTATGGACCAAGGGTTATTAGTTCCTGATGAATTAACTGTAGGATTAGTTACAGATAGATTATCTCAAGATGATTGTAAAAATGGGTTCATGTTAGACGGATTCCCAAGAAATGTAGCTCAAGCTGAACAGTTAGATGCTTTCTTGAAAGAAGAAGGAATGGCATTAGACACAGTTATCAATATAGAAGTTGATAAAGAAAAATTAGTAGCGAGAGCAGTTGGTAGAAGAATCTGCAAATCTTGTGGCGCTACTTACCATATAGAATTTAATCCTTCAAAAGAAGAAGGAATTTGTGATATATGTAAAGGTGAGCTTTATCAAAGAGCTGACGATAATGAAGAAACTGTATCAAAAAGAATACAAGTTTACTTAGATGAAACAAAACCATTAGCTGATTATTATTCTAAAGCAGGTATAATAGCTTATATAAATGGTCAACAATCTATAGATAAAGTATTTAATGATATAGTGTCTGCTTTAGAAAGTAGTAAATAATTAATGATTATTATAAAATCTAAATCAGAAATTGAACTTATGAGAGAAGCGGGGAAAATCGTCTCTGACACTCATGAAATTATTAGAGATGCTATTATTCCGGGAATATCTACTTTAGAGTTAGATAAAATAGCTGAAGAAAATATAAAAAAATATAATGCAGTACCGTCTTTTAAAGGCTATGGAGGATTTCCAGGAAGTATATGTGCTTCTATTAACAACAAAGTTGTGCATGGAATTCCTGGTAATGAAATAGTAAAAGAGGGAGACATTATAAGTATAGATATAGGCGCCTATTATAAAGGATACCATGGTGACTCTGCGAAGACTCATGGAGTTGGCCTGATATCTGAAGAAAATAGGAAGCTCATAGAAGTTACGAAAGAAAGCTTTTATGAAGGACTTAAATTCGCGAAAGTTGGATATAGACTTTCGGATATCTCACACACAATACAAGCACACACAGAAAAAAATGGTTTTTCGGTAGTTAGGTCATTAGTTGGGCATGGGGTTGGTAAAGATCTTCATGAATCTCCAAATATTCCAAACTTCGGGAAATCAAATAAAGGTCCTGTATTAAAACCAGGAATGGTATTAGCTATAGAACCTATGATTAATCAAGGAAGTCACCATGTTTACTGTTTAGCCGATGGTTGGACGATAGTAACGGGAGATGGAAAAAACTCTGCTCACTATGAGCACACGATAGCAATAACAGAGGAAGAACCTCTTATATTAACTAGTTTATAAAACGGATAGTATAATGCTATCACAAAAATTGCATTTACTTCTAAGTATTTAAATGTAAAATGGAGGGCTGATTATATAATGGCCAAAAAAGATGTTATAGAATTTGAAGGTACAGTTATTGAAAACTTACCAAACGCTATGTTTAAAGTTAGACTAGAAAATGGACATGAGGTATTGTGCCATTTATCTGGTAAGTTAAGAATGAACTTCATAAGAATTCTTGAAGGTGATAAGGTTAATGTTGAGCTTTCACCTTATGATCTTACAAGAGGAAGAATCACTTGGCGTAAGAAATAGGCTATGTACTAGTCTAAGGAGGGATAATAATGAAGGTAAGACCATCAGTAAAACCAATGTGCGAAAAATGTAAAATCATTAAAAGAAAAGGTAAAGTAATGGTTATATGTGAAAATCCTAAGCACAAACAAAAACAAGGATAAGAAAATATTACTAGCATAAAGTCATTGAATGTGTTATAATGATTAAATGTGACATTGGCTGGATGCGTTGGAAATACAGTACTTGGATACTTTTTAATAAATATTCAAGTAAAACAATTAAAAGTAAAATAACTAAGTCGTAGGAGGTGCAAGTAATGGCAAGAATCGCTGGGGTAGATTTACCTAGAGAAAAAAGAGCGGAGATAGGCTTAACTTATATATATGGTATAGGTAGAGCAACTGCTAATGAAATATTAGCGAAAGCTGAGATAAATCCAGATGTAAGAATCAAAGATTTATCAGATGATGAAGTTAATACATTAAGAAGAATAATAGACACTGATTTCTTAGTTGAAGGTGACTTAAGAAGAGAAATCGCTTTAAATATAAAAAGATTAAGAGATATAAAATGCTACAGAGGTATAAGACATGCTAAAGGTTTACCGCTAAGAGGGCAAAAAACTAAGACTAATGCTAGAACTAGAAAAGGTCCTAGAAAAACTGTATCTCGTAAGAAGAAAAAATAATAAATTAGGATAGGAGGGAAATCGAACAATGGCTAAACAAAAAAAGAAAGTTACTCGTGTAAGAAGAAGAGAACGTAAAAACATAGATCGTGGTCATGCACATATACAATCAACTTTTAACAACACTATAATTACTTTAACTGACGTTCATGGGAATGCTATATCATGGGCATCTTCAGGACAATTAGGATTTAAAGGATCAAGAAAATCAACTCCATTTGCTTCTCAAATGGCTGCAGAAACTGCTGCTAAAGCTGCAATGGAACACGGTTTAAAAAGTGTTGAAGTATTCGTAAAAGGACCAGGTTCAGGAAGAGAAGCTGCTATAAGAGCTTTACAAGCTACTGGACTAGAAGTAACAATGATAAAAGATGTTACTCCAATCCCACACAACGGATGTAGACCACCAAAAAGAAGAAGAGTATAATTAGGAGGTGTAATTATGGCAAGATATACTGGTGCATCATGCAGACAATGCCGTAGAGAAGGAATGAAATTATTCCTTAAAGGTGATAGATGTTATACAGATAAATGTGCTATAGTTAAAAGAAACTATGCTCCAGGACAACATGGACAAGGGAGAAAAAAAGTTTCTAACTATGGTTTACAATTAAGAGAAAAACAAAAAGTTAAGAGAATATACGGAGTTTTAGAGACTCAATTCAGAAACATGTACGAACGTGCTGAAAAAATGTCAGGTAAAACTGGTGAAAATTTATTAAGCTTATTAGAAAGAAGATTAGATAATGTCGTTTATAGAATGGGATTAGCTAACTCTAGAAAAGAAGCTAGACAATTATTAACTCATGCACACTTTACTTTAAACGGTAAAAAAGTTGATATACCTTCAATCACTGTAAAAGTTGGAGATGTTATAGCAGTTAAAGAAACTTCTAAATCATCTGCTAAATTCAAAGGTATAGTAGAGGCAAACACAAAAGTAGCTCCAAGATGGATAGATGCAAACATAGAAAATATGACTGCAACTGTAACTGCTCTTCCAAATAGAGAAGATATAGATCTTGAAATAGCTGAACACTTAATCATAGAGCTTTATTCTAAATAATAAGCATCTTCTAAAGTTTTTCTTTAGAGGTGTTTACCCTCAGTGGATTAATAAATTTGAAGGAGGGTTTTGTCCATGATAGAAATAGAAAAACCAAAAGTAGACATTGTAGAACTTGGTGAAGATTATAGATATGGAAAATTTGTCATTGAACCTTTAGAAAGAGGATATGGAACTACTATAGGGAATGGCCTAAGAAGAATATTATTATCTTCTTTACCTGGTGTAGCAGTGAATTCAATAAGAATAGATGGTGTTCTTCATGAATTCTCAACAGTGCCAGGAGTTAAAGAAGATGTTACTGAAATAATATTAACTTTAAAAGAGCTTTCTGCAACTATAGATGGTGAAGGAAGTAGAACTCTTAAAATTCAGGCTCAAGGACCTTGTACTGTAACAGGAGCAGACATAATCTGCCCGCCAGATGTAGAAATATTAAATAAAGACTTATTAATCGCTACTTTAGATGATCATGCTAAATTTAATATGGAAATAAACATCGACAAAGGTAGAGGATATGTTCCAGCCGAGGAAAACAAAACTGAAAATATGCCTATAGGTGTTTTACCTGTAGACTCAATATACACTCCCGTACAAAAAGTTAGCTACCATGTAGAAAACACAAGAGTTGGTCAAAAATCAGATTATGATAAATTAACACTTGAAGTATGGACTAATGGAAGCATTAATCCTCAAGAGGGTATATCTCTTGCAGCTAAAGTATTAGTTGAGCATTTAAATCTATTCATTGACTTAACTGAGCATGTAAGCAACGTTGAAATAATGGTAGAAAAAGAAGAAGATCAAAAAGAAAAAGTTCTTGAAATGACTATTGAAGAACTTGATTTATCAGTAAGATCTTACAACTGTTTAAAGAGAGCGGGAATTAATACAGTTGAAGAATTAGCTAATAAATCAGAAGATGATATGATGAAGGTTAGAAACCTTGGTAAAAAATCACTTGAAGAAGTTATTCAAAAACTTGAAGAATTAGGATTAGGACTTAAACCTAGCGAAGAATAAGCGAGCAAAGGAGGGATTGGCGTGGCTAATTACCGTAAATTAGGACGTGTGACATCACACAGAAACCTTATGTTAAGAAACTTAGTAACTGATTTACTAAGATGTGGTAGAATAGAAACTACAGTAACAAGAGCAAAAGAAACTCGTAGAATGGCTGAAAAGATGATAACTCTTGCTAAAAGAGGGGATCTTCATGCTAGAAGACAAGTTTTAGCTTATGTTATGGATGAAACAGTAGTTAACAACTTATTCACTGATATAGCTCCAAAATATGCTGAGAGAAATGGTGGATATACTAGAATAATAAAAAAAGGGCCAAGAAGAGGCGATGCAGCTGAAATGGCATTTATTGAATTAGTTTAGTAAATAGTTGAAATATATGAAAAAAGATTAAGTTTGATGGGCTTAATCTTTTTTTTATGCAAATAATATTAATTAAAAAAGATTATATAATCAAAGGAATTATTTTTTAATTAGAACTGTGATATAATATTAAGATACAAATTTTAAATTACTACTTTAAAGAAGGAGTAGAATAAATGAATAATATTATAAACGTTAACAATATTTCATATGAATATATAACTGAAGAATCTAGTTTTAAAGCTATAGATAATTTAAGTTTGAATGTTAAACAAGGTGAGTTCGTGGCAATCATTGGACATAATGGTTCGGGAAAATCAACTTTATCTAAAAACTTAAATGCTATTTTAATGCCAACAAAAGGCAATATCTTAATAGATGGAAATGATACAAAAGATGAAGAAAAACTATGGGACATAAGACAGACTGCAGGTATGGTATTCCAAAATCCAGATAACCAAATAGTTGCAACTATTGTAGAAGAAGATGTAGCTTTTGGACCAGAAAACTTAGGTATAGAACCTCCGATAATTAGAGAGAGGGTTAGAGAAGCTCTTGAAAGTGTAGGTATTACGGAATTAAAAGATAGACAGCCACATTTATTATCTGGGGGACAAAAGCAGAGAGTTGCTATAGCAGGTATAATTGCTATGAGACCTAAATGCATAATTTTTGATGAAGCTACAGCAATGCTTGATCCATCAGGTAGAAAAGAAGTTATGAATGTAATAAAAAAACTTAATAAAGAAGAAAACATTACAGTATTGCATATAACTCACTACATGGAAGAGGCTGTAGATGCTGATAGAGTTATAGTTATGGATAAAGGTCGAAAAGTATTAGAAGGAACACCAAAAGAAGTGTTTAGAAACATAGAAAAACTTAAGAAAATAGGTTTAGATGTTCCTTATATGACAGAACTAGCCACTTCTTTAAAAGATGAAGGAATAGATATTAGCGATGATGTATTAACAGTAGATGAGATGGTGGTGAAATTATGTCAATTATTGTAAAAAACTTAACTTATATATATGATGAGGGTATGCCTTTTGCTAGTAAAGCAATAGATGATATATCATTTGAAATAAAAGATAGAGATTTTGTAGGTTTAATTGGTCATACAGGATCAGGAAAGTCTACACTTATACAGCACTTAAATGGTCTTATTAAACCATCATCAGGAGAAATTTATATAAAGGATTTTAATATAACTGGTGAAAATCAAAATCTAACTGAAATTAGAAAAAGAGTAGGTATAGTATTTCAATATCCTGAGTATCAACTTTTTGAAGAAACAGTTGAAAAAGATATAGCTTTTGGCCCTTCTAATTTGAATTTAAGCCAAGAAGAAATATCTATCAGGGTAAAAGAGTCTATGAGGGCTGTAGGACTTGATTATAATGAATATAAAGATAAATCACCTTTTGATTTATCCGGTGGTCAAAAACGTAGAGTGGCAATTGCTGGAGTTATAGCCATGAATCCAGAATTATTAATACTAGATGAGCCTACTGCTGGACTAGATCCAGGAGGAAGAGATGAAATTTTTGCTTTAATAAAAAGGTTGCATGAAGAAAGTGATATGACTATAATACTATCTTCTCATAGTATGGATGATATGGCTAAGATAGCTAAGACTATAATAGTTATGAATCATGGTAAAATTGAATTTATGGGAACGCCTAAACAAATATTTAATAATCATGCATCAAGACTTAAAAAAATAGGATTAGATGTGCCTCAAGTTTTAGAATTGGCTATAAAATTAAAAGATAAAGGTTTTGATATAAAAACTGATGTCTTAACAATAGAGGAAATAAAAGAAGAAATACTAAACTTCATGAAAGGAAGAAAGAAATGTTAAAAGATATAACAATAGGTCAATATTATCCTGCAAATTCTTGTATTCATAAGTTAGATTCAACAACAAAGCTTGTTGCAACAATAGTATTCATGATATCTTTATTTGTAGTAAATAAATTTTGGCCATATTTACTAGTGACTGCAGCGTTAGTTGCAGTAATAAAAATGTCTCAAATACCTTTTAAATATATTATAAAAGGTATAAAACCACTTAGATGGATAATTCTATTTACATTTGTTATAAATATATTCTTTTTACCTGGTGAGGTAATTTGGAAGTTTGGTTTCTTAACTCTAACTAAAGAGGGAATAAGACAGGCTATTTTTATGTCTATAAGATTAGTTTTTTTAGTTGTTGGAACATCATTACTTACTTTAACAACTTCTCCCATACAACTTACAGATGGTATAGAAAGAATGTTAAACCCTTTAAAGAAAATAGGAATGCCTGTTCATGAGCTAGCCATGATGATGACAATAGCTCTTAGATTTATACCTACATTATTAGATGAAACTGATAAAATTATGAAAGCACAAATGTCTAGAGGTGCTGATTTTGAAAGTAGCAATATAATAAATAGAGCTAAAAACTTAGTACCATTATTAGTACCGTTATTTGTTAGCGCCTTTAGAAGGGCTGATGAATTAGCAATGGCAATGGAGGCTAGGTGTTATAGAGGTGGATATAATAGAACTAAGATGAAAGAAGCTAAAATTACAAAGGCTGATTATATAGCGTACGTTTTACAAGTTGTATTTTTGGCAATCATAATAGTAACTAAATTCATATAAATGAGGAAGTAAATGAGAAATTTAAAACTTACTATACAATATGATGGCACAAAATATTGTGGTTGGCAAAAACAGCCTAACTCTTCTGGTATACAGGGTACAATAGAATATGCCATATATGAAATAACAAAAGAAAAAGTAAATATAATAGGATCTGGAAGAACAGATGCAGGTGTTCATGCTTTAGGCCAAGTTGCTAACTTTAAGACAAACTCAAATATACCCGCAGCTAGAATTCCTGATGCCTTAAATGCAAAGTTGCCAAAGGATATATCTATAATTGACTGCCAAGAAGTATCTGATGATTTTCATTCTAGATACAGTGCAACAGGGAAAATATATAGATATTTAATATATAATAAGCCTTATAGAAGCCCATTATACAAGGATATATCATATCATGTTAGATATGACCTTGATATAGAAAAAATGCGCATAGAAGCTCAATCACTACTTGGAACACATGAATTTAAAGGATTTATGAGCTCTGGATCATCAGTAAAAGATACAGTTAGAACTATTCACAATATTTCAATTGAGGAAAGTGGAGACTTAATTGTTCTGGAAGTGGAAGGAAATGGATTCTTATACAATATGGTGAGAATCATAGTAGGAACATTGGTGGATGTAGGCAGAGGAAGAATAGATAAACCGCTGGAAGAAATAATTGCTTCGCAAGATAGGGGAGAAGCAGGTCATACCGCGCCTGCACACGGATTATTTCTTAAAAAAGTTCATTATTAAACTTGACACACCAGGGTCATTGTATTAAAATGAATAAGAGTGTGCTAGTAAGTCCACATTGCCCCGGACTTTATATATACGGTAGATAAAAAATTTAAAAAATTAAGGAGGGACAACCATGAAAAGTTATATAGCTAAACCAGCTGACGTACAAAGAAACTGGTACGTAGTTGATGCTGAAGGAAAAACATTAGGTCGTCTTGCTACAGAAATAGCAACTATATTAAGAGGAAAACATAAACCAACATTTACACCACACGTAGACGGTGGAGATTTTGTTGTTGTTGTAAACGCAGCAAAAGTAGTTTTAACAGGAAAGAAATTAGATCAAAAATTATATAGATACCACACTGGTTATGTAGGTGGATTAAAAGAAATAACTTACAGAGAAATGATGGAAAAGAAACCAGAAGAAGTAGTAGCACATGCTGTTAGCGGAATGTTACCAAAAAATAAATTAAGAAGCAGAATGATGACTAGATTAAGAGTATTTGCAGGTGCTGAACATACACATGCAGCTCAAAACCCAGTTGAATTAAACGTATAGAATTAATAGGTGAAAGGAGGAGTTATCATGGAAAAAGTTCAATTCTACGGAACAGGAAGAAGAAAAAGCTCTGTAGCTAGAGTTAGATTAGTTGCAGGTGAAGGAAATATAGTAGTTAATGGAAGAGATGTTAATGAATACTTTAACTACGAAACATTAATAAGAGATGTTAAACAACCATTAGTTTTAACTAATAATGAAAATAAATACGATGTAATAGTAAAGGTTGAAGGTGGAGGATTCACTGGACAAGCTGGAGCTATAAGACACGGTATATCAAGAGCTTTATTAAAAGCTGATGCTGAGTTAAGAGGAGACTTAAAGAAAGAAGGATTCTTAACAAGAGATGCAAGAATGAAAGAAAGAAAGAAATATGGTTTAAAAGCTGCAAGAAGAGCGCCTCAGTTCTCAAAAAGATAGTTTTTATTCAATATTGGAAATTTTTCAAATTGTATATACAGGATGTATTTCAACAATGTTGTTGGAATACATCTTTTTTATTATAAATTTTAACTAGCAATTTCTCATAAAATAAAGAAAATTTATTGAAAAGTAAAAATTCATTTAAATATATCTTAAATTAATACACAATATAAAACTGTAATGGGGAATTGTAAAATTTAAGCGTATAAAAAGAATGGCTAACAACTAATAGTTGTTAGCCTAACTTAATATTGGGTTTTGGGATTATTTATTTGAGATTAATTACTCGCTTATTTATAGTTTTCTGCCCTAACTTGGAAGTATGACTGTGGATGATTACAAACAGGACATAATTCAGGTGCAACGTTGCCTTTATGTATGTGACCGCAATTTTGGCAATGCCAGTAAACTTCACTGTCTTTTTTAAATATAGTTCCATTTTCTAGACTTTCAAGAAGTTTACGATATCTTTCCTCGTGTTCTTTTTCAATGTTTCCAACAGATTCAAATAAATATGCTATCTTATCGAATCCTTCTTCTTTAGCTTCTTTCGCAAAAGTCACATACATATCAGTCCATTCGTAGTTTTCTCCTGAAGCAGCATCTTTTAAATTTTCTGGAGTTGATGGAATGCCATCATGTAAAAGTTTGAACCAGATTTTAGCATGTTCTTTTTCATTATTTGCAGTTTCTTCGAAGATATCAGCTATTTGATTATATCCTTCTTTCTTTGCTTTAGAAGCATAATAAGTGTACTTAGTCCTTGCTTGGGCTTCTCCTGCAAAAGCAGATAGTAAATTTTTTTCGGTTTTACTTCCCTTTAATTCCATAATTATTTCCTCCTTTGATTTAGCAAATTCAATCTATATAATCAGTATTTGTTTTTGTTTATACTACATTTATACCATAAAATGGAAATTCAAAACATGGAAATGTATTTTTTCTAAAAATTTTATTTCTAAGTAAAATAAAAATATAATTGACAAATTAAGCGTATTAAATTATGATTATCTTAATTGAATAAAATCTTCAGGGCAGGGTGAAATTCCCTACCGGTGGTTATAGCCCACGAGCCATTATGGCATGATTCGGTGTGATTCCGAAGCCGACAGTAAAGTCTGGATGAAAGAAGATGAAATAATTAATCTGATTTAATTTTTATTAATTAGAATTGTATGCTCTGGAATGAATTTATCATTTCAGAGTTTTTTGATTTAAAATAAAATATATAATTAGATTAATTAATTTATATAAATTCTGCCTTGAACTTATTGTTCAAGGTTTTTTTATTTTTAAGAATTTTATCGGAGGTGAAATATGATTGCTAAAAAATATATGCAAATGGCTTTAGAACTTGCTAAAAAAGGTTGTGGTTTTGTAAATCCCAATCCTATGGTTGGTGCTGTTATTGTAAAAGATAATGAAATAATAGGGCAAGGATATCACCAAGCCTATGGAATGTTTCATGGGGAACGAAATGCAATTAACAATTGTAAAAAATCACCCAAAGGAGCAACTATATATGTAACATTAGAACCTTGTTGTCATTATGGAAAAACACCACCGTGTACACAGGCCATTATAGAGGCCGGTATAAGTAAAGTTGTTATAGGATCATTAGATCCAAATCCATTGGTAAGAGGAAAAGGAATAGAAGAACTTCGTAATAATGGAGTTGAGGTTGTAGAAGGATTTTTAAAAGAAGAATGTGATGCTCTAAATGAAGTTTTTTTTCATTATATAAATACAAAAACACCTTATGTTGTAATGAAGTATGCAATGACAATGGATGGTAAAATTGCAACTTATACTAATCAGTCTAAATGGATAACAGGAGAAGCTTCGAGAAAGAAGGTACATGAAGATAGACATAAATATAGCGGAATAATGGTAGGAGTAGGAACTGTATTGCTAGATGATCCTATGCTTAATAGTAGATTGAACAGTAGCAAAAACCCTACAAGAATAATATGTGACACTAATCTAAGGATATCTATTGACAGTAAAATAGTAAATACAGCTCATGAGATACCCACAATAATAGCAACGGTGGAAAGTGATGAAGACAAACAAAAAATATACAAAGATAAAGGATGTAGGGTTATAGTTGTACCTAAAAAAGATGATTATATTGATTTGAGAAAATTAATGATTATATTAGGCGAAGAACAAATAGATAGCATTCTTTTAGAAGGTGGGGGAGCTTTAAACTGGTCAGCATTAAATAGTGGAATAGTTAATAAAGTTCAAACTTATATTGCACCTAAAATATTTGGGGGCATAAATGCCAAATCTCCAGTATCAGGCATAGGTGTAGATAATCCTCAGAACTCATTTTATTTAAAAAATACAAAAATAATAAAAATAGATGAAGATGTATTGATAGAAAGTGAGGTGCTATATGAATGTTCACAGGAATAATAGAGGAAATAGGAATAATAAAAAATGTAAAAAAAGATAATAAATCTTCAATTATTACTATACAAGGTAAAAAAATATTTGAAGATATTAATATAGGGGATAGTATTTCTGTAAATGGTGTGTGCCTTACTGTAACTACATTTAGTAATGAAATTTTTACAGCTGATGTAATGAATGAAACTATGAGTAGATCTTCATTGGGTAGCTTGAAAAATGGAAGTTATGTAAATCTAGAAAGAGCAATGCCTGCAAGTGGTAGGTTTGGTGGTCACGTTGTATCGGGGCATATTGATGGAACTGGAAAGGTAATAAAAATTGAAAGAGATAGTAATGCAACTTGGTACACAGTGACAGTAGAAAATAGATTAATGAAATATATAGTAGAAAAAGGCTCTATTGCCATAGATGGAATAAGTTTAACTGTTGCAAAGGTAAATGAAAATAGTTTTAGTGTATCGATTATTCCTCACACATCACAGGAAACTATACTTTCCCACAGGTTAGTTGGGGATATTGTGAATATCGAGAATGATGTTATAGGTAAGTATGTGGAAAAGTTAATAACTTTTGAAAAAAACAAAAAAGATGAAAGTAATATAACAATGGATTTCTTAATAAAGAATGGTTTTTAGGAGGAGCAAGAATGTTTGAGTTTAATAAAGTAGAAGAAGCTTTACAAGATCTTCGAGAAGGAAAAATAATAATTGTTACTGATGATGAAGATAGAGAAAATGAAGGTGACTTTATATGTGCGGCTGAATTTGCAACAACAGAAAATGTAAATTTTATGGCTACTCATGCCAAAGGCCTTATATGTATGCCTATGAGTAAAGAAATTTGTGATAAATTACAACTTACTCAAATGGTATCGAACAATACAGATAATCACAGTACAGCTTTTACAGTTTCCATAGATCATGTGGATACAGCGACAGGAATATCTGCACTAGAAAGAAGCATTACAGCAATGAAATGTGTGGATGAAAATTCTAAGCCAGAGGATTTTCGTAGACCAGGTCATATGTTTCCGCTTTTGGCAAAGAAAAATGGAGTGCTAGAGCGTAATGGACATACAGAAGCTGCTGTTGATTTAATGAAATTAGCAGGACTTAAAGAATGTGGGTTATGTTGCGAAATTATGAGAGATGATGGAACTATGATGCGTACAACAGAATTAATAGAATTATCTAAAAAATGGGATATAAAATTTATAACCATAAAAGATTTACAAGATTATAGGAAAAAGCATGACAATCTTGTAGAATGTGTAGCTAATACAAAAATGCCAACAGCTTATGGAGATTTTAGAGCATATGGATATATAAATAAATTAAATGGAGAACATCACGTAGCTTTAGTAAAGGGAGATATAAGTAATGGGGAAAATATATTGTGTCGTGTACACTCAGAGTGCTTAACGGGAGATGCTTTTGGTTCACGAAGATGTGATTGTGGAGAACAATTTGCTGTTGCTATGAGACAAATAGAGGAGGAAGGAAGAGGAATACTTCT
This sequence comes from Terrisporobacter petrolearius, assembly GCF_020748185.1. GTDB lineage: Bacteria > Bacillota > Clostridia > Peptostreptococcales > Peptostreptococcaceae > Terrisporobacter > Terrisporobacter petrolearius. The sequence continues at coordinate 5,966 of NZ_JAHZMO010000013.1, read as the reverse complement.
TTATATGAGACAAGAAGGACGTGGTATAGGTCTTATAAATAAACTTCGTGCTTATGAATTACAAGATCAAGGCATGGATACTTTAGAAGCTAATTTGGCTCTTGGATTTGAAGGGGATATGAGAGAATACTTTATAGGAGCTCAAATATTAAGGGACCTAGGAGCGAAAACTTTAAGACTACTTACAAATAATCCTGAAAAAATATATGGCCTATCAGGATTTGACATAGAAATTGTAGAAAGGGTACCAATACAAATGAATCCAACTACAAATGATGTATTTTATTTAAAAACAAAGCAAGAAAAAATGGGCCATATTTTAAATTATTAAAATTTATTTCGCTCATATCGCCAAGGATATGCCTTCGTTGTAGCTTAAGGCAAATATGTTGCTCAAAATAAAATTTGCTTAGTTTAAAATTATAAAAGGAGATAAAAAGTATGAGAATTTATGAAGGAAAGTTAGTATCAAAGGATATAAAAATAGGTATAATAGCAGCTCGTTTTAATGAGTTTATAACGTCTAAGTTATTAGGTGGAGCGTTAGATGCTCTAAAACGACATGATGTAGATGAAGATAATATAGAAGTTGCATGGGTGCCAGGAGCGTTTGAGATACCTTTAATAGCATCAAAAATGGCAAAAAGTAAAAAATATGATGCAATAATATGTTTAGGGGCAGTAATTCGCGGAAATACAACTCACTATGATTATGTATGTAGTGAAGTATCAAAAGGAATTGCTCATGTATCATTAAACAGCGATATACCAGTAATGTTTGGAGTTATAACTACAGAAAATATAGAGCAAGCAATAGAGCGTGCAGGAACTAAAGCAGGAAATAAAGGATTTGATTGTGCAGTAGGCGCCATAGAAATGATTAATTTAATAAGAGTAATAGAAGAGTAAAGGATATTAACTGATTATAAACTCATGGCATTTTGCTGTGAGTTTTTTTGTAAGAATTCCTTAAGAAATAGAGTGACTATAATGTAAGAAATTTATTCTATTATATTAGTATAGTAAAAAATATAGGAGGTGAAGATTAATATGCTTAATCAATGCATATGGAAAAGTGCATTGATAGAGAATAAAAGCCTAATTGCAGGAGTAATGATATATTTAACAATTTTAGAAACATTGTATTTAACTAATAAAAGAAGCAAATTTAAAGTAAAACAAATTATCTATGAAGTATTGTTAAGCATATACACAATGGCCTTATTAAAGGTGGAAGGTATGCAGAAATTGATAGCCTTTTAATAAACTCATTATGTACACTTGTGGATTTTATAATTTATACATATGAATCTAAATATGTATTAAAAAGTCCGAAAATTATAAAAGAATGTGATTCTAGTGTATAATACAAGTGATAATGAATTGAATAAAGGAGATGATACAAATGTACAATATATTAGTAGTTGATGATGATAAAGAAATAGTTGAATCAATAGAGATATTTTTACGAAATGAAGGTTACAACGTATATAAAGCATATAACGGAGTAGAAGCTTTAGATGTATTAGTAAACAAAGATGTGCATCTAATACTTATGGATATAATGATGCCAAAACTAGATGGAATAAAAGCAACAATAAAAATAAGAGAAGAAAAAAATATACCAATAATATTAGTTTCAGCAAAGAGTGAAGATACAGACAAAATAATGGGACTTAATATAGGAGCAGATGACTATATAACAAAGCCGTTTAATTTGTTAGAACTTATAGCTAGAGTGAAATCCAACTTAAGAAGATATGTGGCATTAGGAACTTATAATAATGAAAACATAAATAATAAAGAAATATTAAGTAGCGGTGGTTTAGAGTTAAATACATCTACAAAAGAAGTAAAAGTAGATGGACAAATAGTAAAGGTAACTCCTATAGAGTTTAAAATATTAAACTTACTTCTTGCTAATAAAGGAAGGGTGTTTTCTATAGATGAAATATATGAAAAAGTATGGAATGAAGAAAGCTTTAATGTGGAAAATACGGTAGCAGTTCATATTAGAAGAATAAGAGAAAAAATTGAGATAAATCCAAAAGAACCAAGATATTTAAAAGTAGTATGGGGAGTGGGATACAAAATTGAAAAACTATAATGGGAAAGTATTTAGAGAAAGAAGCTTAATGTTCAATTTTATATTTGTATTGTTGATGTTTGCCATAACTCAGATAATAGGAATTATAATATGTTTTAATTATGGTGGCATGAATATATTTATAGATACAGTAGTTATATTTATTTTAAACTACATGTTATATAAAGCGTTAAGATTTTAAACAAAAAGGAGATTATATGAAAGGAAACAAAGGATTTAAGTTTATTAACTTAGTAATCATATTTATATGTATATCAGCATTTTTAGCAATGATACCTACAACAATTAATTTATTTGTTAAAGGTGCAGGCGTATTCACAAGCTATATGCATAAAGGACAATTTGCTATAGAAGATGAGTTTTATAAGAGTAGGGCTTTTGATAATAACTTAATGAGTTATTTAACATCCATTGCAAGTGGAAGTGTAGAAGAAACAGATAAAAATTCATCTAATGAAGATGCAAACAATACAAAAGAACTAAGAACATATTCAAGGGAAGGATTGAAACAAATCTCGAATCTTAATTATTTTATTATAAATAAAGATACAGATGAGATTTATACAAATACAGATAGTAAGACATCGAAAGAATTTAAAAATAGATACAAAGGAGAATGTGATGTAAGAATATCATCTAAAAATCATAATGTTAGCTATTCTAAAACATTCAATAATAATGAATATAAAGACTCAAATGTAAATGATGAATTAGGACCTGTTATGCAACTAAAAAATGGTGATATATATATGTCTATACCTGAAAACTTTGAACATGCCTCTGGTGCATATGATAAAATCTATGAAACAAAAAGTAATTTCAATAGAGATGTAGTACTTGTTCAAATAATATCAGCAACTTTAGCTTTTTCATTGATATTAGGAATAATATGCACATTTCTATATAAAAGAAGCAAAGCTGAACTATTTGATAAAGACAGTTTTTGGTTGAAGCTTAGTAAATTTATACCTTTAGAATTATATATAGTAGGGTTAATATGTGCAGTTGTATTTGTAATACAAAGTATAGATTATTATTATGACTTGGTTAGTAGTTTTGTATTTAGTTTTTTAGGTATAGGCTTTATTTGTACTGTATTTTATATATTTAACAAGCAAATTAATAGTTATGACAACAAGTTAGACTTCTTCAAGACAATTTTTATTTATAGAGTATTTAATTTTTCTAAAAAAGCATTAGTAAACACATCAAAACTTACAAGAAGTATGCCTCTATCAAAGAGATTAGTAGGGTTAACTATAGTATGTATAGTAGTTAATTTATTTTTAATGATAATTGCAATAGGCAGCTATAGTCCTTTTATTGCGATTATATCATCTGCTTTAACAATAGGTGGGTTATCTTATTATGTATTAAAAAAGCTATGGTATTTATCTTATATAATGGATGGAACTCAGAGGATAAAAAATGGAGATATTCATCATAAGTTAAAGCTAATAGGTGAAGATAATTTTACAACTTTAGCAGATAATATTAACAACATAAGAGATGGGCTAGATAAAGCTATAGATAATCAACTAAAAAGTGAGAGAATGAAATCAGAACTTATTACAAACGTATCTCATGATTTAAAAACTCCATTAACTTCTATAATAAACTATGTGGAATTAATAAAAAAAGAAGAAAATATTAGTCCGGAGTATTTAAAAGACTACGTAAATGTATTAGATTCAAAATCAAAAAGACTAAAAATACTAATAGAAGATTTATTTGAAGCTAGTAAAGCTAGTAGTGGGAATATAGAATTGAATATGGAAAAAATAGATCTTACTCAATTACTAAGACAATCTATTGGAGAGATGGAAGAAAAATTATCGCAAGCTAACTTAGATTTAAAAATAAATATACCAGAAGATAAAACTTATGTAAGAGCAGATGGACGAAGATTATATAGAGTTCTTGAAAACTTATTAATTAATATATCTAAGTATTCTTTACCAAACACAAGAGTATATATAGATATAGTTGAAGAAGATGACAAGGTTAAATTGATAATGAAAAATATATCTTCTTATGAATTGAATTTTGACCCGGAAGAAATAATGGAAAGATTTAAAAGGGCTGATGATTCTAGAAATACAGAAGGTAGTGGACTAGGTCTTGCTATAGCCAGGGATCTAGTTAACTTACAAGGAGGAACTTTCTCTATAGATATAGATGGAGATTTGTTTAAGTCTATAGTTGAGTTTGATATAATAAGATAAGTTTAAATATGTAGGGATATACTTTTATAGTATGTCCCTTTTTAATTGAAATAAAGTAATAAATCAAGACAAATCTCAATATAAATATATGGGGTGATAATGTGAGCAAATTAAGTAAAAAAATAATATTTGGAATAATATCATTGGCATTGATAATAGTATCAATAATAGAAATAAAAACTGCATCGGAAGATGTAATCAAACTAATGCCAATAACCAGTAAAACAATAATTGTAGATGCAGGGCATGGAGGAATAGACCCAGGTGCAATGACAGATGATCAATCGATAAAAGAAAAAGACGTTAATCTAAAAATAGCTAAGAAAGTTAAAGAATTAATAGAAGCTAGTGGTGCAGCAGTAATATTGACAAGAAATGATGATACAAGCTTATATACTGAAGAAGCAGGAAAAACTATTAGACAAAAATATAATGAAAATCTGAGAAATAGAAAAAAAATAATTGATGAATCTTCAGCAGATATGTTTGTATCTATACATCTTAATAAATTTCAACAATCGAAGTATTACGGTGCACAAACTTTTTACCCAACAGGCAAAGAAGATGATAAAAAACTAGCAACTTATATTCAAAGCGAACTAAAAAGGGTAGTAGATAAGACTAATAATAGAGAAATAAAGCCTAGAAATGATATTTACTTAATAAAAGATAACCAGATACCTTCTACATTAATAGAATGTGGGTTTCTTTCTAATGACAAAGAGGCTAAGTTATTAAATGATGAAGAATATCAAGATCAGATAGCATGGGCTATTTATGTTGGTATACAAAAATATTTTAGTGAAAATAATTAAAATTAAACTACATACTCATATAAAAAGTTATAAAATCTGTTTGGTTTTATAACTTTTTATATTTAATACTATATAAAAATATAAAAAGTGAAATTGTTAAAAAATTGGCGTATTACTATGTTAAGAGTATATTATATGTTTATAAAATTAAAATGTATAAAAAAACTTTTGTAAAAAGTGTTGACGTATTTTATTTAAAATGGTAAAGTAATACTTGTCCTTGAGACAGGGACAAAAGGTCAACAAAAAACTTATTAAAAAAGTAGTTGACAAAGAAAAACGGCTTTGGTAGAATAAAGAAGCTGAAACAAGCAAAGAACTTTGAAAATTAAACAGTAGGTTAACAATAAATTAATTCTTAAAGAATTAAACTGAAACAACAAACAAACCAAGCCAGATATTCAGATAATGATTAGTCTGAGCGATGGACAACTTTTGAGCAACGGGAATTATTGAAGCAAAGCAAAATAATTACGTTGGCGAAATGAGCGAAAGCGAATTTTTATATGAGAGTTTGATCCTGGCTCAGGATGAACGCTGGCGGCGTGCCTAACACATGCAAGTCGAGCGATTTACTTCGGTAAAGAGCGGCGGACGGGTGAGTAACGCGTGGGTAACCTGCCTCATACACATGGATAACATACCGAAAGGTATGCTAATACAGGATAATATAAGAGATTCACATGGATTTCTTATCAAAGCTCCGGCGGTATGAGATGGACCCGCGTCTGATTAGCTAGTTGGTAAGGTAATGGCTTACCAAGGCGACGATCAGTAGCCGACCTGAGAGGGTGATCGGCCACATTGGAACTGAGACAC
>NZ_JAHZMO010000139.1 GCF_020748185.1 Terrisporobacter petrolearius | reverse complement strand
GTCCTCACTACTTACCATGCAGAAAGGAATTGGAAGTGGCGATGAAATGATTTTCAGCACTTGATACAGGATTTTAAAAATATCGAGTGCAGCTACGACGATATTTTGCGGGTTATTTATAGAAGATATTACGCCTTAAATAAACGCTAAATTAACACATATTTAATTAACTAATAGGTATTGCTATGTCAACTCCACTTCAAGGAATTAAAGTTCTCGATTTCACCGGTGTGCAATCTGGCCCATCTTGTACTCAAATGCTGGCCTGGTTTGGCGCTGACGTTATTAAAATTGAACGTCCCGGCGTTGGTGACGTAACGCGTCACCAGCTGCGAGATATTCCTGATATCGATGCGCTTTACTTCACCATGCTTAACAGTAACAAACGTTCTATTGAGTTAAATACCAAAACAGCGGAAGGCAAAGAGGTAATGGAAAAGCTGATCCGCGAAGCTGATATCTTAGTCGAGAACTTTCATCCAGGGGCCATTGATCACA
>NZ_JAHZMO010000138.1 GCF_020748185.1 Terrisporobacter petrolearius | reverse complement strand
GCTGAAGATATACAAGAAGCCTTAAAAGATCTACTTGGCGGAACTATAGAGAGCATGCTTAAGGCGGAGCTAGATAATCACTTAGGGTATGAACCTTATGAAAGAACTGAATCTAGTAATTCACGTAACGGTAGTAAGCCTAAAATGGTTAGAAGCCAATATGGTGAATTTGAAATTGATGTACCACAAGACCGCGAAAATACTTTTGAGCCACAGTTAGTAAAAAAAAGACAAAAAGACATTTCAAGTATCGAACAAAAAATAATTTCTATGTATGCTAGAGGGCTATCAACTCGTCAAATCTCAGATCAAATTGATGATATATATGGATTTGAAGTTAGCGAAGGTATGGTCTCTGATATAACCGATAGGTTACTTCCTGAAATAAAAGATTGGCAACAGCGTCCGCTGAGTGAGGTTTATCCTATAATATTTATTGATGCTGTTCATTTTTCGGTGAGAGATAATCATGTAATTAAAAAACTAGCAGCGTATATTA
>NZ_JAHZMO010000137.1 GCF_020748185.1 Terrisporobacter petrolearius | reverse complement strand
TGATATAATAAAAATATAGAAGTTTTGTAGTGAGCGATATTTGTGACAAATTAAGGTTTAACAGTTAAAATGCAAGGCATTGAGAGTTGTTATTATCTGCACTGTTCGTGATTCTCTGCAAATTTGAGAGAGCTGTATATATGTAAGTATTGAAAATGCTAAGTTTATTTTGGGGTTTTAGATTAACTATATGGAATGTAAATTTTATACTGTTAAATACAAAACTTTTTTCCATTATCGTTTTAGATTAACTATATGGAATGTAAATTCTTTATTTATATTACAATCTATGTATTCAACTTCTAGTTTTAGATTAACTATATGGAATGTAAATACAAAAAAAGAGGTTTAAAAAAATCAGATAAGAGAGGTTTTAGATTAACTATCTGGACTTAAAATTAAAAATAATTAAAAAACACTTACTTAGGTAGGTGTTTTTTTAATTGAAAGTAGATGGTTATAATGTAAAAAGTAATAAATTGGTAAAATATGTAAGGATTA
>NZ_JAHZMO010000136.1 GCF_020748185.1 Terrisporobacter petrolearius | reverse complement strand
AGTTTTGGAAATATTATTAGAGCAAAGGGCATATTTAAATGTGAAGATGGTTTGTTTTACGAGTTTAGCTTTGTGCCTGACGAAATAAAGGTTATACCTTGTAATTACATAAGTAGTGGTTGTATTTGTGTAGTTGGCTTTAAACCAAATAAAGAAAAGTTAGAAAGAGCTTTTGTTTAAATGAGTACTAGAATTGATATAGTAGCTGGATTCTTAGAATCTGGAAAGACTAAGTTTATTAATGAATATTTAAGGAATAAACAATATGATGATAAAGATAATATTTTATTAATTGTATTAGAGGAAGGTTTTACTGAATATTCAATTCCATTTTCTTCGAAAAACTATATAAAGATATAGCGATTTAAAGATATTAATTGTTTGACAAAAGAATATCTTAAGAAATGTAGTAATCTGTATAGTTACATTTTGATTGAATACAATGGGACATGGAATATAGAGGAGTTTCTTGATATAAAGCTTCCATATTCATGTTATTTAGG
>NZ_JAHZMO010000135.1 GCF_020748185.1 Terrisporobacter petrolearius | reverse complement strand
GATGAATACTTCGTCAGGGGGGATGTTGCAGCGTCGGCGGCACGCACATCGTCGCGTGGCGGCGGCAGATCTTGCGCTGTTCACGCGCCAACTGGCAACGCTGGTACAGGCAGCAATGCCGCTGGAAACCTGCTTACAGGCGGTCAGTGAGCAAAGTGAAAAACTGCATGTAAAAAGCCTCGGAATGGCGCTGCGCAGCCGGATTCAGGAAGGTTACACCCTGTCGGACAGCCTGCGCGAACATCCCCGCGTCTTTGATTCTCTGTTTTGTTCGATGGTTGCTGCCGGAGAAAAATCCGGGCATCTCGACGTGGTGCTTAATCGCCTGGCAGATTACACCGAACAGCGACAGCGCCTGAAATCACGTCTATTGCAGGCCATGCTCTATCCGCTGGTTCTGCTGGTGGTGGCAACGGGCGTAGTCACTATTTTGCTGACGGCAGTGGTGCCGAAAATCATCGAACAGTTTGATCATCTCGGACACGCGCTACCCGCCTCAACCCGC
>NZ_JAHZMO010000134.1 GCF_020748185.1 Terrisporobacter petrolearius | reverse complement strand
ATTAAATTATCAATTTAAATATATAGAGGTGCTGTTTTGAAATAGAGATTTATTTTCATTTTAAGACAGCACCTTTTAGTAATTTAAATACATTAATTAAATGTATTTATTGAATTTATTATGATAAAATTGTATTATATAAAATAGAGCCAATTTAAACAGTAACAATAAGGAGGAATTGTAGTAAATGAAAAAGGAACGACTACAACATGAAGACTTAAAAGAGTATGATTATGATGAAGATGTTTATCTCAGTAAAAAGATAATTATTAAGGACTTCATAAAAACTATATTAGTTATGACAATTGCTACTGGAATATCAGTAGTTTTTGAAAAAGTAGGTTTTAATGAATCTAATATTATACTAGTATATATATTAGGTGTACTATTTGCTACAAGTATAACCTATGGATATTTTTTTGGAATACTTTCTTCAGTAATAGGAGTGCTATCATTTAATTTTTTCTTTACACATCCATTATATACTTTTTTAGCTTATAGAAAAG
>NZ_JAHZMO010000133.1 GCF_020748185.1 Terrisporobacter petrolearius | reverse complement strand
AGAGTGCCTAACGCCATCACGCTGAAACCAATTTTCAGAGCCGGTTTACGACCTGCTTTATCTACCGTAAAGACCGCAATGAAGGTCGCGAACATAAAGGTCAGTCCCACGACCAGAGTCGCAATCATCTGTTGTTCTGTGGTCGTAAAGCCCGCCATTTTGAAGATACGCGGCGCATAGTACATGATGATGTTCATACCGGTAAACTGCTGCATCGCCTGCAACAACATACCGAGAAACACAGCACGACGGACGTTACGGTTGATCTTAAACAGTGCCCAACCGCCTTGTTTTAACTTCAGGCTTTCACGAATTTCGTTGAGTTCTTCTCGCGCTTTTTCCGACGTATCGCGCAGCATACGCAACACTTCTTCCGCCTCAATATGACGCCCCTTTTCCGCCAGCCAGCGCGGGCTATTTGGCAGGAAGACCACCAGAATAATCAGCAGGACTGCTGGTAAAGCAAGAACCCCCAACATTGCGCGCCAGTTACCGCTATAACTGAAC
>NZ_JAHZMO010000132.1 GCF_020748185.1 Terrisporobacter petrolearius | reverse complement strand
CGCTGAAGCAAGCGCTGATGGACTAAAAATCAGTCTGATGAAAAATATTGCAGTTTTAGATTTCTTTAGAAATACAACCGGTCTCCCTGCTTCTAATGAAATATTGCAAAGCATTTATTCGAACAACACTAAAATTAGTTTAGAAGATTCACTTAATGAATTAAAAAAATCTAAGGTTATTGTTTATAGAAAACATATAGAATCATGGTCTGTATTTGAAGGTAGTGACTTTGATATAGATGAAGAGATAAAAAATGAATTGAGTAATATTTCTTCATTAGATTATGAATTACTATCAAAAGCTGCTGAAATACGTCCAATTGTAGCTAAAAAACACTATTACCAAACCGGCTCACGACGCTGGATGGATATTACCATATGTTCATTAGATGAGTTCAAAAGGTGTTTAAAGAATAGCCTACCTGTTACCTCAGATAAATTCGGGGGGTTTTACATTATATTTCCAGATAATGGAATGACAAATGAACAATTGAAAATAGAAATTAA
>NZ_JAHZMO010000131.1 GCF_020748185.1 Terrisporobacter petrolearius | reverse complement strand
TGCGAGTAATATACCTCTATTTAAAGCTTTTTTCTCTTCTGGATTTGGATAATCAAGCCCTGCAAAATTTGGGTCTGGATTTTCTTCTTCTGGAACTACAATTATATTTTCAAAACCAACTTCTTTCAATGCTCTTCTTATTGGAACATTCCCTGTTCCACAAAGAGGTGTATAAACTATCTTAAAGCTTTTACCTACATTTTTAACTAAATCTTTTCTTATAATTTGGCTTTTTACTGCTTCTATAAATTTAGTATCTTGTGATTCTTCCAACAAAACTACCAAATTTTTATTAGCTTCCGTTAAGGTTGGTATTGTACTATAATCATGTATACTATTTACTTTCTCTGTTATTGCATTTGCAATCTCTGGCATAACTTGTGCTCCATCTTCCCAGTATACCTTATATCCATTATATTCTGGAGGATTATGGCTTGCTGTTATGACTATACCAGCGATTGCATTTAAGCTTCTAACAGCAAAAGATAATTCTGGAGTAGTTCTCAAAC
>NZ_JAHZMO010000130.1 GCF_020748185.1 Terrisporobacter petrolearius | reverse complement strand
GATGAATATTTCGATCATCACCTGGGCTTCAACGAAAATGTTGCAGAAAGGCTGGCATCGGCAAGTCTTTATTTGGTTACCGCTCGGGTTGGTGATTGGCCTGCTGGCAGCGATGTTTGTGCTGCGTATTTTGCGCCGTATCCAGTCACCGCATCATCGGCTGCAGGATGCTATCGAAAATCGTGATATTTGCGTGCACTATCAGCCGATTGTCTCCTTAGCCAATGGCAAAATTGTCGGTGCTGAGGCACTGGCGCGCTGGCCGCAGACAGACGGTAGTTGGTTGTCACCAGATAGTTTTATTCCGCTGGCACAGCAAACGGGCCTTTCTGAGCCATTGACGCTACTGATTATAAGAAGCGCCTTTGAAGATATGGGCGACTGGCTGCGTCAGCATCCACAGCAGCATATTTCGATCAATCTTGAATCCACCGTGCTCACCTCGGAAAAAATCCCGCAATTGCTGCGTGAAATGATCAATCACTATCAGGTTAATCCCAGACAGATCGC
>NZ_JAHZMO010000012.1 GCF_020748185.1 Terrisporobacter petrolearius | reverse complement strand
TGCACTTGAAGGATTTAATAGACAATTAAGAAAGTATACTAAAGTAAGAACTGTATTTCCAACAGATGAGTCATTGAGAAAATCACTATACTTATCAACTATGAAAATTATGGAGAAATGGACATCTCCAAACTCTAATTGGGCGTCTACTTTAGGCCAGCTCACAATTAGGTTTGGAGATAGAATCCCTAGCTCTTACACAATATAAATCATATATTTTTTTGAAACTATGGGAAATTTAGTGTATAAACAACTAAATTAAACACATAATAATTGTGAAAAGAATGCTAGTATTAGTATTTCTTAGAAATAAAAAAATATTACTGGAATTTTGAATTTCCAGTAATATAAATTACAAAACAAAATTATTACACAAATCTATAGACATTCTCAAAATAACAATAAAAGGGCTTAGAGAATAAGCCCTTTTATTGTTAAATTATATAATTCCCATCATTTCAAATAATTTTCTAAAATTACTAACTGTCTTATTACTTAAATTTACTGATTTACATTTTACTTTATCATAAAATTCTTTTGCTGCCATAGTTTTATTGTCAATATAATTTATACTAAATTTATTCTTGTCTTCCTCACTAATAAGAGTTTCTACAAACTGGGCATATTTATAAATATCTTTATCCTTGTTATCGTAAGTATCATTACAATTCACAAAAAATATATCTTCGTTTATTTTCAAATTTAAGTTTTCTATTAATTTGTCACACTCTACAAATCCAGCCTTATCATAGTCTAATATTACCTTAAAATCACATCCCCAACCAATTAGTATTGATACAATTACATTTACATTTCCTGCTCCGACTGCCGGAATAATATAGGGCATTTTTTCCTCAGGTACATTAAAATAATATAACATTGCCGTATAATACATGTAATCCGTTATACCTTCTGTTACAATATTCAATTTTTCTCCTTGTGGTCCAATGTTAAATCTTAAATCTGCGCCTATAGCTTGAACTAATGGGCTTAACGTTTCCCTTTTTGATACACTATTCAATTTATTATCATAAGCAGTATTGTAAATATTAGTATTTCCTTTTTCATCTTTTTCTATTGCCCTTATATTTATAATATTATTGGAATCTATCATATAAGGTGAATGAGTGGAATAAACTACTTGATTATTATTTTTGCATAAATCATAAAATAACCTTAGTAGTTCCCTTTGAGCATTTACGTGAAGATATACTCCCGGTTCATCTAGTAAGTAAATTACATTTGTATCTTTTATATTATTTGCTAAAACATCTATAAATAAATTCAAATACCATTTAAGTCCATTACTTCTTTCACTAATATTAGTTGTAACTTCATTTGTTTTCACAAGTATTTTTATAAAATCATGTTTGAAAGATATTTTAATTTGAACATTTTCTTCACAATAAAATTCATTAAATTTTTTTTGCATATTGTACTTAACTTTTTCTTTTATTTTATTCCTAAATAGTTCTAATTGATTCTCGTCATCATTTTCCATGGCAAGTAAAAATTCCTGTGTATTTATTTCACTTGCTAATAAAAATTTATATAGAGCTCCCCTTCTATCTTTTATCTGTTTTTTTACCTCTTCCAATTGATATTCACTTTGCAATTCCTCTTCATTTTTTCTATGATAAAGTATGGGTAAAAGTGAATATTTTTTTCTTATTTTACTTTTAATAATTTCTAAATGCCTTATAAGAGTATATCTTTTTTCATCATAAATCATATTTGACTTATCATCCATTTGTATATTGTCAGAAAAATCATCTTCTTCACTAACACAAATGTAGTCTCCCCCATAAGAATTTAGAATATATAGTAACTTATTAAGTGTCTTCTTATACTTAACCCAAATAGTATTATCAATATTTTCCATAACATGAATATATTTAGCTACTTCACTTAAAAATTCACTGTCCATACTATCATAATAATTTTCATGCAAATACAACATCAGCTCACTTTTCAAATAATTGATTGATTTAATTAACTCTATATCTTCATTAAATAATCTAGAATATCCTCCTTTGAACTCAATTTCCCTATACTTTGAAAAATAAAAATAAGTAATATCACTTTTAATATCCTTATATTCTTTTAATAGTTCTATTTCATTTTGGGTAAATTTAAGTTCTACAACTAAAGATAACTCTTCATTATTAAATTTATAAAAATCATCTAATATATAGTGACTAAAAGAAATTGCTCCTAGGATTTCAAGCACATTACTTTTACCACTATCATTTTTACCTATTAATGCTGTAACATCATCTTCTAACAATAATGTATTTTTTTGTGTTCCTATTGATTTATAATTATTTATTATCACGCTTGATATCCTCATACAATTCACGCCCCAATTTAATATTCTATAAATTATATTAATATAAGTATAAAAAAAATCACAAATTATATATATATAATTTGTGATTTAACATTAAAATTTATTATTTTATGCTGTAAGCTCTTCTATTGTACTTCTATCTTCTTTCTTAAAGTCATTATGATTTATTAATCTGTTAACAATTATACCTACTAAGGCAGCTAAACTAAGCCCTGTTAACTTTGCATTACTAGCTATATTTATACCTATTTCCACTCCTGTAAAGTGTTTTACATAACATGTAGTAAGGCCAATAACTAATATTATTAACATTACTGAAAGATTTCCATTTTCCTTATAACATTTACTATCTCTTATAGTTTTTATTCCTATGAAAGTAATCATTGAGAATAAGTAAATACTAATTCCACCCATAACTGCTGTTGGTATAGATTGTAAGAATGCACCAAATTTACCTACGCAAGATATTACTATGGCAAACACTGCAGTAAGTCTCAATAATTTAGGATCATAATTTTTAGTTATGGCAAGTAATGCTGTATTTTCACCATAAGTTGTGTTGGCTGGCCCACCCATAAATCCTGCAAATAAAGTTGCTATACCATCTCCTAGTAAAGTTTTATGAAGTCCTGGGTCTTCTAAAAAGTTCTTCCCAACAACTACACCGTTAGTAGTTATATCCCCCACATGTTCCATAAATACTGCTAAAACTACTGGTGCTATAATTATTACTGCTTCAAGTGAAAACTTTGGTGCGCTGAAATTTGGGATAGAAAAGAAACTTGCTTGACCTACTGCACTAAAGTCTGTTATTCCAACAAATTTACTTGCTACTATACCAACAAATATTGCTATTATCACACTAAATTGTCTAATGTTTCCTTTAGCAAATTTATTAATTCCTACTGCCATCCCTAAAGTTATAAGTGCAACTAGTAAATTATTCATCGCCATATCTATAGCTGTTGGTATTAAATTTAAACCTATTACTATTATCATAGCTCCTGTAACTTGTGGCGGGAAAAACTTTTTAACTTTTTCCGGCCCAACAACTCTTACTATTATGGACATAATTACATATATAAGACCTGCCACAATTATGCCACCTTGAGCATAAGACAAGTCTCCATTAAAAGTCTCTGTCACTTGATTTATTACTGATATAAAAGCAAAACTTGAGCCTAAAAATACTGGCACTTTAAAATCTGTACATTTATGGAATAATAGTGTTCCAACTCCTGCACAAAATATTGCAACTGATGGATCAAATCCAGTAAGCAGCGGAACTAATACTGTAGCTCCAAACATCGCTAACAAATGTTGTATTGATAAAATGGCTTTTTTCATTTATTTTCCCCCTAAGATTTTAACTATATAGTTGATTTATTCTTCTATGCTAACTGAATCCTCTGCATCACACTCATTTAATTTAACAGATATTATTTCTATTTTTGATGTTGGCACATTTTTACCCACATAATCTGCTCTAATAGGTAGCTCTCTATGCCCTCTATCAACTAATACCGCTAATTGTATAGCTTTAGGTCTTCCTACATCCATAAGTGCATTTAAAGCTGATCTTACGGTTCTTCCCGTATATAGTACATCATCAACTAACACTACTGTTTTATCTGTAATATCAAAATCTATTTTTGTTGAGTTAACAACTGGGTCAATTTGTTTCTTGCTTAAATCATCTCTATAAAGGGTTATATCCATTTCACCTATTTCTACTCTTTGTCCTTCTATATTTTCAATTTTATCTGCTATTCTACTTGCAACTGGTACGCCTCTCGTCTTAATTCCTATTAGTACTACATTTTCTATTCCTTTGTTTCTTTCAATAATTTCGTGACTTATTCTTGTTATTGCTCTTCCTATTGCTTTTTCATCCATTATTTTTGCCTTTTGCATAAGAATCCTCCTAAAATTTTCGTATTTAAATAATTTTATTAAATACCATGTAAATTCCAAAGAAATATTATTGTACATAAAAAAACTTCTTATCTTAAGACAAGAAGTTAGCATTTTTCCACATAAAAAAATTCTATTGTTACATGCCTTATGATCTCTCTGTATCATTTTAAAGGTATTTAATTACTATCCTTATTATATATAATTAACAAGTGTTTTTCAAGTATATTTTGTACATTTAATTACTTTATTCTATTAAGTATTTTTTTGAAGTATTCTGGTAACTCTGAATCAAACTCCACGTATTCATTTTTGTTAGGATGAATAAATCCTAATTTCTTAGCATGAAGAGTTTGTCCATCAACTTTTAATTTGTTATTTTTAGGACCATATAAAGGATCTCCTAAAATGGGATGATTTAAAGATGCTGCATGAACTCTAATTTGATGAGTTCGTCCTGTTTCCAATGTAGCTTTTACTAGAGTATAATTTTCAAATCTTTCAATTACTTTAAAATGAGTCACCGCTCTTCTACCATCTTTAACTATGGCCATTTTTAATCTATCCTTTGGATTTCTTCCAAGAGGCTTATCTACCGTTATTTTATCTTCTTTAAATACACCATGACAAATAAATTCATACTCTCTAGTTATTGAGTGATCTTTCAATTGATCTGCTAAGGAGCTATGTGCCTTATTATTTTTGGCGATCATCAAAAGTCCAGAAGTATCTTTGTCAATTCTATGCACTATGCCTGGCCTAATTACGCCATTTATAGATGATAAATTATCTTTACAGTGATATAAAATTGCATTTACTAAAGTATTGTCGTAGTTGCCTGGAGCAGGATGAACAACCATATTTTGTGTCTTATTTACTATTAATAAATCATCATCTTCATAGACTATATTTAGAGGAATATTTTGTGGCATAACTTCCAATAATTTTGGAGTAGGAATTTCAATTACTATTTTGTCTTCTTCTTTAACCAAGTATTTCGCTTTTTCTATCTTATCATTAACTTTAACTTTTTTATCTTTAATAATTTTTTGTATATAACTTCTAGACATATCTCCTAGTTGTCCTGATAAATATACGTCTAATCGTTCTCCTTCTTCTTCAAGAACTAAGAATTCTCTTATTTCATCCATTACTTCACCTGCTTCTTATCTTCTTCACTTGTAATTATATATATACATAGTAGTATTGTACCTACTACTACAAAACAATCTGCTAAATTAAATACATAGTTCCATATTATATGAAAATCCAAGTAATCAATTACATATCCTAATATAACTCTGTCAATTAAATTTCCTATAGCACCTGATATTACTAACAATATCCCAATTTTACCAAGATCATTCACCTTTTTAGTATGTAAATAGTAAAGACCATAGCAAGAGGCAATTGCTGCAACTACTACAAAAATAGTTTGATTATTTTGAAGCATACCAAAGGCTGCTCCCCTATTTTCTACGTAAGTCAAATTAAAAATATTATTTATAACAGGGATGCTTTCTACTCCTTTTAAATAATTTAGTACCCAATACTTTATTATTTGATCTAATCCAATTAATATAGCTACAATAAATTCATACATTTTCAAATCCTCCTAAACAAGTCTCATCTTATTATTATACAAAAAAAGTATCTTTAAAGAAACAAATTTCTAAAAGATACTTTTTTGTCTTGTATATTATTTAATTAGGAGCCTTTTCATTGTTTGTATTCTTTTCTAAATGCTCTATTAACTCTGAAATTGTTACAAATTTATATCCTTTTTCTAATAAGTTTGGAATTATTATATCTAGAGCTTCTATAGTTTGAGACTTAGGAGCTCTTATTTTATTATAATCATGCAACAATATTATACACCCATTTTGTATTCCACTTTCTATAGATTTAACAATAGAACATACTCCTGGACTTTCCCAATCCTTAGTATCTACATATGACCAAAGTACTATATTCATATCCTTTTCTTTTATTATGTTACACATATCTTTACTTATGGCTCTATATGGTGGTCTAAAAGTTTTTGGATATACTCCCGTTACAGACTTGACTGCACTTTGAGTGTCTCCAATTTCTTTTTTTATTTTGTTGTATCCATTTTTTGATACATTTATATGTGTATAGGTATGGTTTCCTATTTCATGACCTTCTTCATATTGTCTTTTTATTATTTTTTTATTGTATTGAACTTTTTCTCCTATAACATAGAATGTTGCTTTAACATTGTATTTTTTTAAAATGTCTAGTATTTGTGGTGTGAAGTCTTCATCAGGTCCATCGTCAAATGTTAATGCAATAAGTTTCTCATCTGTATTGCCACATTTAATTATTAAATCTTCATAATCATTTTTTGATGTTTTTTCAAGTACATCGACTTCTATATCTTTATTAGATATGTTCTTAATACTTATACCTATTAAAACTATTGCACCCAATATTAATGCATAAATAGCCTTTCTCACGTAAAGCACTCCTTAATTATTTTATTCAGTTTCTCCATCTAAATCATTTTTATTTAAGTCGGTTAAATCTTTAATATACTCACTATAATACATATTGTCATATGAATTAAGTGGGTTTTTATCAAAATGTTCATTTTCATCCAGTGGCGTAATAATTTCTTTTGCACAAGAGGAACAAAGTGTAGTTTCTGGTATTATATCTAATCTTTCTTGTTCTATTTTTTGGTGACAATTTGTGCAAATACCATAGCTACCATCAGAAATCTTGTCTAAAGCTTCATTTATTTCATTTAAAACATATTTTTCATGATTTATTAAACTATTATCCATATCGTTCATATATACATCTGTACCTATATCTCCTATATGATTATCTACACTAGATAATTCTCCACTACTATATTTTTCGCTAGTATGCTTAGTTGTGTTACCAAATAAAGTATTATCTTCCATTTCCTTTATGGTCTTTTTTACTTGAGTTTTTTCATTTTCTAGTTTTTTTCTGTAGTCCATAATATCACCTCATTTTTTATCTATATTCTTGTACTATGTTTAATAATTTCGCTATGTACCTGCCAATAATAGGCAGGTCTACCCAACTAAATAGCATTCCAATCACTATGGCTGTAAGAACTGTAAATCCAATTGCTTGGCCAAACCCCTTTCCCACACCAGCAATAAAATTAATAATAAATAATCGCCTTTTACTATCTGTCAAATACATATAATCTCTAATTCTACTTCTTTCGATTATTATTATTAGCTTTTCTAAATATCGTTTAATAATACCTAATTCTTTTTGTGAATTATCACTTAAATACATTCCATTAATAAGTCTATCAATATCTTCAATACTTACATATTCTTCAGTATTCTTTTTACATTTTTCTGTATAGGAGACCTCTACGGCCTCATCTATATCTAGATAGTTTTTATCTTCAACATTGAAATTTTCTTTTTTATTTTTAAATTTTTTAAGATTTTCTGCAGATATACGAGTTTTAAACTTCATTATTCCACATCCTTTTATATTTTCATAACATCAAATTTAGTATATGAAGAAAACTTTTAAAAATACAAAATAAAGACTAAGTAATTTTCATTTTCTTAGTCTTTCCCTTTTTATTATTAATTATTTAATTTATCTATGAGCACACAAAAAAGGAAGCCAAATTAGCTTCCTTATCTACTATAATGCTCTTAGCATTTTTAGTACTATATCTTTTGAATTTTCAGCAGCTTCTATAACAAATTCATCATATGTTACATTAGCACTTCCATCAGCTTTATCTGACATAGCCCTTATTATTACAAATGGAATATTATTCAAATAGCAAGCATGAGCAATTGCCGCACCTTCCATTTCTCCGCAATAAGCATTAAAATCATTTTCTAACTCTTCTTTTAATTCTTTAGAAGATATAAATATATCTCCTGTTGCTACTCTACCTTTAACGATTTTAAACTCCTTACCTTTTACTTGAGCAAGAGAAGATTCATATGCAGCATTTATAAGTCTCTCATCTGCTATAAATATAGAATTGTCCATTTGTGGTATTTGACCTTTTTTATAACCAAAAGCTCTAGCATCCACGTCATATTGTATTGCTTCTGTTGATATTACTATATCATTTACATCTAGTGATGAGTGTATAGCTCCTGCCACACCTGTGTTAACTATGGCATTTACATTAAATTCACTTATTAATATTTGAGCACATAATGCAGAGTTTACTTTTCCTATTCCACATTGCACTAATACTATTTCTTTATCTTCTAATTTTCCTTCATAGAATGTTAAACTTGCTTTTTTAACAGTTTTTTCTATGTTCATTAAGCTTCTTAGAGTAGTGACCTCTAATTCCATGGCTCCGATTATTCCTACTTTTTTCATTTTTCCTCCTAGTTTACGTTCATTTTTAATAATAACATAGTTATTATTAAAAAACCGTTCTAATAAATTAGAACGGATATTTTCAATATATTTAATGATATGTTTTATATATAAATTTGTCAAGAAGCCAAATCTATATAACTGCCACCAATACTGCGCCTTCTGATGTATAAACACCCATAGATGGACCTATTTCCGTAACATAAACTTCTTTGAAGTCATGATAGTTTTCCAATACTTCTTTTACTTTCATAGCTCTTTCTGGGCAATTTGCATGTCCTATAGCTAATTTAGTTCCACTTGTTTTATTTACATTATTTTTTATATAATCTATGACTTTATTTATTGAGTTTTTATCTCCTCTAGCTTTATCTATAGGCTTAACTAAACCATCAGCAATATGAACAATGGCTTTCAAGTTTAAAGCACCTATTATTTTTCCTGCTAAAGCATTTATTCTTCCACCCTTTATTGCATTTTCTAAAGTGTGTAAAGCACCATAAAATACTAACTCATGTTTTAGTTTTTCAATAGACTTTACTATTTCATCCATACTTTTGTCTTCATCTATCATATTTGCAATTTTTGATACTAATAATGCTTGACCGATTGAGCCTGTAGTAGAATCTATTATTTCTATTCTCTTTTTGCTTTTGTTTTCTTCTTCATACATATTTTTAGCAAGTACTGCACTATTATAGATGCCTGATAATTTGCTTGTTAAACATAATACTATAATGTTGTCTTCCTCACAATCAAATGCATCTAAGAATTGATTAGGAGATGGACATGATGTTTTTGGTAATTCACTATAATCTTTCATCATTTCATAAAACTCAGGTATAGTTATATCTGTTCTTGTTGAATAACTTTTATCTCCAAAAGAAACCATTACATCTACTATTTCAACTTTACTACTCTCTATAATTTCCTTAGAAAGATCACAACTACCATCTGTTATTAATTTAATATTTTTCATTCAAAAATACCTCTCCTTAAATATAGTACATCAAATCGGTCAACTGACCGAACAATAAGTATATTTTATCTTTTATAAAGATTTTTGTCAATATTTATAGAATGAAAATGTTTTTTGTAGTTTGACAATATTTTTTTGTGACATTATAATAGGTGTAGATAAGTAAAGTTAGGAAGGTTTATAATATGAAATTAGATAGAGGAACCAAACAAAATCACAACATGAAGGAAAAGATTTTATTAACTTCTATTGATTTAATGACTAAAAATGGCATAAACAATACTTCTTTAGCAGATATTGCAAGAGAAGTTAACATAAGCAAGGGCACATTATACTATCATTATTCATCAAAAGACGATATTATATTCGACATAGCAGATAATCATTTAAGTATAATATCAGAAGCATTACTGGATTGTTTAAAAGAAATAAATTTTCATTTTACTACAGAAGAATTTGTATTAGTAGTTCTTAAAAATATTTCAAACATTGAAAGTACCGGTAGAATTCATATGTATTTAATTTGCGAAGCAATAATGGGTAATAATGCATTAAGAGATAGAATCGGTCTTAAATATGTTGAGTGGAGAACTACTTTAGAAAATCAAATGACGCAAATTATAAGCAACAAATCACATGCAAAAGGCGCTTCATTTTTATTAATGTCTATAGTAGATGGACTAGTAATACAAGCCCTTTTAAAAAGTGAAAAAATACCTTACGTAGAAATAGCTAAATTCTTAATAGATTATTCAAATAAAAATAGAACTACCTCTTTATAGTTATTAACTAAGAGGTAGTTCTTTTATTCTATTAAGTTATTATTTTCTAATAACCTTTATTCCTGTATCATGTCCATTTAAGTCAAACACTTCTAAAGTATTATCTTCTACTCTTTCTATATCTATTGCTAAAGTTTCGTTTTTGATATATTCATCAAAATTACTTATAGCCTTAGATATTTCATCATCACCACAGAATTTTATATCAATATTATCTAGTACTTCAAAGTCATTAGATTTTCTTAATTGTTGAACTTTTGATATGAACTCTCTTGCATATCCTTCTTCTATTAATTCTGGAGTTAAGTTTGTATCTAGAATTACAAATATGTTATTTTCCATACATACATCGAATCCTTCTTTAGAAGATATATTTATTAGTACTTCATCTTTGCCAAATTCAAATGTTTCTCCAACTAAATCAACTGCTACTTTTTCCCCAGATTCTAACTTAGGTACTACTTCATTAGCATTTAATTTTCCTAAAACTCCAGCAAACATTCCCATTTTTTTACCTAAAACAGGTCCTAAAGCTTTGAAGTTTGGTTTTAAGCTGTAGTTCATATATTCACTTAAATCAGCTGCAAACACAACTTCTTTAACGTTAAGTTCTTCTTTTATCAAGTCTACAACATCACTTATTTGAGCTTCATATTTTCCATCAACTAAAACTTTTTGGATTGGTTGACGAACTTTTATTTTACTTTCTTCTCTAGATGCCCTACCTAAAGCAACTAAAGCTTTAGTTATTTCCATTTTTTCTTCTAATTCTAAATCTATTAATTCTTCATTAGCTCTTGGGTATGACGCTAAGTGAACTGATTCTTCATTAGTTAAATCTCTGTATATTTCTTCAGAAAGATGTGGAGCAAATGGAGCTATCATTCTACAAAGTTCAGTTAATAATTCATAAGTAGTATTGTATACTGCTTTTTTATCTTCTGTTAACTCAGTAGCCCAGAATCTTCTTCTAGAACGTCTAATATACCAGTTTGATAAATCGTCATTTATGAAAGCTTGTATACTTCTTATCGTTTTGTTAACTTCGAATATTTCTAAATTTTCTTCAGTTTCTTTCTTTAAATGATTGAATCTTGATAATATCCATCTATCAAGTTCTGGTCTATCTTTGTAGTCAACAAAGAAATCATTAGGATTTACGTTATCTGTATTTGCATATAAAGCAAAGAAATTATATACGTTTTTAACAGTTCCTATGAACTTGCTTTGCACTTCCCTAAGACCTGATTCGTCAAATCTTATTGGTGTCCATGGTGGAGATACGTATAATAAATACCATCTAAGAGCATCTGCTCCGTATTTATCGAATAACTCAAACGGATCTACTGTATTTCCTCTAGATTTACTCATTTTCTTACCATCTTTATCAAGAACAAGGTCATTAACAAGTACATTCTTGTAAGGAGCCTTCCCTGTTACAAACGTAGATATGGCAAGTAAAGAATAGAACCATCCTCTAGTTTGATCTATCCCTTCACATATATAATCTGCAGGGAATAATTGATCAAAGTTTTCTTTATTTTCAAATGGGTAGTGATGTTGAGCAAATGGCATTGCACCACTATCAAACCAACAATCTATAACTTCTGTCACTCTTGTCATTGGTTTACCACAACATTCACATTTTAAATGTATATCATCAACATAAGGTCTATGAAGCTCTACAGTTTTTGGATCTATATTTTCTATTGCTTTAGCAGCTAATTCTTCTCTAGATCCTACTGACTGTTTATGACCGCATTCACATCTCCATACATTAAGTGGAGTACCCCAGTATCTTGTTCTTGATACTGCCCAGTCATTTAAGTTTTCTAACCAGTTACCAAATCTTCCTTCACCAACGAATTTTGGATACCAGTTAACACCATTATTATTTTCTATTAATTTATCTTTTAGTTTTGTCATTTCTATATACCAGCTTGGTTTTGCGTAGTATACAAGTGGAGTTTGACATCTCCAGCAGTGTGGGTAATTATGTTCTACTTTTATTTTTGAGAATAATTTATTTTCTTTTGCTAACCATTTTATTATTTCAACGTCTAAACCATCTTCCATAACAAATTTGCCTTCCCATGGAGTAGCTGTAAATTTACCACTTTCATCAACAGGTTGTAATACTGGTAAATTGTACTTTCTTCCTAAGTTGTAGTCATCTTCTCCAAAAGCCGGAGCAGTATGAACTATGCCTGTACCATCTTCAGTTGTTACATAATCTCCTAAGGTTATGAAGAATGCTTTTTCATCAGTAGTTACAAATGGCATTAATTGTTCATATTCAACACTTTCTAAGTCAGCACCTTTCATCTCTTCTAATATTTCATAAGTCCCTTCTCCTAAAACTTTATTAGCTAAAGGTTTTGAAACATAGTATATTTCATCATCTTTTTTAACTTTTAAATAATCTACTTCTCCGTTTACTGTTAATGCAACATTTGAAGGTAGAGTCCAAGGAGTAGTTGTCCAAGCTAAGAAGTACTCATTTTCAACATCTTTTCTTTTGAACTTAGCTACAACTGTATTAGTTTTTACTTCTTTATATCCTTGAGCAACCTCATGGGAAGCAAGACCTGTTCCACATCTTGGACAGTATGGAAGTATCTTATGTCCTTCATATATGTATCCTTCTTTATTGAATTTATCTAATATCCACCAAACTGATTCTATATAGTTATTATCTAATGTTATGTATGGATTATCTAAATCAACCTCATAAGCCATTCTTTCTGTCATATTTCTCCATTTACTTTCGTAAGAAAATACTGACTCTCTACATTTTTGGTTAAATTCAGCTATACCATACTCTTCTATTTGTTGCTTATTAGTTAAACCTAATTGTTTTTCAACTTGAAGCTCTACTGGTAATCCATGAGTATCCCATCCAGCTTTTCTTTTAACTTGATATCCACTCATCGTTTTATATCTACAAACCCAGTCTTTTAAAGTTCTAGCAACAACATGGTGTATACCTGGGTTACCATTTGCTGTTGGAGGTCCTTCATAGAATACAAAGCTAGGATCATTTTGTCCTTTTTCTAATGTTCTTTCTAGTATACCTATTTCTTTCCAATATTCTGACACTTGACCCTCAGCATCTTTTACTGAAGAATCCACTAGTGGCTTAAATTTTGCCATGTTAAGTTCACCCTTTCTTGATTATTTATTAGTATAAAATTTAATTATTCCCATTTTTATTGACTTAAATGCCAATTCGAATATTTATAACTTCGGTTAATTTAATTAAAAATATGATATTTTGAATATAAAAAAACCCGTCCCCTAATAAAAGGGACGAGTTGAAATCGCGTTACCACCCTAGTTCTACATATACTTAAAAATATATATAACACTCTATAGTTTAACGGCACTAACCGGCACAGCTTAATTAATTAAAATCTTTCAGCCTGCAGCTCCAGAGTGATCTTCAACTTTATTCAATACATTGGTTCTCAGCTTATCCAACTCTCTGTAAAATATCCAAAAGTTTACTCTCTCCATCATTGCTTTTTTTAATATATAATTATATTCTTAAAGTATACAATAACTTATCTTTTCAGTCAACATAATTATTATTTAAACATTTTTATTATTCCATTGATGAGGCCACTTCATCCTCTGCTAAAATGCTATTATCATCTTCAGGCAAATCAATCATATTGAATGATTCATTACAGTGCTCATCTACATTAAAGAAAATCTCATCTATGTTTGTCATTTCATCTTGAATTAAAGACTTAAATTTATTTCTAAAAATTTTAAACTCTTTAACTAAATCATCATATTCTTTTGTTAAGACTACTATTCTTTCTTTACAATTTTCAATAATTTGTTTAGATTTTAGTTCAGCATCTTCTACTATTATTTTTGCCTTCTTGTTTGCAGCATCACAAGTATCCTTAGCTGCCGTTTGAGCAGTAATTAAAGTATCGTTTAAAGTTTTCTCTATAGTTTTATATCTGCTCACTTGTTCTTGATATAATTTAATTTTTTCTTTTAAATCTAAATTTTCTCTATATAGATTTTCAAAATCTTCTTTTACTTTATCTAAGAATTCATCAACCTCATCTTCATGGTATCCCCTAAATCCCTTTTTAAACTCTTTATTTTCTATGTCCATTGGAGTTATCATATATTTTCCTCCTACAATAATAATTTTCCTTGAACTTTTATTTTTCCTTTTTTTGTTAAACCACCAATATTATTTATTTGTGATCTCCCTTTTCCCCTGACAGAGATTAAAGACTCTGATTTTATTTCTTTTGAACAAGATGTGATCTTTTCATAATTTACCTGAACTTTTTCATTACTTATTAACTTAGCACTTTCTTGCCTTGATATATTATATAAACCACTTATTATACAATCTATTCTACTAGAAGAAACCGTAAAGTTGATTTCTTTATAATTAGGTGGATTGTAAACAACCTCTTTCCTAGAAATTTCTTTCAATTTCACATTATTCCTAGCAACCTTTTCTAAGTTCATTAAAATAAAATCACATATATCAAATGTAACTATTACCTGACAAAAGTTCTCATGTATAATTATATCTCCAATTTTTTCTCTCTTTATACCTAGACTTAACAAAGAACCCAGATAATCTTTATGACTGATTGATTTAAACTTGAAATTTCCTTCAATTTGTATAAATCGCAAGGTTTCATTTATATCTTCATAATCCATATAAAACGGATAAATAAATACTATTTTTCGTTCACTTTCATCATATCCACCATCAACTGTGTATTTTAGGTCATCATTGACATTTAAAATAGCTTTAGCACTTTCCACTTCAAATGGATTTAGAAAATCACTAAATCTTACATCATAATTTTTTAAACAGCCATTCGCTTTATCAATTATCCTAAACATCTTATTTTTTAAGTCTATATCTTTAATATGAGCTGTTAATTTTAACTTGTCCATTTTATTATCTATTCTACCAAACCAAACTATATATTAGATTTTTAACCATTGATATTACAAAGAAAGCTATGATTGGGGAAAAATCAATTGGAATATCTATGTATCTAAATAAAACTTCTCTAATAGGACCTACTAAAGGCTCAGTAAACATACTTAATATTTCATATGCTTTTGAATATCTAGCTCCTGGAAACCAAGACATTAAACATTGTATTATAATAAGCCAAGTTAGTATGTTTAAAAGCTTAATAAGCAATACGGCTATCATTTGCATGGTTTTTCTCCTTTATGTATTATTTTTGCCACGGAAAAAATGCTTTACTTTCTAATTCTTTTTTTATATTTGCATCTATATCCACGTTGTTTGGTGCTAATATAAATATTGACTTAGAAACCTTTTGCATACTTCCATCCAATATATAAACTGCCCCACTTATAAAATAGTATATAGATTTTTTAAGTTCTGGCTCTTCTTCTACACTTTCTAAGTTAACAATTACCGCTCTTCTTTGTCTTAGATGATCAGCAATTATCGTTACATCGTCATATTTTTTAGGTTCGGCAATAACCACTTTCATTTGACTATTAGTATGTATATTAACTACTTTGCTGCTTCTTGTTACATGAGAGTTAGCAGCTTCTAATTTAGGTTCTTCTTGATCTTGTTCTTCTTGAATACCATCGTATCCTTCATCGTCTCCATCGTATTCTTCTTCATCAATTGACATCCAATCTTTAAACTTCTTTATAAATCCTTCACTCATTTTATATTCCTCCCTAATATTTTCTATTTATTATAATTTTTTTGACCAAATATTGAAGTTCCTACTCTTATAATTGTAGCTCCTTCTTCTATGGCTATTTTATAGTCATGGCTCATCCCCATAGACAAAGTATCCATTTCTACGTTTGGTAAATTTAAGTCATTAATTTTCAATGATAAATTCTTTAAACTTTTAAATACTTTTCTTATTTCTTCATCATCATCTATAAAAGGTGCCATTGTCATTAAACCTTTAGTATGTATATTTTTATAATTAGCCGATACATTCTTAACAAAATCTATTACAGATTCCTCTTCAAGTCCATGTTTGCTTTCTTCTTTTGATATGTTAACTTGAACCAAGCAATTAATATTTTTGTCTATTTTTTCAGCTCTTTTTTGAATTTCTTCACATAAAGCTATTCTGTCTAAGGAGTGAATCATATAAGCTTTATCAATTATATACTTTACTTTATTAGTTTGTAGAGTTCCTATTAAATGGTACCTAACCTTATCACCAATAATTTCATATTTTCTAGCTAGTTCTTGCGGTTTATTTTCACCTATATCTGTAATTCCTGCATCTATAGCCTCTAAAACCTTATCTACATCCACAGTTTTAGTAACCGCCATTAAATTCACGTCTTCTTGTCTATTACTTTCTTTTCTTATATTATCAATATTTCGTTTAATGGATATTATATTATCTTTAATTGACATAATTACCACCTTCTTATTAATTTTACTAGTTAATCTTTGCAATTCTTTTATTAATAAAATTTGGCTTTAAAATGATTCTATCATGTAATTTAACCGTATTCATTCCATTAGCTTCATTGCTTCTAAAGTCTATATAGATATAAATATCGTCTTCAAAAGAAATTCCTTTAATTTCTATAAATTCAGGCTTATTATTTTCTTCATTTATTACATATACACCTTTTTTATTATCTTTTTTCACTAAAGATTTTTTTGGTATTCTTAAAGCTTCCATTTGTTTATATATTATATCAAATTCTTCCACTCTTGTATCATAAATTCCAATATTTTGTTGCGTAAATTTAACTATTACAATAGAATAATTATCCTTCTTACATATTTTATATATTTCACCATTTATTTTATTATCCTTAATTTCAATTTTAACACTATCACCTTCATTAAACAACTTATTATCTTCTCTTACAAACGCCATATAACAATCATTATTATTCACTACTCTAGCTATAATATTACCTTGTTTTACTTTTTCACCGTCGGCTGAAGTTGGTATATAATTGTTACTTGCGTTATCTATATCTTCTTTAGTAATATTAGACAAAGAATCGCTTCCATATTTATTTTCATTATTATCATATTTGTAAGATATAACCCCTGATTCACTTGCAGAACATTTAGTAGAATTAGATCTAATTTTTTCTTCTAATATGTTCAGTTGTTCTATCTTTACAGATAATATCCCAACTTTTAATGAATTGTTTTCACTTTCCAAATCTTTTATTTCATCTTTTAATTTTTTTAATTCTTCATTGATACCTTCATCTATATTATTATTATATACAGTAGCTATATTCTGAGATTTCTGAACTTTTTCATTACGATTTACCAACAAAGATAAAGTTCCATTAGTATCACTTTTTATTAAATATTCATCTCTTATTACAATCCCTTTTTCCTTTGTTTTCATAGTATAAAAATCATCTTTTAATACTAGTACAGATGTATTTAATCCTATTATTAAAGATATTCCTTTAAATATTAAATATATAAATACTCCCAGTATAAAAAGTCTAGAATATTTTATTTTTTTCAATGGATTCACCTCAGTATTTAAATAATATTCTTTTTTAAAAAGTAATTAATTTATAATTTCTTTAAATATTATTTAAATCCTTCTTAATATATAAATAGATTTACTTTTTAATCTTTATCTTCTATGCAAATTTCTTCCTTTTTCTTTCAAAAACTAAATTTTGTTTCACAAATCATAACTATACTAGAAACAAAAACAAATCCTATAGCAAGTTTTGTTGTAATTTGTTCATTACAAACTTATACACGTTTTTATTTAATGATGTTAACTTTATTCTTATTACATGCACAAAACGTAATGATAACGCATTTATCTGACTTATCTTTTCTTACTATACTAATACAATAAGATCACTTTTAAACAATAATATTAAAATATATTTCAAGTAAAACGATATATTTTAATACATACTTTTTTTTCTTTGGATAAAAATAAAGTAATGAAGTGTTTATTAGGAGGAAATAATATGTCTGAAAAAAAACTATATTGTAAAGCTACTAACTGTGCTCATAATTACGATGAATATTGTCGTGCTGGTTACATAAATGTAAGAGGCAATTCTGCAGCAAAAACATCTGAAACTACTTGTTCAACATATTTTGCAGATAGTGTGGGGTATTTTACTAGCGCAATAGAAGTAGGTGGATATACAACACCAGAGAATATCATTTGTGAAGCTTATAGTTGCATTTACAATAATAAAACACGTTGCAGTGCAGATAGCGTTATGATTAATTCTCATTTTTCATCATGCGAAACATTTAAATGTAAATAATAAAAAAAGAGAGATCTTAATCTCTCTTTTTTGTTATTTAAATAAAATTATTTTATAACATCTACGCCCATATATGGTCTTAATACTTCTGGTACTACTACTGAACCATCAGCTTGCTGATAGTTTTCAAGTATAGCTGCAACAGTTCTACCTACAGCAAGACCTGAACCATTTAATGTATGACAGTATTCAGCTTTAGAGTTTTTATCTCTTTTAAATCTTATTCCTGCTCTTCTAGCTTGGAAATCTTCGAAGTTTGAACAAGAAGATATTTCTACATATCTGTTGTAAGAAGGCATCCATACTTCTAAATCATATTTAAATGCAGCTGTAAATCCTAAATCTCCTGTACATATTCTCACAACTCTATATGGCAATCCTAACATTTGTAACATCATTTCAGCATCATTTGTTAATTTTTCTAGTTCTTCATAAGATTCTTCTGGTTTTGTGAATTTAACTAATTCAACTTTATTGAATTGATGTTGTCTAACTAGCCCTCTAGTATCCCTACCTGCTGATCCAGCTTCTGATCTAAAGCAAGGAGTATATGCACAATATTTCACTGGCAATTCATCTGCACTTACTATTTCATCTCTATGTATGTTTGTTACAGGCACTTCTGCTGTTGGTATTAGAAAATAATCTAGTCCTTCTATTTTGAACATATCTTCTTCAAATTTTGGAAGTTGTCCTGTTCCTATAAAACTTGTTCTATTGGCCATAAATGGTGGTAAAACTTCTGTATATCCATTTTTCTCTGTATGAGTATTTAGGAAGAAGTTTACTAATGATCTTTCAAGTCTAGCTCCTAAACCTTTATATAAAGTAAACCTTGAACCTGTTATTTTTCCTGCAGTTTCGAAGTTTAATATTTCTAAGTCAGTTCCTACATCCCAATGAGCTTTAAAATCAAAGTCAAATTGTTTTGGTTCTCCCCATTTTCTAACTTCTACGTTATCATCATCAGTGTCCCCTTGAGGAACGTTTTCATTTGGAACATTTGGTATTCTAAGTAATCTATATTGTAATTCATCTTGAACTTTTTTAACTTTTTCATCTAAAACCTTTATGTTTTCAGATAATTCTTTAAGCTTAACTTTTTCCGCTTCAGCTTCTTCTTTTTTTCCTTCTTTCATTAGTTGAGGTATTTTCTTTTGTTCAACGTTCATTTCGCTTTTTAACGTCTCAACTTCTTTTAATAATTCTCTTCTTTGATCATCTAGTTCAACAACAGCATCAAGGTCAAATTCTTTTTCTCCTCTTCTGTCCATTGCTTTTTTAATATCTTCTAGATTTTCTCTTATCCTTTTGATATCTAACATTTTCTTTCCTCCTACATTTTATGTACAAATTGAATTATGTATATTCCCTGAGAAATATAAAACATAAAGTATAATAAATCCATTTTAACTATATTTTAAGCATTATAAATTATATTGTCAAATAATTTAACTTCTATATAATGAATTTCATATTTTTACTTTATTATATATAAGATTATAACCAATAATATTAATTATTTCACATATTATTCTAAAAAATAAAAAAAATTTGTATTAATATAAAAAAATGGCTCTTTATAAACAAAGAACCATCTTTTTTTATTATTTATTTACATCTATAATTAATAAAATTCAATTTCTATTAGTCAACTTTTTGCTTGTTTTTATTTTCCCAGAAATCAGCATTTTTAATTCCTAGCGGTACTGGGTCAAAGGTAATATCTTCACTAGTTTTACCAGATTTCTTTTGACTTTCATAGTCTTTAAAACACTTCATAACTATATTAGATAATAGTAAAATAGCTACTATGTTTAGCCATGCCATAAGTCCAACACCTATATCACCCATTGCCCATGCAAGATCTGATGTTTTTATAGCTCCATAATATGTCATACCAAGTAATACTAATTTTAAAGCATGTGTAGCCATTACACTTCCTTTCCCAGTCAGTCTTTTAACTATATAGTTAACATTAACTTCTGCTATATAGTAATAAGCCATCAGAGTAGTAAACGCAAAGAAGAATAATGCTATAGCGACGAATGCTGCACCAAATCCAGGTATTAAAGTATTAACTGCACCTTGAGTATAAGCAGGCCCTATTTGTTTAACAGTATATTCTGTTCCTGCATTGAATAAAATACTTCCATCAGCATTGAAAGTAGTATAGTTATCAGTCATTAATATCATAAATCCAGTAGCTGAACAAACAAATAATGTATCTACATAAACAGAAAAAGCTTGAACAAAACCTTGTTTCGCAGGGTGAGATACTTCAGCTGCTGAAGATGCTTGTGGTCCTGTACCTTGACCAGCTTCATTTGAGTAAACTCCACGCTTAACACCCCAAGCTATAGTAGACCCAAGTATACCACCAAACGTAGCTTCTGCACCAAATGCTGATTTAAATATTAAACCTATTACATGTGGTAAGTACCCAATATTTACTATTATTATTATTACAGACATTAATATATATGCTCCACCCATAAATGGAACTATAAATTCTGCAGCAGAACCTATTCTCTTGATTCCACCAAATATAACTACTCCAACTAATATAACTAGTGCAATACCTGTTATTGTAACATTAACACCAAAAGCATTTTCTACAGCAGCAGCTATTGAGTTAGATTGTACTCCTGGAAGTAACATACCTATTGCTATAACTGTAACTATTGCAAATACCATACCATAAACTTTTGACCATCCTTTTTGACCAAAACCTTTTTCTATATAGTAAGCTGGACCACCGCAGTATTGACCTTCATGATCTTCTTTATATAGCTGACCTAATGTAGATTCTGCAAATGCTGAGCCTGCCCCTAAGAATGCTATTACCCACATCCAAAATAATGCCCCTGGACCACCCCAAGCAATAGCAGTAGCAACACCTGCTATATTTCCTGTTCCTATACGTCCTGCTAGTGCAGTACAGAAACCTTGGAAAGATGAAATACCTTGTTCAGATTTTTCACCTGAGAATAATAAATGTACCATTTCTTTGATATTTCTAATTTGAGAGAATCTTGTTCTAAGAGAAAAATAAATACCTGCACCTAAGCATAAATATACTAGCCAATTACTCCATACTACATTATTAACCGCCGTAACTATGTCCTTCATAAAACCCCTCCTAATAATAAAATTTATACCTAAAAAATTAATATACCTGCGAGTAAAAGATATATTTATTTAATTATATTTTTGCCATACCGTTTTATAACTAAAAAGAATGCAAAAACACATACCTTTATACTCGTATTTAGATTAATTCTATGTTTGCTCCAAATTTCCTCTTTTTATTTTCAATTTTCTGAATTTTTTTTACAGTTTGATTATTCTGATTTAACTGCACATTCTAAATAGGAATAAATAATAAAAAAGAGCTAAATTTATCACATTTCAAATTTAGCTCTTTTTTATTATATAAATATTTAATTTTAGTATTAATTTTTTTTATAGCAAAATAGTTATTATATTACTACTACCTTCGTTAATAATTTTTTGTAATGTTTTTTGTATCTTACATCTTATCTCTTCTGGCATAGTATATAATTTACTTTGTAATTGTTCTTTTACTAGATCGTTTAATGATTTACCAAACATATTTGATTCCCAAATTTCAGCTGGGTTTTGTTCAAATTCTTCAAGTAGATATTTAATCATTTCTTCTCCTTGATTTTGATTTCCAACTATAGGAGAGACTTCTGTTGAAATATCTGCTTTTATTATATGAAGGGATGGTGCATTAGCTTTTAATTTAATTCCGTATTGCTTTCCTTGTTTTGTAATTTCTGGTTCTTCTAAACTAAGTTCATCAAGAGATGGTGCAACAACACCATATCCTAAAGTTTTTGCATCACATAAAGCACTTTCTATTTTGTCATACTCAACTTTAACCTTAGATAATTTTGTAATTAAATTAAGTAATTGACAATTTCCTTCAATTTTAAATCCACTTTGTTCTTCTAATATTTCGTAGAATAATTCTTGTTTTGTGCATATATCAATATTTATTACACCTTCTCCAAGGCTTACGTCATCAACTTCACAATCTTCTAAGAAAGGTAATTCATTAAATCCATGCACTACAGAGTCAATATCTCTTATTTTATCAATAGATTCTATTGATTGCTTTAAAGTATTAATTATATTAGTCTTTATCCAGTGATTATTAGGTAATCCTTCTACCCAATCAGGTAAGTTAATTCTTATTTCAGCTAATGGGAAATCATATAAAACAGTTTCCATAACTTCCTCTATATCTTTCTCATCCATTTGATCCACATCCATTGGTACTACAGGAACTGCATATTTTTCTTCCAAATCACGTCTTAAAAATCCTGTTTCTTCACTACCTGGATATTTAGTATTTAATACTATAGCAAATGGTTTCTTTAATACCTTTAATTCTTTTATAACTCTTTCTTCAGGAATTATATAGTTACTTCTATCAATTCCTGTAACAGAACCATCTGTTATTATTACAATTCCAATTGTAGAGTGATCTTTGATAACCTTTTTTGTTCCTATTTCTGCAGCTTTTTCAAAAGTTATAGCTTCTTTTGACCATGGTGTAGATACTAGTCTTTGCTTTCCGTCTTCTTCATGACCTAAAGCTCCATCAACTATGTATCCTACGCAGTCTACCATTCTTACTTTTAAAGATACAGTGTCTTTAATTTTTATTTCAACTCCATCAGCTGGAACAAATTTAGGTTCAACTGTCATTATTGTTTTACCTGAACCACTTTGAGGTATCTCATCTTTAGTTCTTTCTCTTTTGAAGTCATTTTCTATGTTAGGTAACACAAGGGTTTCCATAAATCTTCTAATAAACGTTGATTTACCTGTTCTAACAGGTCCAACAACACCTATATATATGTCGCCTTGAGTTCTTTTAGCAATGTCTTCATATATATTGTTCATAATAATTCCCTCCTGCATATAATTTCTTAGTTAATTATATTTCAAGAGGGAATTTTTTATTACATATATATTTATACCTTATTCAATAAATATTTGTTATTTAAATAATCCGTTATTAACGACTTCTTCCATTTCATGTTTTTTTGATCTAGTCATTAACTCTAACACAGCTTCATTAGGATTAGCTCCTTCATACAAAACTGAATATATAGCTTCAGTTATTGGCATATCAATATTTAGATCTCTAGAAACTTTATATGCTACTTCTGTAGCAGTTATTCCTTCAACTACCATTTGAACTTCGTCTAATGTTTCTTGTAATGATTTACCTTGACCCATAAGTATACCAGCTCTTCTATTTCTACTATGCATACTTGTACAAGTAACAATTAAATCACCAATACCTGCAAGTCCTGTAAAAGTATTTACGTTGGCTCCCATAGCAACTCCAAGTCTCCCGATTTCTGCAATTCCTCTTGTCATTAAAGCTGCCTTTGTATTATCACCATAACCTAAACCATCACACATTCCTGCACCAAAAGCTATAATATTTTTTAATGCTCCACCAAGCTCTACCCCTATTATATCAGGATTGGTATAAACTCTAAGAGATGGGCTCATAAAAGCATCTTGTACTCTTTGAGCACATTCTATTTCTTCACAAGCTGCTACTAAAGTTGTTGGCATGTATTTGGAAACTTCCTCTGCATGGGAAGGTCCCGATAGTGCTACATAAGGATTATTAGGCAACTCTTCTTTTACCACATCAGAAAGTCTAAGTCCAGTTCCTTTTTCTAAACCTTTGGCCACATCAACTAAAATCTGTCCATCCCTAAGGAAAGGTCTAATTTGATTACATACACTTCTTACAGCTTGAGATGGTACTGCAAGTACAACAATTTCACTATCTTTTATAACTTCCTCTAAATCATTGGAAACTATTAAGTCCTTAGGAAAAACAATACCTGGTAAAAACCTACTGTTTTTTCTCGTATCATTCATTTCTTTAACTTGCTCTTCATCTCTTGTCCACATGAAAACTTTATGATTATTTTTATGTAAGCTAAGAGCTAATGCACTACCCCAGCTCCCAGCACCTATAACACACATCTTCTCCATAATAAACACCACCTAATATAGTAATTTATTTTTTCTTTTCTCCTATTTTTCGTTCTGTACCATTTATCAATCGTTTAATATTTTCTTTATGGGTTATCGCTACTGATATAGTTAAAAATAATGCAACTAAAACACCTTTAGTATTATGGTTTATAAGCATGATTATAGGAGATAAGCCTATACCTAGTATAGAACCTAAAGAAACATACTTAGTTATAGCTACTACTATTATAAAAAATCCTAAACATATTATCGCAACTAGCGGATTCATTCCTAACATAGAACCTAAAGAAGTGGCTACTCCTTTACCTCCTTTAAATCCAAGAAAAACAGGGTAATTATGCCCAAGAACAACAGCAACTACAGCAAAATAGGCACAAATACTTTGGTCCATATGAACGCCATGAGCAATTAACCTTGCTAGTAATACTGCAATTAATCCTTTCAAAACATCTCCTATAAAAGTTAACGCTCCTGCTTTTTTACCCAATGTTCTAAGTACATTTGTAGAGCCTGCATTACCAGAACCCTGAGTTCTTATATCAACTCCAGCAAGTCTCTTTGCTACTATATAAGAAGTTGATATATTCCCAAGAAGGTAGGCAATTATAATTATAATTAAATAAATTAACATATTAACCCCCTAAAGTTTCTATCTTTTTCTATCCTTTTCTTTGTATTCAAATTGCATTGATGTTCCTTCAAATCCAAAGTTTTCTCTTATTTTGTTTTCTAAGTATCTTTGGTATGAGAAATGAGTTAAATCTTTACTATTTATATATAAAGTAATCTTTGGTGGCTTTGTACCCGTTTGAGCACCATAGTATATTTTAAGTCTCTTACCTTTATCTGATGGTGGCTGATTAAGCATTACAGCTTCACCAATTACATCATTCAATTGAGAAGTACTTACACGCTTAGAGTGTTCTTCAGCAACTTTATCAACTGTGTCTAATATTTTACTCATTCTTTGGTTAGTTACTGCTGATACAAATATTATTGGAGCATACTTCATAAATGGGAACATATCTCTTATATCGTTTGTATAGTTTCCAAGTGTCTTATTGTCTTTTTCTATCAAATCCCATTTGTTTACTACAAATATGCAAGCTTTTCCTTCATCATGAGCAATACCTGCAACTTTTGTATCCTGTTCTGTAACACCTTCTGTAGCATCTATAACTATTAATACTACATCAGCTCTAGATACTGCAGACATAGCTCTAAGTACTGAGAATTTTTCAACTCTTTCATATACTTTACTTTTTCTTCTTATACCAGCTGTATCTATTAATAAATACTGTTGATCACCTTTTTCAAAGTATGTATCAACTGCATCTCTTGTCGTTCCTGCAATTGGACTTACTATAACTCTATCTTCTCCTAATATTTTGTTAAGGATAGATGATTTACCTGCATTCGGTTTACCTGTTATAGCAACTCTTATTATATCTTCGTTGTACTCAGTGTTTAATCCTTCTGGGAAGTTTTCCACTATTTCATCTAATAAATCTCCAAGTCCCATGGCATTTGCACTTGATATTGGATGTGGCTGCCCAAGTCCTAACTCATAGAAGTCATATATATTATCTTCTAAGTTTATATTATCTATTTTATTTACAGCTAAGATAACTGGTTTATTTGTTTTTCTTAACATTAAACCTACTTCTCTATCTGCAGAAGTTATTCCACCTTTTCCATCAACAACAAATACTATTACATGAGCCATGTCCATAGCAAGCATAGCTTGGTTTCTCATTTGAGTTAATATTATATCATCATTTTCAGGCTCTATTCCTCCTGTATCTATTAAAGTAAAGTACTTATTCAACCACTCTACCTCTGTAAATATTCTATCTCTTGTAACACCTGGTGTATCTTCTACTATTGATATTCTCTTTCCTGCTAATTTATTAAACAATGTAGATTTTCCAACATTGGGTCTACCTACTACTGCAACTATGGGTCTATTATCCATATTTATTCTCCTTCCTATTTAGTTATCTTGTCTACTACATCAGTACCTTTATTTTCGCATGGTACTACTTCTAAATTCAATTTTTCCTCTAATTCTTTTAAAGTTATATTATCTAAGAAAATTTCTTCATCAGCTTTCATCATAGACCTAGTAATATACAATGTTTCACCTAGGTCTTCACTTTTCAATTGATTGATTAAATCAGTAGCTGTTAAAAGTCCGCTAACTGTTATTGTCTCTCCAAAGAAATTATTTTTTATTCTATATACGTTAATTTCTATATTATTAAATTTTTTCATTATTTTATTAGCCATATGGCACATAAATTCATAGGCAGATTTCCCTGTAGCAATGGATACTTTTTTTGATTTATCTAATCTTGAACCAGATATTGTATCTAAATACTGTACAATTTCTGTTCCCATTTTTGTTATCATTCCAACACCATCTTCAAATTGGTCAAATCCCTCATACTCATCATATTTTAATAATGGCCTTTTTGCAAGAATATAAAACTCATCTGATAAAAATGCAAATCTGGTATTTAATTTATCCAAATATTTTTCTTGTAACTTGCTAATTTGGTCAATTGTACATCCCGCGCTTTTTTCATCAAATATATCAAGTCTAGCAAGATTATCTCTATATCTAGTAATTCCAACTGGAACTATAGCCGCACTTTTTACATATGGATGTAAACTTGATAAATCTTCTAATGTTCTTTCTAATTCTTCTTTATCATTATATCCTGGGCAAAGTACTATTTGGGCGTTCATTTCAATTCCTGCTTGTGCAAGTCTCCTCATTATATCTATTAGGTTGCCTGCAAATTTATTGTTTATCATTCTTCTTCTTAATTCAGGATTTGTAGTATGTACCGAAATATTTATTGGACTAATTCTATATCTTATTATATTATTAATATCATCCTCACTCATATTAGTTAAAGTAACGAAGTTTCCTTGTAAGAAAGATAGTCTTGAGTCATCATCTTTGAAATAAAGTGTATCCCTCATACCTTTTGGTAACTGATCTATAAAGCAAAATACACATTTATTTCTACAACTTTTGGCCTTATCTATTATAGGGTTGGTAAATTCTATGCCCAATTCTTCATCATAATCTTTTTCAATTTCATATAAATATATCTTCCCATTTTTTTGTTTTTGAATTTCTAGCTCAATATATTCTTCACTTATTAAAAATCTATATTGAATTATATCTTCAACTCTCTCTTTGTTTACAGATAAAAGTATGTCGCCAACTTCGATTCCCATTTCATCAGCTATACTATTTTTATAAACTTTACTTATTATATTATTAATATTTTTTACGTTTACTTCCATTTTGCATATCACCACTTTTCCACATAAATGTATTCTCTAATTTTAGATGTAAATACATCATTTAATCATACATGATTTAAAAAAATTAGTCAACTTGTATCTATCTTTCACCACTATAAATTAACAAAAGGTACCCCTAAGGTACCTTAATGTCTTACTACTATAAGAATTTCCTTAGTTATTTCATGAACCATACCATCCACACATTTGGCTACTAGTAAGGCTTTCTTTTGCATATCATCATCGTCATTTGCATAAAACAAAGGACACCCTCCTGATATGCTCATATTTTTATCTGTAGTTATTACTGCCATTGTATATGAATTAATACCTATATCATTTCCCATTTATTTACTTTCCTTTCCTTCAATTCTTAGATTTCTTAATGCTAAGTGTTTACCTCTCGCACTATCTAGTATAGGGCAAGATTTAACTGCCTCTATTACTTTTCTTTCGTCTTTTTCCATGGGTATAAATGCTATATATAGAGCTTGACTAACTGGATCTTTTCTAGGTATTGGGGTGAAAGCAGGTTCATCACTTTCTTTAAGTACTCCCAGCCTAGAATATAGATTGTAACATATTGCCTGTCTTTGCCCTGGATAACTTAAAATCCCTGCATTAGTATAACTACTATTTTTAGGCTTTATTTCAATTCCTATACCATCTTTTAAATACCTATCTCTATCCCTTTTTAAACCAACATTTGTTATTCCCTTTAGGTTTCCAACTTTTAACAAAGTGCCATCTACAAAACTAATATCTACAATAGATACTTCAGCTATATCATCAATACATTGTCTTGATAATGCTTTTCTAAGTAGAAAAGCTATTGATAAACCAATTACTGTACTTATTATTGTGGCTGAATTATCACTAATATTAGTTTCATTACTTAGACCATAAAAACATGCTACAGTTATAAATGATGTTACAATACACATGTAATTTCTAATTTCATAAGTTCTTGCTATTTCCTCAATAAAGGAATTCCCTCTAGGAACTAGCTGAGTAGGTTCCAAATCTTGCAAAGTATTTCTTCTACTACTTCTTACTTGTCTAAATTGTTCAGCTGCTAAGGATAAAAATGTAATTGATGTATAAGACCTATTTATTAATGCTGGAATTAATAATGATCCTAATGATGATGCCACAAAAGCTAGTACTATTTGTGATGTTAGTACATTTGGTTGGGCTGGATATTGTTTGTTATCAAGATTCAACATGATTAATCTTGAAATAATACCTATTGTTAATCCTATAAAAAATATGTTGTTCATTTACTCACCTCTTTTTATTACTTCTATTTAAAAAGTAACGTTTTTTTCTTATAAGCACTTTGTTTGCCTTTTGATGTACCTATAATAGGTGTACTTCCTGCTGCTTTCATAAGTGTTATTTCATCTTTTAGTAACGGTATCATAACCATCACTACAGATTTCTTTTTTAAGTCTGTCTCTCCAATTGCTAGTAAATCTCTGTCATCTACATCTTTGTCCATACCAAGTTGAATATAAATATTATGCATTATAGCCTTTTGTTGACCTATATCATTTATTGTTCCAAAGCTTCCCATATCTTTAGGTACTATTTCTATAGCAATACCTTTTTCCAAGTATTTTTTCCTACTGTCTTTTAGACCTATATTACCCATTATTACATCATTAACCTTCAAAAGAGGACCATCAAATGTTATTTTCCCTAAATATATATCTGCTAAATCATTAACACTTTTTCTTCTTAATAATATTCTAAATATAAGCGCCAACGCTACTGCTCCTACAGTTGAAGTAACTGTACAAACTAATACACTATCGTTATATATTCTAGAAGTAAATATGTATATTAGAGATGCTATCAAAGCTGAGAATAAACTTACATAACTTCTTACTTCATAAGTAGATGAGATTTCGTCAATATATGGTTGTCCTTTATCTATCAAATCATCATTATCAATATTTTCTAAAGTGATTTGTTCTTGTTGTGATAAACCTTGAAATTGTTGTATCCCTACTGCTAAAAAAGTTAGTGCTGAATACTCTTTATCAATTAATGCCGGTAAAGCTACAGAACCAAGAGATGCGGCTAAAGCAGCCACTATTATTTGTTCTATATAATCCTGTGGTCTTGATGGATATTGTTTATCTTTAACTCTTAATACAAAAAATCTACATAAAGTACCTATTACCATGGCTGTAATAAAAGCATGTCTAAATAGAGCATCATTTATTTGACTATCATTCATAAAACTAAATCCTCCTAATAATTTAATACTTTTAGAGTAGATTTAAAGTTATTTACTAAAAATCTATAAATTTAGTTTGTGCAAAAAATAAAAAAAATTCCCTACT
Organism: Terrisporobacter petrolearius; assembly: GCF_020748185.1. Classification (GTDB taxonomy): domain Bacteria; phylum Bacillota; class Clostridia; order Peptostreptococcales; family Peptostreptococcaceae; genus Terrisporobacter; species Terrisporobacter petrolearius. Next base: position 68,093 of record NZ_JAHZMO010000012.1, on the reverse strand, counting down.
AATCTAGGAAATTTTTTTCGGTAATTTTACTATAAATTTGCTACCCTCTCCAAGCTCGCTTTCTAAGCCAATGCTCCCCTTTAGTGAGTGAACAATATGTTTTGTTATAGCAAGACCTAAACCAGTACCTCCTACTGATCTGCTTCTAGCCTTGTCTACCCTATAAAATCTTTGGAATATTTTACTTTGGTCTTCTTTTGGAATACCTACACCGTTATCTATAACTTCTATTACTATTTCATCATTTTTTGTAAATTGGTTTACAGTTACCCTACCTCCTTCTGGAGTATATTTTATAGCATTGTCTATTAAGTTAAGAAGTAACTGTTTAAGGTAATCGCCATAGGCCTGAGCTACGACTTCTTTATCCTCAAAATTATATTGTAAATCAATTTTTTTTGAATTAGCTATATAATTTATCATCTCATATACTTCTTTAAATACATCATAAAGAATTATATTTTCCATTACTAAATTATTTTTACTTTCTATAGATGACAATAAAAGGATGTCCTCGATTAACCTTTTCAATCGATCTGATTCTTTTTGGATTATTGTTAAAAATCTATTTCTTTTATTTACCGGCAAGTCTTCATTCATTATTAAAGTCTCTACAAATCCATTTATTGATGTTAGGGGGGTTTTTAGTTCATGGCTAACATTGGCCACAAAATCTCTACGCATGTTTTCTAATTTTACAATTTCTGTTATGTCTTCTATATTAATTATAGAACCTATAATAGCATTTTTAGAGTTTTGCAGATATACAGGATCAATTTTTATTCTATAAACCGTTTCATCATCCAAAGTTACATTATTGCTATGATTTTCTTTACTTCCGATATATCGTTCTACACCTCTTAAAATATCATCTATATTAATAACTTGTTTTAAATTTTTCCCGTCTTCTTTTCCATTACATTTACTTTTTATCATCCTACGAGCTTCATCATTAATTAAAATAATATTCCCGTCAATATCTATAACTATGATTCCATGAGAAATACTTTTTAGCACTGATGTAAGTTGAAGATGTTTATATTCAACTTCTTCAATTGTATTTTCCATTGTCTCCATCATAAAATTAAAGTTTCTAGTAAGCTCTCCTAATTCTCCTCTAGCCGAAGTTTGTAATCTTGAATGAAATTCTTTATTACTTACTTTCTTAGATAATTTGATGAAACTTTTTAAAAATCTTCTTATAGTTATTGTGTATCTATATAAAAGTATTGCCACACTACAAGCTAGTAACATAATAAAAAAGTAAATACCGCTAATAGGTTCCATATATTTTCTCCATTTCTTACTCTATTTTATATCCTATTCCTCTAATAGTTTCAATATATTTTTCATTACAATCTGAGCTCTCTATTTTTTTTCTTAAATATCTAATATGAACATCTACTGTTCTAGTTTCACCGTAAAACTCATAACCCCAAATTTTATCTAATAAAAAGTTTCTAGATAAAACTTTTCCTTTGTTTTGAAGTAAAATTTTTAATAAATCAAATTCCTTAAGAGTTAAATCAAGTTTTTCTCCATTTTTAGTTGCTTCATGTTTAATTAAATCTAGCTTTATATCTTTTACTGTTAATATCTCTTCTTCTCTTGGCGAATGCATATTATATCTTCTTAAAACAGAACTTATTCTAGCAAGTAATTCTTTAATGCTAAAAGGTTTTGTAATATAATCATCTGCACCACCTACTAAGCCCTCAACTTTATCACTTTCCATGTTTTTGGCTGTAAGCATAATAACAGGTATATTCTTAAGATCCTTATCCCCTCTTATTTTCTTCAATACGTCTATACCATTTATATTTGGTAACATCCAATCTAGTAGTATTAAGTCTGGTTTATTTTCTTTTGCTTTTAAAAAACCATCAAACCCATCATAAGAATAATCTACAGTATAATCTGAGGTCTCCAAATTAAATTGTAATAGCTCTACTATATGCTCTTCATCATCAATTACAAGAATCTTAGTACTCATTATTATTCCTCCCTATCTAATTTGAATCATTGTTCCTATTCTCTTTGGTGTTTTATTATGTTTTCTGTAAGAATAGAATTTGTCATGATTACAATTAGTACATATTTGAAGATTTATTATATTTTCTTCTTGAACCTTACAATCTCTTAACATAAGTTCATTAATTTTCCATAAATCCAAATAATATTTATCATCTTTTATTATATCGAATTTTCCCGCATAATTTGCTAAATTTGTGTTAAATTTTTCAACTAAATCTTTTGAAACTTCATAACAGCATGGCCCTATTGATGGCCCTATTACACATATTAAGTCTTTTGGATTAGAATTATAATTCTTACTCATTGCTTTTATGGTATTTTCACTTATATTATCATAAGTACCTCTCCATCCTGCATGGGCTAACCCTATAGCTTTGTTAACTGGATCAACAATCACAACGGGCACACAATCCGCTGTTAATATTAATAATGGAACTTTAGGAACATTGGTAATTAAAGCATCTCCATCTATTTTCTGTCCTATATTATTTTCATCAATTTTATTAACTATGCTAGAATGAATCTGAGAATTTCTCGTTAAATTTATTAACTTAAACTCGTCTTGTGAAAATGTCTTAAACAAATCAGCTTCGTTTTTTGCGTCTATATTAGTAGTTGTTATAACTAAGTTAACAAAATCCAGTTCTTTTTCTATTCTATCTACAGTTATATAGTTTTTCATATTATTTATCCTTCTCCATTAATATGGTTTTTAATTCATTAACAAAAGTGTTTATATCTTTAAATTGTCTATACACAGACGCAAATCTAACGTAAGATACTTCATCTATGTCTTTTAGTTTGTCCATAATCATTTCTCCAATTATTTTTGTTTCTATTTCAGTCATATAATTTTTATTTATTTCATTTTCTATGTAAGATACTACACCTTCAATTTGATCAATTGAAACTGGTCTTTTTTCACAGGATTTTATCAGACCATTTTTTATTTTTTCTCTATCAAAATATTCTCTTGTATTATCTTTTTTTACCACCATAACAGGTGTTGTTTCAATAGTCTCGTAAGTTGTGTATCTTTTTTTACAAGATTCACACTCTCTTCTTCTTCTAATAGAATTACTATCTGTATGTCTTGAGTCTACAACTTTAGACTCCTTATAGTTACAATAAGGACATTGCATAATCTTCCTCCTTAATCAAGTTAGTTTAAATTTTTATTTCATCAATGTCTAATTTTCTTTCTGATCCTATATTTACTATTATTGTGTCACATCCTATTTTTAATATATCATTCCAAAATATTACATCTACATCCATTCCTCTAGAAAAAAATCCTCCACTACCTTCTCCTGTAGTTGAAAAAGATACAACTTTTCCTTCATTAACATCTACATCTATGTCTGTAATAAATCCCATCTTCTTTCCATTTTTTACATTGATAATTTCTTTATCCATTATATCAGATACTCTTAACATATTATAACATCCTCCTTAAAAATACAAAAAAAATATATTTCTCTCTTAAATAATTTTTATGCAAAAAAATCCTTAGTATTCTTCTACTAAGGATTTTTTGTTCTTATTAATTATAATTAAATGTACTTTCTCATATTTTTCAGTGCATTTTTTTCAATTCTTGAAACTTGTGCCTGAGATATTCCTATTTCATCTGCCACTTCAATTTGAGTACGGCCTTTATAAAATCTCAAATCCAATACAAGTTTTTCTCTGTTATTAAGTTTTTTTATTGCTTCTTTCAGTGCTATTTCTTGAAGCCAGTGCTCATCAGTATCTTTTTTATCCTGAACTTGATCCATTACGAATATGGCATCACCATTGTCTTGGTATACAGGGTCAAATAAAGATATTGGATCTTGTATAGCATCTAATGCCATAACAACAGATTCAACATCTAACTCTAGCTCCTTTGCTATCTCTGAAACTGTTGGTTCCTTTGAGTTACTTCTAATCAATTTTTCTCTAACTTGAAGGGCTTTATAAGCAATATCCTTTAATGACCTACTAACTCTTATAGGATTGTTATCTCTTAAATATCTTCTTATTTCACCTATTATCATTGGAACCGCATAAGTTGAAAACCTAACATTTTGACTTAAATCAAAATTATCTATAGCTTTTATGAGACCGATACAACCAATTTGAAATAAGTCGTCAATATTTTCTCCTCTATTGTTAAACTTTTGAATGATACTTAGAACTAGCCTTAAATTACCCCTAACAAACTGTTGTCTAGCTTCTTCATCGCCTGCCTTAATTTTAACTAGAAGGTCCATCATTTGAGCATTTTTAAGAACTGGCAATTCAGATGTATTCACACCACAGATTTCAACCTTATTTATTTGCATAAGTTTCAGTCCTCTCTTAAAAGATTCTTTATATGAAATTATTTACATATCATATATTTTTATACTTTTATCGAGATTTTATTTAATTTATACAAATTTTTTCATTTCCTTTTTTAACCTACTGATAATTTTCTTTTCAAGTCTAGAAATATAGGATTGAGATATACCAAGGATATTAGCTACTTCTTTTTGAGTTTTTTCATTTCCTCTTGTACTTAGACCAAATCTTAATTCCATAATTTGCTTTTCTCTATCTGATAATTTATCCAAAGCCATAAATAATAAGTTCTTATCTATTTCCTCTTCAATAATTTTATATATTTCATCATTTTCTGTTCCAAGTACATCTGATAGCAATAATTCATTACCATCTAAGTCAGTATTTAAAGGTTCATCAAATGAAACTTCAGCCTTTTTCTTATTATTTTTTCTAAGATACATTAATATTTCATTTTCTATACATCTAGATGCATAAGTTGCTAATTTAATATTTTTATTAGATTTAAATGTATTAACAGCTTTTATAAGCCCAATAGTTCCTATTGATATTAAATCCTCAACATCTATACCAGTATTTTCAAATTTTCTAGAGATATAAACTACTAATCGAAGATTTCTTTCTATTAAGATAGTTTTTACATTATCATCATTTTCAAGTCTGTCTATTAGTAATCTTTCTTCATCTGGTTTTAAAGGTGGAGGCAATATATTTACACCGCCCATGTAATACATGCCATTAGGTTTAATTATACCTAATTTAGATCCTATCTTTACTACCCAAGAGTTTATTTTCCACTTCATTTTCATTAATGTTAATTTCAATTATAACCCTCCCCATTTTTAGATCTAAGAAAGTATACTTGGATTTAGTATGGCATTATAATTGTCGTCTTTAAAATTAGATATACCAAGTACAATATTCCCTATCTTTTTATTATCAATTCGTAAATAGTCAGCTTTAAATCCTAGTATCATGCTAGTCTTATTGCTAGTAGCGTGGTTATAAGGAATTAGCCTTATCCTAGATGATATATCTTCACTTAAATTATTGATGATCTCTTCTGCCAAAAACACATCAACATATTCATAATTATAATCTTCAGGCAAATACTTTTCTAACAAAGAAGAATTCACCATAATTACATCACTTTTACTTAAAGGATCTTTTAGCAAATTTCCACTATCTAGTAGGGCAATACACTTAAGTTCTTCTCCAAGAAGCGAAATTGTTACTTCTTTAGTAAATTCTTTAATATGATTTATTAACGTAATATCCGAATATATTTTTTTTAATATAAGACAACTAATATATACTGAGGCTATTACAAATGAAATTTTTATATGTTCTATACCTGTAAAATAAATTATAAAATATGTACTTCCACAGATAAAAAAATTCACTAAAAAAAATATAGTAAATACTCTTAAAAATTCATTTTTATCTGTATAAACAAATGAAATTAATCCTATAATTACAATAAATACTGCTTTTGAGGGTAATATATATAATAAATAAAACCTTGGAAGTAAATAAATTACAGAATAAATAGCTCCAACTATTGCTCCTATTATTTTTCTTTTATAGGAATTTGTATTTTTTGTAAGTATAGAAGTACAACTTATAATAATATAATTTATTAATAGGTTTTCAATAATGTAAATATCTAAATACATTAATTACTCCCCCTTTTTATGTTTATATTATAAGCTAGTATAAAAAAATAATATGTCACTTTTAACAGTCGAAACTCAATTACTTTAATATAAAAAAACACAAAAAAAGGAAAAATTCTTCTTTTTCCTTTTTAAAATAATATTTTACTTCTTTTTAATTAGTATAAAAAAACATATATTGTTCATAATTTGTTATAATTAATAACTTTCTTTATAGTTAATAATATGCAACATGAATAAATATTATAACAAAAATAAGAAGCCTAGGCTCCTTATTTGATTATGTATATAAATTATTTTCTATTTCTTCTTAAGAAAACTGGAATTGGTGGTAAATCATCATCCATATCATGAGTTGGCTTTTTAGCTTCCACTTTTTCCTCTACTTTTTCTTCTTTTGTTGCTGCAACTTCCTCTACTGCAACTTTCTTAGTTGCTATTTCTGAAGGTCTATTAGTACCTCTATTTTTAAATGAATCCTCAAACCCTTGAGATGGATTAGTTTCAAATCCTGTAGCTATTACAGTTATAGTAATATCTTCTCCTAAATCTTCTCTTATAGATGTACCAAATATTATATTTGCTTCTGCATCACATGATTCAGTAACTAAACTCGATGCTGCATTAGCTTCAAATAATGTTAAGTTTGCACCACCAGCAACATTAAGTAATACCCCTTTAGCGCCTTTTATAGAAGTTTCTAGTAATGGAGATTGAATAGCTTCTTTTGCTGCGTCTATAGCTCTATTTTCCCCACTAGCAGTTCCTATACCCATGTGAGCTAATCCTTTGTCCTTCATTATAGAAGTGACATCGGCAAAGTCTAAGTTTATAAGTCCTGGCATTTTTATTAAGTCAGATATAGATTGTATACCTTGCTTTAATACGTTATCTGCTATAGAAAACGCATCTACCATTGATGTATTCTTTTGTACTATTTGTAAAAGTCTATCATTAGGTATAGTTATTAATGTGTCAACATTAGCTTTTAAATCTTTTATACCTTCTTCAGCATTTTTCATTCTTATTTTACCTTCAAATCCAAAAGGCTTCGTTACAACACCTACAGTAAGTATCCCCATTTCCTTAGCTAATTTTGCAACTATTGGCGCGGCACCTGTTCCAGTTCCTCCACCCATACCTGCAGTAACAAATACCATATCTGTTCCGTCAAGTAATCCTACTATTTGTTCTCTGCTTTCTTCAGCAGCTTTTTTTCCTACTTCTGGCTTAGCCCCCGCACCTAATCCTCTAGTCAATTTTTCTCCGATTTGAATTTGGTTTTCTGCCATAGACGATAATAGTGCTTGCTTATCTGTATTTATAGAAATAAATTCTACTCCTTTTACTTCTTCTCTTATCATTCGGTTAACAGCGTTGTTTCCACCGCCACCAACACCAATAACTTTTATAACAGCATCATTGTTGTCAGTTTCTATATCAATTCTATTATTATTCATTATTTTTTAACCTCCCTATCTTCTGAATTAAACAGTCATGTATTATGATTATACCATTTTACTTGTATTTTTTGTTAAATTACTATCTTATTCCATAAAAATACCAATTTTTACTCTTTTTATTAAACGTGTATAATAGATTTTTAACAATATGTTCTGTATTTCTGTATATTGTCAAATAATATGTATAAATATTCTTTAAAATAATATAATATAAAAGCGTCTTATTCTCTATATTATTATACTCTTAATAGCAATGATTTGAAAATAGATATTTCCTAATTTTATGAAAAATTTCAAATATTTATCTATTATGACTGTGAAAACATTTTTTGTCGTTAGTTTGCAACATTTATCTACTTTAAATTTTACTGTGAAACTGCATTAATATTCAAGTGATTTTTCATAATATTAATGCTTTTTTTCTATTTTTTTAATAATTTTATTAATTTGAATAGGGACTATACAGTAAATAATTGTCATAAGTAAAATCCACCTTGCCATAAAGTTCTTTTCTATTTTGCAAATCTATCATTACTTTACTAAGCTTTACTATGTTTTTTTCTATATTATTATCCTTATTAAGGCATATAGTGAGCCCTGTTTTACCCTTCATAATAATTTCTTTTCCTTTTGTAAAATTAACGGTTTTAATTTGTAATAATATGTTTTCTTCATCTAGATTTTTATACAGTCTTATAAGTTTATTCTTATCATTTTCATTGTCAAATTTCAACATTTTGTTATTTAATGTATAAGAAATAGTAAAAATTAAGTCATCATTTTTTATTTCTTTTAATTCATCTACAAGTTTTCCCTGATCATCTATATAACAATAAGACTTGCCGTTATACAAGGGCCCAATAATATTCTTTTCTTTTACATTCACTATAAGCTTGTTCGGTATCTTTCTTTTAATCTCACAATCTTTAACATAGGTACTTTTTTTAACTCGATTCTCTAAATTTTTTAAATCATAGAAAAAAATATTCTTATTTTCCTCTAAATTTAATAGGTTATTAACATCCTCTTTTGATAAATACTTATTGTTATTTATCACCACTTGTTTTAAAAAAAAGAAGTCACTCTTTAAGAAGAAACATGTTCCTAATGTTAATAGCAAAGAAAAAAATAAAATTCCCATAAGTTTATTAGTATTTATCTTTCTTCTTTTTCTCAAACACATCCCTCCTTAATTTTTTATTATATATAAAATACTTCTTTTGCTCTTAAAACTCCTACAAAAGTTTTTCATTTTAATTAGCAAATTATTACAAAAAAATATAAAAGGTCCAAAAGACCCTTTATATTTTCCTAATTTCTCCTCCTAAGTTGTTTAATATGCCTTCTATATTTTCATATCCTCTTTCCACATGATATATATTACTAATTTCGCTTTCTCCCTCAGCAGCAAGTGCTGCTAAAATTAAAGCTGCTCCACCTCTTAAATCCGGCGATTTAGTTTTAGCACCATATAATTTATTGACTCCATTTACTTTGCATAAATGAGTACTTATTATCTCAGTGTTTGCCCCCATTTTATTAAGTTCACTGCAATGCATAAAACGATTTTCAAAAATCGTCTCATAAAAAATATTATTTTTATCACTCAATGTCATAAGAGCCATCATTTGTGCTTGCATATCCGTTGGGAAATTAGGATGGATATCTGTTTTTAAAAAGTTTATAGCTTTAATTTTCTTTGGTGAAGTTAAAATGAGGCCTTCCTTAGTATATTCAATATTACATCCTGCCTTTATTAGCGTATTATTTATAGGTTCCATATGTCTTCTTACTATTTTGTCTACTTCTAAACAACCTCCCGTAATTGCACTCGCTACCATATAAGTCCCTATGGCAATCCTATCAGGAATAACAGAATGTTCAACTTTACCTAATTTATCCACGCCTTGTATTTCTATGAAATCACTTCCTGCTCCACTAACCTTGCCTCCCATTTTATTCACGTAATCTTGAAGGTCTTCTATCTCCGGTTCCTTTGCTGCATTATATATTCTAGTTGTTCCTTTTGCTTTAACCGCTGCCAAAATAATATTCTCAGTAGCACCAACGCTAGGACTTTCAAGTATTATATCGTGTCCTATAATTTCTTTTCTTTCACAGTTTATAATAGAGCCTTCTTCTATTTTCACTCCTAATTTTCTCAAAGAGTTTAGATGTAAGTCTATGGGTCTTTTCCCTATTGCGCAACCCCCTGGCTCATATATTTTAACATGTTCTAATCTACTAATCATAGCTCCAAGTACAATAATAGATGATCTCATTTTCTTGACATATGCCTCATCTATTTCGTTGGATGTCAGATTAGAGCTATCTATTACTAATACATGGTCATTAAAATCAATTTTACACCCTATGCTTTTCAATATATCTATCATTGTATATACGTCAGCTATCAATGGAGCGTTATGAATAATATTAACATTTCCATTCAATAAGGATGCAGCCATTAATGGTAAAATGGAGTTTTTCGCCCCTTTTATACTTAAGGTTCCGTGTATTTTGTTTCCACCAGTTATTAGATATTTAGACAAAATGAACCCCCCTAATCATAATATTAAATCCCTTATTATTAAATATTATGAGTTAGAGGGGGTATATGTTACTTTTTCTTTATTCCTATTGTTTTTATTTCCTTTACTTCCTCACTAGCCTTTATTTCTTTAGCTACTTCTTTTGATTCTTTCTTTTCTTTTTTTGAAATATTATTTTGTTGCTTTTCATTATATGCTTTCATAATTTCATCATATATTAAATCTATTGCTTGAGGTTTACCAATAGATTTACTTGCATTTGCCATATCTATAAGTAATTCTCTATCTCCTAGTAATTTAAATACTACTTCATTTAATTTTTCAGGAGTTAAATCTTTTTCTAATATAGCAATTCCTGCACCTTGAGATTCTATACTCTTAGCATTATATTCTTGATGATTTTCAGCAGTATAAGCCTTCGGTATTATAATAGATGGTTTTCCAAGGGCCGTTATCTCTGCTAAAGATATTGCACCAGCACTTCCTATTACAATATCACTTGCAGATAGTCCATCTGCCATATTATCCAAATAAGGCATTACTCTTTGATAAGGTTTTAAAGAAACGTCTCCTAAAGACTCCATAAATTCATCATAATATAGTTTTCCAGTTGCAAATATAAATGCAATGTCTTCTTTTACCATATTTTTTATTACAAGTCTCATTGCATCATTAATTTCTTCTGATCCACCACTACCACCATAGCAAAGAACCATTTTTTTATCTTCACTTATTCCAAGTTTTTTTCTTGAAGTTGATTTTCTTGATTGTAATATTTCTTTTCTTACTGGATTTCCTGTAAGAACTAGCTTATTTCTACTTTCTTCTGGAAATCTTTCATGAGAATCTTCAAAACTTGTAAGAACTCTTGTAACTACTTTAGAAAGTATTTTATTTGTTACTCCAGGGAATGAGTTTTGCTCATGAACTATTGTTACAGTTTTATTTAAAGCTGAGTTAAATAAAACTGGTCCACTAACATATCCACCAGTTCCTATTACTATATCTGGTTTATATTTTTTAACTATTCTTCTAGATTGTTCTAACCCCTTACATAGTTTAAATACTCGTTTTACATTTTCAAAATCTATTTTTCTTCTAAATCCTTGTACTGTTACAGTTTTTAACTCATATCCGTATTTTGGAACTATTTCTGATTCTATACCTTTTTCTGTTCCTACAAATAATATCTCACAATCAGGATTTTCTTCTTTTATTTTGTTAGCGATTGCTATTGCTGGATAAACGTGTCCTCCCGTTCCTCCGCCTGATAGTAATACCTTCATTGTATCATCTCCTGTTATTTAATCTTGACATGTTTTGAGATGTTTAACACTATTCCTATTTCCCCCATAAGCATGGTCAGCGAGGTTCCTCCATAACTTATAAATGGCAGGGCTACCCCTGTGTTTGGCATAGTAGATGTGGCAACAGCAATATTCAATGCTGCTTGAATACCTATTAAAGCTCCTATACCTATTACTAACATACAAGCAAATATGTCTTCACATTTTAGAGCTATACGAACACATCTATAAACTAGTAATATAAATAACATAATTACTAAGATACATCCTATTAAGCCCAATTCTTCACCTATTATGGCAAATATAAAATCATTTTGTGGTTCTGGTATGTAAAAATATTTTTGTTTACTTTTCCCTAGACCTAGGCCAAATAATCCTCCTGATCCTAATGCATATAAGCTTTGTATGACCTGATACCCAGCTCCTAGTGGATCTTGAAACGGATCTAAAAAGGAAGTAATACGTTTTAATCTATAAGGTTCTATCATTACTAGAAGACCAAATAGCGCCACTCCTGATAAGCCCATAACGCCAACAAATTTCATATTCATTCCTGCTACAAACAGCATAACAAAGGTTACAAGTATTACTGTACCAGCTGTAGACATGTTAGGTTCAAGCATTATTAATACAAATATTAGCATAGGCATAAACAAAAGCGGTAAAACACCTTTTGTCAAAGATTTTATTTTATCGTATCGTTTTTCTATTAGTTTTGCTGTAAACACAACACAAGCAAATTTAGCTATATCTGATGGCTGGAAAGTTGCTCCTCCAACACCTAGCCATCTCTTAGCACCATTAGCTTCAATACCAAGAGGTGTTAAAACTAAAAGTAAAAATATAATGGCAACTATACAAATAGGTGTTGCATATTTTTTCCAAAGTTTATAATCAACATTGGAAAGAACCATCATTCCTATAAATCCCAGTGTTGCATAAATTAAATCTCTTTTTAAAAAGAAATAGGGATCATTATGTTTAAATGAAGATTGAATATAACTTGCACTAAACACCATGATGATCCCAAAAAATACTAAAATCATGGTAGTATAAAATACTACTGAATCAAAATCAGTCTTCATCCCCCTGTCAATTTGCTTTTTTAAAATTTTACTAGGCATCTGATAGACTACCCTCCATTTCGCAGTAAATTGCTTTGAAGGAGTTATTTTAAGTTGTTAACATTATCTTTGAAGTCGCGTCCTCTCACTTCAAAACTTTTGTACATATCCCAACTTGCACAAGCAGGAGATAAAAGAACAACATCTCCACTTTCAGCTAGGTTATAAGAAGCTTCTACAGCTTCTTTCATATTATTAACTTTAATTATAGTTTTATAATCTTTTTCTTTAGCACATTTTTCAATTGTACTAGAAGTTTCACCCATTAAGACTAGGGCTTTAATATTTTCTTTTCCTACTTCTAAAAGCTCACTAAAATCACTTTCTTTATTGTATCCACCAGCTATTAGTATGATTGGATTTTCATAAGAAGTTATTGCCTTAACAGTTGAATCTGGATTAGTTCCCTTAGAGTCATTTACAAATATAATATCATTTAATGTTCTAACATATTCTAATCTATGTTCTACAGCTTTAAATGTTTTTAATACATGCTTTAAAGTTTCTAAATCCACATTGCATACGTAAGACATAGCAATAGCAGCCATGCAATTTTCTAGGTTATGTCCTCCTGGTAAACTAAGCTCTTTTTTATTTAATAAAACAATTTTTTTATCTATATGAATAACTATATTGTTGTTTTCGTCTAAATATACACCTTTATCAAGTTTTTCTTTTCTTGAGAAAAATATTACTTGGCCATTACAATTAGACTCTAGACTTCTAACTTCTTTATCGTCATAATTTAATATTGCGAAATCACTTTTATCTTGGTTTTTAAATATATTAGCTTTAGCAGCTATATAATTTTCCATAGTATGATGTCTATTTAAGTGATCTGGAGAAAAATTCAATATTGATGCAACTTTAGGTTTAAAGTCAACAATACTTTCCAACTGGAATGAGCTTAGCTCTGTTATTAAATATGAATCTTCAGTTGTAGTTTCTACTGTGTCTACAACAGGATTTCCAATGTTTCCCACTATATATGTGTCCTTATTGTCTGATTTAAATATTTCCCCTACTAAAGATGTTGTAGTCGTTTTTCCATTTGTTCCAGTTATACCTACAAATACAGGATTTTTAGAGAGTCTATAAGCAAGCTCTACTTCTCCTATTATCTCTATATTATTTTCTTTTAGTTTTAATATAAAAGGCAAGTCTAAAGGTACTCCAGGAGACACAACTGCTAAGTCTATATGGTCTACGTTTTCTGGATGATATCCAAGAATATACTGAGCATTTTTTATATCTTTTAATTCTAGTAAAATATCTTTTAATTTTTCTTCATCTTTTATATCATTAACTATTATATTTGCTTCTAGTTTGTTTAATAATTTAATTGTTGAAACACCTGTTTTAGCTAACCCAACAAGTAAAATATTTTTATTTTTTAGGTTCATTGTTTTCCCCCCTAGTGATTAGAATACTGCAATTATTCCTATCCATGCTAATACTACTGTAGTTATCCAAAATATAAATACAACTCTAGTTTCTGGCCATCCACATTGTTCAAAATGGTGATGTATTGGCGCCATTTTAAATATTCTTTTACCAGTTAATTTAAATGATACAACTTGTAATATTACTGATATAGCCTCTGCAAAATAAATACCTCCTACTATTGGTATTAAAAGTACTGAGTTTGTTAATACTGCAAAAGCTACTACCGCTCCTCCTAAGGCCATAGAACCAGTATCCCCCATAAATACTTTAGCAGGATATGAATTGAATCCTAAGAACCCTAAACAAGCTCCCCCAGTAGCTGCTGCAAGTATTGCAACATCACTGTTACCTATTGTTGTTGCCAACATCATAAAGAATGCTGATACTATTAAAGTCACTCCTGATGCTAGACCATCTAAACCATCAGTTAAGTTTACAGCATTTACTGTTCCTATTATAATAAACATCATTATTGGTACATACAAAGGTCCTAAGTTTATTACATAATCAGTAAATGGAACCATTATTTGAGTTGCACTTGGTGATGCACTGTATTGATAATAAGCAACAAATAATGCAAGAGCAAATTGTAATACAATTTTTTGATATGCTTTTAGTCCTAAAGATCTTTTCATTTTAATTTTAATAAAATCGTCTAAGAATCCTACAAATCCAAATCCTGTTATACATATTAGTCCTACTAATAAGTCCCTATCTATTTTTGCTCTTGTTAGTCCAGTAATAAGAATAGCTATTATCATTATTACTCCACCCATAGTTGGTGTTCCATTTTTTAGTAAATGAGTTTGTGGTCCATCATCCCTAACCGTTTGACCAAATTTAAATTTTGCTAACATTGGTATAAATATTGGTCCTAATATAACTACTATTAAAAATGCGATTATCGCTGTATACGTAAGCTGTGTTATTCCTAACATAATATAAAACTCCTCTCCCTAGTTCGCTAATTATTTTGTCTATTTATTAAGATGTTCAACAACCTTTTCTAGATGCATTCCTCTTGATGCCTTAACTAAAATAGTGTCATTTTCTTTTATGATATCATCTAGCTTTTTAATTGCTTCTTCTTTTGTTTCAAAATGATAAAGATTGTCAGGGTTCATATTATTTTCTTTTAATTCTTTTACTATAAACTCTGAATCCTTTCCTATTGATATTAATATATCCACATTGTTTAAAGCTGCTTTTCCTACTTGTCTATGCCCAAATTCTGCAAATTCACCCATTTCAAACATATCTCCAAGTATTGCTACTCTTCTGCTTTTATATCTTCCAAGAATATTTAATGCAGCCGTCATAGAATCTATGCTTGCATTATAAACTGAGTCAATTATAGTTAAATTATTACTTTTTATTATGTCTAACCTATTTTTTGTGCATTGGAAATTTTTTAAACCATCTTTTATTTCCTCTAATGTCATATTCAGATTAATTCCTACTAATATTGCTGCCATAGCATTATATATATTATGTTTTCCAACTGTTGGAATGAAAAACTCTTCTCTTTTCCCATCAATAACTGCTACGAAATTTATGTTGTCTTCATCCATTTCAAAAGATTCACAGTATATATCGTTATCTTTTTCAAATCCAAAAGTTTTTAGTTTATAAAATAAATGTTTATCCTTTAAAGTTTTTAAACAATCATCATCTCCATTAACTATTAATAAAGAATCCTTATCAAAGTTTGTTGTTATTTCCATTTTTGCTTTAAAAATACCATCTCTACTTCCTAGATGTTCCACATGAGAATATCCAATATTAGAAATTATACCTATTTGCGGATTAACGATATTTACCAGGTATTCAATTTCATTAAACCCACTCATTCCCATTTCTATTACTGCACATTCATGTTCTTTATTTAAATTAAATAAAGTTAAAGGCACTCCAAATTGGTTGTTTAAGTTTCCTACATTTTTTAGTGAGTTATATTTTGCACTAATAGTAGAATATACCATATCTCTAGTAGTTGTTTTTCCCACACTACCCGTAACGGCTATGAACGGTATTTCAAATTTTTTCTTATAAAGTCTAGCAATATCACCAAAAGCTACTTCCGTGTTGTTTACTTCTATTACATTAATTTCTTTATTCTCTATGTCAACGTTGTTATCTTTATTTTTTATAATAGTTTTACAGCCTTGATTTATAGCTAAATTAATGAAATCATGCCCATCTAAGTTTTCTCCAACTATAGCAACAAAAGCATTTTCTTTACTTGCTTTTCTACTGTCTATTACTATATCATTTACTAAAATTTCTTCGCTACACTTAGAAACTAGCTGTCCTTCACTAGCAAGTATTAACTCTTTTATAGTTAAATATTCCATTTTAACCTCCTTATTCATTTTTAATTTAATACTTATCTTTATAAAAGGCAATGCATTACATACATTGCCTTTTATATATTTATCTTAATAATTATATACCATATTAACTTTTTTTTGAAGATATTTATAAGTTTCTGTAATATTAATTATCAAAATAAATGGATATCAAAGAGCCTTCATTTACACTAACTCCAGGTTTTGGGAACATATCTTTAATAATAGTTCCTTCCTTTATATCTATATCATTATCAATATTAGCTTCTAATTTAGACTCTTCTAAGGCTTTTGTAGCATCTTCTATACTTAGACCTCTAACATCAGGCACTTTCACTTTATTTTTTATATTTTCGTTTTTTTCTTCTTCAGTATACTTTGGCTCTACACCAAGATATTTTAGTGTATTGCCCATTACTTCTTTTATAATTGGTCCTGCTGTTGTTGATCCAAATTGCATAACATTTGTAGGTTCGTCAACTATAGCAAGTACTACAATTTGCGGATCGTCAGCTGGTGCCATTCCAATAAAAGAACATACATAATGCCCTTGAGCGTAAGACCCATCTATAACCTTTTGTGCAGTTCCAGTTTTTCCACCTAATCTATATCCTGGTAAATACGCTATTTTACCACCACCTTCTGTTACAACAGATTCCATTATTTCTCTCATTTGTTCAGATGTTTCTTTTGAAATAACTTGTTTTACTTGTACTGGATCTACTTTCTTCGTTATATTTCCTTTATTATCTGTATATGCCTTTACTAATCTTGGTTCCATTCTATTTCCATCATTTACTATAGAACATACTGCTGTAATAAGTTGTATAGGTGTTAAAGATATAGACTGACCAAATGATATAGTTGCCAGTTCAACAGGCCCAACATCCTTTTCATTGTACATTATACTTCCTGCTTCACCCGGTAAGTCTATTCCTGTTTTTTTATTTAAACCAAATGCGTCTATGTAATTATACATTTTTGAAACGCCAAGTCTTCTACCCACTTCAACAAAAACTGGGTTACAAGAGTTTTGAACACCTTGTTTAAAGGTTTCTGAGCCATGAGGCCTATAAGATCTCCAACATTTTATTTTTTGTCCTTCAACCATGACATTTCCGCTACAAGTAAATTTATCATCTTGCTTAACGACACCTTCTTCTAGTCCTGCAGAAGAAGTTATAAGTTTAAATGTTGAGCCTGGTTCATATGTATCACTTATAGCTGTATTTCTCCACATAGTTGAATATGCTTTTATTTTTTCATTATCATTTTTACATTGTTCTAGTAGCTCTTCATATGCAGGGTAAATTGCTTTTGTAGGAGTGTTCGGATCATAATCTGGTTTTTTTACCATTGCTTTTAACTCTCCTGTTTTAGGATCCATAGCAATTATAGTTACTTTACTTGCGTTGTTTTCTTCATAAGCCTTTTGAGCCGCTTTTTCACAATAATGTTGTATTACTTCATCCACAGTTAGCACTAATCCATTTCCTGTTGTTGGCTCATAATATTGTTCAGAACCTTGAGGTATTTCTTTTCCCGCTGCATCAGTGCTTACGATTAGCTTTCCTGCTGTTCCTTTAAGCACATTATCATACTTTAATTCTATTCCTGCTACACCTGATGAATCTGAAGAGGTATGACCAAGAACGTAAGATGCAAAGTTTCCATATGGATAGTATCTTTGATTGTCTTCAGCAACCCATATCCCCGATAATCCTGCTTTAGTAATTTTATCTGCTATATCATCATCTATCCATCTTTTTACTTTGACTAGAGCCATGTTTTTCTTGCTAACTTTTTTGTATACATCATCATATTTTTCATCCAATATTTTTGCCAATTCTTCAGAGGTTTTTTTTGCATCTTTTACTTCAACCGGCTTACACCACACTGTATATTTTGTAACACTTACTGCCAATTCTTTCATATTTGTATCATATATGGTTCCCCTTTTAGCCTCTATAGGTATCTCCCTTGTTTGCTGTTCTGATGCCTTTGTACTAAGCCACTCTCCTTTAATTAGTTGTAAATATCCTATTCTAAATACCAATGCTAAAAATAGAGAACAAGCCAACACCATTACTATAACTAATCTTTTTCTGCTGTTTATTTTTATTTTCATTAACAACCTCCCTTTCTAATCCTTTAAGTCAATATATCTCATTTGACTTTCATTAGGGTAATCCATTTTTAACTTTTCTTTTGCATTTTCTTCTATATTAGTAATGCTAGAATTCTCTAATTTATCCATTTTTAATCCATCTAAAGCTATCTCTTCTTTTCTTAATTGTTTTTTCAATGTATTAATTTCATACTTGTAATTCGATACAATAGCATTACCACATAAGTTTATGATGATTATTGACACTACAGGAAATGCAAACAAAATAGGCTTAGCTACTCTTTTTATTTTTCTCTTTCTATATCTATTCTTTTTTCTCTTTTTATATTCATTTATGTTCTTTACTCTTTCCTTTTTATTCAAAAAATCACCTCCGCCTTGTGTTGTATATACATATTTAGTTTTTTTGTGTCTGCCTTCCTTTAATGACTTATACAAAAATTCATACATAAAATATTATGAATTTTTATATGTAGAACATTTTTTCAAAAAATTTATACTTTCTTTTATTTTTTTGAAGTATTAAATAGAATTAAATATGTTCATTTCCTTTATATTTTTAATAAATTAATCTATACTTAAATTAATTAAAGCCTGAGAAGAATTAAGTTCTTAGTTTTCATATAAAAATTCTAAGAACAGGTTAAAGAATTATAAGATAAGAAATATATAAATAAATTTTTTTATGCTTTAATAAAGGGAGGAATATATGAAAAAGATATTATTATTGATAATACTAATATCAACTGCTATTATTTTTTATGGTTGTAATAAAAATTCAAATGAAGACATCCCTATTTCTTTGCCTTCTGTAGATATAAATTCATTGAATAATAAAGAAATATTAGATGTAATATATGGCAGTAATTTAGAGGAGGGCGTTTATCAGATAACAACAAAAAATAATAGTTATATATTTTTTAAAGGTGTCGAAAATGAATATATTGATGTAGGATTACACCTTGAAGATAAAATGCTTATAATAAATTGTAATACTACTTCCTCTTCAGAAGAAACAAGAAAACTGTATGTTATAAAAGAAAAAGGTTCAACTTCATCAAGAGATAAGAATATATTTTTCGATACAATAATGCTAAAAATAAATAATAAAGAAATTCCATTTAATTCGGTATATCTTTTATAATGAAAGTGATTAATTATGAATTTCTATTATCTAAAAAAGCTCATTATATAATGAGCTTTTTATATTTCATGTAATTTCCACTTGTTTCCCTTATATCTAGTAATAAAGCACACCACTCTAAATATCCAATCTATACTCATGGCTACCCATACACCAAAAACTCCCATATTCATATATCTTCCCAATACATAACTAAAGCCAATTCTAAAAATCCACATGGATAAAATAGATACTGTCATACAGAATTTAACATCATTTGCTGCACGAAGAGTATTTGGAAGAACAAAAGAAATTGTCCATATTATAATTGATATTATTCCATGATATAAAATAATATCTTTTGAAATTGTTGCTGTATAATCAGATAAATTATATGCATTTAGAATTAATGGCATGCTTATAAATGTAAGCATTACAGCTAAGGATATGCATAAAGTGCTTATCTTAACTAATTTTTTTGTATAATGTTTTGTTTGATTGTAATCTCCTGCACCTATACATTGAGATGTTACAGAAAGAGTAGCTTGGCTAATTGCCATACCAGGTATTATCTGAAAAAGTCCAACAGCATTTGCCACAGCATTTGCTGCAATAGCTGCTGTTCCAAAAGTTGCAATTAAATTTAATACAATAATTTTTCCAAGTTGAAACATTCCATTTTCCAAACCATTTGGAATACCAATATGAAGTATTTTTCTAATTAATATTCTATCAAATTTCATACACATTTTTTTTGATAAATGAATTTGCAAATTATCATTTTTTATTAATATAAAAATTACTACAGCTGATACAGCCCTAGAAAACACTGTAGGTATGGCTGCACCCGCAATTCCCATTTTAAAAACATAAATTAGAAAATAGTTCCCTATTAAGTTTATCAAATTCATCATAATTGATATTTTCATTGTGATTTTTGAATTTCCCATAGTTCGAAATAAAGCTGCCCCACCATTGTATATTGCTATGAAAGGAATTGACATAAATACTATAGTCAAATAAGTATTAGAGTAGTTCATAACATCTTGTTCTATATTTCCAAATACTATATTAAGAATAAAATACTTGCATAAATACCCGATTACCATTGTAGTTATAGAGCTTAAAAAAAGAAAAAGAATGAGTTGATCAGCACTCTTGCATGCATTGTCTTCATTTTTCTGTCCTAAATATTGGCCTGCTACAACTGCACCTCCTGTAGCAAGAGCTGTAAATATATTTATTATAAGGATATTTATACTATCCACTAAAGATACTGCCGATACTGCAGCTTCCCCTATACTGGCTATCATTATTGAATCTACTAACCCTACAGTTACTAGTAAAAATTGCTCTATTATCAAGGGAAAAATAAGTTTATATAAATTTTTATCTGAGAATAAATATTCCCGTGTTTTTTGAGTAATTTCCATGTAAGTCCCCCCTTATGACATTCATCAATAATTATAACAGATATTTAATTTATATTCAGAAGTTGAAAATAATGATTTTACATTATAAAAAAGAAAGATGATGTTGGTCATCTTTCTTTTTTATTTTTCTATTTTGATGCTTTTTCTAAAGCTTGATTTAAATCCCAAATTAAGTCATCTATATCTTCAATTCCTACAGAAACTCTTATCATATCTGGCGTAACTCCCGCAAGTTTTTGTTCTTCTTCATTTAATTGAGCATGAGTTGTACTAGCTGGATGAATTACAAGTGATTTGGCATCTGCTACATTAGCAAGATGAGAAAAAATTTGAAGAGATTCTATAAACTTAATGCCTGCATCTAGTCCTCCTTTTATTCCAAAAGTAAATATAGATCCTGGCCCTTTTGGTAAATACTTTTGACCTAAATCATAATATTTATTTTCTTTTAAACCTGGATAGTTTACCCATGCTACTTGAGGATGATCATTTAA
The DNA here is from genome assembly GCF_020748185.1 of Terrisporobacter petrolearius. Taxonomy (GTDB): domain Bacteria; phylum Bacillota; class Clostridia; order Peptostreptococcales; family Peptostreptococcaceae; genus Terrisporobacter; species Terrisporobacter petrolearius. The sequence continues at coordinate 46,640 of NZ_JAHZMO010000012.1, read as the reverse complement.
AAATTCTGTGATTTTCTTAGTATTTTCCACATGTTTTTCAACTCTTAAGGATAAAGTTTCCAGCCCCAATAATAATTGGAATGCACTTTGTGCACTTAGACAAGCTCCTGTATCTCTTAAATATTGAGCCAGAAGCTTTGTAGTATAAGCTACTTTTCCACAATCTTTAGCATTATAAGATAAATCTGGTTCTGTTAAACATGGGAATTTCCCACTTTTTATCCAATCAAAATTCCCACTATCAACAACTACTCCACCTAAAGTCGTCCCATGTCCCCCAATAAATTTTGTAGCTGAATGAACAACAATATCAACTCCATAATCAAATACGTTTATTAAGTAAGGTGTTCCAAAAGTATTATCTAACATAAATGGAATTTTGGCCTCATGAGATATTTGTGCAATTTTTTCTATATCAATAATATTTATACCTGGGTTGCCTATAGTTTCTGCATAAACTAATCTTGTTTTATCATTTATTGCACCTTTAAAACTTTCTGGATCATCAGGATTTACAAAACGAGTTTTAATACCTAATTTAGGTAGCATATTCGCTAATAAATTAAATGTTCCACCATATATTGTTGGTGCAGCAACTATTTCATCACCAGCTTGAAGTATATTTAATATAGCAGCATTAATAGCTCCCATTCCAGAAGCAAAGGCTACAGCGCCTACTCCCCCCTCAAGTAAAGCCATTCTCTCCTCAAATACTGCCACAGTTGGATTTGATATCCTTGAATAAATATGTCCTTTTGTTTTTAGTGCAAATAAATCTGCTCCATGTTCCACACTTTGAAAGCAATAAGAAGTTGTTTGATAAATTGGAACTGCTCTAGCTCCTGTTGTAGAATCCACTTGTTGTCCTCCATGAATTTGTAGTGTGGAAAAACCTAACTTTCTTTCACTCATTGTTTATATCCCCCTTGTTATTTAATATAAATAATATTAAACAATATATAAAAAACCTTACAAATTGTATCTTATCAAATAAAAAAGGTTCTTTTATCTTGAAGATAAAAGAACCTTAATAATCTAAGATTTCTCTCTTATCTTTCTTATGTTTCCATAAGTAGGATTTAGCACCTATCTAATATAGGTTGCTGGACTTCTTCGGGCCTATTCCCTCCATCGCTCTTGATAAGATTTTTTATTATTAATTTAATAAGTTAATTGTATATATGTTTTTATTCATATGCAACAAGAAAATTATTTTTTTTGGGCTACTCTAAGTTTTGCACTTCTCGACCTTGGATTTCTTTCAATTTCTTCATCACTAGGAATTATTGGTTTTCTTGTTATAATCTTAACTTCTGACTTTTTATCACATTGACAAATTGGAAGCTCTGGTGGACAGACACAACTTAAAGCTAAATCTTTAAATTCATTTTTTACTATCCTATCTTCTAATGAATGGAAGGTAATTATACAAACCCTTCCTCCTTTATTCATTATAGAAACAGCATCTTCAATCATTTTGTTTATTACACCAAGTTCGTTATTTACTTCAATTCTTATAGCTTGGAAAGTTCTCTTTGCTGGATGTGGTCCATCTATTCTAGCTTTTTTAGGTATTGCTTTTTTGATAACATCAACAAGCTCACCTGTTTTTTCTATTGGGCCATTTGCTTCTCTTTCTTCCACTATAAATTTAGCAATTCTCTTGGCCCAATTATCCTCGCCATAATCTCTGATTATCTTAGCTAATTGTTCTTCACTATAAGTGTTTACCACATCATAAGCAGAAAAATCTTTTCTAACGTCCATTCTCATATCTAGTGGTGCATCATGCATATAAGAAAAACCTCTATCAGCCTCATCAAGTTGATGAGAAGATACGCCTAAGTCAGCAAGTACTCCATCTATTTTATAAACACCTATTTTTTCTAATTCTGATTTAATATTTTCAAAATTACTGTGTACAAACTTCACTCTATCTGAATACTCAGATAGTCTTTCTTTTGCCGTTGCTATGGCATTTTTATCTTGATCAAACCCAATAAATAAACCTTTATCAGATAATCTCTTTACTATTTCTTTTGAATGACCTGCTCCACCCATGGTACAGTCCACATAAACTCCATCTTCTTTTATGTCTAAATTTTCAATACATTCATCTAGTAGTACTGATACATGATTAAATTCCATTTTTTCTTCTCCTTAAGAGTTACTAGTTAGCCTCTATTTTTTCTTCTTTGATAATATTTTATGTAAAATAACACAAACTATAATCGTTCCTAAACTTATTACTTGAGCCATTCTAAGCGGACCAATCATAAGTGAATCTGTTCTAAGTCCTTCTATAAAAAATCTTCCTAATGAATATAAAATTAAATAGAATATAGCTAATTGACCCTCATATTTTTTCTTCTTTCTAAAGCACCACAAAAATATGAATATACCTAAATCCCAGATAGATTCATATAAAAACGTAGGATGAACTCTAATGCCATCAACAATTATTCCCCAAGGTAAAGACGTTGGTTCTCCATGTGCTTCTCCATTTATAAAGTTCCCCCATCTTCCTATAGCTTGCCCTAAAGGTATACCAATCATTACAGTATCAGCCATCTTAAAGAAATTAATTTTTTTAATTTTAGTATATATGAATCCAGCTAATATACCACCAATTAAAGCTCCATGTATGGCCATCCCTCCACCTCTGAAATTTAATATTTCAGATAAGTTATTAGAATACCAAGACCAATTAAAAGCAACATAATAAAGTCTAGCACCAATTAAACCACAAGGTATTGCTATTATGGCTAAGTTTAGCAAATCATCTTCACTTATGTTTACTCTTTTTCCTTCCTTTAGCGCTATAAATACACATATTATCATAGCTATTGCCATTAATACCCCATACCACATTACATCTAAACCAAATATTGTGAATGCCACTCTATCCATTATTTCACCTCTTATAATTTAAATAGTCTTTTAAAAAATCCTTTTTTCTTTACTTCTTCTTTATAAGGTTTTGACAAATATAAATCTTCATTATTTATTATTGCATTATTATTTTTAATAAATAAATTATCTGCCATTTCTTTTGAATATTTTTCACACACGTATTTGTATGCATCTAAAAATATTGGTGTTCTTCTTTTGCTACGATGAGCATCTGTTCCTACAATATGAACCATATTTCGGCTTATTAGTGTATTACAAGTCCTTTGTAATTCTTTTCCACTTTTGCCTAAAATACTATGAGAGTTTATTTGTATTATAGCTCCAGCTTCAATAACCTCATATATTAACTCAGGATTTTCTTGAACTTCTCTATATCTTTCCACATGTGCAAAAACTGGTATGTAGTTTTTTTCTTTTAATTCATATACTATATTGCATAAGTCATTTGGAAAATTTGTAGGAGGAAGTTCGATAAGTATGTATCTACTATTATTTAAAGTATAAAAATCTAATTCATCAATTTGTTTTATTAAATCATTAGTATAGTAAATTTCATTCCCAATTAACACTTCAATATCTATCATATTTTCTCTTAAAACATTATTAAAATCTTTTAGCTCTTTTAATAGTTCTTCGCCTTTTTTGTACCTGAAATCTGGATGATAATGTGATGTATTAACAATTTTTTTTATACCTTGTTCTCTAGCTATTAAAGCCATTTCTATAGACTCATTTAAGCTTCTAGAACCATCATCTACTTCAGGCAAAATGTGGCAATGTATATCAATCATAAAACATAGCCTCCTTCTACCCTAAACAATTATCCTTTTCATTTTTTATTATATCAGTTTCTTAATAATAAAAAAACAGAATGCCTTAATTATAATTAATTAATAAATATTTTACAATGAAAAAAGGATAATTATCCTTAATTTTAACTAAAATTATTTCTTTAATCAAAATCAACTAACTATCCTTTATTTTATTGCATTTTTATTTTTATATAAGCATTATCTAGGCTCTGCAATAGATATAACACAATTTTCTTCTTTAAAATGATTATTTAGTCTTTCACTTACCTCTTCAAATGTGACTTCCTTCATTACTTCAACATAATCAAGTAAGTTTATACCTTTAAATTTGTAAGTTATAAAATTATTAGCAATAAAAGTAACTGAGTCAAAATATTTAATAAAGTTACCTATATTTTTTTTCTTTGTTCTTTCAAAGCCTTCTTTGTCTAAACCTTCTAATTTAAATTTTTCAATATAAGACATTATAACTTCTTTTACTTTATGAGGATCTTTTGATTCTCCTCCTATAGATGTATATGCATAATCTACTTGTGAAGAGAACCCCGCACCAAAGTTTGGCGTTATAAGGCCTTGCATGTATAAATCTTCATATATAATACTACCTTTTTTGAATAACATATCTGTAATGATATCTGTCATTACCTCATATCTTAGTAATTCTTCACCTTTCATTCCTACTTTGTCATCTTTAAAGCAAATTGAAAACATTGGCATAGATATAGGAAATTTGGCAACAATCTCTTTTTTCTTAACTTCCTTAGGTTCTTGTGGATAAAATCTCACAATCTCTTCTTGAAGTTTTTGTATATCTTTATGATTAGCTTTTTTTACATGTTCAAATACTTCTTCTTTATCCAAATCGCCTACAACAAATAAAATCATATTTCCTGGATTGTAGAATGTATTATAGCATTTATATAATTCTTCTTTAGTTATCTTATATATACTGTCCACAGTACCTGCAATATCTATTCTAGTTGGATGATCTACATACATAGCTTTTAATGCATTAAAAAATACGTTCCACTCTGGATCATCATTGTACATTTTTATTTCTTGTTCAATTATTCCCTTTTCTTTTTCCACATTTTCATCTGTAAAATAAGGTGTTTGGACATAATCTATTAAGTGCTCTAAACATTCATAAAAATATTCTGTAGCTGAGAATAAATAAGCTGTCATAGTAAAATTAGTAAACGCGTTGGCATTTGCTCCATATTTTGAAAACTTATCAAATGCATTTCCTCCATCTGGTTGCTCAAACATTTTATGCTCTAAGAAATGGGCAATTCCAGCATTTACAATCATTTTATTTTTTTCATTTATAGGAATAAATTCTAAATCATTTGAACCATAATTAGTTGCAAGAACAGCATATTTTTTAGTAAACCCTTTTTTAGGCATAAAATAAACATCTAAACCATTTTCTAATTTTTCATAACATAATTCTTCTTTTAATAATTCATTAACTATTTTTTCCATTTTTATGCCTCCATGTTATTACTTAAGAAGTATATAGTATCTAACTGAATATTTTTAAATGCATCAACTATATCTTTCACTGTAACCTTTTCTATAATTTCTATAATTTTTTCCACAGTTGAGTTTGTTTGGCCCATTGTTTGAGAGAAGTAAAAATCTGATGCTCCTCCTATAGAGTCTTTTATTGTTTTTAATGAACTTACTAAAGCACTTTTACTATTTAATAATTCTTCCTTAGAAATTTGGCCTTCTTTTAAGCATCCTAATTGTTCTTTTATTAGCTTAATTGTTTTATCGTAATTTACATCTTCTATTCCAGAAGCTATAAACATGGATGTTTTATATTTTTCTAGTGAAGAGTATATATAATAGCATAAACTTTCTTTTTCTCTAACATTTACGAATAACTTTGAATGAGGTCCTCCACCAAGAACATTAGAACCTACAAATAAAGAATAGTATTTATATTCGTCTTTATAGTCAATATTGCATCTAAATCCCATAACAAGCTTTCCTTGTGTTATATCCATCTTTTCTTTTATTATCTTAACTTCATCCACATTTTTTTTGAAATCTGCTCTAGGTATTTCTACTATGTTCTCTCTATGGAAGTTAAATCCGCTAGATATAATCTTTACTATTTCTTCTTCATCAAAATTTCCTTCTACTACTATATCAATTGGTGAAGTCCTCATAATTTCCATATAATGTTCATAAAGCCCTTTTGAAGTTATTTTATCTATGTCTTCTAAGTAACCCAAATCACTAATTCCATATTTTTCATCTTTAAACATTTCTTCACGTGCACGCTCAATAGCATATCTACCTTTATCATTTATAACTGACTCTATTCTATTTTTAAGGTTTTCTTTTTCTATTTTTACATATTCTTCTTTAAATCCCCCATCTATAACTAATGGATGATTTACTACTTCGTCTAAAAATTCCACAACAGGTTTAAATATTTTTTCGTCTAAGTATTTTTCATCTGTACTAATAATTTTAAAAGTAATTACTTGAGTTTCTCCTCTTTTACTACTATCAGCGCCTATAGAAACTCCATATAAATCATCCTGATGCTTGGACATTTCTCTAGCGCTTGGATATTTTTCACTCCCACTTTTTATTATAGAAGGAAGTAGTGCATTCATAGTTACTTCATCTCTATTTAATAATCTTTGGATATAAATACTTACTAAATTAGTTTTGAATTTTTCTTCTGGTATTAAAGTTAAATTAATTCCTTTACCTAGATTTATTGTTTTATTATTTTTCATTTTTACCTCCTCTTATGAGTATTAACTTGTATATACAATAAATGATTTATATATTCAAAATTTTTCCTTCTACTTAATTATATATCTTTTATTATTTTCTAAAATACTTATTTTTATTTCGTTTGCACATTTTTATTAGGATATGCCAAATTTCAAGTTAAAATCCTATTAATAATATAAATTCTTACAAAAATAATGTATTTTACAAATAATAACTTATTTCAAACGTGTTTACACATATTAAGATTATGATGTATAATCAATATGTATGTCTAGAAAATACTAAGAAGTGTTTATAATTTATGTATAAATAAAATTGACAAATATGTAAATTCATATAAGAAAGGAAGATTATTAATATGAAATTAGGTATAGTAGGATTACCAAACGTTGGTAAAAGTACACTATTTAATGCTATAACTCAAGCAGGAGCTGAATCTGCAAACTACCCTTTCTGTACAATAGAACCAAACGTTGGTGTTGTTTCTGTTCCAGATGAAAGATTAGAAGTACTTAGAGAAATGTATGATTGTAAAAAAGTTGTTCCAACAGCTATAGAATTCTGTGATATAGCAGGTTTAGTTAGAGGCGCTTCAAAAGGTGAAGGTTTAGGAAATAAATTCTTATCTCACATAAGAGAAGTTGATGCTATAGTTCACGTTGTTAGATGTTTTGATGATCCAAACGTCGTTCACGTTGATGGAAGTGTTGATCCACTTAGAGATATAGAAACTATAAACTTAGAATTAATATTCTCTGATATAGAAATATTAGAAAGAAGAATATTAAAAAGTGGCAAAGCTGCTAAAGCTGATAAATCTATCGCTGCTGAAGTACAATTCTTAAAAGAGATACTAGCTGTTCTAGAAGAAAATAAATCAGTTAGAACTATGGATTTAAACGATGATCAAAGAGAATTTGTTGAAACTTTAAATTTATTAACTTCTAAACCAGTAATATATGCTACAAATGTTTGTGAAGATGATTTAGCTGATGAAGGCGAAAATAATGAATATGTTCACAAAGTTAGAGAATTTGCTGCTGATGAAAGCGCTGAAGTTGTTGTTGTTTGCGCTCAAATAGAAGCAGAAATAGCAGAATTAGAATCTGAAGAAGAAAAACAAGAATTCTTAGAATCTTTAGGTCTTGAGCAATCAGGTCTTGATAAATTAATAAAATCTTCTTACTCTTTACTTGGGCTTATGTCTTACTTAACTGCTGGTGTTCAAGAAGTCAGGGCTTGGACTATAACAATAGGAACTAAAGCTCCACAAGCTGCTGGTAAAATACACTCTGATATGGAAAAAGGATTCATTAGAGGTGAAATAGTAAACTATAAAGATTTAGTTGAATGTGGTTCTATAGCTAATGCAAGAGAAAAAGGTAAAGTTAGACTTGAAGGTAAAGAATACGTAATGCAAGATGGCGACGTAGTTAACTGGAGATTCAACGTATAAAACAAATATAAATAATTAAGCCAATTATAGACAAATGTCTTTATTGGCTTTTTGTTTTCTTTATATAAATAAAAATTTTAATATTCTGTATATTTTTCAAATACATTTTTTTACATATAATAGTGCTATAATTATTACAATTATATATTATATACTAAGGGGATGGGGATTTTGAGAAGAAAAGATAGAACTATTAAGGATATTAATACAATCAAAGAGATTGTTTCTAAATGTCAAGTGGTTAGAGTCGCCATGTGTAAAAATAATGTACCTTATTTAGTTCCTTTAAATTATGGTTATGAATTTAGTGACAAAGGGGAGCTTATTCTCTACTGTAACTGTTCTACCATAGGTAAAAAACTTGATATTTTAGAGGAAAACCCAAATGTATTCATAGAAATTGACAATAAAAAACATATTATCGAAAATGATACTTCTTGCGACCATGATTTTGAATACTATAGTATAATGTCTGCAGGTAGGGTTGGATTTGTCCATAATATTTATGATAAAATCCATGGTCTAAATAAAATAACAGGAAATTATACTTCTAAAAATAGTACCAGTGAGTTTAAAAATGAAGCTTTAAATAAAATTTTTTTGCTAAAAATTACATGCACAAATATTTCTGCAAAAATTTGCACTAGATAAAATAAATTAACAAGGTGTAGTGTGAATAAAAACAGATTATCTCACATTACACCTTTTATATTTATGAGAAATTTCACAAATTTCATAACAAAAAAAGTATGCATTTCCCCCAAAATGCACACTTAATATATATAATTTAAATACCCCTATTTAAACTTTTTTAATTATTTAAAAAGCACTGGATTTTACTTTAATATCATATTTATCAAAATCATTTTCTGAGCAGAATATTTCAATTTTTCTCTTTTCTCCAGGCTCAATTTCTGTTTCATTAGTAAATGATTTTTCTATAACTGTTCCGTCAGAGTTCATTAATTTATATTCAAATTCAACATAGTCTATGACTTTTTTGCTGGTATTTTCAAAGATACCAACTATCTCAGTACTATAATCACCTCTTTTTACTTTCCATTTTATATCTTTAGCCATTTCTTGTAGCTTATTATCATTTTTAACTGTTTCTTTTTCCACTTCTTTTACTGCATTATCTACACTAGACATTCCTGCTCCAACTAATGCTACACAACCTCCAACAATAACTACAAATCCAATAATAATACCTAATAATATCTTCTTCATATTTTACCTCCATAAGTAATTGTCTAATTATAAATTAATTATATAAATTTACTCATGGGTGTTGGTACGCTGTCAGCATACAAAATTGAATTTTTAATTCATAGTTAAACTTAATAATACACCGCCAATTAAAAAGATACATGTAACATAAATAAAATATCCTACCAACCTGATTGCTACTTTTTTGCTTTTTATCAATGGTAACTTGTTTTTTATTCCTAAATAATTTGTAAATATGAAATAAGTTGATAACATCACTATAACAAGTATAATATTCTCTAAAAATTCATTAAAACTTTTTGCAATAAATAGACCCATTGTTAAAAACAAGTACCAAAGACTAGCACCAATCATATATATTGGATTTTTAGTTCTAAAACCTGGCAAGGCTTTTGAATAATAATGTTCTGTTTTTATATCTTCTTTAATATGATATTTACTATCTGCTTTTTTATCCATGTTAGTATATTTTTTATCATAAAGTTTACTTTTTAATTCTTCTTTTAAATCAAGGACATTAGCATATCTTTTTTCTGCAGATATATTAGTACATTTTTTTATTATGTCTTTTAGCAAAGTATTATTAAATTCTTCTTTTATATGTTTTCCCGTAGTTAATACATTCATCATAATACCCATTGCATATATATCACTTCTACAGTCTGTTTGATCAAATCCAAACTGTTCTGGAGAGGCATATCCTTTTGTTCCAAGAAGTGTTGTATCTAAACTTTCACCTTCTTTATAAATTCTTGAAATATCAAAATCAATTAATTTTAATATATTATCATTACTTATAATTATATTAGCTGGTTTGATATCTCTATGAATTATAGGAGGATTTAAACTATGAATTTCATATAAAGCATCACACAAAGAAATCATATATTCAATTACTTCTTTCTCTCTTAGCTTATTTTCTTTTTCTAGAATCTCCTGCAAAGTATTTCCATTTATAAACTCTTCAATTATTATAAGTTGATCCTCTTTTTCTAATATTTCATATATTTTAGGTATATTTTTACAATTTATATTTTTTATAACTTCATATATTTCCTTTGTATACTCTTTTATTACTTTCTTTATATATATTTTTTCATCTTGTATATTTTGAACTATAAAAATTTCAACTTTTCTACTTTTATGAATAGATTTCAGTTCCTCATACAATGATAATTTAAATTCCATATTTATATTCAAATTTAGCACCTCATATTATTGATTTTCTAACGCTAAAATTATATCATATTACATAAAGAGGTGAAATATATGAAAAATCTAGAAACAATAAAGCTTATGAGTTTATTAAATAATATAGATGATGAATCTAATTTAGATGATTTTATATCAAACACTTTAGATAACTCAAGAAATATAAAACTTTGTGAATATTTCGAAAAAATATTCAAAGAAAAAGGCATGAGTAAAAGCGCCGTTATTAAAAATGCAGACTTAGATAGAACTTATGCATATGAAATTTTAAGAGGAGATAAAAAACCTAGCAGAGACAAAATATTACAACTATGTATAGGTAGTAATTTCACTTTAGATGAAACTAATAAGGCTTTAAAAATAGGTAATTGCGGTGAACTTTATCCCAAAATTACAAAAGATAGTATTATAATCTTCGGTCTAAATAAAAACTTAAATATCCTTCGTATTAATGACCTCTTATTTTCTTATAATTTAACATTATTAGGAGAGGAATAACCTTATTCCTCTCTATATTTTCATATTGAATTTATATCAATTATTTCCCAGGAAAATTTATTAATAATTCTATTTGCTAAATAAATATATCCCTGATTATATCAATCAATTTATTTCTTCTATATTATAAGGTGTATTTTGGTATACACAGTAGTTTAACCAATTTCCAAAAACTATATTGGCACTTTCTCTCCAAGTAACGAAAGGAGTAGTTTTGTCATCATCATTTTCAAAATAATGTTTAGGTATTTCTATAGATAATCCCTTACTTAAATCTCTTAAGTATTCTCCTTTTAAAGTATCTCTATCATATTCTAAGTGACCAGTTATAAATATTTGTCTTCTACTTTTATTAGCTACAATAAATATCCCTGCTTCATCTGATTGTGATAAAATTTCTAAGTCATCAACTTTCTCTATATCTTCTTTTCTTACTTCTGTATGCCTAGAATGAGGAGCATAGAACAAGTCATTCAGACCTCTCGTTAAATTGTCATGTTCAAAATTATTCCTATGTTTAAATACGCCAAATAATTTTTTATCTAATTGATATTTAGGCACATTGTAATGATGATAAAGAGCTGCTTGTGCTCCCCAACATATATGAACTGTTGAATAAACATGATTTTTAGTCCAATCCATTATATTTTTCAATTCATCCCAATAAGCCACATCCTCAAATTCCATTTGTTCTACTGGTGCCCCAGTAATAATAAGTCCATCAAACTTTTCATCTTTAACGTCATCCACATATCTATAGAATTTTTCCAAATGTTCAAGCGGTGTATGGTTTCCCCTATATGATTTAGTTTGAAGTAATGTAATTTCAACCTGAAGTGGTGTATTTGAAAGATATCTAAGCAGTTGATTTTCAGCTTGTATTTTTATAGGCATTAAATTTAATATCCCTATCTTAAGCGATCTAATATCTTGATGATTTGCTCTTTCTATATTCATTACAAAGATATTTTCACTTGATAGTACATTGTATGCAGGTAACTGTGATGGTATTTTTATAGGCATTTATTTTCCCCCTTTTTCTATATTTAGAATAAATTATAGCACAACTATATATTTGTTTAGTTAAAAAAGTCATAGTAAAATATAAAGGATAAGGTTTTATTATAAAACCTTATCCTTTATATAATTATATTAAATTTACATAAACAATCCCTTTACAGCTTCAGCAAATGATAATAATGAACGATAACTTATAACTAAAGTTACACTTAATATACATAGACCCAATACATTATTCCAAAGCTTATTTTTATGCTCACCCAAATCCTTATGATTAAGCACATATATTAAGAATATTGCAATAATTGGTAATATTATAGCATTTGCTGCTTGAGCTACGAGTATGAGTTCTGTTGGGCTTGATGACATTCCAAGAGCGCTAAGCACTATACCTACTCCTAAAACTATCATCCAAATTATTTTAAACTTCATACTTTTCATATCCTTTTTATATCCAAGAGCACCTGTTGTAGCAAATGCTGCTGAAAGTGGTGCTGTTATTGCAGAAGTAAAACCTGCAGCAAATAATCCTATACCAAAGAACCATTTTGCCCATGACCCAAGTAATGGTTCTAATTGCTCAGCCATTACTGCTCCACTATCTATAACTGTTTGGCCTCCATGAAAAGATGCTGATGCTGAAATAATTACAGCCATAGAAATAAGACCTCCAAGTCCTATAGATATAACTGTATCTATTCTTGCATTTTTTAAATCTTCTTTACTAGTCCATCTCTCAGATACTGAAGATGCATGTAAAAATAAGTTATAAGGAACTACTGTTGTTCCTATTAATCCTACTATAGTTAACCAATCATTTGCTCCCGCTCTTGGTATAAACATTCCTTTTATAATTGCTCCAAAATCCGGTTTTGAGACTATGGCAGTAGTAAAAAATGTAACACTCATAACTAAAACTAATCCTATTAATATTTTTTCTATTTTTTTATAATTTCCTGACCAAAGTAACGCAAATGCCACTACGCCTAACAATGGTGCCCATATAGTATTCGGAACTTGTGGTATTAATATTGAAAGTCCCATAGAACCACCAACTAAATTGCCTGTTTCATAAGCTATATTTCCTATAAATATGGCAACTATTACTATTCCTACTGCTATGCCTTTTAATATTTTATTAGAAATTTTTTCTCTAATGTTTTCACCTAAACCTTTTTGAGTAACTATACCTAACCTTGCCGCCATTTCTTGAAATATTATTGTTGCAACTGTTGAAAATAACATTGCCCAAAGAAGAGTATATCCACTGCTTGCTCCTGATTTTGTACAAGTTGTTATTGTCCCCGGACCTATAAATCCAGCTGCTATTAAGGCTCCCGGACCTATATTTTTTAATTTTTCTTTAAATTTATTTTCTTTTTTTACTATTTCTTCAATTGAATTCTCCTTTAAAACTTCCATACCCATTCCCCCTTTAAATTTTCTAAATATGATTACAATCTCTAAAATAATGGTTTTATTTCTATATTATCTTCTTTTAACTTTTTATTTATTTTTTTTACAAACTCCAAAGCTTTTATTCCATCACCATGGACACAAATAGAGTCAGCTTTTATATCTATATACTTTCCATTTATGGATTCTACTTTTTCATTTACTATCATACCTATTACTCTGTCTATTGCCTCGTCCTCATTAGTTATTATTGCTCCATCTTTTTTTCTGCTTACTAAAGTTCCATCTTCTTCATAAGCTCTGTCTGCAAAAACTTCATTGGCGCATTTAAGTCCAACATCTTCTCCTGCGCGAATTAACTCACTTTTACTTAATCCTACAAGTATAATTTCTTCATCAAATTCACATATAGCTTCACATATGGCTTTTGATAAGTTATAATCTTTTGCTGCCATATTATACAGTGCTCCATGAGGTTTTACATGATTAAGTTTCACATTTTCACTTTTACAAAATCCATATAATGCTCCTATTTGATATTTTATATATGCTTTAGCTTCCTCCAAAGAAATATCCATATTCCTTCTTCCAAATCCCATCAAATCTAAAAATCCCGGATGAGCTCCTATAGATATATTATTATCTTTAGCTAATTTAACAGTTTTTTCCATTACAACTGGATCTGAAGCATGAAAGCCACAAGCTATATTAACAGAAGAAACATATTTAATGACTTCCTCATCTAATCCTAATTTATATCTTCCAAAACTTTCCCCTAAATCACAATTTAAGTCTACTCTATACATAACTTCTTCCCCCAAAACTTATTTAGTCTTTTAATTCTTCATTTTTAATGTCAGTAATTAGCATATGACCTGGTGAATGAGTTATTACTATACTAGGTTTTACATTCATAACTACCGATTGAGGTGTTACCCCGCAAGGCCAAAATATTGGGACTTCCCCTTTTTTAATTGTTACACTATCTCCAAATTCAGGACTATTAATATCTTCAATTCCAATTATTTTAGGATCTCCAATATGAATGGGTGTACCATGAACCTTTGGAAACTGTTCAGTTACTGTAACTGCTTTTATTACCTGATTATAAGGAATAGGCCTCATACTTACTACCATATTCCCTTTAAATATGCCTGCTTCTATACATTCAATGTTAGTTTTATACATTGGCACATTACACCCTTCAGCAATATGCCTTACTTCAATATGATTTTTTATTAGTTCTGATTCAAAAGAAAAGCTACATCCTATTAAAAAACTAACAAAATCTTTTTGCCAAAATTCTTCTACGTCCTCATATTCTCCCCTTAATATTCCATTTTCATATACTCGATACTTTGGAATATCTTTTGCAATATCCACGTCTTTTGCAATATATTTTAAACTTCTACTCCCCTCATCTGACACTTCTAAAATAGGGCATGATTTCGGATTTCTTTGTGTAAATAAAAGAAAGTCATAAGCTAAATCTTTAGGTAAAATTACTAAATTAGCCTGAGCATAACCACTACATATACCAGAAGTTGGTTTTAAGTACTTGCCTTCTCTAATCATTTTTCTAACTTTAACTGGTGACTCTTTTGAGTAATCCATTTTTACACCCCCATTTTTATCGTAGTAATTCTTCTATAAATCCTGTATCTACTTTCCCATTCACATAAACTGGGTTATTCATAAGAGAATATTGAAAATTTGCATTAGTTTCAATCCCACCTACTACTAATTCATCTAGAGCAATTTTCATCTTTTCAATGGCTTCTTTTCTATCACAACCATGAACGATTATTTTTCCTATCATAGAATCATAATTAATTGGTATGTTATATCCACAATATACAAAGGTATCAACTCTAACTCCATTTCCTCCTGGAAGATTTAATGAGGTTATTTTCCCTGGACATGGCAAAAAGTTATTTGCTGGATTTTCTGCATTTATTCTACACTCTATGGCATGTCCCTTTATATTAACATCCTCTTGTTTCAAAGATAATTTTTCACCATAAGCAATTTTTATTTGTTCTTTAATTAAATCCAAACCTGTGACCATTTCCGTTACTGCATGTTCCACTTGAATTCTTGTATTCATTTCAATAAAATAAAAATTAAAATTCTCATCCATTAAAAATTCAATCGTACCTGCATTTTTATAATTTACTGCCTTTGCAGCTTTAACAGCCATACTTCCTATTTTTTTTCTAGTTACTTGATCAATAACAGGAGAAGGTGACTCTTCTATCATTTTTTGATGGTTTCTTTGTATAGAGCAATCTCTTTCACCTAGATGAATTACATTTCCATAACCATCCCCTAAGATTTGAACTTCTATATGTTTAGGATTTTTAATGTATTTTTCAACATACATAGTATTGTCATTAAATGCATTTACTGATTCTACCTGAGCCAAATTAAATAGTGTTTGAAAATCTTCTTCACTTTCTACTATTCTCATGCCCTTTCCTCCACCACCAGAAGATGCCTTAACTATTACAGGGTATCCTATTTCATCTGCAATTTTTTTACCTTCTTCACTTGTATATATAGGCGCCTTACTTCCTAGAACAACAGGAACGCCGGCTTGAATCATTGTGTTTCTTGCTTTTGATTTATTTCCCATAGCATCAATTATTTTACTATCTGGACCTATAAATTTAATGTTTTGTGATTTACATAACTCTACAAACTCGCTTTTTTCTGACAAAAAACCAAATCCTGGGTGAATTGCATCTGATTTTGTTACTATAGCTGCACTTACAATTTTACTCATATCTAAATAGCTTTCCTTTGGATTTGCCTCTCCAATACAAATCTTTTCATCTGCCAAAACCGTATGAAGTGAATTTTCATCTACTTTAGAATATACTGCCACTGTTTTTATCCCTAAAGTTTTACAAGCTCTAATTATACGAACTGCTATCTCTCCCCTATTTGCAATTAATATTTTATTAAACATAACTAATCTCCCATAATTAAAGTACCTTTATTTTTATTAGACTCTGACCATATTCAACTGTATCATTGTTATTAATTAAAATGTCTTCAACTATTCCATCGTAATTACATTTCACTTCATTCATTACTTTCATAACTTCAATTATACCTACTACTTGATCTTTAGATACTTTATCTCCTACAGCAATATAAGGTTCTTCCTCAGGCGATGGCGAATTGTAAAAAGTACCTATAAGTGGAGATTTGATATACTCAAAATTATCCGACTCTACTTTTTCAACTTCTTCTTTTATTTGCAAAACTTCATTTTGTGTGACTGGTTTTGTACATATAGTACCTTCCACATTCTTTTCTATTTTTATTTTTGTATCTCCCTCTTTAAAAGAAAATTTAGTAAGTGCAGATTTATCTATTGCTTCAATTAATTTTAATATTTCTTTGAAGTCCATGTTAGTGCCCCCCTTTTGCAAACTTGCTATTTATTATTTAACAATATTTCAATTTTCTTAGATGTATTTCTTGGATTTAGTACTTCAATACACGGCTTATTAATTTGTTTCTTAAGTTCTTTAATTTTTTTTATTTCATCTCTATAAAGCTTTTGTGCTTTTTCTACAGATATTTTTTCAAATTTTATTTTGTCTCCAGTTTTTCTTTGAGCTAGTTTTCCAATATCTACAGAGATAACGGTTGCAATTTTTGTATACCCGCCTGTTGTCTGTCTATCGCTTAACATTATAATTGGTTTGCCATGGGAGGGTACTTGTATTGATCCTAGGACAATTCCATCAGATATAATATCTGCACATGTTTCATGTTCTATAATAGGTCCATCTAATCTACATCCCATCCTATCAAACTCCTTTGTTACCTCATATTTTTCATTTAAAAATGTATAAATTCCTTTTTGTGTGAAAGCATCGTCTTGAGGTCCTAATATTACTCTCACCACAACTTCTTTTTCTTCTTCTAACTTAAAAACTAATTTTCTAGATAAGTAATTTTCTAAATATACCTTTGGCGAAGAAAATTTAATAAAATCTCCCTCTTTCAACGTTCTTCCTTTATATCCACCTAAAGAACATTTTACATTTGTTGATTTACTCCCCATTACTTTATCAATTTTTAATCCTCCACAAAAAGCTATATATGCCCTAGCTCCTGTTTGAGCGTTTTCAAAAGATAAAATATCATCTTTTTTAATAAACAAAGCTTTATACATAGGGATATTTTCTCCATTTATTTTTGGTTTTAAATCACCACCAGTTATAGCTATAAAGTTTTCTTCTGTAAATTTTATTTTAGGTCCAATCAAAGTTATTTCTAGACCCGCTTCATCTTCTCGATTATCAACTAGAATATTTCCAATTGCTAAAGATTTTTTATCCATTGCTCCACATACAGAAAAACCCGAATCTTGATAACCAATTCTCCCAAAATCCTGTACAGAGGTATATAGTCCAGATTGTAGTATTTCAATTCCCAACCCTATGCACTCCCTTCAACCACATTACATTCATAAATTCCATTTTCTACTAAGTCTTTTATTTTATAATAATCTTTTTTGCTTATGGGCTTAAATTTTATATAATCTCCAGCTTCATATAAAATTGCTCTGTTTCTATTTGAGTCATATGGCTTAATAGGTGTTCTTCCTATGATCCTCCACCCACCAGGAGATGCTAAAGGATAAATTCCTGTCTGCTCCCCACCAATTCCTACTGCTCCTGCTTCTAATTTTAATCTTGGATTTTTTAATCTTGGTGTGACTAACTTTTCATCCATCCCTCCTAAGTATGCAAAACCTGGTAAAAAACCTAGCATATATATTAAATATTCTTTTGAACTGTGTAGTTTTATAATTTCTTCTTTAGACAATTTTGTATATTGACTCACAAAGTCTAAATCTTTTCCAAATTCTTCATCATAACAAACTGGAATTTCTATAACTTTTCTTACTTTGTTATCCTTAACATCTATGGTTTCTAATAAATCAGTTACAATCTCTTTTGCTTCACTAAAAAATAATGTTTCCGGATTATAATAAATTAATAGCGCTTTAAAAGATGGTACTGCTTCTACTATTCCATCTATATTTAATGACTTAATTTTTTTATTAAAAACTCTAATTATATTATTAATTTCATAATTAATTTCATCGCCAAATTCTAAAGTTAGAGCTGAGTCTCCAACTGGTAAACATTTCATTAATACACCTCCATCATGATTAAATTCCAAATTCTACTTTCAAAATAAGTTTATATCAACCCTATTCATTTTAATATAAATTGTATATTAAAGTTTTTATTTTTGCAATATTTTTTTTAACCCTTGCAATTATTTTTAATTAATAATATTTGTAATATTTTCAAACCTACTAAAACCTTAATTTTTAAAGCATTTTTATTGTTTATTTATTATGTTTTATATTTAATAAGTATTTTTTTGCATATCCAGATTCATTTTATTCATATAAATCAACTTACGAACTTTTAATTTCAATTATTCAAATATTCAATTTTCTTTTTAATTTGAATTCATTTTCTATTTTTTCTTCAAAATCAAAAATAACCATAGAATTTCCAATGAAAAGATTATTCTATGGTTTAATATACATTTATATAGCTTCTTTTTTACCAAAATTAAATTGGTAAATCAAATCTGCTTTTTCACATACAATTGACGAATGCGTTACAACAGTAACACTTTTTTCTTCTTTAACTAATTTTTTAAATATCTTTAATATTTATTTTTTTCATATCTACTAAAATATCATCTGTATCTTTTATTGTTTCATTCAAAAATAATCTTTGAGATAAAAATTTTAAATGCGTTATTAATCTTGAATAATGTAAGCTTTCTTCATCTAATTTAATTCCATAAAAATCATTTATTATCTTCGCAATATCACTTATTAAAGTAGTAATTTCAAGCGCATCATTCATATTAGTGTTGTATTCTGCATTTACAATGCGTAGCGCAATACTTGTTGCTTCATCTTCAACAACTAATATTTTTATCTATTTATTTATCTAATTACCTCATACCTTTCCGTGGCTTATATCTACTCGTATATATTATAACTATTGTTGAGAAACTATCCCCCTAATATAGACTTTAATAATTTGTTGCTATTTTCATAATCAACTTTGAAATCATCTATTTCCAAATACATTTCAGGGTGTAATTTATGACAGCAATTACTATAAGAATGATCCATGTTCACTACTAATAACTTTCGACTTCCTAATATTAATTAAACTAAGGTTTTATTTTTGTTTCAAAGTTGTAAAATTGTAGTTTTTCCCTTATAATATCTTTTCTTGTATTCTAGTTTGAAAAGTTAATATAGGTTTTATAATAGCATATATGCTTAACCAACCTATGAAAAAATTAGAGGATAAGTTTAAATTAAAGAGAGGAGTTTCCGTTTTAATAATTTATGGAATAACTTTGGTTATATTAATCTTTTCATGGTTATTTATTGTGCCAGTCATAAAATCTAATATTAATTAGCTTGCTCTTTCTGTTCCAAGCGGTATATATCAGGTACAAGATTTGATTAACAATATTTCATCACAATTTAAATTTGATATTACTAACCAATATATAAAATCTCAAATTAGTGATTTTATTACTAAGGTTCTAATTCCAATATCAAGTTTTACAGCATCTACTGTTAGTAGCTTTATTATTAATTTAATGAGTACCATTGTATCTTATACTATAAACATTGTACTGGGATTAGTTATCTCAGTTTATCTACTTTTATCAAAGGAGAAATATATTAAAGTTGTAAGTTTATTTTTCCCAAAAATATTAAAACAACATTATTTTAAAGTAAAAGAATTTCTTAATATTTTAGATAATAATGTTGGTGTATATATAGTAGAAAAAGCTATGGATTCTACAATTTATGGTATTATTTGTACTGTAGTACTTGCATTAACAGGTTCTAAATATGCATTATTTATAGGAATAATTACCGGTGTAACTAATATGATTCCTTTCTTTGGTCCTATTTTAGGTACTATAATAGCTGTTGTTACCAACTTATTCTTCTCTATCAATAAAGCTATTTTAGTTTTAGTAGTTATGATAGTAGTTCAACAATTAGAAAGTGCCATATTAGAACCTCATTTTGTTGGAAAACAAGTTGGTGTACCACCAATATTAACAATATTCGCTGTAACATTTGCTGGAAAATATACAGGATTTTTAGGTATTTTATTAGCCGTACCAGTCACTGGAGTTCTTTTAATTTACTTTAAAAGATATATTTACAACAAACAAGAAGAATCTTTAAGCAATATTATACAAAACTAACAACATAAAAAATGAAAATACCTTAGAATAGACTTTTATAACCTATTCTAAGGTGTTTTTTAATTAGTCCATAATGTCTACATCTTCACCTTTTAATATCTTATTTATATTTCTAACTGCGCACATCTTCCCGCACATTGTACAAGTGTCTTCATTTTCTGGTTTAGAATCTGTTCTGTATCTTCTTGCTTTTTCACTATCTATAGCTAAATCAAACATTTTCTCCCAATCTAAATTTCTTCTAGCTTCGCTTATTTCGTCATCCCAATCAGTTGCACCTTTAACCCCTTTTGCTATATCCGCTGCATGAGCTGCTATTTTAGATGCAATTATTCCTTCTTTTACATCTTCTACAGTTGGTAATCTTAAATGTTCCGCCGGAGTTACATAACATAAGAATGACGCTCCATAAGTAGCTGCAATAGCTCCGCCTATAGCAGCTGTTATATGATCATAACCTGGTGCCACGTCAGTAACTAGTGGACCTAAAACATAAAAAGGCGCTCCTTTACAAACAGTTTCTTCTATTTCCATATTAGCTTTTATTTGATTTAATGGCATGTGACCAGGACCTTCTATCATAACCTGAACATTTTTCTCCCAAGCTCGAGTAGTCAATTCTCCAAGTGTAACTAACTCCTCAATTTGAGATACATCACCTGCATCTGCAATACTTCCAGGTCTACAAGCATCTCCTAAACTTATAGTAACATCATGTTTTGCACAAATATCTAATATTTCATCATAATGTTCATAGAAAGGATTTTCATTGCCTGTTAACTCCATCCATGCAAATATAATAGATCCTCCCCTAGAAACTATATTAGTAAGTCTATTAGATTTTTTAAATCTTTTCGCTGTATGTTTGTTAACTCCACAATGAAGAGTTAAAAAATCCACACCATCTTCTGCATGCATTCTAACAATATCTAACCATTCTTTTGCAGTTATTTTCTTTAATGGCTTATTATAATATACTACTGCATCATATATAGGCACCGTACCTATTATGGCAGGACACTCATCTATTAATTTTTTTCTAAATGTTTGAGTATCTCCAAAAGAACTTAAATCCATTATAGCTTCTGCACCTAAGTTTACTGCGTTCATAACCTTTTCCATTTCTACATTCGTATCGAGACAATCTTTAGAAGTACCCAAGTTTACATTAATTTTTGTTTTTAATTTTTTACCTATACCATAAGGCTTTAAAGAGGTATGGTTTTTATTAGCTGGGATTACAACCTTACCTTCTCCTACTAAATTGAGTAATTCTTTAACATCCATATTTTCATATGTTGCTACTTTTTTTAACTCTTGTGTTATTATTCCCTTTCTTGCTGCATCCATCTGTGTTGTATAACTCATTTCATTTCCCCTTTCATTTTATCTTTATAAAATTTTTAATAAAAAAATCTTTCTTAACTTGGCAAAAATTGCACCAAATAAGAAAGATTTTCTTAATATAAAAAGTCATACAATAAATGTACGACCTCTAATCAAAATTAATAAATAATGTAATTAACAATAAAATGTTAAAACAAAATATATACAATATTTAATCTCCCTACGTCGGCATTATCCAAACAGGTTCAACGGGTTTAGAATTTAAAAATTCAATCTCAGCAATAGCTCCCCTAGATATTTTATTTTAATTTCATTCTAACACTATACTATATTTACTTCAACATTATAGATTTTTTTATATAGATATTTAAATATTTTTTATTAACCTCTTCAATAAAATATTTAGATATATTTCTTCATATTTGTATGATAATAATAATTTTATCTAATTATGGTCAGATAAAAACGCAATAACCTTATTGTAAAAACAAAACCATATTGATTTAAATATCAATATGGTTTTAAGTATATTTCCTATTATTTATATTAATCTAAACTTAAAATTATTAAGCAGCTTTATTTTCAGATTCTTTCCTTCTCTTGCCAAACTCTGCCACTGCAGTGTAAAGAACATCAGTTGAAGAGTTTAATGCAGTTTCAGCAGAGTCTTGTATAACTCCAACTATAAATCCAACACCAACTACTTGCATTGCTATTTCATTTGGTATTCCAAATAATGAACAAGCCAGCGGTACTAAAAGCAATGATCCTCCAGCTACTCCTGATGCCCCACAAGCAGACACTGCTGATAATACTGATAATATTATCGCTGTTCCTATATCAACTTTTATTCCTAAAGTATGAGCCGCTGCTAAAGCAAGAACGGATATTGTTATTGCAGCGCCACCCATGTTTATAGTCGCTCCTAAAGGTATTGATACTGAATAAGTATCACTATCTAATCCTAAATCTTTACAAAGTTTCATGTTTACTGGTATATTTGCAGCTGAACTTCTTGTAAAGAATGCCGTAATTCCAGATTCTCTTAAACATCTTAATACTAATGGATATGGATTTTTTCTTATTGATATAAAAGTTATTATTGGGTTAACTATTAAAGCAAAGACTGCCATACTTCCTAATAATACAGCTATTAATTGCCCATAACTTAATAATGATTCTATTCCCGATGTTGCTATTGTATCAAATACTAATCCCATTATACCAAATGGTGCTAAATTAATTACCCATCTAACAGCTTGAGATATGGCGTCAGATACATTTACAATTACTTGCTTAGTTGAATCTGATGAATTTTTAAGTGCAAGTCCAAGAACAACAGCCCAAGTTAACACCCCTATATAGTTTGCATTTGCTATTGCATTTACTGGATTGTCAACAACATTCATTAATAAAGCTTTTAGTACTTCGCCTACACCTCCTGGAGGTGTCACTCCTTCAGCTCCTGCAGTAAGTGTTAATGTTACCGGGAATAAGAAACTTCCCACAACAGCTACTATACCGGCTATTAATGTGCCCACAAGATATAAAGTTATTATAGATTTTATATTTGTTTTTTGTCCTTCTTTATGCTGACATATGGCCGCCATAACTAAAAAAAATACTAATATTGGAGCCACAGCTTTTAAAGCTCCTACGAATAATGATCCTAAAATTCCTACGGGTGCTAATTGTGTTGGCATAGTTAAGGCAAACGTTATCCCAACTATTAAACCAATAATGATCCTTTTTACTAAGCTAATGTTATTCCATTTGTTGACTAGTTTTTTCATTTTTTCTCCCCCAAGTTTTTTTCTTGAATTTATAATACCATCATTCGACAACGTTTTCAAGAAAAAAGCTTATTTCTTGTAAAAAAAATTTTACAAGCATATAATTATACAAGTATTTTAAATTTTATTTAAAGATACATTATCAAACAATAATTAATTAAGCACTTAGTATACCAATATTATAACTAGTTCAATCTTCATTTTAAATAGTATTTTTTAAATCATTTTATTATTTCATGCAACTCCTTGTAAAAACCTTATTCCATTTCTATTTTAATTTTATACAAAATAAAAGGAATGGTTTTCAACCATTCCTTTTGTACCTATAATTTTTCTTGCATATATGTAACCATAGTTTCAACATATTTTGCAAAATCTTCTTCATTACTTGGAAAAGAGTATTCTTCTATAAACTCCATTGTTTTATTTAAAACTAACTTAAAAATAGTTTTTTTATTCTCTTCTTCTAATTCAATTTGCTCTCCTGTTTCCCTATTTATTATAGATTCTAATAAATAATTTGTGCACCCTTGTGCTAAATCTTTAATCTCTTCTATTTCAGCAAGTTCTTCTTCACTTATATTAAATTCTTTTATGTTTGTCATTAATATTTCTTCCCTTCTAGATTTGTATTTGTAATATATCATAAAAAATATATATAACAATAATTAAAACCAAGTTATCTGAGTTCTTTCATAATTATGCTTATAGTCCTTTATAATATCTTCCATTTTATATAAAATATTATATTTTTCACATTCTGATTTAAAAATTTTCCATAAATAAGTTGCATTTGGTGAGGTATTTTCATATACATCTCCAAATGTATTCATATATATTTTATCTAAGTTTTCTCCTGGGAATATTTTTCTCAATTGTTGAAAGTAGTATTCTCTTTGATTATTTCTAAGTGTTACTCCCATGCCATATGTAAAAATAAATTTTCCACCACATTCATGTACTTTTTTTATAATATTTTTTATATTATCCTCATTATCATTAATGAAAGGTAATAATGGCATAAGCAATACACCCGTATATATGTTATTATCACTTAACTCTTTTATAGCCTTAAATCTTTCCTCTGACGTACATACTTTTCTTTCAATTTTTTTGCATAGTTCATTATCAAAGGTTGTGATTGTCATTTTAATTATAACCGGAGAATGGCTTTGTATTTTTTTCAGTATATCTATATCTCTGGTTATCAAATTGCTCTTTGTAGCAATTCCTATTCCAAACCTGTATTCATCGATTATTCTTAAAGCTTCTCTAGTAAGTTTATATTCTTTTTCAAATGGATTATAAGGATCGCTCATTGCTCCCGTTCCAACCACTCCTTTTTTTCTTTTAGATTGAAGTTCTTTTTTTATTGTTTCTATTGAGTTTTCTTTTATTCTTACTCTATCAAAATCTAAAATTTGATAACAGTTGCTCCTAGAATCACAATAAATACATCCATGACAACAACCTTTATATATATTCATATTGTAATTAATTCCAAACCAATGTGGATTTTCATTATAAGATGATATAATTGTTTTTGTTGGTATAAATTCCATTAAACTTCAATCCTTTCTGTTTTACTAAGTATTATATTTATGGATTATATCATAAATATAATACTTAAACATACATTATATAAATTTATTAATAGAGGCTTTGTATATATTCTATAATTAGATTAATTCATTGTGTTTATATGATAAATAATTTTTTGCAATTGAATAAAAATTACCAATAATATTTATACTCAAAATATGGTAATCATTATATAATTATTACTATAATAACTTGGAGGTATGAAATGAAATTAAAAAATTTAATTCATTATAAAGATTTTGATTCTGATAATATTATATTTCACTCTTTAACAAAAAGTACTGATGATGAGATACTAACTTACATAATTAATGTTACATCTGATTTGTTAAATGGAGTATTTTTAGGTGACGATTTTAAAATAAAGTCAAAAGAAAATCTCATGAGCTATGACGAAAGAGATCTTGGAGAATTAGCTA
Organism: Terrisporobacter petrolearius; assembly: GCF_020748185.1. GTDB lineage: Bacteria > Bacillota > Clostridia > Peptostreptococcales > Peptostreptococcaceae > Terrisporobacter > Terrisporobacter petrolearius. The sequence continues at coordinate 20,863 of NZ_JAHZMO010000012.1, read as the reverse complement.
CATATATGTGTATAACACCTTTTATCCAATCTACTTTATCAAAAGAAGCTAACTGGCAAGAAAAAGCAACTTCTTACTTAGAGTGTTTTATAGGATATATTATAGGTACTATGGATAAAGAAGAATTTTTAGGTAATTTAATAGAAATGAAAGATATGTTAAATATTTCTAATAAGTTCTATACTGGATTGATTGTTTACTTTAGTGAAAATAAAAAAATTATAACTAATGGCATATTAAACAAACTACAATTTTAATTTTTTATATAAGAAAAACACTACTAATCTGTAGTGTTTTTCTTATGCTACTTTACTCATCACTCCAAAATTTCTTACATAAACCCTTAATATCATTAGGCCTTTTTATCCTCATATAAGGACTCCATTCTTGTGGAAAAAGGCTTTTATATCTATAATTTGAATATCTATTATCTAGGAGTAAAATTACCCCTCTATCCTTATCAGTCCTTATGCATCTACCCACAGCTTGAAGTACTTTTGCCATTCCAGGATAAACATATGCATAATCAAATCCTTTATTATTTTCATTTAACTGGTTCTTTATTATATCTCTTTCAATGTTTATTTGTGGCATTCCAACCCCAACAACAATAACTCCTATAAGCTTATCTTCTGTTAAATCTATACCTTCTGAAAAATGTCCCCCTAGGACACAAAATCCCACATGAGTCTCTTTATTATTATTGAATAAATTTAAAAACTCTTCTTTTTCTTCCTCACTCATATTATTTTTTTGTATGATTACATTCAGTTTTCTATATTTATCTTTAATTTTTTCATAAGCCAATTCCATATATTTATAGGATGGAAAGAACACCATATAATTTCCAATTTTGCTTTCCACACAAACTTTAATATATTCTACTAAATCTTCTATTGTATCTTCTCTTTTATTATATTTAGTAGAAATGTCATCTCCTATTATTATCAGCCTATTTTTTACATCAAAAGGACTTTTTAAACTTATTACAAAATCTCCCTCTTCACTGCCGTAAATATCCTTATAATAATTTAAAGGTGTTAAAGTTGCAGAAAAAATTGTTGTAGATTTGGATTTATTCATTTTTTCAATAATTAAGTCTGAAGGATTCGCGCAAAATAATTTCACATTAGTACCAAGCAATTCATCACTATATATAGTTTTATAATTATTATTGTAAAAAATTGAAATAAATAAAAATTTATTAACTTCAAAATACAAATCCAGTAGTTCAGAGTTTTCTTCATTGCTTCTTGATAAATATTCATCCATAAATTTCATTAAGATATTAAGTAGCCCTATAAGAGATTTAGGCAGTTCCTCTTCAATAACATGTTTTTCTTTTATTAAATTTAATACCTTTGATTTATCTATAAAATATTTTTCTATTTCTTTTGTTGTATTTAATATTCTTTTATCTTTTTTCCCTATTATTTTTTTCATTTTTATAAAAATATTTTGATTTATTTCTCCAGAGTACATACTTCTACTTCTGTCTAATAAATTATGTGCCTCATCTACAAGAAATGTAAAATCTGTTTTTTTCACATCAAAATACCTTTTTAAATAAACTCTAGGATCAAATATATAATTATAGTCACAAATAATTACATCACTAAACATTGTTAAATCAAGACATAATTCAAAGGGACACAATTTATAAATTTCACTTATTTCATCAATATTTTTTCTGCTAAAATCATTATATTTACTTAAAATTTCCTTAAGAACTCTGTTTATTTTATCATAATACCCACTGGCATAAGGACAATAATCTGGATTACAATTAGTCTCTTCCATCTTACATATTTTTTCCTTGGCAGTTATTGTCACACTTCTCAAAATTAAATTTTGTTTTTTCATCAAGCTTATAGTGTCATTAGCTACTTCTCGTGTTATGTTTTTTGATGTAAGATAAAAAATTTTTGAAGTTTTCTCTTCTCCCATTGCTTTTATAGCTGGAAAAAGTGTTGATATAGTTTTTCCAGTACCTGTTGGTGCCATGGCAAAACATTTTTTGCTATCTGCTATACTTTTATAAACTCGCACTGCGAATTCTCGTTGTCCTGGTCTATATTTTGAAAATGGAAACTCTAAATTTTTAATAGATTCATTTCTTGTTTCCATCCATTGTTTCTCCATATTCGCCCATAATTTATATTCATTAATTAACTTAAAGAAAAACTCTTTTAATTCACTTAGTTGAAAGTTTTTTCTCAATATTCTTGTAGATTTATTTTCTATATTATAGTAAGTTACTTGCAAATCTATATTATCCAAATTATTTTGAATACAATACATATATCCATAGCATTTTACCTGAGCCCAATGAAGGGGATTGCTATCTTCATCTATTAATAGCAGATCTTTTGTGGTAGTTTTTATTTCATCAATTATAATTTTATCATTTTCAATTAAGAGTCCATCTATTCTTCCTTCTACTTCTATCTCTACTTCATCAAAAGCAAATTTATGTTTTATAGATACTTCTGAGGTATATTCATCTCCATAGGATTTTTGTACTCTTTGATGACCTCTAATTCCTTCAATCGCTTTAATATTTCCTACAAATCTATTGTCTATGCTTCCCTTTTTCATAATAAACTCAACTAAGCTTCTAACTGATATTTTTATCTTTTTCATAACAACTTCCTTATTCCTATTTTTATAAATACCTATGTTTTATCTTATTATATACAAATTTACTATAAATTTAAAACTAGCACAAATTTATTAACTTATTAATAAATGTAATTTTATGTAACATCCAAGTCCATTGTGTCATATTATAGGATATAGACATTAAAGAAATATGTCTTAATATTATTACAAGGGAGGACAGTGAATTATGAATAAAGATAAAAATTTAATAAATAAAGTTAACCCTTCAAGCGTAAATAATTCTAATGCTTCTATTATAGTTCAATTTACTGTTTATACTAGCGAAGAATACCTATCTGCCTTGTTAAATGATCTTGGAGAAAATAACTTAAATATTTCTGCATATTATATATCAGAAAATAACAAACAACTAAAATTTGTATTTATAGTAGGCGAAAATGATGTTCAGTCTTCAAGGGATGTAAATATTACAAGAAGTATATTAAAACAAAATAGATTTAAATTTGATGAAACAAAAGTAGTAAGAATATCAACCCCTAATAACGCAGGCTTACTTGCATATCATTACAGTGAATTGATTAAAAATTTAACAGTTTATAATTCTTACATTGGAGAAGATGGAAGTATTATATATGAAACTTGTTGCCCAACAAAAACCTTAAAAGCAGTAAATGGACTATCTTAAAAACAAAAGTGATGAATTATCTTATAATTCATCACTTTTTATTTACAATTAATTATGCTGTTTCCAGCTTATAAAAATCATAGAATTTTTCTTCTTTTTTTATTAAATCATTAAAACTACCTTGCTCAATTATTTTGCCACCTTCCATAAAAATTATCTCGTCATATAAACTCAATAATTCCTGACTCATTTTGTGCGTAATCGTTATTAGTGTAAGATTGTCTAAATTTAATAATCTGCTTTCAATATCATATCCAGTTTGCATATCTATTGCTGAAGTCCCTTCATCTAATACAAGGATTGGCGTCTGCTGAATTAAAGCTCTTGCTATGGCTATTCTTTGTCTTTGTCCTCCAGATAAGTTATTTCCATTCTCACCTACAAAATAATCCAATCCCTCTTCCAATTCATTAATAAATTTATCTGCACCACTTAATTCTAATATATTGCTTATATTCTCATTTGAAAATTCCTTATATAAACAAATATTATCTTTTATGTTTTTATCAAACATATATACATTTTGATGAATAACAGAAATCATCTTATTAATTTTTTCTATGTTTACATTTCTAATTTCTTTGTCATCATATTTGATTTCTCCATTGTAGTCTGCATAATATCCAAGAATTAACTTTGCTAAAGTTGACTTTCCACAGCCACTAGGACCTACAATAGCATATTTTTTATTTTTCTTTATTTTTAAATCTACATTTTCAAGAATACTTTTATTCTCTTCATATGCAAAATTTACATTACTTATTTCTATAGATCTGTCAAATGAAGGGTTTTCACTTCCTGTAAAGCTACTATCTTTATAATTAGACATATCATCTAGCCTTTTTATTACAGAAGTCATAGACGTAATCTTTGGAGCATAGCTCATTATCATAATAACAGGTTGAATAAAGCTTCCTGACAATTGAACAATTGCTATCAATGTCCCCATTGTAATATTGCCTTTTAAAACCAGGTATGCTGATAAAAATACTGCAACAAATTGAGTTCCCATACCAAGTAACTGAGATAAAGTTTCGTTTATTACTAGTAATTTATCTGCTTCAAACTTCGTCTTAGCTAAATCTTTATTTTCTCTTTCAAATTCTTCAAATGCATCTTTCTTTAAATTATAAGATTTTATAACATCATACCCACTAAGCATATCTTTAATTACAGTAGTAAATGATGTAAGTTTATTAGAAAGGTTCATCTGTTTACTTTCTAGTTTTTTCCCAAAAATACTTGGTACTATAAAAATTAATAACATGCTTACAAATAAGCAACCTGTCACCAAGGGGCTTAAGTATAGCAATATACCTATCGTTGCTATAAACGCCACTGAAAACTGTAAAACCAATAATAAAGATGTAATGTAGTTTTCTTCCACTAATTTAATGTCATTAGTCAGTGCTGATATATAGTCTGCTGTATTTTTAGAATTAAAATCTTTATAATTGTGATTTATTATACCTGAAAAAATTTTACTTCTAAGTTCTCTCGTTACATTCCTAATGAACATTTTGCTAAGGATATCATAGATAAAATATAATAATCCCATAATTGCACAATATACTAAAGTAAAAATTAAGATTTTTTTAAATCCTTCCATATCTCCATTCATTACCTTGTCTATGGTTGATTGTAGTAATAATGATACACCTACCATTGTTATGGATGATATAACACTAAATATTATTGTAATAAATAATAATATTTTATTTTTTTTTATACATTCCTTCATACATATTCTCCCCCTCTGTATTTCTAACAATCGACTAATGTAATTTTTTCTTTATTTTTTCTTTGTTTATATACATTAATTCATCAATATCTTTAATATAATCATCAATTTGCGAATAATTATTATAAAATTTTTTATAGCCCGTACTTATAGTTAAGTTGTATGATTTATTTAATTTAACATTGTATTTAAACAGCTGAAGATTCACATCTTTAATTATATTATTTATTTGAATTTCATTTTCTTTGTAAATAATTATAATAAACTCATCTCCACCCATTCTACCTATCTTACCTATACCTTTAAAATAATCCTTTAGAAAATTAGCAATATTAATTAAAGCTTTATCCCCTTCATTATGACCATAAGTGTCATTAATAAGCTTAAAGTCATTAACATCCACATAAACAAGTGAAAATGGTCTATTTTTATTCATAAAATTATTATATATATATAGTTCACTCGTCATCCTATTCCATACACCTGTTAAATTATCATATCTTAAAAGTTTTTCTTGAAGATATATGTAATGTATTACTAAAGAGATTCCTACAGATCCCCAAATAAGTAATAGATTATTTAAAAATATTTGAATAATAGCTGCAATAAAAGGTATAGCTTCAAACATAATCAAATTTATATATTCTTTATCTTCTGTTTTTTCTTTATTCATAAATATAATTATTAAACTTATCATAAAGTAAAAATATGTTATAAGAATGGATGTAATAAAAAAAGTACCTCTGCTATATACGTTTATATTGTTAACTTCAAATATTAAACCATATTTATAGCTCAATATACTTATTGAAAAATTTATTATTAATGGTATCATCGTAAGTTTTGACCTTAGCTCCACGTTAAAATATTGCAATAAATATATCATCCATAAAAATGATACCATGGGAGATAATCCAAACCCAATAATATTAATTGTTTTTGTAATAGGCACAAGAATAGTATTATGATGTAATAATAAAATTTTATCTAATATTTCTAATATTATAATTATTATAGTGGTAGTTATTATATAAACATAAGTTTTATTTATTTTTTCATTCATTTTAAATTTTGTTTTATATTTATGCAGCATAACTACCAAAAAAATAACCACAATTATATCTAAATCTATAATTGGTAAAATTTTTTTATACATTTCTCCCCCTCAGTAGTAAGAATTTACTACTTTTATATTACTTTCTTATCTAAATTATATACAAATGTATAGAAAAATGTATTACAAAATTTATTAAATATGATTTTCAATATAGTTGACTACTTTATTTATTATATTTTTTGATATATCTATCACCTTACATTCTCCTGCAGTTCTATATATTAAACAATCATCAGTTTTAAACATTATATCCTTTCTCATATTTCAAATTAAATTTAATATTTTACCTACAAAAAAGTAGTTTTGACAACTGATTTTACGTTATCAAAACTACTTGTTTTGAGCTTATCTCATCATATTTTCACATTTTAATGTAAGCAAAGCTTTTGCTGTATAATATGAGTTTTTATTAAAATTTAGTAATATTTTTTATTAAAAATTTATAAATTATAGTAAAGTTATTCCCGCTTGACTACATTCTTCAATCATTTCTTGAGGCCATATTCCTACTTGCACTTCACCTATATGAGCTTTATTTAAAAAGAACATGCATATTCTAGATTGACCTATACCTCCACCTATTGTATATGGTAATTTTCCATCTAACAATTCTTTATGATAATCTAATTCTTTTCTATCTTCACATTTAGCTGCTTTTAATTGTCTTTCTAATGCCTCTTCATCTACTCTTATTCCCATAGAAGAAAGTTCTATAGCACTATCTAGTACTGGGTTATAGAATAATATGTCTCCATTTAAATCCCAGTCATCATAGTCAGGACTTCTTCCATCATGCTTTTGTCCACTGCTTAATACTTTTCCTATTTGCATTAAGAAAACTGCTTTTTTATCTTTTGCAATAGCATTTTCTCTTTCTTTTGGACTTAAGTCAGGGTACATATCTAGTAGTTCCTGGGAAGTTATGAAAGTTATTTCCTCTGGTAATATACATTCTACCTCAGGATATATACTATGAACATGTTCCTCAGTTTCCTTAAAAACCTCATATAAATCTCTTACAACTTTTTTTAGTGTTTCCATAGTTCTATCTTCTTTATTTATTATAAGTTCCCAATCCCATTGGTCAACATATAAAGAATGTAAGTTATCTAGTTCTTCATCTTTTCTAATAGCGTTCATATCAGTATATAAACCTCTACCTACAGGGAATCCATATTTTTTAAGAGCCATTCTCTTCCACTTAGCTAAAGAATGTACTATTTCTGCATCTTTTCTTAAGTAAGGGACTTGGAAACTCACTGGTTTTTCCACACCATTTAAGTTATCGTTTGTACCTGTTTCTGGTAAAACAAACAATGGAGAAGATACTCTTGTCAATTTTAGCATTTCTCCTAATCTATTTTCAAAAAAATCCTTTAAATCCTTTATTGCCTGTTGAGTTTCTATAACCCCTAAATTTGTTTCATATCTTTCTGGTATTACTAAACACATATTACTTCACTCCTTTTGATTTATTATTGTGATTTTTCCAATAAAAAAAGCCTTTCATCCTATAATAAATAGGACGAAAGGCTAGACTTCCGCGGTACCACCTAATTTAACTTTAATAAAAGTTCAACTTATTCAACGTACTAAATAATACATTGCCAAGTAGATAACGGCTTGGTTCCGACTAAGTCTACTCTCTATTAGATTTCGGTTAGTGGCTCTGGGAGGTTCTTCATTATATACTTTGTACTGGACTCACACCATAACCAGCTCGCTTTAACTCAGCATTATAATTACTCTTCCCTTCATTGCTTTTATTCTTTTTTTAACTAATTAATAGTAATCTTATACTAATAAATAGTATTTGTCAATAAATATTTTTAAAAATATTATATCTCATTATAAAAAAATTATTCTTATTTCTAATATATTTTATTGTATATTTCTTTTAATTCACTAACTAATGGGGATCTTGGATTGGCAGAGGTACATTGGTCATCAAAAGCCTCTAAAGATAATTTTTCTATAACAGAAAAGTACTCATCTTTTCCTATACCACACTCTTTAATACTCGTTGGTTCATTTAATTTACTCATTAATGTTCTTATTTCTTCGATTAAATTTTTAACACCCTCTTCAATACTATCTGCTTTTAGCCCTAGTGTTTTTGAAATTTCACAATATTTTTTATTAGCTATAAAATATTTATATTTAGAAAATGTGGTAAATTTATTTGGCACTTGCGAATTATATTCTATTACATAAGGCAATAAAATTGCATTTGCTTTTCCATGAGGTATATGAAACTGTGCTCCAAGTTTATGAGCTAAGGAGTGATTTATACCTAAAAAAGCGTTTGCAAATGCCATTCCAGCAATACAAGAAGCATTGTGCATTTTTTCTCTAGCTTCTCTACATTCACATGTGTCTTCACCTTTATATGATATTGGTAAATATTTAAATACCATTTGTATAGCTTTTAAAGCCAGTGCATCTGTGTAGTCTGTTGCCATTACAGAAACATATGCTTCTATTGCATGAGTTAATACATCTAGTCCTGTATCTGCAATAACTGATTTTGGTAAGCTCATAACAAATTGAGGGTCCACTATGGCTACATCTGGTGTTAATTCATAGTCAGCTAGAGGATATTTTATATTATTTTCTTTGTCTGTTATAACTGCAAAAGAAGTAACTTCTGACCCAGTTCCTGATGTAGTTGGTACTGCCACTAATTGTGCCTTTTTCCCTAATTTAGGGAACTTATAAACTCTTTTTCTTATATCCATAAATTTAAGTCTTAAATCTTCAAAATTCACATGTGGATTTTCATAAAATAGCCACATTCCTTTTGCTGCATCTATTACTGAACCTCCACCTAATGCTATAATTGTATCCGGTTTAAATTTAACCATTTCCTTAGCTCCATTTAATACTGTATCTACTGATGGGTCTACTTCAACTGCTGTAAATTTTTCTATCATAACTGGATTTTTTCTTTTTCTCAATTGATATTCTATCTTCTTTACATATCCTATATCTTCCATAGTTCTATCCGTAATTATTATGATTCTTTCTGCATTTGGTAATTTTTCCAAATATTGAATAGATCCCATTTCATGATAAATTCTATCTGGAACTTTAAACCACTGCATATTTGTAGTTCTTTTTGCCACTTTTTTAAGGTTGATTAAATTAAGTGCAGATATATTGTCTGTAGTAGAGTTATTACCCATAGATCCACAACCTAAAGTTAATGATGGTATATTTGAATTATATATACCACCTATAGCACCTTGACTTGATGGAGTGTTTATTAAAAGCCTTCCTGTTTTTACTTTATTACTAAACTTCAAAATTATATTATCATCATTTGAATGTATACATGCCGAGTGTCCAAGACCACCAAATATGGTCATTTCAACACACTTATCTATACCTTCATCTGCATCTTTCACTTTTATACAAGCCAATACTGGACTAAGCTTTTCTCTTGATAAAAGATAATTTTCTCCTACTCCACTAATTTCTGCCACCAATATTTTAGTGTCTTTAGGAACTTCAAATCCTGACATCTGTGCTATTGTATAAGCACTTTGACCTACTATTTTAGGATTTAATGATTTAGTTTCACTAATTATAACAGTATTTTCTAGCAATTGTTTTTCTTCATCATTAACGAAATAACATTTATTATTTTTCATTAAAGAAACAACATCTTTGTATATTTCATCTTCTATTATTGCAGCCTGTTCAGAAGCACATATAACACCATTATCAAAGGATTTAGACATTATTAAATCATTAACTGCTTGATTAATATCTGCAGATTTTTCAATAAAACAAGGGACGTTTCCTGCTCCAACTCCTAGAGCTGGCTTGCCAGAAGAATATGCTGATTTAACCATTCCAGGTCCACCAGTTGCTAAAATTATTGATGTACCCTTATGTTTCATAAGTTCACTAGATGCCTCTAATGATGGTTTCTCTATCCATTGTATGCAGTCTTTTGGTGCTCCTTCTTTTATGGCTGCATCTCTTAATATTCTAGCTGCTTCAGATGAGCATTTTTGTGCAGATGGATGAAAACTAAATATTATTGGATTTCTTGATTTTATAGATATTAATGCTTTAAACATAGTTGTTGATGTAGGATTAGTAACGGGCGTTACCCCAGCAACTACTCCTATAGGTTCTGCTACCATCATATATCCTTCTTCATCATTTTCTTCTACAATTCCAACAGTCTTTTTATATTTTATACTGTTATAAATATATTCTGTCGCAAAAATATTTTTTATTACTTTATCTTCAAAAATTCCCATTTTAGTTTCATCCACAGCCATTTTAGCCAATTCAATATGCTTATCAAGTCCTGCTTTTGCCATAGCTTGAACTATTTTATCTATTTTTTCTTGGTCCAAATTTAACATTTCTTCCATGGCTACATTAGCTCTTTTAACTAATTCATCAATCATATTTTCTATGTTCTTTTTTTCTTTTGGATTTTCAGTATTTTTTATCTCTTTATTCATTATGTTAATCCTCACCAAATATAATTATTTTATTTAATCTTGTTATATTTTGATGATTATTGGCATATTTATACCTTATATTCACTTCCACATCTTTCAAATCTAATTTATAATTAAAAATTGACACGCATACTCTTTTAATATAAGTATAAAGTCTATAAATAGTTTAAGGCCTAATATCACTATTAATGATAACCAGGCCTTTTAATTCCTTAATTTTTTATTTTTATAATAAAACAGCAAATATAATTTTTGATTCTAAATCAATATTATTTTCCCATCTATGTTTCATTCCAACAGGAATTTTCACACTATCTTCTTTCCTTAGTTCAAATTTTTCACCATCTAAATGTAAAGTAACCTCTCCTTCTAATATATATGCAATTTCATATCCATTATGATGAATATAATCAGTACAAGATGATGATTTCGGAGATAAATCCATAATGGCAAATTCTAAATTATCGTTTACACCAGGTGCTAACATTTCATATACGACGTTTTCAGCTCCAGGTAGTATTACTTTTTTTCTATTATTACCTCTCACAATTAAATCTTCTTTTATTACCTCTGAAGTAAAAAATGTAAACAAAGGTGCATTCAATGCATTTGCTATGGACTTTAGAGAGTTAACTGATGGATTTGCCAAACCTCTTTCTATCTGGCTTAGTAGTGACGGTGTGACTTCTGCCATTTTTGCTAACTCTCTTATACTTAAATCTTTACTTTTTCTGTATTGCGCTATTTTTTCCCCTATATTTAAATCACTCATTTATATTCTCCTTAAAAATTTATATGATAATTTCTTAATTTTATTTTTTTTTTATTATACCATAATTCTATAACCTCCTAGCTTCTCATAAAATACAATTCATTTTATTAAATCAAATTTAACTCAGTCTTATTTTAAAGCAATATTTTTAATTTATTAAACATTGCTTTAAATGTAAAAAGGTGAGCATATACATTAAGCTCACCTTTTTTATGTTATATATTAATAATTTAAGTAAGAAGTCTATTTGCAAAAATATACCTTCACTGTGAGAGGCTTTTTTTAATCTTCAAAATACCCTTCTGGATATAGAGGAAATTTTGAAATCAAGTTTCTTGCTTGAACTCTACATTCTCTTAAAACATCTTCATTATCTATATTATTCGCAACTTTTTCCATTATCTCGGCAATTTCAGCGATTTCAATATGGCCAAACCCACGTTCTGATACTGCTGTAAGTCCTATACGTACACCACTTGTAACAAATGGACTTTCTTGGTCATTTGGAATAGTATTTTTATTTACTGTTATACCTATAGATTCTAGTGCTTGGTCGAACTGTTTACCCGTTATTTTTTTACCTCTTAAGTCGACAAGTACTGTATGGTTATCAGTTCCGCCACTTACTATTCTAAATCCCCTTCCTTCCAATTCTTTTGCTAAATATTTAGCATTATCTAAAACTCTTTTCATTGTAGCAATAAACTCTGGTTCTCTTACTCTCTTAAACATATTTGCTTTTGCTGCAATACCATTTATTTGTATAGAACCAAGTGTTCCAGGGAAAGTTGATCTATTTAACGCTTTTGCATACTTTTCTTTACACATTACAAATCCGCCTCTAGGGCCACAAATTGTTTTTGAGCAAGAAGATGTACAGAAATCTGCATAAGGTATGGGTGAAGGAATTACGCCAGCTCCTATAAGTCCTGATATATGAGCCATGTCTACCATTAAGTATGCGCCAACTTTATCAGCAATTTCCCTCATTCTTTTGTAATCTATAAGTCTTGGATAAGCACTAGCTCCGGCTATTATCATTTTAGGTTTAAATGCTAATGCCTTCTCTTCAACTTCTTCATAATTTATTGTTTCGCTTTCTAAGTCTACACCATAGTGCTCATAGTTAAATATTTTGCTTACAAAGTTTGCTGGTGAACCATGAGTTAAATGTCCACCATGATCTAACCTCATGGCAAGTATTTTGTCTCCTGGGTCAAGTACAGCATTAAATACTGTATAGTTTGCAGTTGCTCCTGAATAAGCTTGAACATTTACGTATTCACAACCAAAGGCTTCTTTAGCCCTCTCAATACATAAGTTTTCTACTTCATCAGCATATTGTGATCCCGCTTGATATCTTTTACCTGGAAGGCCTTCTTCTGTTTTATTCACAAATACACTTCCCATAAGCTCCAATATTTCTGTTGGTGCAGAACTTTCAGACGCTATCATTTCTATATTGTATTTTTGTCTTTCTAATTCTTTTTCTACTATTGAATATAATTGTGGGTCAGTTACTTTTGTTGTTTTTAACATAATCATTTCCCCCTTAAAATATTTTTAATATCTGAAAAAGCAATTAAACTATTTTTATTCTAAGTATATCCAACCATGTTTAATTATTTTTAATTAGTTAAATTGTATTAATTAAATAGTAGTGTCTCATTTCAATTTTGTCAATTATATTTTAATATTTTAAATCTGGTTAAACACTTTTGACGTATTTTTTGAGTTTACAATTTTCTATAAACAAAAAAGTCTGTTATATTTTTTATAAAACAGACTTTTAAGATAAATTTATATTAATTTGTAATTTTTTTCTTTTTTAATATTATAATTATTCTAGTTCCTGAAAATCTTTTAATGCATTTTTTAGATAAGCTTCTTTAAGTGAGTAATCTTCATTTACTGACCTTCCAAGGGCGTCTGCCTTTGCCAATAGTATCAAATCTTGTGGACAAACTGACTTATTAAATAACTTTCGAGTACTTTTCAACCTGCTATTTTGATTTGCTAATTGATTGGGTTGCATGTGAAGTTCTACCATGTTTAGTACATAATCCTTAAATTCATTATCTTCTTTTCTAATTGTTCTATTTAAAAATTTCCTAACTAATTTTAAGCCGGCTCTTTCATGATTATAAGAAATTATTTTTCCATCTTCTTTAGTTGTAGTTGTAATCACTTTTCCAAAATCATGACATAAAGCTGAATACATAAATTCAATTGGATTCTTAGCTTTATTCTTTAACTTTGCAGCCTCATCTACAACCATCATAGTGTGATTAAATACATCACCTTCTGGATGATGTACAGGAGATTGAATTACCCCTACCAATTCACCTATTTCAGGAAATTTTATATCCAAATTATTATCTTCTTTTAAACTTATAAAATATATAGATGGTTTTTCATATGTTAATAGCACTTCTTCAAGTTCTTCTTGTATGTTTATATTTTTTGTCATAGTTTAAAATTTCCTCATTTATTCATTAATTTTAATTTTCAGACTTATCAATTTATACTTAATGATTGACCATATCTAGTTTATCTATATCACTAATATCAGTTCCTGTTATTACTAATATATCATTAGGAAGTATTTCTGTAGAACCATTTGGAATAATTATTTCTCCTTTTCTCTTTATCATTACTACAAGAATTTCATCTGGTATATCCGCCTCTCCAATTGTTTTATTTGCAAAATTACTTTTAGCTACCACACATATTTCCATAAGTTTTGTACTCTTTCCTTCTTGATACATTCTCAAATTATCAAAATTGTTTCCTGTTACAACTAGTATATCTCCAGAAAGTATTTTTGTAGAACCATTTGGAACAAATACATCACCTTCTCGTTTTATCATTACTATAAGAATATCTTCTGGTATATTACTATCCATAATAGTTTTGTTTGCCAAATTACTATCTTCCGTAATTGATATTTCAATTAGCTTTGTGCTTTTGTTTTCTTTATAGTCATTAAAAGTTTTGAAAACTGAAGATTCATCATCTATTAAATCTAATTTTGATGCAACTTTTGGTATAAGAGTCCCTTGAATGGCAACTGAGAATAGTGCTATAAAAAATATAATATGATATATATCACTATAAATTGGAACTCCATAAGTTAGAGCAAATATGGCAAAAACAATGGATGCAGCTCCTCTAAGTCCTACCCAGGATATAAAAACTTGCTGTTTAAAAGGTATTTTAAACCAACTTAAAATACTAAATGTTGCTAGAGGTCTTGCTATAAATATCATGAATATAGATACTAAAGTTCCATTTAAAATTACATCAGACATTTTAGATGGATAAGAAAGTAATCCTAATAAGAAGAATAATATTATTTGCATAAGCCATGATATACTGTCAAAAAATTCAAATAAACTTTTTTTATGAGGAATCTTACTATTCCCAATTACTATTCCCGTTATATATACACTTAAGTAACCATTTCCACCAAGTAATTCACTTAATCCATAAGATAAAACTGCAATAGCTGTTACAAGTACAGGATAAAACCCTTCTATTTCAAAATCTATGTGTCTTAATAAATATACAGTTAATTTAGATAATATGGCAGCAGATATAATTGCTACTACAATTTGAGTAAATAACATTGGCAGTATACCTGAAGTTCCTTGATTAGACATTAACGAAAGTACAATTATAGTTAGCATATAGGCAAAAGGGTCATTACTTCCACTTTCAACTTCTAATAGAGATGCAATTGAACCTTTTAAATTTAATTTTCGTGAACGAAGTATAGAAAATACTGATGCTGCATCTGTAGATGCAACCACAGAACCTATAAGAAGACCTTCTAACAATGTGGTCTTTAAGATTAAATGACAAAATATCCCTGTAAGTCCTGCTGTAATACCTACTCCTAAAGTTGCCATTAATATAGACGGGATTGCAACTGGCTTTGCCATTCCCCAATTTGTACCAAAACCACCAAAGAACATTATAAAAATAAGAGCTAAGGTGCAGATACTCTTTGTTAATTCAAGATCATTATAATCAATTCCAACTATTCCATCTGCTCCAAATAACATTCCAAGTACTATAAAGATCAAAAGTGTGGGCACCCCGAATTTATACAATGCTTTACTAGATGTAATGCATATTAATATTACAAGGGCACTTATAACCATCAAATTTATCATCTTATCACTCCTTTACATATAATTTTTTTATATTATTATACACAATTATAATATAAAAATTATAAGTTAATAGTTTATCAATTTAACTTTAACTTATTTTTAACTTAGTTTTAACTTAATTTTAACTTTAAATATCTTTTATTGTCAACTTTCGTAATTTTATATACAAAAAACCCTCTATTTTTTATAGAAGGTCTCTTGTTTTGCACAAAATATCAATTTTAAGATTATATTTTTAAGGAATCACTAATTAACCATTTTTATACTAATGTTTTTCTTCTTTTTTAGATTCTTTTAATACTTTTTTAGCTGGATATATATTCTTATATATCTCATGTAGTTCAGTTACTAATGGTAATCTTGGATTAGCTGGAGTACATTGATCGTCAAATGCATCTAAAGCTAATTTTTCAATTGAACCAAAGTAAGTTTCTTTCTCTATACCACATTCTTCTATAGACATTGGCATATTTAATTCTTTCATTAAATTTCTAATAGACTCAGCTAAGCTCTTAACACCTTCTTCAGTTGTATTAGCTTTTAATCCAAGAACTTTTGCTATTTCCACATATTTCTTATCTGCTACGAAAGATTTATATTTAGGGAATGCAGCAAATTTAGTCGGCATTTGTGCATTGTACTCTATTACATGTGGTAATAATATTGCATTAGCTCTACCATGTGGTATATGGAACTCAGATCCTAACTTATGAGCTAATGAGTGGTTTACACCTAAGAAAGCATTGGCAAATGCCATACCTGCCATACAAGAAGCATTATGCATTTTTTCTCTAGCTTCTCTACCTTCAGCAGTATGTCCACCTTTATATGATAATGGTAAATATTCAAATACCATTTGTATAGCTTTCATTGCAAGAGCATCTGTATAATCAGTTGCCATTATAGATACATATGCTTCTATAGCATGAGTCAATACGTCAAGTCCTGTGTCTGCAGTAACAGCAGCTGGTACAGACATTACAAATTGTGGGTCTATTATAGCTACATCTGGAGTTAACTCATAATCAGCTAATGGATATTTAATATTATTTACTTTATCAGTTATAACTGCAAATGAAGTTACTTCTGAACCTGTTCCTGAAGTAGTTGGTATAGCCACCATTTTAGCTTTTCTTCCTAATTTAGGGAACTTATAAACTCTTTTTCTTATATCCGCAAATTTAAGTCTTAAATCTTCAAAGTCTGCTTCAGGATTTTCATAGAATAACCACATACCTTTAGCAGCATCCATTGCAGATCCTCCACCTAAAGCTATTATTGTGTCTGGCTGGAACTTTCTCATTGCTTCAGCACCATTTAGTACAGTGTCTACTGATGGATCTGGTTCTACGTCAGCGAATACCTCTACCATTACTGGATTTCTTCTTTTTCTTAATTGATATTCTAATTTATCAGCATATCCAAGTTGAACCATCATTCTATCAGTTACAATCATTACTCTTTCAACATTTGGTAGTTTTTCTAAATATTGTATTGAACCTACTTCATGATATATTCTTTCAGGAACTTTAAACCATTGCATATTAACTCTCCTTTTAGTAACTTTCTTAACATTTATTAAGTTTACAGCAGATACGTTATCTGTAGTTGAGTTATTACCCATTGATCCGCATCCTAAAGTTAATGATGGAGTATTTACATTATATATATCTCCTATTGCTCCATGAGTAGATGGTGCATTTACTAAAAGTCTTCCTGTTCTTACTCTATTTGAGAATTCTAATATTACATCATCGTTGTTTGAGTGAATAACTGCTGAGTGTCCAAGTCCACCAAACTCTGTCATTTCAACACATTTTTGTACACCTTCTTCAGCATTTTTTACTTTTATACAAGCTAAAACTGGAGATAATTTTTCTTTTGATAATGGATAATCCATTCCAACACCTTCTATTTCAGCAACTAATATTTTAGCATCTTTTGGAACTTCAAACCCTGCCATATTAGCTATTGCATATGGACTTTGTCCAACTATATTTGGATTTAATGTTTTAGTTTCTGGGTTTATAACTGTTTTTTCTAATAATTCTTTTTCTTTTCCATATACGAAGTGACAGTTGTAATGCTTAAGTAAAGCAACTACTTCATCGTATATACATTCTTCTATTATAACTGCTTGCTCAGAAGCACATATCATTCCGTTATCAAATGATTTAGATAGTATTAAATCATTTACTGCTTGTTTTATATCAGCAGATTTTTCTATGAAACAAGGTACGTTTCCGGCTCCAACTCCAAGTGCTGGTTTTCCTGCAGAGTAAGCAGACTTAACCATTCCAGGTCCACCTGTTGCAAGTATTAATGATACTCCATTATGCTTCATTAATGCACTTGATGCTTCTAATGATGGTACCTCTATCCATTGCACGCAGTTTTCTGGAGCTCCTGCTTCTATAGCTGCATCTCTTAATATTCTAGCTGCTTCAGCAGAACATTTTTGAGCTGACGGATGAAAACTAAATATTATTGGATTTCTCCCTTTCATAGATATTAAAGTTTTAAACATTGTTGTTGAAGTTGGATTTGTAACAGGAGTTACCCCAGCTACTACACCTATTGGTTCAGCCACCATCATATATCCTTCTTCATCATTTTCTTCTATTACTCCAACTGTTTTTTTGTATTTTATACTGTTATATATATATTCTGTAGCAAAAATATTTTTTGTTACCTTATCTTCAAATATTCCTCTTCCTGTTTCGTTTACTGCAAATTGAGCAAGTTCTATATGTTTATCAAGTCCAGCTTTTGCCATAGCTGCTACTATCTTATCTACTGCTTCTTGATCTAATTTTAACATAGCTTCTTTAGCTATAGTTGCTTTTTCCACTAATTGATTAATCATACTTTCAACATTTACCTCTTGGTTTACAACTTTAACTTTTTTTGTTTCTTTACTCATTTGAAAACTCCCCCTGTATAATTATAATGTTAATAATGCTCGTTATATTTTTAACAATTTTTTATACTATTTATATTAAATCATCTCGTTTCATCTGTCAATATATTTGTTAAATTTTTATCAAATTAATATATATAATTAAATCCATACATATAACGCCCTTTAAAATGGCTTATATACTAATTTTTTAATTAATCTTTTTTATAAGCAAAAATAAATCATATTACAAGATTAATCTTTTATATAGTTTATTTTTTAACAATCAATTTTATTCCAATGAATTTTTATTGAATTTACTTATAAAAACTTTTAAACTATATATTGTACTTGAAAATTACTACTAATAAATTTCAATAATTAATATTATCAAAAATTATTAATATGTAAGTTTATTAATATAGGTATTTAAAAATAATTTACATTTTTAATATGCAACAGGAGGATTTATGAATTACAAATTAATTGCATTAGATATTGATGGAACTTTAATCAATAGTTCACACCAACTTACAGAAGGTGTAAAAAAGTCTATAAAAAAAGCAAAAGAAAAAGGCGTTAAAGTAGTTTTATGCACTGGCAGACCGCTAAAAGGTGTTGAAAAATTCATAGATGAATTAAGCCTTAAGGATGAGGGCGATTATGTTACTACTTTCAATGGGGCTTTAGTTCAAGATACTTTTACTGAAAATCCAGTATCTCACTTAACACTAAAATATGAAGACTTAATAGATTTATACAATCTAAGCCTTGGAGTTGGGTCTAGAAGCCATTTTTATGACACTAAAACTATTTATACTTTTAATAAAGATATCAGTGATTATACGGTACTTGAATGCCATCTTACTGGAGTTCATTTAAATGTTGCTACATTAGATGAAGTTCCAAAAGATATTGCCATGTCTAAGTTTATGATGATAGATCATCCAGAAATATTAGATGAATGTATAAAAAAAATTCCTAAAGAATATTACGAAAAATATACTATAGTAAGAAGCACCCCTTCATTTTTAGAATTCTTAAATCCAAATGCCAATAAAGGTAATGGTATTTCACTTCTTGCCCAAGAGCTTGGTATAAAGAAAGATGAAATCATCTGTGTTGGAGATGCAGAAAATGATAAACATATGATAGAATATGCAGGACTTGGAGTTGCCATGGGAAATGCTACAGAAGAAATAAAAGACTTAGCAGATTATATTACTCTTTCAAATGATGAAGATGGGGTTGCTCATGTTATAAATAAATTCATACTAGAAGAAAGATAATTTTAAAAGGAACTACTCTATATAAATTTTAGTAGTTCCTTTTTATATAGTATTTGTAGACATAACTATAAAATAATTGTAAAATATTCATTGTTATAATTTTCCAAAACATACTCAAAAGGGGCTTATGTAATATTTTAAAATCCTCTTGTAGCGAAAGCGGATATGTTTTTAGATAGGGTGGAGATGAGTTTATAATTCTTGTTCCTAATGCTGATGGATTAAAATGTGATAAATTAATAAAACAAATTTTAAATGATTACAAATATATGCAACTTAGCATTTCTTTGGCAGCTGTAGTTAAGCATGAGGTTGATGATAATATCTATGATTGCATAAATAAGGCTGAAGAAAAGGTTTATCGTCATAAATTATTAGATAATAAAAGCATTGAAAGCTCTATTATGGATTCTTTACTAAAAAACTTAGAAGAAAAAAACTTAGAAACTAATGAACATGCTAAAAGAGTAACTAAATATGCTTTAGTTTTAGGACAAAAGTTAAACTTTAAAATTTCAGAATTAGATGAACTAATTCTCGTAGCTAGACTACATGATATTGGTAAAATAGGGATTTCTGAAGATATATTACCAAAACCAAGTTCCCTTACTAATGAAGAATTCGAAATAATGAAAACTCATACGGAAAAAGGATATCGCATTATAAATGCCTCTAGCGAACTTTATACTGTTGCAAAGTGTATTCTTACACATCATGAAAGATGGGATGCAAGGGGTATCCTCTCGGTCTAAAGGTGATGAAATACCTTTAGTATTTAGAATAATTAATATTGCTGATTCTTTTGATGTGATGACTAACAATAGACCTTATAAAAATACAAGGAGTAAAAATGAGGCTATAAAAGAACTGCAAAGGTGTGCTGAAACACAATTTGATCCTACTTTAGTACATTATTTCATAGAATATATTAATGGTATAGAGGAATAATTCGAGACTGTGAAGTTTTTTCTGTAAATAGCTTTCTATGATAAGTTTATTAAGGCATGGATATGAAAATTATGTATCCATGCCTTAATTTGAATGTAATTCCAATTTAATTGCATGTCAAGTACACC
>NZ_JAHZMO010000129.1 GCF_020748185.1 Terrisporobacter petrolearius | reverse complement strand
TGGAAGTATCCCACGTACGGTCGTTCACCAGATCAGCGTTCAGAACGTAATCGCTGCTGTTGATGTCGAACACACCAGAAATTACGTTGCCGTTATGGTCAGCAATGTTGCCGCTGGTCAGTTCCAGTTTATCAGTACGGAAAGCTTCAGTATTGAACTGATCAACATTCACATCCAGCACACCACCGTTAGTCACAGTGATAGTATTGGTATACAGATTAGAATAATTATTCCAACCGGTAGATTCGGTTAAATTAACGGTACTGTAGCTATCAACAGTCAGGTGGTCTGTAGCAACCACGCCATTTGCACCAATATTCAGTGAAGAACCGTTGGTTAAACCAATGGTATCTGATACCAGAGAGGAATCAGTAACATTTACCTGAGAGCCATTATTTACCCATCGTAACCGCCCCGTAATAACTCTGCAATTATCAGAACGCCAGTTTTCCCCTCTTCCTCACGAAAATCATCCCTTCTTTATCGCGCGCGCGTGCGGAAGCATCGTTTCG
>NZ_JAHZMO010000128.1 GCF_020748185.1 Terrisporobacter petrolearius | reverse complement strand
GACGGTTAAATTGAGGCTTTGCCCAATGCTGGTAATGGCTTCAAGTAAGGCAAGGATGCGTTTTTCGGTCAGACAACGATCGACAAAACTTTTGTCAATTTTGATTTCCGTTACCGGAAGACTGACTAAGCGGGATAATCCGGAAAAGCCCGTACCAAAATCATCTACCGATAAGCCCACGCCCATATCACGCCGGATCTGAATGCGCTTAAAGATTTCGGTATCGTGTTCCATCATCATGCCTTCCGTGACTCCTCGCGTCAGCTGGTGGCCGTCAATACCCCAGGCGTGCATTGCATCAGACACCTGATTAGGCAGTTGATTACTGCGAAAGTGCAGCGCCGACAAGTTCACGGATAATGCCGGGATATGAATATTCTGGCTACGCCATTCTGCTAACTGACGGCAAGCTTCCGCGATGACCCAGCGCCCAATATTTTCGATTTCACCAATCTCTTCTGCGAGAGGAATAAACCGTGAAGGGGGCACATGACCATGCAGGGGATCGTGCCAGCGAGA
>NZ_JAHZMO010000127.1 GCF_020748185.1 Terrisporobacter petrolearius | reverse complement strand
CAGTGCCCTGACAAAGAGGCCATCGTTCCTGTGACAGCTGGCAGCCTTCGTTTAACTTCACTTAATCTGGCTCTTGGGGGCTTACCGAACAGATGACGTACATACGCCCGTTC
Organism: Terrisporobacter petrolearius; assembly: GCF_020748185.1. Taxonomy (GTDB): domain Bacteria; phylum Bacillota; class Clostridia; order Peptostreptococcales; family Peptostreptococcaceae; genus Terrisporobacter; species Terrisporobacter petrolearius. The sequence goes on along the minus strand of NZ_JAHZMO010000127.1, from coordinate 409 downwards.
AATTTTCCATCACTTATTGTAATGAACACCTATAACCATTTTGTGCGGCATGTTAATCCATTAAAATGTCGTACTGATTGGCAAATCATCTTCAATGACAGCCCATTATAGTTTTATATTCTATCCCTTACCCTTACAACTTGTTTTTTTACTAGTCCATCACACAGCGCATTAAGACTATTCCTAACACTTCAGGGCAAAGTTCCTGACCAATATAAAATGCAAGTAAGAATTGAACGTTATATTGCCAATAACCTTATGAAACCAAATGTCTTTTTCTTCTTATCAAAAAAGCAATATTTTCAGTTTTTCTAAATATTGACTTAACCATTGAATTCCTTTTCCGTTCACATATTGACACTCATCGGGAAAAAAACATAAATTTAAGCCCAATCGAAAATAATTAAAC
>NZ_JAHZMO010000126.1 GCF_020748185.1 Terrisporobacter petrolearius | reverse complement strand
CTCTTGGAGGATCTGACCCACATATTCCTGCTGCCATAACTTTTATTTTTACTTCATCACTTTCACATGGTTTTATTTCTATATCTTCAAATCTCATATCATTTGTGCCATGTAATACTGCTGCTTTCATGATAAATTACCTCCTCTTGTATTTTTTATTCTTTTAAAATTTATAAAAAATATTCTTTAAATTCTGCAAAAAATTCGATTGGTTTCTTAAATCCTTTATTACATGAAGCTTACATACTTAGAGAAATACAAGAAGATGTTTCTAAGTTTGTAATAACTTCAAGCAAAAAAATACATCTGTAACTAACTTTTATACTAAAGAAAAAGCACAGTTTCTATTAGAAAAATGTCTTGAAACTAACTTAGCTATCCCTATTTATTTAATGTTAACGCTTGGATTACATTTTGGAGAAGCTGTATCGCTTAGGTGGTGTGATGTTGAACTTGATGAAGGAATTATAAATATAAAACAAACAATGATTTATGTTCGTGAAAAAGTAACTTTTAAGTCACC
>NZ_JAHZMO010000125.1 GCF_020748185.1 Terrisporobacter petrolearius | reverse complement strand
AGAGAATTATTGGATCATTCTGGTGAATGGATAAATAAAGAAGAAAGTATTATAAAGGATATTTCATCAAAAGAATATATATCATTTAATCCTAAAGAAAATAAAATTACAGTAAAATCTAAAAATTTACCTGAGCTGTCTACATTATTACAAGAAATTAGAAATAATTCTAATTTAAGTGATATTGAACTAGAAGAAAAAGTAATGTTAGCAGAATGTGAAATAAATGTTATTTCAAATATAGATACACAAATTGTTGAGGAAAGGATTGAAGAAGCTAAGAATTTAACTTCTGACTCTATTAATTATATAAAAAATGAATTTAAACTAATAGAATCTATTTCTGATTCCTTATACGATTTAAAACAACAAAATGAATTGGATGATTCTCATTTTATATCTTTTGAGGATATATCAAAGACAGAAGATGGATTTAGTATAAGATTTATTAATAAAGAAACTGGAGAATCTATATTTGTAGAAACTGAAAAAGAAATTTTTTCTGAATATGCTAATCATATAGAG
>NZ_JAHZMO010000124.1 GCF_020748185.1 Terrisporobacter petrolearius | reverse complement strand
CCATGCGCTGTGTGTGCTTCCGTATCTAGCAGAGTGCACGCAATTTCTCCACCCACCGGACGTACGCCAGGCACACCAATAATAAACACCGGCCAGTAGGCTAAGCTAGCAAAAATGAATGTTGCAACCGGACCTGCGGCAATAGTCGCCGCTCGTTGGCCAACAGATTTATTATTGAAGGCATGGTGGCGGAGTTCCGGAACGACCGGTTCTACGCGCTCATCCAGCATTTTGACATAACCGCCCAGCGGGATCAGGGCGATAACATATTCGGTGCCGAGCTTATCAGTTCGCCGCCAGAGCGCCTTACCAAACCCTATTGAGAAACGCTCAACGCGAACACCACAACGCCGGGCAACCCAGAAATGACCAAATTCATGCACGGTGATAAGTACACCCAGTGCAACGATGAACGAAGCCAAATCCCAGAGCAAACTCAGCATATTACCTTCCGTTACAGCGTCTTGAAGACCAGCACCACCAAGCAAGCAAAGACAGTTAGCGCACCCCTCAGGCGAACCCTCCG
>NZ_JAHZMO010000123.1 GCF_020748185.1 Terrisporobacter petrolearius | reverse complement strand
GCTCCGTGGATGATCTCGTTGGCGATTTTTATTGCTAAAGATTTGATTACCGTGGTACCGCTGCTGGCCGCGGTGCTTTGGTTGTGGGGGCTTACAGCACAACGGCAACTGGTGATAAAAATCGCTATCGCGCTGGCGGTCAGCCTGTTTGTGTCCTGGACGATGGGACATCTTTTTCCGCACGACCGACCCTTTGTCGAAAATATTGGCTATAACTTCCTGCATCATGCGGCGGATGACTCATTCCCAAGCGATCACGGTACGGTGATTTTCACCTTTGCACTGGCATTTTTATGCTGGCATCGCCTGTGGTCCGGCTCACTTTTAATGGTGCTGGCCGTCGTCATTGCCTGGTCGCGCGTTTATCTTGGCGTCCACTGGCCGCTGGATATGCTCGGTGGATTGCTGGCAGGTATGATTGGCTGCCTTAGTGCCCAGATTATCTGGCAAGCGATGGGGCATAAACTCTATCAACGTCTGCAATCGTGGTATCGCTTCTGTTTTGCATTACCGATCCGCAAAGGCTGGGTG
>NZ_JAHZMO010000122.1 GCF_020748185.1 Terrisporobacter petrolearius | reverse complement strand
AATTTATATGAAAATAACTCTGCATGAATATTTTCTGTAGATAATTTTGCAAAAACAGAGGAACTAATCTGTATAATATCGCAGTCCGTTTCAGCATCTACATAGACATCAAAAGTTATTGTTTTTAGAATACAGGAAGCTGATAAAATACATACATCTCCATCATCAAGTCGGAACAGTGTAACCTCTCGACCTTCATCTGAAAGTATGTATGTGCGTATTGTTCCAGACTTTATAATCAAAATACCAATACAGTCACTATCACCACAATGTACGGGATTCCCTTTTTTGTAATGCGAGGTGTTTGCTGAAGAAATTAATAATTCTTTTTGTAAGTCAGTAAGTTTATCCCAAAAAGGCAAGCTATGTGTAAGTATATCAATTTCATTTTGTGAAATCATACCATATCTCCTTTCTTAAATTGTTATAATCCCATGATACAAGTGAATAGATAAATTGACAAGTAGTTTGTTAAGAGGATTATTTAGTCAGATAGTAATAGTATGATTTATGTAGAAAAAATATGATAATATA
>NZ_JAHZMO010000121.1 GCF_020748185.1 Terrisporobacter petrolearius | reverse complement strand
CCGATGGAAATCCTTCCTATAGGAACGTGTGTTCTGATAGATACTGCTGGGCTTGATGGTGTGGGTAAACATGGTGAACTTAGAATAAGTAAATCACTAGATGTTTTAGAAAAGACAGATATAGCTTTACTAGTAGTGGATTGCCAAATTGGTATATCACAAGAAGATTTATCATTAATTGAAAAGTTTAATGATAAGAATATACCTCATATTTTAATTCTTAACAAAATTGATACTATTAAGAATCAATCAGAAATTTTAAACTTAGCTAAAAATAAGGTTAAATGTCCAGTTGTTTCTGTCTCATCAACAGATAAAATTGGGATTGAAAATTTAAAAAATGAAATAATAAGGGTTTTGCCTAAAGATGGCACTGAGTTCAGATTGGTATCGGATTTAATTGAACCAAATGATTTAGTTGTTTTAGTTGTTCCAATAGATAAAGCAGCTCCAAAAGGTAGACTTATACTTCCTCAACAACAAGTTATAAGAGATATTTTGGATAATGGTGCAATTTCTATAGTTACAAAAGAAAA
>NZ_JAHZMO010000120.1 GCF_020748185.1 Terrisporobacter petrolearius | reverse complement strand
GTAGCAAAACAAACTGGTGCTATAGTCATAGGAATTTCACAAAGAAGAAATGTTATAACAGTTTATAGAGGAAATGAGAAGTATGTAGTCGAAGATATATCTAAGATATTTACTAAGGCAAATCAGGCTATACAAACTCTGGAAAAATATAAGACAGTATTGGACCAAGCTATAACAAATTTAAATGCCTTAGAGTTTAATGATTTGGTAACTATTTATGATGTTGCATTAGTCATGCAAAAGATGGAAATGGTAATGAGAGTTACAAGTATAATTGAAAAATATGTGATAGAATTGGGTGATGAAGGAACTTTAGTAAGTATGAAATTAGAAGAATTAATGGGTACAACCAGAATAGACCAGAAATTAATATTCAAAGATTATAATAAAGAAAACACAGAAATAAAAGAACTTATGAAAAAGGTCAAAAATTTAAATTCAGAAGAACTAATAGAATTGGTCAATATGGCAAAACTATTAGGGTATAGTGGTTTTTCAGAAAGTATGGATATGCCTATAAAAACAAGAGGTTATAGG
>NZ_JAHZMO010000011.1 GCF_020748185.1 Terrisporobacter petrolearius | reverse complement strand
TAGTTTCTTCATCAAAGGCAGTTTCACCCTTGGCATTATACAATTTAACCCATCTTTGAACCTGAGTTTTATCTTTTATATCTAAAGAACGAGCAACACTAACTGCACTCATACCTTGATTTATATACATATCTACAGCTTTCAATTTTACTTCTTTATTATATTTATTATATTTTTTAGACATAGAACCCTCCCTTATTGTAGTTACATTTAGCATCATTATACGATGCCTTTTTTTATGTGTCTACTATAAGGGGATTATACTAATTTATTTGGTTCTTTTTTTATGGTATTATAAGAAGAAGAAGATAGGAGTGAGACATTTTGAAATTACAAAAACCAGGAATGAGAAATATAAAAACAGGTATAGGAGTTATGATATGTGTACTAATTGGGAAAATGAATGTAATAGATAGTACTTTTTATGCAGCAATAGCTTGTATAGTTTCCATGCAAACAACTGTAAAAAGCTCGTTAACAGTAGGTTTAAATAGATTAAAAGGAACTTTTATTGGTGGTTTAATAGGATTTCTATTTGTACTTATTCATCCAGGTGACCCAATAATATCTTGTTTAGGAATAATCACAACTATTTATATTTGTAATATTTTAAAAATAAATAAATCTATAACTATTGCTTGTGTTGTATACTGTGCAATTCAATTAAATATAGGTGATGCAAGTCCAATAGTATATTCTTTATCTAGAACTTTAGATACATCTATAGGAGTAATTGTAGGAGTAGCTGTAAATTATTTTATATATAGACCTAATTACTTAGAAAGCATATATAAAGAAATTAGAATAATCGAGGAAACATCAATTAAGCTACTAAAGAGCGAAATAGAAAAAGGTGAACACGCTGATATTTCATCTTTAAAAAATGAAATTACAAGATTAGAAGGATTGTACAAAAATTTTTTAGAAGAATTAGAGTACAGTAATGAAGACATTGAGAATAAAGAAATAAACAATACTATAAAAAGGTGTAAACAGATTTACTTACATCTTCAAGTTTTAGAGCAAATGAAGGATAAATGTTATCTAAATAAGGAAAACTATATTAAATCTAAAAGTATATATGATACTTTACCAAAAGGTATTGAAATAAAAGATAATACAAGTACTGTTTATAACTATCACATTAGCTCCATAATTGATAGAATAAATGAAATACATGAAATGGAAGAAATTAATGATGATAATTAAAGTGATTTATATATAATGGTTTAATATATATAAAAAAATTAAAAAAGCTTAAAATAAAGATAACTCATAATATTTTTTTTTTCGTGTTATAATTACTTTGTCAGTATAATCAATATTTAGACAGGGGGAAGACATTATGAATTTTGAAATGCCGAAATATATTCATCCAAATTTTCAACAAGAGAAATTTGAAAATGCTCCAGATGCAAAATATGTATTAGTAGAAAAAGATAAAGTTGCACCTGATAACTACCATGCAATGTCTATTTTTCCAGAGTACTTTAAAATTGAGGGTGAATGGAAACTAGCTAAAGAATCAAGAATGGATTGTGTTGCTAGACTAAGGGATGATAAAGAAATAGAGGTAGTAGAGTTTAGACATTTAAAAGTTGGAGATAAAATTATCGTTGGAAGAAGTGAAAACGGTAGTGAGGGAATATATTTACACACAACAGGATTCGAAGAAGAAAAAGCTGAAGAAGAAGCTTTTGCATTTAGAGGAAGTAGATCAAGAGAAACTTCACAAACTATGGACTACGACCAATTAATTGAACTTCTAAAACATGAAAAAGAAAATGGATATGTAGTTTGGGTAATGGGACCAGCAGCAGTGTTTTCTAAGGGAGCTAGAGATTCATTAACAAAATTAATAAATAATGGGTATGTAGATGCTTTCTTAGGTGGAAATGCAGTTGCAACTCATGATTTAGAAGCAGGAGTATATAATACAGCATTAGGACAAGATATATATACTCAATGTTCTATAAAAGATGGTCATTATCATCACCTAGATTTATTAAATAAAGCAAGAAAATATGGTTCTATAGAAAAACTTATAGAGGGCGAAAATATAACATCAGGATTAATTTACTCTTGTGTAAAAAACAATGTACCTATCGTACTTGGAGGGTCTATAAGAGATGATGGTCCACTTCCTATAGTAATAGCAGATGTGTATGAAGCTCAAGAGCAAATGAGAAATCAAGTAAGAAAAGCTACAACTGTAATTTGTATGGCAACTCAATTACACACAATTGCTACAGGAAATATGACACCATCATTTAGAGTTATTAATGATGAAGTAAGACCAACATACTTCTATACAGTAGATACTTCAGAATTTGCTGTTAACAAGTTAAAAGATAGAGGAAGCTTAAGTGTTAGAACAATGATATCAAATGCTCAAGATTTTTTACAAAGATTAGCTGATAATTTAGAATAGATTAAAAAACTGCTTTAATTTTTTAAAGCAGTTTTTTTATTATGAATAAAATATTTTGATTGATGACGTATAAAAAAAATTGAACATGTAATTTTTTTGATTTATTGTTATTATATTAATAAAAAAGGTACAATAAGTATGGAGTATAATGTATGGTTTTAATAAATAATAATAAAAATACTATTAAAAAAATTTGTCTTGTACATTATACTTATTATACCAGCTAGACAATAAAGGAGACTTATAGTGAATAAATTAAAATATACATTAACTCTTTTAATAACTTTAATATGTATATTGCCTAAAGATATATATGCATCTAAAATGATGAATTTTGAAAATATAACAATAGAAAATGGGTTATCTCAAGCTTCAGCAGAAACCATAATTCAGGACAGTAAGGGATATATATGGATAGGTACCAATGATGGATTAAACAGATACAATGGAGCAGATATAAAAGTTTTTAAGTATGATAAGGATATTAAAAGTAGTATTATAAGTAGTTATATAACAGCTCTTGGAGAAGATAAAAATGGAAATCTGTGGGTAGGAACAGATGAAGGTTTGAGTAAAATAAATTTATCTGATTACTCTATAAAAAATTATAGATATTATAAAAATGATAAAGACAAGCCTTATTATGCGATTTTGACAATTTATGTAGATGATAAAGGCAATGTTTATATGGGTAATAATGATGGAGTGTATCTTTATAACGAAAAAGGAGGTAACTTTGATAAAATTTTAGGCTTAAAGGATAATATTAGTGATAAAAATATTTACGCTATAAATAAGGACTCACAAGATAATTTATGGATAGGTACTGGTCAAGGAATAAATAAAATAGATGCTAAAACAAATAAAGTGTCCCAGTACACTATTGGAAATATAAAAACTACCCAGTGGGGAAAGATATCATCTATAGTTTTTGATAATAATAATAACTTATGGGTTGGAACTTCCGAGCAAGGTCTAAAAAAGATAGACTTAAAAAATAATAAAGTTAAATCTTTTAATATGGATGAAAATAATACTAATAAATTGCAGTCTAATTCCATAAGGAAAATATTATATGATAGTAGTGGAAACATATGGATAGCAACTGAAAAAGGGATAAGTAAACATATAGAAGGAGATACATTTGTTACTTATAAGAATAAGGACTATGATAGTAGTACTTTAGCTAATAATATTGTATTTACACTTATGGAAGATGATAGTGGATTAATTTGGGCAGGAACATACACAGGTGTAAGCATATTTGATTCAAGAAATAAGATACAAATATACAAAAACGACCCCACAGATGAAAACTCACTAAGCAACAATGTTGTAATGGGAGTTTATGAAGATGATGAAGGATTATTGTGGATAGGTACTAGGGATAATGGTTTAAACGTAATTGATAGAAAAAACGATAATATTATACATATTTATGAAGGAAATACTAAATATGATTTAAGTACAAACGCCATTAGTGTTATTAAAGGAAAAGGTAATGTTATTTGGGTAGGAACTAGAAATGGTGTAAACAAAATAGATAAAGTAAATAAAACTATTGAAAAGTACACTACAGAGGCTGGATTAATAGATAATAATATTAAGTCTTTATTTATAGATAGCAAAAATAATTTATGGATAGGAACACCAAAAGGACTTAATATTTTGAATATAGAATCTGAAGAAATTTTTGGAGTGACAGACAAATTAATAAAAGCAGGGATACAAGATCCATATATCCAAGAAATTTACGAAGATAAGAAGGGTGTATTTTGGATTGGGGGATATACATCAGGAGGTCTTATTAAACTTGATCCAAGAAAAAATACAATAGAAACATTTAATAACTATAAAAAAGAAGATGGTGAAGAAGCCGTTGTAAATACCATAAGAAATATAGTAGAAGATGAGAATAATAATCTTTGGATAGGAACTAATGATGGACTATTAAAATTTAACAAGGATAAAAAAACATTCAAAGCTTATACAGAGAGGGATGGTTTAGCAAATAACATAGTGTATCAAATATTAGTAGATGAAGATAAAAATCTTTGGATGAGTACTAATAATGGTATTTCAAAGTTTGATATTAATAATAATAGATTTACGAACCTAAGAAGTACAGATGGTCTCCAAAGTAATGAATTCAATGGAAATTCTGCGTATAAATGTAAAAATGGAAATTTTGTATTTGTTGGAATTGAAGGATTAAATATTTTTGATCCAAAGGAAGTTTTACAAACGGACTATGAAGGACGAGTAAATTTTGACAGTTTTGAAGTGGAAGGTAAAGACTATACAAATATAGATGGTAAAGTTTTTAAATATAATGAAAACTTTATAAGAATTAAATATTTTCTTACAGATTATAGAAAAAATAATAACATTCAATATTATTATAAGTTAGAGGGGGCTAATGATGATTGGGTTCTTGTAAAAAATAATGAAGCCATATTTGGAGACTTAAAGCCTGGGAAATATAAATTTAGAATAAAATGCAGAAACAATAGTGGTGAAATGAGTAAAGAAAATAGTGTTAGTTTTACAATAAAGCCTCCTATTTGGGAAAGTAATATAGCAATTATTTTATACATTATCATCATTATGTTTTTATTGTATAGCAATAGAAATAAAATGAAAAAACTTGATAAATTAGTAAACAAAAAAACAAGTCAGTTAAATGATGAGATGGAAAAAAATAAGATTTTATATGAAAAAGTTATACAAGCTGAAAGAAGTAAAAATAATTATTTTATAAATCTATCCCATGAACTCAGAACACCTCTAAATGTAATAAATTCGATTGAACAATTAATAAGAAGCATTTGTAACTCAGACAAAGAGTTAACAAAAGACAAACTAGAAAGTTATATGGATATTATGAAAAGTAATACAGATAGATTACTAAATTTAATAAATAACATTATAGATACATCTAAAATTGAAAATGGAAAATACAAGCTTAATAAAGAAAAAAAGAATATAGTTTATATTGTGGAAGAAGCAACTTTAAGTTTAAAAGAAAGTATAGAGTCTAGTGGTATAGATCTAATATTTGATACTGAGGTTGAAGAAAAAATAATTAACTGTGATAAATATGATATAGAAAGATGTATAGTGAATTTAGTAAGTAATGCTCAAAAATTCACACCAAAAGGTGGAAGTATAAGAGTTAATATAGAAGATTTAAAAGATTTTGTTAAAATTACTGTGGAGGATACAGGAATTGGGATAGAAGAAAAATATCATAATATAATCTTTGATAGGTTTAATCAAATTGTAGATGAACATGGTGAGAATAAAGGTGGAAGTGGACTGGGACTTACAATTACAAAACATATAATTGATTTACATGAGGGTAGAATAAAAGTGGAAAGTGAAAAAAATAAAGGTACAAAATTCATAATAATTTTGCCTGTAAAATAAAAAAAGCTGCTATTTAGCGGCTTTTTTTATAGATAACATATGTAGGGTTTTAACTAGAGATGTTACAACTAAAATTCCCAAAGAAATGGCACCACCAACAAATAAAACATCAGCTCCTTTTGAAATTGCATTGTTATAATCATGTTGAACTAAATAAAGCATAGTATTATACATTCCAAGTCCTGGAACTAAAGGAATAATGCCAGGTATTATAAAAATTATTGCTGGCTGTCTTAATTTTCTGGCTAAAATCTCACTAAAATAAGAAACTAGCAAAGCAGCTATAAAGTTTGCTAATATGTCATTTCCACTTAATTTAACCAAATAATAAAATACAGACCATCCAAGTCCACCCACAAATCCGCTAGATATAAGTGTAGATTTAGGAGCATTTAGAAAAATAGCAAAACCAACAGTAGCAAAAAATGAATAGATAAAATGCAAATATAAGGGCATATCTGTCATTATAAACTTCCTCCTAATCTAAGCCAAATATCTAAAATAATACCAACACCACATGCTATACTTACAGCTGTAACGCCAGCATCAAAAGCACGAGCAACTCCAGAAATCAGGTCACCAGCAATCAAATCTCTAATTCCTTTTATAAAAGACACTCCTGGAAGTAGAGGCATAATAGAGCCGACTATCAACAAAGCAGGTGTAGGGAGAATGTTTATTTGAGACAAAACAACTCCAACAAAAGCTATAAAAGTTGAGGATATTAGAGAAGAAAAGGCAGGTATAGTACTTACTTTCATAGTTTTTTTATAAATCATGACTGCCAATATAGATGTAATGAAAGTTGAAATAAAAGTAGGGATATTGTTTCCTTGTAATAGAGTTGCAAAGAAAGCAGAACCTATTCCAGTAGAAAAACTTAAAATCCATGAGGTATAAGATGTAGTATTTATAATTTCTTTTAACTCTTTCATAGCATCTTGTACAGTCAGCTCAGTGTTAGTAACGTATTTTCTTGAAAAATTATTTAACATGGAAATTTTATTTAAATCTATAGATCTAGACTTTATTGTTCTCATAAATGAATATCCATCAAATCTATAATCAGATATAATTATAGCAGTTGGAGAGGTAAATACATTTACATGATTATAGTTTCTAGATTTACATATTCTAATTATAGTATCTTCTACACGATATGTTTCTGCACCATTTGTAAGCATAAGTTCACCAATAAATAGTGCTAATCGTAGTACATTTTTTTTGTTGTCAGGTTTAAACTCATTTTCCATGAAATTACCTCCTTAAGATGTCATGGTAATTAATAAAGTTAGTTATATCTATATTATGTAAAAGGGGAATATTCTAAACATGTAAAAGTTAATAATAAAAAAGTAAAATATATGAAGAATAAAAATTTGAAAGCTTATATACTTATAAGATATAAGGATGTTTAAAAGAAAGGGGTAAAAATTATGTCGCAAATATATTATGTATCTGATTATCATTTTTTTCATGAACTAGCATTAAAAAGAAGCAGAAGTAAATATTTTAATAATATTGATGAAATGAATGAAGAAATTATAAAAAAACATAATGATAAAGTTAAAGTTGATGATCATGTTTACATATTAGGGGATATTATAGTATGTGAAGAACAAGATTTAGAAGAAAAACTTAAGATGACAGTAGGAAGACTTAAGGGACATTTACATCTTATTCTTGGAAATCATGATTATAAGTTTCGTAATAATCCTGTATTTTTAAATTGTTTTGAAACTGTGGAAGAAAGTAAGTTAATAAGAGATAATAATAAATGGGTTCAGCTTTGTCATTATCCAATCCTTTTATGGTATAGAAAGAATAAAGGAGCATATCATGTTTTTGGTCATATGCATGATGATTCTTTTACAAAGGAATTTCATATTATTAAAAAAGAAAAAAATTTATTTAATGCATGTGTAGAAATTAATAATTTTGAACCGTGTACAATAGGTGATTTAATTAGTAATAATGATAGATTTTATAAAAAAACACTAAGCTGAACAAAAATTTAATTTTGTTTAGTTTAGTGTTTGATTTACTCATACCAATTGAAGATAACATCGATACTTTCAGAAGAAGAATAAAAGTTTTTAGCACTGTTTTTTACTTCACTTTCTTTAATTATATTAATATCACCATTGTTATAATCAACATCTCTACCTAAATAAGAAATTATTTCAGCTAAATTATTTAAATCTTCAGAATCTACACTATTTGGAACAGTTATTGTTAAATCATTAAATTGTTCATCCTTCACCAATGGGAAAGGATATGAACGGAAATTTAAATCATTATTTTCTTTGTAATCAAAATCAACATAGGATTCATTTGAAATATATGCCCAAGGATTATCAATATCTATTATAGTTGTCGCTTATAGTAGATAAAGTTACAGATTTTTTTGAAAGCTTAATTATATTAAATAGAATAAATGTGCATATTATTTTAAAAATAATTATCTCTTAAGAGTTGAGCATTCTTTCTATTAACTAAATATTTTTTTAGTTCAGTTAAACATAAAAATAAAATAGCTCGATTTTCAAACTCGTCTCTATTTTTAGGAAGAGGTTGAATTTTCATATCTTTATAAATCATATCTAAATCATTTAATAAATTAGTAATAGTGTCTGATTCAAAAGAAGTATTACCAACTTTGTTAATAAATATGGCAAGTACATATCCTTGATAAGGAACGCAGTTTAGTTGGGAAACTAAATCATAGAGAGTGCTTAGAACATCTCTTTGACTTTTGATTATTTCCATATGTTCTAAAAAATATTGAGTGTCACTTAGCAGATTGTTATTAATATTTTCATAAGCATCTTTTGTGCTATTATTTATTAATTTATTTAGCTTATCTAAGTTGTGTTGAAAGGAAATGTCTTTGTCTGGATCTCTTATCATGTTGGCAATGTCTATTAGAATTAAGCTAACTTGTTCTTGGAGTTTTTGTTGGCCAATATAGATTTTGTGAAAATTAGAAGGCATAAACATATTGATTATTATACCTATACCAGCTCCAATTATAAAAAGTCCTGTTTCATTCAATATCCAATAAGTACTCATGGAACCTTGAAGTAAATAATGAGAGGAAATAACTACACACATTGCAATAACATTGCTAATTTTCAGTGCAAAGCAAGTACCTATTGTAATAAATATGTATAATGAAAAAGCAAACAAATTATATCCTAGCAAACAAAAACAAATGTAAGAATAAATTGTACATAGTATAAATCCAAATAGTTTGCTCAAAGCCCCTGCTAAAGTTTCTTTTTTAGTATCTTTTACGACTAAAAGAGTAATTACTCCAGCTACAATTGAATATTGCAGATTAAATAAAGATGCAATAATAATAGCCAATATGCTTCCAAATGATAATTTTATTACTTTAAGTGCATCTGTTTTGTTCAAATAAAAACCTCCTTATGAAATTGTATAATTCATATTTTAGCATAAATATAGTCCTTTATGAAGAAATTATATTGTATATTTAAAAGATATATACTTATGATATATTTCTATAATTATTTCAAAAAAGAGACAATAAACAATTAATAATATGATATTTTAAAACGGTTTATTCACCGTATAATGAGTCATACAAAGTTTATAGATACATATATTTAGTACTAGCCCTTAAATATTTATCATTAGGGAGGGATTATATATGATGCAAAAAATCAACAAATTAAATGTGATGAAATTTGCAGGTGCTTTTATAGCTTTTATTATTGGGTCTGGATTTGCAACAGGACAGGAGATTATGCAGTTTTTTACTTCTAATGGTTTAAGTAGTTTAGTATCAATAGTTATAAGTTTGATTTTATTTACATATTTCGGAAGTACTGTTATGGAAGCTGGATACGATTACGGAAGTTATAAAAAATACAGACCATACAAATATTTTTGTGGGAATAGGGTAGGACTATTTTATGAATATTTTGTACCAGTGTTATTGTTTATAAGTGTTATCGTTATGATTTCAGGGGCTGGAGCAACACTACAAGAATATTACGGATTAAATTATTATGTTGGTTGCGCTATGATGACCATATTAGTGCTTATTGCTTTTATTTGTGGTTTAGATAGCCTTATTAATATAATTGGTTTTATTGGTCCTATCATAGTTATTTTTTCTTTGATTGTAGGGTTTACCATTTTGATTCAAAACTTAGAGGGATTAAACAATATTTCACAAATAATGGTGGATATCAACCTTAAAAAAGCAGGAGGAAACTGTGTTAAAAGTGGTATATTATATGCATCATATAACATGGTAAGTGGATTGTTTTTCTTTACTTCTCTTGGAAATAGCGCAGATACTAGAAGGGAAGCTAAGTATGGAGCTATTGTTGGAAGTTTATTATTGATGATAGTTATTTTAGTTATGAATTTTGCTTTACTATCAAAAATAAAGGATATTTATAAATTATCTATACCAACTTTATATTTTGCAAAATCCATATCACCTATATTTGGTAGAATTTTTTCTGTTGTTTTATTATGTGGTATTTTCTCAACAGCTGCACCAAATTTTTGGACAGTATGTGATAAAGTTTCAAAGGAAGGAAAATACAATGCAAATATTATCGCCCTTATTATTTCGATGTTGGCATTTTTATTTGGATTATTTCCCTTTGAAAAATTAGTGGGAAACGTATATCCATTTACAGGTATATTGGGCGTTGTATTATTTATATGCATATGTCTAAAACAGATTAGCAAAAGAATTATATAACTCATACATAAAAAATAAGTATAACTTCAGTTAATAAGTTATACTTATTTTTTTATTAATAAATCTTTCATAAAATCGGATGTTTTATATTTTTTCGAAATTTCTTTTAATGTTATTATTGAAGGAGTCATGATTTTATCCTTATGATGAACAAGTTTAAAGGATCTTTTCAATGGATTCAAATCAGTTTTTATAATATGGATTTTGCCACATATGATATCTTCTTCAAAAGTATGTATAGATAGAAGTGACAAACAATCGTCATCTAAAATAGCCCTTCTAATTGTATCAGTTGAACTAGCTTCATATGCTAATTGTATCTGAATTTTATACTTATGTAAAATTTGTTCGAAAAATTCTCTTGTACCGCTGCCGTCTTCTCTCATAGCAAATCTTTGGTTTTCTAAATCATACAATGTTACTTTTTCTTTTTTTGAAAGAGGATGATTATTGTTACATAAAAGAACAAGATAATCATCTATTACAGGAGTAGTAACTAAATCTTGAGAATGAATTTCACCTTCTACAATAGCAATATCTAAGTCAGATTCTAATAATTTTTTTTCAACCATAGTAGTGTTATTAACATAAGCATAAGTGTTTACCCTAGGGGCAAGGTTATGAAATTCTTTTAATATTTTAGATAAAAGACAAGTTCCAACAGTTACAGAAGCACCTATGCGTAAATTTTCTATATGAAGATTGTCATTCATTGTTTTTTCTAAATTATCAAATTGTTCAACTACTTTAGTTGCATAGGAGAATAGTTCTTTACCAAAAGATGTTATATATAACTTCTTTGATAATCTTTCGAAAAGCTTTTGACCGTAGTGATCTTCTAATTCACGAATAGCTTGGCTTACTGTAGGCTGAGAAATGAATAATCTTTGTGCGGCTAAGCTCATTTTACCTGTTCTTGCTACTTCAATAAAAATTCTCAAGTGTCTGATAGTCATAAAATACCCCCTTTCTATTAATAAATATGGTTAAATGATACTGATTATCTATAGGTTATACCTATGTTTTTCATAAGATAATATCACTTTTAATAGCATATCACAAGTGTTAAAATAAAACTAAGTTATAGGAAAAAAATATGAATTTTCTATTTGATATACAATATAGAATGGGTTGATAAGTGTGAAAGTGCTTATTATTAGAGGTGTTGAAGCAGGAGGAATAGGTTCAAAAGACGACCAGTTGTATCATGTAAGGAACTACTTGTCAATATGGATTAATAGATACATTTGAATTATTCGAAGAAATTCATGAAAGATTTTATAAATGTTATGCGAAAGTAAAATTACATCATAAATTTAAAATAGCCGTAGGAGTATGTACAATAAGTGCTTTTAAAGTTGTTGATGATAGATTAGAAATAGATGAAGATATATGTAATCACTGCGGCCATTGTATAGACAAGTGTCTATTTGATTCAATAGAATATGGGACCTAAATAGAACGTTTAGGTTTTGAAAATGTAGAAAAACAATTATTATCAAATGATTTGCTTGAGAGAAAAAATAAATAATAAATGTAGATATTCATGTAGTTGGAGGAGCTACATGCTAATATAACAGAAATAAAAAGAGTTGTCTTAAAATGATTTTGTATCATTATAATTAGACAACTCTTTTTTTATAAAAATGTAATAATGCAATTAAAAAATATTAAATACTAATAAAATAGCTTAATATTTATAAATTTGATTCATATTGCAAATAAAAATCATTAAGTTTATTGAACTTGTAGGGAAATAGCAACGATAAAGAAAAGTTAGACGTATTTTTTTATAATTAAGTAAATAACAGAAATAGTTAAGTGGAAAATATAAAGTGCTATATTTGTATATTTTTAAAATGATTAATGATAAAATCTTTGAATATTTGAACATTTAGTGGTGAGTTATCAGTATATTTAGTGTAGAGATATATTGAGCGATTACAAAAAGGTTTTTTTATATGCAAGAATTTAATTCCATTATAATTATCAAGTTTCCATGAAATTTCTGGAATAAATGCAACTCCTTGACCAAAAACAATTAAATCTCTTATAAGTGAATTATTAGTGCTTTCAAAAGTTATATTCGGCTTAAATCCAGCTGTTTTACAAAAATCATAAATTAAATTTCTTAGATGACCCTGTCCCAGTGCTATAAAATTCTCATTTTTAGCTTCGCATAAGCTGATAGTACCTTTATTTGATAAAGGATGTTTAGTTGATACTCCTAGCAAAATTTCTTCTTCAAGTAAACAGAAGGAATTTTTATAAGGATTAGGTTTATTAGTACAGTACAAGCATAAATCATAACTATCAAAATTATTATCTAAGTTACTCAGCGATTGAGTTACTTCTAACTGAATATCTGGATAAGCAGATTTAAAAGCTATTAGTATGTCTGCAACAATTGATGAAGCACATAGGGATAAAAACCTTACTTTTTTGTTTTTCTCAATTAAATCAAATTCTTTTACATCATTTACTGTATCATCAAGAATTACTAATGCTTCTTCCACTTTTTCACAAAAATACTTTCCAGCATCATTTAAAATAATAGATTTTCCTCTTCTATCAAAGAGTTTTACTTCCAATTCTTTCTCCAAATTACGAATGATTTTACTAAGAGCTGGTTGTGCAATTCGAAGTTCATGAGCAGCCTTAGTCATATGTTCAGTTTTTGCAACTGTTAAAAAATATTTCAAGTGCAATAACTCCATCAAATCAACTCCCTCAAACCCTTATACCCAAAAGTATATAAGTATATATATATATATATATTATACAAGGCTTGATAAAAAACCTACAATATAATTAAAAAAAATGATTTATATAAATCAAGAAATTAATAAAAAAATATTGTTAAGGGGGAAATGTATGAGATTTGATTTTGCTAGTGTTTTTTTTAGCCCATATATACTGATGTTCTTAGCTGTTATTACGGGGCTTTTTTTTGGGAAAATAAAGTTTGGAAAGTTTAGTTTTGGGATATCAGGAGCTTTATTCACAGGGTTGTTTATTGGATGGGTAGCATTTAAATATGCATCAGGTATACCAGAAAATGGTGGAGCATATGAAGCAGCACAGAGTTTATTAAATTCTGGAGTTATACCTAGCGAATTCTTTGACATATTTTTAATTCTATTTGTTGCTGCAGTAGGTTTACTTGCAGCTAAAGATATGGGGGTTGTATTAAGAAAGTATGGAGCAAAGTTTGTTATTTTAGGACTTGTAATAACGTTTTCTAGCGCGGCAGCAACTTATATGGCAACTTGGTTTAGTAAAGATTCAAATACTTATGAAGTATCAGGAGTTTATACTGGTGCATTAACAAGTTCTCCAGGGCTTGCAGCGGCAATAGAAACAGCAAAAGGTCATGCAACTGAAAAAACTTTAAATTATGAAACTATGACAGATAAAGAAAAAGTTAAGTTTTTAGAAATGGCTGGTGTAGATGAAAAAGATATACCTAAAGATGTAAATGATTTTAAATTAACAGATGAAATAAAACAACAGTTTATTACAAATGCAGAAGCAAGTATAGGCGCAGGCCATGCCATAGGATATCCATTTGGTGTCTTTATAGTAATACTAGCTGTCAACTTCTTACCATCTATATTTAAAATTGATGTTGAAAAAGAAAGATTGCAATATAGAAAAGAATTAGAAGATGCTAGGAAAACTTCTAAAGGTAAAGAAATTCCAGAGACAAAATTTGATATGTTAGGTTTTACTATAGCATGTATATTTGGATATTTATTAGGAAATATAAATATTTATTTACCATTTGTAGGATATTTTAGTCTTGGTTCCACAGGAGGAGTTTTAATTGGATCATTAATAGTAGGTTATATAGGTAAGCTTGGCAAAATTAGTTTTAGAATGGATGGAAAAATATTAGGTGTAATTAGAGATGTATCTTTAGTTTTTTTCCTTGCCATAGTAGGACTTAGATATGGATACAAAGCCATAGATGCCTTAGTTGGATCTGGAGCATTTTTAGCCATAATATCTTTAGTAATTGGAATAGTAGGTATGATGATAGGATTTTTACTTGGAAGATATGTATTTAAAATTAATTGGTTAATGTTATCTGGAGCAATATGTGGTGGTATGACTTCCACACCAGGTCTTGGTGCTGCAATAGAAGCAGCGGGAAGTGATGAACCAGCAGCAGGGTATGGTGCAACTTACCCATTTGCTTTATTAGGAATGGTTATATTTACAATAATACTGCACAAACTGCCTATGTAGTATTTATATATAAATAATATTTAGGGGGGGACTTATGGAAAGATTAAGATGTGAAAAATTAAAAGATAAAGTAATGACTCAAAAAGAAGCGGCAATGTTATTTAAAGATAATATGATTGTTGGAACTAGTGGATTTACTCCTGCTGGATATCCAAAGGCAATTCCACTTGAAATTGCAAAAAGAGCAGATGAGGGAGAAAAAATAGGTTTAACAATAATAACTGGAGCATCAGTTGGACCAGAACTGGATGAAGCTTTAACAAAATCAAAAGTAGTAAAAAGAAGATATCCATACCAAACTACTGGAGCAATGAGAAATGCAATAAATGATGACAGCGTTCAATATTGTGATATGCATTTAAGTCATACACCACAATATGTTAAGTATGGATTTTTAGGAAAAATGGATATAGCTTTAATAGAGGCCGTTAGTATTACTGAGGAAGGTTATATAATACCATCTACATCGATTGGAAATTCAAATGTGTTTGCTGAAGTAGCAGATAAAGTAATAATAGAGATTAATATTTCTCAACCAATTGAATTGGAAGGAATACACGATGTTTATGATTTGAAAAATCCTCCAGAAAGAGAACCAATACCTTTGATTCATCCAGAAGATAGAATTGGTAAACCTTATATAAAATGCGATTTAGATAAAATTGCAGCAATAGTTTTTACTGATTTGAAAGATAAAACTAGGGTAGTATCGCCTGTTGACGAAACTTCAAATAAAATGGCTCAAAATATGATTGCTTTTTTAGAAAATGAAGTAAAAGAAAATAGATTACCAAAGAATTTACTTCCTTTGCAATCTGGGGTTGGAAGTGTTGCTAATGCTGTTTTGGCTGGATTAGAAAATTCTAATTTTAAAGACTTAGTAGTTTATTCAGAAGTAATACAAGACTCAGTAATTGACTTAATTAAATCAGGAAAGGTCAAATTTGCCTCAGGAACATCACTTACAATATCACCAGATAGATTAGATAACTTTTATGAACACTTTAATGAATATAAAAATCAAATAATTCTTAGACCTCAAGAAATAAGCAATAGTCCAGAAGTGGCAAGAAGATTAGGAATTATAGCTATAAATACAGCTATAGAAGTTGATATATATGGAAATGTAAATTCTACAAATATTATGGGAAGTAGAATGATGAATGGTATAGGAGGTTCTGGTGACTTTGCTAGAAATGGATATTTAACTATATTTACTACTGAATCCATAGCAAAAGGAGGAGATATTTCAAGTATAGTTCCAATGGTAAGTCATCATGATCATACAGAACATGATGTGATGGTTATAGTTACAGAGCAAGGAGTAGCTGATTTAAGAGGCCTATCACCAAAAGAAAGAGCAAAATGTATAATTGAAAATTGTGCACATCCAGATTATAAAGATGCTTTATGGGATTACTTTAATAAAGCCCAAGAAGGTAAATTCAAACACACACCTCATATATTAGAAGAAGCACTTTCTTGGCATGAAAGATTTTTAAAAACAGGCACTATGAAAAAAGTTGCCTTGGAGGAAGCAGATTAAAACAGAAGGATATTATAGTATAAATGAGAATAAAACTCTTTATCTTATAATAATGATAATTGAAAGATAACTTAGATAGAAATATTAAACTATATCAAATAAATGAAGATTAGGAAATAGGGGGAAGTTCTATGGAAAATAAAAATATTAAGGAATCCTTTGCAAAATGGGAAGAAGGGAAAGTCAAAAAAAGTTTAGCTAGATTCCCGGAAAGAAAAGAAGAATTTAAATTTGATACAGGAGAAGCAGTACAAAGATTATATTCTCCTATTGATGTGGAAGTAGATTATGAAAAAGATTTAGGATATCCAGGACAATTTCCATATACAAGAGGTGTTCAACCAACTATGTATAGAGGAAAGTTATGGACAATGAGAATGTATGCAGGCTTTGCAACAGCGGAAGAATCTAATAAAAGATATAAATTTTTAATAGATCAAGGATCTATGGGATTATCTGTTGCATTTGATTTACCAACTCAAATGGGATATGACTCAGATGATGCAATAGCAGAAGGAGAAGTGGGAAAAGTTGGAGTTGCTATAGATTCTTTGGCAGATATGGAAATATTATTTGATGGGATACCACTAGATAAAGTATCAACATCTATGACTATAAATGCACCAGCTTCTGTTTTATTGGCTATGTATATAGCAGTTGCTAAAAAACAAGGTGTATCACCAGATAAATTAAGAGGAACAATTCAAAATGACATATTAAAAGAATATGTAGCTAGGGGAACATATATATTTCCAGTTAAACCATCAATGAGACTTATAACAGACATATTTGATTACTGTTCAAAAAATGTACCAAAATGGAATACAATAAGTATTTCAGGCTATCACATAAGAGAAGCTGGAGCTAATGCAGTAGAAGAAGTGGCATTTACTTTGGCTGATGGTATTGCATATGTAAATGCAGCCCTTGAATCAGGACTTCATATTGATGATTTTGCACCAAGGTTATCCTTCTTCTTTAATTCACATAACAACCTATTTGAAGAAGTTGCCAAGTTTAGAGCAGCAAGAAGAATATGGGCTAATATAATGAAAAATAGATTCAAGGCTGAAAATCCAAAATCTTGGGCACTTAAATTCCATACTCAAACAGCTGGTTGTACTTTAACAGCTCAACAACCAGAAAATAATATAGTAAGAGTTGCAATACAAACTTTAGCAGCTGTACTTGGTGGAACACAATCTCTTCATACTAATTCTAAAGATGAAGCTTTAGCACTACCTACAGAAGACTCTGTTAGAGTAGCTCTTAGAACTCAACAAATAGTTGGATATGAAAGTGGAGCAGCTGATACTATAGATCCCCTTGCAGGATCATATTACGTTGAAAGTTTGACAAATAAGATAGAAGAAGAAGCAATAGAGTTAATAGAAAAAATAGATGAATTAGGTGGAGCACCATCAGCAATAGAAAAGGGATTTATACAACAGGAAATAATGGATAGTGCTTATAAATATCAAAAAGAAATAGAAAAAAATGAAAAGATAATAGTAGGAGTAAATAAATTTCAAGTAGAAGAAGAACCTCCAAAAGGTCTATTGAGAGTTGATCCTAAAGTAGGTGTAAGACAAAAAGGAAAAATAGAAGCTCTTAAAGAAAAAAGAGACAATAAAAAAGTAAAAGAAAGTTTAGAAAAATTAAGAAAAGCATGCGATGGAAATGGAAATGTAATGCCATTTATATTAGATGCAGTAGAAAGTTATGCTACATTGGGAGAAATATGTGGGGTTATGAGAGACGAATTTGGTGAATATAAACAAACTGTAATGATATAAAAATTAAAGAAATTAAAATAGATGTTTTGAGGGGGAAATATAATGAAACCTATTAGAGTATTAGTTGCAAAGCCAGGACTTGATGGTCATGATAGAGGTGCCAAAGTTATAGCTAGAGCACTTAGAGATGCAGGAATGGAAGTTATATATACAGGTCTTAGACAAACGCCAGAACAAATAGTCCAGGCGGCAATACAAGAAGATGTTGATGTAGTAGCTATGAGTATATTATCTGGAGCTCACAATCATTTGCTACCAAAAGTTGTTGATTTATTAAAAGACGAAGGCGCTTATGATGAAATACTGGTTATAGGCGGAGGTGTTATACCAGAAGAAGATATACCATATTTAAAAGAAAAAGGAGTAGAGGAAATATTTACTCCTGGAACTCCAACATCTGTAACTATTAATTTTATAAAAGAAAACTTAAAGAAATTAGCACTAAATGATTAGGAGAGAATGTTATGGAAAATCTTATAGAGGAACTTCTTAAAGGCAATAAAAGAGCATGTGCAAGGCTTATTACTATGATTGAAAATGAAGTTGATGGATATGAAGATTTCCTAAAACAAATATATAAACATACTGGGAAGGCTTATGTTATTGGTGTAACAGGTCCTCCCGGTGCAGGGAAATCTACATTTACTGATAAGATAGTTAAACTACTAAGAGAAAAAGATAAAAAAGTTGGTGTAATTGCCATAGATCCAACAAGTCCATTTACTAAAGGTGCCATACTTGGGGACAGAATCAGAATGAATGACTTAAATACTGATAAAGGAGTATTTATACGTTCAATGGGGACAAGAGGAAGTTTAGGAGGGTTATCAAATGCAACTCAAGCAGCTATAAAAGTACTTGATGCATATGGATGTGATTATATATTTATAGAAACTGTAGGTGTTGGTCAGTCTGAAGTTGATATAGTCAAAACGGCAGATACTACTATAATGGTTATGGTTCCAGGTCTTGGTGATGATATACAAGCTATAAAAGCTGGGGTAATGGAAATTGCAGATGTATTTATAGTTAATAAAGCTGACAAAGATGGAGCAAAAAAAACATCCATAGAAATTGAAATGATGCTTGATTTTAAACATGATTGGGATTTTAGGCCTCCAGTAAGCTTAGTTATATCAGAAAATGGAGAAGGTGTAGAAACTGCATTTGAAAATATAATTAAACATAGAAAATATCTTTATGATAGCAAAGAAATATATAATAGAAGGTTGATTCGAAATAAATTAGAAGTTAAAGAAATTGTTCATAGAAGAATTGAGAAAAAAGTTAATGAAATGGAGTCAACTAAAGACGTAGATACATTGTTAGCTAAGACAATAACAAAAGAAGCAGATCCATATACAATTGGGGAGAAAATTTTTGAAAGTATTATAAAATAAGGGGGATTAAAAAATGAATGTAAAAAATGTTGACCATATTGGTATAGCTGTAGTTAATTTAGAGGAAGCTTTGAAATTCTTTGAAGATGTACTTGGGTTAGAGTGTCAAGGAACTGAGATTGTTGAAGATCAACAAGTAAAAGTTGGATTTTTACCAATAGGTGAAGCAGAGTTAGAGTTCTTAGAATCTACAACTGACGATGGTCCTATAGCTAAATTTATTCAAAAAAATGGTGGAAGAGGCGGAATACAGCATGTGGCTTTAAGAGTGGATAATATAGAAGAAGCTATAGCAGAAATTAAGGAAAAAGGATATCGAATGATTGATGAAAAGCCAAGATATGGTGCAGGAAATGCTAGTATAGCATTTTGCCATCCGAAAAGTACAAGTGGAATGTTATTAGAACTAAGTGAAAGAAAATAAGTCTTGGAGGGATACAGATGTCTGCTGAAAAATTAAACTTGCTTAAGAAAACTAGAGAAACTATAGAACTTGGTGGTGGAGAAAAAAGAATCGAAAAACAACATAAATCAGGTAAATTAACAGCAAGAGAAAGATTAAATTTATTATTCGATGAAAATACTTTTGTTGAAGTTGATGCTTTTGTAAAACATAGATGTACAAATTTTGGAATGGAAAAACAAAGTGCACCTGGTGAAGGCGTAGTATGTGGCTATGGAAAAGTTAATGGAAGATTAGTTTATGCATATGCTCAAGATTTTACAGTTCTTGGTGGTTCATTAGGAGAAATGCATGCTAAAAAAATAGTAAAAGTAATGGAATTAGCAATAAAAATGGGAGCTCCAGTAATAGGTCTTAATGATTCAGGTGGAGCAAGAATACAAGAAGCAGTAGATGCCCTTGCAGGATATGGTGGAATATTCCTTAAAAATACAATTGCCTCAGGAGTTATTCCTCAGATATCTGCAATAATGGGACCTTGTGCGGGTGGAGCAGTTTATTCACCAGCTCTTACAGATTTTATATATATGGTAGATCAAACAAGTCAAATGTTTATAACAGGCCCACAAGTTATAAAAACAGTTACAGGAGAAGAAGTAAGTGCAGAAGAATTAGGTGGAGCGTCAACTCATAATACAACTTCAGGTGTTGCTCATTTTATAGCTCAAAATGATGAAGATTGTATAAATCAAATCAAAACCTTATTAAGTTTCTTGCCGTCTAATAATACTGAAAAGACACCTTTAGTTGAAACAAATGACTCGCCAAATGTAATACTAGATAAATTAAATACTATAATTCCTGACGGTTCAAACAAAGCTTACGATATGAAAGATATTATATATGAAATAATTGATGAAGGCTATTTTTACGAAGTTCAACCTTTTTTTGCAAGAAATATAATAACTGGATTTGCAAGAATAAATGGTGAAAGTATAGGTATAATTGCAAATCAGCCAAATATTATGGCTGGGAGCTTAGATATAAATGCATCAGACAAAGCAGCAAGATTCATAAGAACTTGTGACGCTTTTAATATTCCAATCATTAGTTTAGTAGATGTACCAGGCTTTTTACCGGGTAGCGAACAAGAATACGGAGGAATAATTAGACATGGAGCTAAGATGCTTTATGCATATAGTGAAGCAACAGTTCCAAAAATTACATTGATAACAAGAAAAGCTTATGGAGGATCTTATTTAGCAATGTGCTCTAAGGACTTAGGAGCAGACATAGTATTAGCATGGCCAACTGCAGAAGTTGCAGTTATGGGACCAAGTGGTGCAGCCAATATAGTATTTAAAAAAGAGATAAAAGATGCACAAGATCCAGCAAAAATTAGAGCACAAAAAATTGAAGAATACACAAATGAATTTGCAACACCATATAAAGCTGCTGAGAGAGGTTATATAGATGATGTTATAGAGCCAGAAGTTAGTAGAATCAGAATAGCTGATGCCCTAGATATGTTGGCATCAAAGAGAGAAAGCAGACCATTTAAGAAACATGGAAATATACCTCTATAGGAAGGTGATAAATAATGAATATAAGTCAATTACTAGAGGCATTGAAAGTAGATGCTGCTTCAATGCCAATGGGTGAACGCCTTTTAGGCGGGTGTGTAACAGCATTATTATCTATGGTAGTAGTATTTATAGTATTGGTTTTAATAGCGTTAATTATAAGAGTAGTAAATGTAGCGCCAAATGATAAAAAAGATAAATTGGCAGAAATAAAATTTAATGAAAATCAAGAAGAACTAGAAGAGTCAATTACAGAAAATAATGATGATTTAATTGCCATAATAACTGCGGCAATTGTTGCTTCTGGGAATAAAAATATAGTTGTAAAAAGAATAAATAGAACAAATAACATTCAAAGTAACTGGGAAAAAACACATAATATTGAGGTATAAAATAGGGGGGTACTTATAATGATAAAAAATTACAATATAGTGGTAAATGGAAATGCTTATGAAGTTCAAGTTGAGGAATTAGGGACAAGTGGGGAGAGTGTTGCAAGACCACAATCGCAAGTGGCTCCTCAACCAGCTACAAAAAAAGCGGCAACTCCAAAGAAAGTTGCATCAGCTTCTGCAGTAGGAAGTGGTAGTGTATTGGCACCAATGCCAGGAACAATAAGTAAAGTTAATGTAAGTGAAGGTCAAAGCGTTTCTAAAGGTGATATTTTATTAATACTAGAAGCTATGAAGATGGAAAATGAAATACTGGCACCATCTGATGGTACAGTAAAAGAAGTAAAAGCTAGCAAAGGTTCTTCTGTTAACTCAGGAGATCTATTAGTTACAATAGGATAATTTAAATATATATAGAAGGGGGAAAAACCCGTGGGAGAGGTTATAATAGATTTTATACAAACAATGGGGATTGTCAATATAACTTGGCAACAAATAGTAATGATAGTGGTATCCTGTATATTACTATACTTAGCCATAGCTAAAGGATTTGAACCGTTATTATTAATTCCAATAGCATTTGGGATGTTACTATCAAACCTTCCATTATCAGGAGTTATGAATGAAGCAGTTTCTAAAATACAGCTTATATCACCACAAGGAGTAGACGCATTAAAGGAAGGTACATCGGCATATATAAATACAGAAACAACAGGTGGATTATTAAAATATCTATTTTTAGGTGATGAACTAGGGATATTTCCACCATTAATTTTCTTAGGAGTAGGAGCAATGACAGATTTTGCTCCACTAATTGCAAATCCTAAGAGTATATTATTAGGCGCGGCTGCACAATTTGGTATATTTACAACTTTTTTAGGTGCTTTAGTATTAGGATTTGGAGCACAAGCGGCAGCATCAATAGGTATAATAGGGGGGGCAGATGGACCAACTGCAATATATTTAACTACTAAATTAGCTCCACACTTATTAGCACCAATAGCTGTTGCAGCATACTCTTATATGGCGTTAGTTCCAATAATTCAACCTCCAATAATGAGAGCTTTAACTACTAAAGAAGAAAGATGTATAGTTATGACTCAATCTAAACAAGTTTCGAAAAAAGCAAAAATAATATTTCCAATAGCAGTTACAATTGTTGTATCATTATTGCTACCATCAGCTGCCACATTAATAGGTATGCTTATGTTTGGTAATTTACTTAAAGAATCTGGTGCTACAGATAGATTATCTGATACAGCATCAAATGCATTAATGAATATAGTTACAATATTCTTAGGAGTATCAGTGGGAGCATCTGCAGAAGCAAGTATCTTCTTAAGTACTCAAACCCTTATGATATTTGGACTTGGTGTATTGGCATTTGGTATAGGAACAGCAACAGGTGTATTATTTGCTAAATTAATGAACTTAATATGTAAGGAAAAAGTAAATCCATTAATTGGTTCAGCAGGCGTATCAGCGGTGCCAATGGCAGCTAGAGTATCTCAAAAAGTTGCTCAAGAAGAATGCCCAGGAAACTTTATATTAATGCATGCTATGGGACCAAATGTTGCAGGAGTTATAGGTTCAGCAGTAGCAGCAGGTATTTTACTTAGTCTGTTTGGATAAGAATAAAGATTAAAAAAGTATCTTACAATTACGTAAGATACTTTTTTAATTTTTATATATTATAGACTAGGTTTAATAAGTCTTATAAAATAATTAGTAATTACAAAACATGGATATTTATTAGTTTATAATTTTTATAATTTTATAAAAATTTTGAATCTATACATAAAAAAGGGGATTGAGATATGTATGA
Organism: Terrisporobacter petrolearius; assembly: GCF_020748185.1. Taxonomy (GTDB): domain Bacteria; phylum Bacillota; class Clostridia; order Peptostreptococcales; family Peptostreptococcaceae; genus Terrisporobacter; species Terrisporobacter petrolearius. Next base: position 96,870 of record NZ_JAHZMO010000011.1, on the reverse strand, counting down.
AATAATATTAGAACTAAGAAATTTAAAGAAGCAATTTGGAGGAAAAGAAGTATTAAAAGGTGTTGACCTTCAAGTAAAGAGAGGAGAAATTATTGGATATATAGGGGCTAATGGTGCAGGTAAGAGTACAACTGTGAAAATTATGCTGGGAATTGTAGATGGATATGAAGGAGATGTAATAATATTTGATAAAAATATTAAAAACACAAAAGGCGAGTATAAAAAGAAGATAGGATATGTACCAGAAGTATCAGATGTATACGAAAGTTTAACTGCAATGGAATATTTAAATTTTATAGGTCAATTGTATGATTTAGGCCTGGATACATCAACAATAAAAGCAAAAGAACTTATGAGTTTATTTGGAATAGAAGATTATTTGAACACAAGGATTTCAACATTTTCCAAAGGTATGAGACAAAAATTAATACTTATTTCTAGTATTATTCATAATCCAGAGATATTATTTTTAGATGAACCATTAAGTGGGCTAGATGCTAATTCTGTAATGATTGTTAAGGAACTTCTTGAAATCTTCGCAAAGGAAGGAAAAACTATTTTTTATTCATCTCATATTATGGATGTGGTAGAGAAAATAAGTCATAGAATTGTTCTTCTTAATAATGGAAAAATAGTTGCTGATGGAAGTTTTAAAGAACTTAAAGAAAACTCTCATGAAGGATCATTGGAAGAAATATTTAATGAAATGACTGGATTTAACAATCACAAAGAAATTGCAGATAAAATTGCAATGGCAATTAAGTAGGTGAATAATATGAAAGAATATAAATTTTTAAATATTTTAGATAAGTTTAAAGGCATATATACTAAAATGGGTGTAGATTATGAAAGCATGAGACTAATTTTAAGTATGAAATTGACTCTTGATAGTAGAAGAACATCTACAGTAATGCAAAACTCTAATAGTGGTGGTGATAAAGAGGACAAAAACTCATTTAATAAAGCGTTAATCATGTATGCAATTATGGGAATTTTCATTGGAATAATAACAATGTTTACGTTTAATATTATGTATACGTATACTATAGTTTTTGGTATGTTTATGTTTTTTATATTAACAATTTTCATATCAGATTTTTCAAGTGTTCTCTTGGATGTAAGAGACAAGAATATAATAGGGACTAAAGGTGTCGACAATAAGACAATTAACGCAGCTAAGTTAACTCATATATGCTATTATATTTTTCTGACTTCATTAGCATTGTCTTGGCTTGCGATTATAGGTTCATTTAAATCAGGTATTTTAATAGGCGTTATTTTCATATTAGAATTAATTGTAATAGATATATTTATGGTTGTAATAACAGCCCTATTATATCTTCTGATTTTAAAATTTTTTGACGGGGAAAAAGTTAAAGACATAATAAACTTTGTTCAAATAGGATTAACAATAATAATGACCATAAGTTATCAATTTTTAGGTAGAATGTTTGATATAGTAGATATAAATATAGTATACAAAAGTAACATATGGAATTTGATTTTACCGCCAATGTGGTTTGCATCACCTTTACATGCAATTGATGGTGGGAAAATTAACGAAATAATAATTATTTTAATTGTATTAGCTTTAATTGTACCGGTTATAGCTATTAGTTTATATATAAAAAATACATCTAAATTTGAAGATTCTCTTTCAAAATTAAATATTGTAAAAGATAGTGAAAAAGAAAAGAAACACGGACTATTTTATAGAATTGGAAAATGGACATGCAGAAATAATGAAGAAAAAGCAGTTTATGATCTTTCTTCTTCTATAATAAAAAGAGAAAGGGAATTTAAACTTATGACATATCCTAGCTTAGGTTTTAATATTGTATTTCCATTATTATTTATATTTATGTATTCAATGGACTCCATAAATGAAATAAAAAATATATCTTTACATATGTCATTAAATATTTATTGGTTTATTTTTATGGTTCCAACCTTATTAATGACATTACAATATTCTAATGATTATAAAGCAGCGTGGATTTATGAAACAGCTTATATAAGTGATAAGTCAAATGTATATAAAGGTGCATATAAAGCGTTATTAGCCAATATATTATTGCCATTATATTTATTCGAAAGCATTATTTTCATAGTTATTTTTGGGATTAAAGTATTGCCAATTTTAATTACTGCCTTTGTGTTTTTATTAGTTTTCATAGTTATTGAACACATGTTAGGAAAAAATACTTTACCTTTTACACTAAAATTTGGAGACGTAAATAAAAGTCAAAACTTACTCAATACTTTATTAGGAATGGTTATTTTATGTGTAGGAGCAGGAATAAATTATTTGACATTATCTAATGTATATGCCTTAGTAGCATATAGCACAATTTTAATGGTTGTTGCATTTATTCTGTGGAGTAAATGTATTAAAGCTTAGAATTTGTATAAATAAAGAAGTAAGGAATTAGTATTTTACTACTTTCTATTGCTTCTTTATTTTTTTACAAAAACATGAAAAATAAACTTATAATATAGTTATTAGGAATAAAGGTGGTGATGGTAATAAAAAAGTTCAGAATTATATCTATTTCTCTGTTAATACTAGGAATATTACTTAATGTAATTACAAAAAAGATGCCCAATTTAGTGGACAAATATTATTCTAATGGAATTAACATGTACTCTGCAAAATTCATGAGTAAAATTTTTAGTATTTTTCCTTTTTCGTTATTTGAAATTCTAATTTATATTGTAGTATTATTTATTCTAATATTTTTGATTTACTCAATTTATTTTATACTTAAAAATCCTAAAAGTACTTTTGTTTACTTAAAAAATTCAATATTAAATATAATATCCATAGTAGGTATAGTTTATTTTCTTTTCCTTGTATTGTGGGGAATAAATTACAATCGTATGGATTTGAAAGATTCTTTAATTGCGGATTATAATATAAGTCACAATGAAAATATTAAAGATGTTAATTATGATGAAGATGATTTAGTAAGTCTATATAGCTTTTTAGTTGAAAAATGTAATTATACTAGACAGAAAGTTTTTGAAGATAATAAAAATGTAATGAAATGTAATACAAATCGCAAAGAAGTTTTGAAAAGAGCTAATAATGGATATGAAAATGTTAATATCTTAAATTTAAATAAAAGGGGAAGTTATGCCCATGCAAAACCAATAATGAACTCAAATTTATTATGTTATACGGGAATAACAGGAATTTACTCACCTTTTACAGGAGAAGCAAATGTAAATATTGCTGCACCAGATATTTATATCCCCTTTACCACATTACATGAAATGGCTCATCAAAGGGGATATGGAAGTGAAGATGAGTGCAACTTTTTAGCTTATATAGCCTGTATAAATAATGAGGAGTTTGATTTTCAATATTCAGGATATATATTAGCTCTCAAATACACGGCATCAGCTCTTGCAAAAGTAGATTATGATAAATTTAAAGAGTTAAGTAGAAATTTATCTAAATCAGTAAAAAATGACCTAAATAATAGTAGTGAATTTTGGAGTAAATATGAAGGAAAAGTAAATGAAGTATCAGACAAAATGAATAATAATTATTTAAAAGCTAATGGAGTAAAAGAAGGAACAGATAGTTATGGTAAAGTAGTAAATTTATTTTTAATATACTACAGTTTATATGGATTTGATTAAAAATAGATATAGATTAGTTAATAAAAAATTAATATTTCACCATCATATGTTATATTTGATTATGTTTTAAAACAGGTTAATAAACAAAGTAATTAAATAATATAAAGAGCTCATAAAATATGAGCTCTTTATATTATTTAATAGAATTAATTTTTATGGAATCTAGAGAATTTGAAGAACTTACAATAGCCTCTCCTTTAATTTCAATATCGTAATTGCATAGTGGATTTTTACAAATTAAATAAATTAAAAATTCATAGGAATTCTCAAGAGATCTGCTTTTATTATCGTTTTTTTTCAAATCTTCAAGCTTAAAGTCATATGAATATGTATGATTGCATTTAGGACACTTAATATTACAATTATGATTTATGGTATTTTTATAATTCAAGAAATACACCTCCAATTATTTTAAATAGTTTTATTTATTATTTACATAAAAACAATAAAATAAGCTAAATATTATCTAAAATCAAATCTTAAGAATATACAAATTGAAAGAAAAATAATAGAATGGATTATAATTAATATATAATAATATTGATTTGAAGATGAAAAAAAGGGGGATATAATGATGGATATTTTTATAATAGAAGATGATAAGGCTCTAAGTAGAGAAATTAGCTTAACTTTGGGTAAGTGGGGATACAGTGCTTGTGAGGTAAATGATTTTGAAAATATAACAGATGAGGTATTACAATGTAATCCAAAATTAATTTTAATGGATGTTAATTTACCTTGTTATGATGGATTTTATTGGTGTTTACAAATTAGAAACTTTATGAAAGTACCAATAATATTTATTTCTTCTAGAGATAATGATATGGATATAATCATGTCTATAAATATGGGAGGAGATGACTATATTACTAAACCTTTTTCGCCACAAATTTTAGTTGCCAAAATTCAAGCCATACTTAGAAGAACTTACTCTTATAATAATGATTTAAAAAGCGAGATAATAAAATTTAAAGATATAACACTGAATATAGTTGATGGAAAGATATACTTTAAAGATGAAAATGCCGAACTGACTAAAAATGAGTTGAAAATAATGAAAATATTAATGGAAAATCAAGAAAAAATCGTAAGTAGAGATGAAATAATAGAAGAACTTTGGGATACAGATGAATTTATAAGTGAAAATACTTTAACAGTAAATGTTAATAGATTGCGAAAGAAGTTAGACTCCATAGGACTAAATGATTTTATAGAAACTAAAAAAGGACAAGGATATATAATAAAATGAGTTTACGAAATTATTTAAGAGAAGTAAAAGTATTTTTAATTTTAATAATTTTAATAATGTTAATAGTTGATGTTACTATGATACTAGATCCTAATTTAAGTAATAGTATTGATACTTTAATTTATATTAATATTTTATCAATTTTAGCTGTGGTAATTTTCACTTTTATTGGTTATGGAAATTATAAGAAAAAAACAAAAAAAATCATAAATTCAATACATAATTTAAGAGAAGAATATGATGATTTGGAAAGGGATTATATTTATAAGAATGTAAAACATCTAATTGAAGAGAATGAGGAAGAAGTAGATAGTTTAAGAAATGAATTAGAGGATATAAACGATTACATGACAAACTGGATTCATGAAGTGAAGATTCCAATTTCAGTTCTTCAAATAATAGGAAAAAGAGTAAATGAAATTGATGATAGTAGGGAATTATCTAAGCAAATTAATAGTGAAGTCAGCCGTATAGATAAATTAGTGGAACAAGCAATGTATTCAAGTCGAGCAGGAAACTATAATTCAGACTTTATAATAAATGAAGTGAACTTGGAACAAGTAGTAAAAGAAGTAATAAAGAAAAATAAATATCAATTTATATATAATAAAATAGATTTGCAAGTTAATCAGTTAAATAAAAATGTTCTTACTGATAAAAAGTGGATTACTCATATAATTGAGCTAATAATTGATAATGCAATCAAGTATAGCCATATAGGAGGAAAAATAGAAATTTATTTGAAGGAAAATAAAAAAGGATGTGAACTTCATATAAAAGACTATGGTATGGGAATTGTACCTCAAGATATAGAAAGAATATTTGACAAAGGATTTACTGGAGAAAATGGAAGAAAGAAAACAAAATCAACGGGTATGGGACTTTATATTTCAAAGAAAATCTTAAATAAATTAAGTCACCACATAAACGTAATATCAACGCCAAATGAATTTTGTGATGTATATATTACTTTCTATAACTTATCAGATTACTTCAATGTGACATAAATGACACATATTATCTCCAAAGTGTTAGGTTAAGAGATGGAAGCAAATATCTGAAACTTATAAAATATAAGTATAATAAATATTAGAAATTTGGAGGGTAATATGTTAAAAACTATTAATTTGAAAAAAGATATTAAAAATAATAAAAATACATTTAAGATTTTAAAAGATATTAATTTAGACGTTAAAGAAGGCGAATTTTTATCTATAATGGGACCTTCTGGAGCAGGAAAAACTACTTTGCTAAATATTTTATCAACAGTAGATAAACCTACATCAGGAAATGTATATTATGAAAATAAAGATATAAGTAAAATGAATAATAAAGAGCTATCTAAATTTAGAAGAGATAATATTGGCTTTATTTTTCAGGATTATAATTTATTAGATAGCATGAGTGTGGAGGATAATATAGCCCTACCTCTTGTAATTGGTAATGAAAAACAAAATAAAACAAAAGAAGAAGTTATGAGACTTGCTAAATTTTTTGGAATAGAAGCTCATCTAAAAAAATATCCTTATGAATTATCTGGAGGACAAAAACAAAGAGCAGCAGCAGCTAGAGCACTTATAACATCACCAAAAATAATTTTTGCTGATGAGCCAACAGGAGCACTAGATTCAAAATCATCATCAGAGTTATTAAACTGTTTAAGAGACATGAATGAAAAATTTAATGTGACAGTTATTATGGTTACACATGATCCATTTAGTGCAAGTTATTCTAAAAAAGTTGTCTTCATGAAAGATGGAAAGTTAAACGCTAGAATAGATAGTTCAGGAAATAGAAAAGAATTCTACAATAGTATAATGAATTTACTTACTTCCATGGGAGGTGAAGTAAATGAACTTCTTTAAACTTTCTTTTATGAACTTAAAACAGAATTTGAAAAACTATGGAATGTACATATTTTCTATGATATTTTCCATTGTAGTATTTTATAACTTTATAACATTGATGTTTAGTGAACAATTTAGACAGATACAAGATTTAAATGTAGTATCATCTTTAGCAGGTGTTTGTGCATTGGTGTTGTGTTTGTTTTTTATATTTTTTATATCTTACTCTAGTAGTTTTTTTATAGAGCAAAGGAAAAAAGAATTTGGAATTTATACTTTTATGGGTGTGGAGAATAATAAAATAGCTTTGTTATTTGCTGGAGAAGGATTGCTAATAGGTATAATAGCTTTAGTTTGCGGTATTATTGGGGGAATTTTAACTAATAAATTATTTTTAATGGCATTAGCTAAAATTTCTAAAGTAAACACAGTGATGAAGTTTGAAATTTCAAAAGAGGCAATTTTAATAACTAGTTTAATTTTCTTATGTATATTGGTCTGTGTATTTATTAAAGAATATATAGTTTTAGTAAAAACAGATATAACAAAACTTATTAATGCAACAAATATATATCAAACTGATAATAGTAAAAATAAAACATTACAAGGCATCTTAGGTTTAATGGTAATAGTTTTAGCTTATGTTGTGATTTTGTATTATAACAAATATAACATACCATTCCCAATTGCCATATTTCTTACAGTAATTATGGTTATAATAGGAACAATGCTATTGTTTAAAGGATTTTTTACTTTTTTAGTGTCAAAATTAATTAATAATAAAAATTTCTTATATAAAAAAACTAATATTTTAAGTTACAATAATATAATTTTTAGAATAAGAGATAATAATAAAGTTTTAGGTCAAATTGCAATATTAATAACTTGTTGCTTGACTTGTGTAATAGTATCTATTGCTACTAGAACTGTTTTTACTGAAGGTAAAGAATCTGAATATCCATATAGCATAATGTATGAAGGAAATTTAGATAATAATGTTGTTTCAGAAGCTTTAAACAAAAGTGATGAGAATGTTGATTTTAAACTACAAACTGAGATTATGCATATAGATATTACTGAAAACGGTAAAAAAGAATCACCGTTTATGTTTGCAGGTAATATGGATTTTATAAAATATTCAGATATAAAAAAAATGTGTGAGTATAGAGATATGGATAATGAGAATAAATTTTTAAAGACACAGTTAAATGACAATGAAGCCATATTAATAATTCCTAAAAATTTAATAAATGCTTTCGACTTTAAAGTGGATTTTGATTTAGCAAATAGAAATATTAAAATAGTTGACTACTATGCAATGAATTTATTTGGATTTTTTAGAGGAAATCTTCCTTCGGTTGTTGTAAATGATAGTACATTCAATTCCTTAAAAAAAGACTTAAATAAAGATACAGATAATATATCTTGTATCACCTTAAAACATTTTGAAAATAGTGCCAATATAGCTAAAGATATAAAGAAAAATAGTAATATAAAACCTTATAGTGTAGATAATTTTAATGAAGATAGTTATAACTTTATAAACGCAATTTACTTTATAGGCCTATTTATGTCACTGGTATTTATAATATCTGTAGGAAGTATTATGTATTTTAAATGTATTTCGGATGCAAGTAAAGATAAGCCTAGATTTGATACATTGAGAAAAATAGGAACAAATCAAGAATATATTAATAAATCTATTTATAAACAGGTTGGAATATTTTTCTTATTCCCAGCTATAGTAGCTATTATCCATAGCACAGTAGCTAGTTATGCAGTAACAAATTTGTTTAACCAAGATGGAAGGTTTTCTACTATAATAACAACTATTGTTTTCTCAGTAATTTATCTAATTTACTACTTATTAACTTCAAAAAAATATATATCTTTAACCAAATAATAAATTAAGTCAGAAGAGAAATCTTCTGGCTTTTATTGTATATAAAGTAACCTACTAGTGTATTATCATATTAGACTCTATTGTAAGAATATATTAATAATAGTAAAATAAAAATACTTATTAAAAAATTTAAGGAGAGAAGTTATGTCTGAAGAAAATAAGTTCATATATTGCTCAAAATGTGGGAAAAAAAGTTCAAAAAATGCTAAGTTTTGTACAAACTGTGGAAATAAATTAATAACAATAGAGGATAATATAAAAAATGCTACTGAAAATATTAAAGACACTATAAAAAATAATGAAACATATAGAAGTTTTACAGATAATAATTATGATGAAAATTATAAAGCAGATTTTGATAATATAGATATGGTTAACTTTATACAAAAGAAAGAAGAATACTATATACCTAAATTTAAGGAAATCCAAGAATTCTATAGATCTACTAGTTGGAACTGGGCCGCATTTTTCTTTAATTCATGGTGGTTTTTATATAGAAAAATGTACACTATAGGTTTTGGACTTATTATAGCAGATATATTAATTGGATCATTAATGCCATCTGTATCATTAATTATAAGTATAGCAATAGCAGTTATCTCAGGGTTATACGGAAATATAGCTTACTTAAAGCACATACAAAAACAATTAAACTCTTTCATAAACATGGGAGAAGAAATAAAACTAAGATTAATATTAAATAAAGGTGGAGTTAATATAGCAATACCAATAATACTAGCCATAATAACTCTAGTTTTTTTATTATTGATAGGTACATTAGGAACATTTTTATTTATGTTCTCTTCTCCATACTATTATTAGAATTATAAAATTCAACAATAATTAAGATACATAAATATTATATTTATGTGTCTTTTTTTATTTATATAGTATTATTTATTGTATTTGGAACGAAAAAGGTTAATAATCTAATCATTATTGAAACCTTGTGTTACAATTTAATTAAGTTATTTAAATTTCATAGATAGACTAATCAATAAATAATAATAGAAATATATATAATATTTATTATTTTTTGATAACTCCACACATAAATCACATATTTATGTGCGAGCCCAATTTAGGAGGAAATTTATGAATAAAAAAATTAATGTTAAAAGACTAGTTCAGACTAGTTTATTAGTTGCATTACAAATTATATTAACTAGATTCTGCTCTATACAAACACCTATAGTTAGAATAGGATTTGGTTTTGTACCAGTGGCTATAATTGCTACTATGTATGGGCCAATATGGGCAGGTGTTGCAAATGGGATCGCTGATATTATAGGAGTTGTACTATTTCCAACAGGAGCATTTTTCCCAGGATTCACACTTACTGCAATATTGGCAGGGGTAGTATATGGAGTATTTTTACATAATAAGCCAGTTACATGGACAAGAATAATAGGAGCTGTTTTAGTTATAGACATAATTTTAAATTTAGGTCTAGATACTTATTGGCTGTCTATTTTAATGGGTAAAGGATTTATAGGATTATTGCCAACACGTTTACTTAAAGAAGCTATTATGATACCGTTAAAAATTATAACAATAGGAGTTGTATGGAAAAAATTCATAGTTAAATTACCTAAATTTTCACAAGCTATATAAGAAAAACTTATATGTAGCAGATTTAACCACTGCGAATTTAGAAAAAAAATAATGGTTGTTCAGCAATTCATACTAAAACTATAAGGGCTAAAGTTGGGGAAAGTCTATTGATTTTTACTAAGTAACTTTAATGTACGATAAAAGTGCTTATAACTTTTATAAGCACTTTTGTATATTTATCACACAATTTTAAATTGTCGAAAAAATCGGAAAAAACATATAAGAAAATGAACAAAAACAGTTGAAAAATATTATGAACTCACATACAATAATTTTAGAATTAAATAAATCCAAGTGAGATTTACGAGAGACATTTTTACCTAGGTAAAAAGGCCGAAGAAGCAATCTGAAAATCGCCATTAAATTTTCAGAGAAACTTTCAGGCAAGAATATCGTAAATTGATGGAACTCTGGAAAGACTTTGCTCATTAAGAGTGAAAGTCACCGAAGAAGAAAATGAGATTATCTCACTAAAACTTTCAGGTAAATGAACAGAGGATATGTGGCTACTATTTATAGTGTCTGCATATCCTCTTTTTTACGTATATATATAAAACGTGATGGGGGAGTAGGAGAATGATAGAATGTATGGAGTTAAAAAGAACTAAATTATTTTCTACACATGAAAAATTAAATGCAAAAATGTTTGAATTTTCAGGATGGGAAATGCCATTAGAGTACACAGGTGCAACTAAAGAACATGACTATGTAAGAAGGAGTGCTGGGCTATTTGATGTATCTCATATGGGAGAAGTTGAAGTCAAGGGTAAAGACGCATTTAATTTTATACAGTATTTAATTACAAATGACATTACAAACCTAAAAGCAGAAGAAATTATATACTCACCAATGTGCTACGAAAATGGAATGACAGTAGATGATATGTTAGTGTACATGGTAAGTGAAGAAAACTATTTACTAGTAATCAATGCTGGTAATATAGATAAAGACTATGAATGGATTAAAAAACAAAGTGAAAAATTTGACGTAAGTATAAATAACATATCTAGTAATATTTCTCAATTGGCAATACAAGGTCCAAAAGCTGAAGATATATTATCTAAGCTAGTAAATATAAATTTAAGTGATATAGAGTTTTACAGATTTAAAAATAATGTAGAGGTTTGTGGAGAAAAATGTATAGTTTCAAGAACGGGTTATACTGGCGAAGATGGATTTGAAATATACTGTGACGAAAATGTAGTAAATAAAATATGGAATGATATTCTGGAAGAAGGAAAAGAGAATATAACACCAGTAGGCCTTGGAGCTAGGGATACTTTAAGAGCAGAAGTAAACTTACCTCTTTATGGTAATGAGTTAAGTGAAAAAATATCTCCAATAGAAGCCGGTTTAGGCATATTTGTTAAACTAAATAAAGAAAATTTTATAGGCAAAGAAGCATTAATTAGCTTAAAATCACAAAAAATACAAAGAAAATTAGTTGCGTTTGAAATGCAAGGAAAAGGAATGATAAGAAGTGGTTATGAAATAGAAGTAGATGGTAGTGTTATAGGATTTGTTACTACAGGGCTTAAATCACCAACTTTAGATAAATTTATAGGAATGGCAATAATAGACAGCAATTATTCCAAAATTGGAAGTGAAATAGGAGTACGAGTAAGAAAAAAACTTGTAAGTGCAGTAATAGTAAAAAGACCTTTTTATAAAAAACAATATAAAAAATCAGAAATAGTAAAAGAAGAATATAAGCAATATTCATATATACCAGCAACTCATGAAGATGAAGAAAAAATGCTTAAAGGATGCAAAGTAAATTCAATAGACGATTTATTCTCAGATATACCAGACAGTTTAAAATTAAAAAGAGATTTACAGTTAGAAGAATCAAAATCAGAATTAGAAGTTAGTCAAATAGTAAAAAGAATAGCAAATAAAAATATAAGCACAGAAGAATTAACTTGTTTTTTAGGAGCAGGTGCTTATGATCATTATATACCTTCAATCATAAAACATATTACATCAAGAAGTGAATTTTACACAGCATATACACCTTACCAAGCAGAAATAAGTCAAGGAACATTACAAAGCATATTTGAGTTCCAATCAATGATATCAGAAATAACAAAAATGGATATAGCAAATGCATCTATGTATGATGGTGCTACATCGGCAGTGGAAGGGTGTTTATTAGCAGTTTCCAAAACTAGACGTAAAAAAGTAGTAGTAGGAAAAACTGTTCATCCAGAAACAAGAAAAGTATTAAAAACTTATTTACAATTTAATAATTGTGAAGTTGTGGAAGTTGATTATGATAGGGAGTTAGGTATGACGGATTTAAATAGATTGAAAGAAGTAGTAGACGAGGACACTGCTTGTGTACTAATTCAAAACCCTAACTTCTTTGGTGTTATAGAAGACGTGGATGAAGTAGGGCAAATAGCTCATGACAAAAAAGCAATGTATGTATTAAGTGTAAATCCAATAACTTTAAGTGTATTAAAATCTCCAGGAGAGGTGGGGGCAGATGTGGCTGTTGGAGATGCTCAACCTTTAGGAAATGCATTGAACTATGGTGGACCATATGTGGGATTTTTAGCTATAAAGTCAGGTTTAATCAGAAAAATGCCTGGCAGGGTAGTGGGTCAAACAGTAGATAGAGATGGACACAGATCTTACTGTTTAACTCTTCAAACTAGAGAACAGCATGTTAGACGAGAAAAAGCAACTTCAAATATATGCTCGAACCAAGGTTTATGCGCTTTAAATTCAGCAATTTATATGGCAACTATGGGGAAAAATGGTTGCGAGGAAGTGGCAATACAAAATATGCAAAAATCACATTATGCGGCTAAGAAAATAAGTGAAGGTGGGAAATTCCAACCATTATTTAAAGGAAAATTTTTTAATGAATTTGTGGTTAAATCACCAATTGAAGTAGATGAGCTAAATAAAAAATTATTAGAAAATAACATACTTGGAGGATATGATTTAGGCAAAGATTATCCAGAATTAGCAGGTTGTACAATGATTTGTGTAACAGAAAAAAGAAGTGTGGACGAAATAGATAAATTAATGAGAATTATGGAGGGGATGTAAAATGAAAGAATATAATAGCTTATTAATTGAAATTTCTAAAGAAGGAAGAAAATCTTACTCTCTTCCAAAACTAGACGTAGAATTTGCAAAACTAGATGAAATGCTAGATCATAATATGATAAAGAAAACTGATTTAGAATTACCTGAATTAAGTGAATTAGATGTAGTAAGACATTACACTTTATTATCAAATAAGAATTTTGGTGTAGATACAGGATTTTACCCTCTAGGATCTTGTACTATGAAATATAATCCCAAAATAAACGAAGACATGGCTTCACTTAGTAAATTTACCAATATGCACCCTTATCAATCAATTGAAACGTCACAAGGATCCTTAGAATTAATGTACAATTTAGCAGAAATGTTATGTGAAATAACAGGAATGGATGAGGTAACTTTACAGCCTTCTGCAGGAGCACATGGAGAATATACAGGACTTATGATAATAAGAAAATATCATGAAAGCAGAGGCGATTTAAAAAGAACAAAGGTTATAGTACCAGACTCTGCTCATGGAACAAATCCTGCTAGTGCAAATATGGCTGGATTTGATATCATTGAAGTTGAATCAACTAAAAATGGAGCAGTCGATGTAAATAAACTAAAAGAAGTATTAAATGATGAAGTAGCAGCATTAATGTTAACTAATCCAAGTACTTTAGGATTGTTTGAAAGAAATATAGAAGAAATAGCAGATCTAGTTCATGAAGCTGGGGGACTTTTATATTACGATGGAGCAAATACCAACGCAATTATGGGAATAACTAGAGCAGGAGACATGGGATTTGATGTAGTTCACTTGAATCTACACAAAACATTTGCTGCACCTCATGGTGGTGGAGGACCAGGAAGCGGTCCAGTAGGAGTAAAAAAGGATTTAATTCCTTATTTACCAGTGCCAACAATAGAAAAAGTAGATGATAAATATATATTAAATTATGATAAAAAGGACTCTATAGGAAAAATTAAAAACTACTATGGAAACTTTGCAGTAATGGTTAGATCTTTTGCATACATTTTAACTATGGGTAAAGATGGACTTAAAAAAGCAAGTCAAATGGCTGTTTTAAATGCTAATTATCTAAAAGAAAAGTTAAAAGAGGACTATGATTTGCCAATAGATGAAGTTTGTAAACATGAATTTGTACTAAGAGGACCTCATGGGCAATACAATACAATGGACATTGCAAAAAGAATGTTAGATTATGGCTATCATCCACCAACAGTTTACTTTCCATTAATAATTAGAGAAGCAATGATGATAGAACCAACTGAAACAGAAAGCTTGGAGACTTTAGATAAATTTATAGAAGCTATGAAATCCATAGCAAAAGAAGGAAGAGAAAGACCAGAACTATTGACTTCAGCTCCTCATAACACTATTATTGGTAGAGTTGATGATGCAAGAGCAGTGAAAAAACCTATATTAACTTGGAAGAACAGATAAAAAATTAATATACCTAAAAAATGCCTAAGTAGTTATATAATTATATATTTCTTAGGTGTTTTTTATTATGTATAGTAAAAAATGAAAAAATATTGGAGGGTAAGAATGTTTAAATGACATACTATCATTAGCTATGATAAAAGAAATACAATAAAAAAGTAGCTCTTACACAACAATTTTACTTGTGCAAGAGCTACTTTTTATTAGCTATTACTTATCTCATAATAGTATAAGACATATAAGCTACGTATATTATAAGGAATATAATCCCCTCTGATTTTACAAGCGAATCGTCTTTTTTCATAAAGTAGTATAAGAGAACAGTTGTAACAACCATAAATATTATATCTATAAAGGCAAACATACTTATAGTTATAGGACTTATAGTAGTAGCCAACCCTAAAACAAATAGTATATTAAATATGTTAGACCCTATAATATTTCCTATTGCTATTTCTGTTTCGCCTTTTTTTATTGCAACTACTGATGTTACAAATTCCGGCAAAGATGTACCTATAGCAACTATGGTTAATCCAACTAGGTTAGCACTCATTCCGAAAGATGTTGCTATTTCAGTAGCAGAATTGACAACCATATCTCCACCTAATACTATACCAACTACTCCAATTATACTTAATAAAATAGTTTTTGGTATAGATGATTCTTTAGTAACTTCCACATCCACAGTTGTTGCAGCTTCCTTGGCAGTTTCCTGGCTACTTCTCTTAGCAGATTTTACTGTATCAATTAAGAAATATATAAATACTGCTAGCAGTATTAATCCTTCTATTCTACTAATATTTAAATTTAATCCAAATAGTAATAGCAAAGCATTAACTAATAATAAAAAAGGTGCATCTTTTTTTATTGTACCCTTTAGAACAGGTAGTTTAGTGATTATTGATGAAACACCAAGGACTACAAGGATGTTAAAAAAGTTTGATCCAACAACATTAGCTACACTCATATCATTTTGCCCAGCTAGTGATGAAGTAATACTTACAGCTGCTTCAGGAGCACTTGTTCCCATGGCAACAATTGTAAGTCCTATAACCATAGAAGGAACATTAAATTTTTTTGCAATAGATGATGACCCTTCCACGAATAAATCAGCTCCTTTTATAAGGAAAAAGAAACCTATAATTAAAAGTAAAAATGACATTTTAATTCCTCCGAGTTTTATTAAAATATTTTTGACGATATTATAGGATAGCACGAAAACCAAATATTTACAAACAATCTTGAGACAATCATACTAATGATAATATGTATATGTATTGCATGAATTTGCTTAATCTTTAAAACCGACCAATAAATTTTAGTTTTTATTAAAAATAATAAAACAAGCTATCTATGAAAATAAATAGCTTATCTTATTCTTAATTTTTCACTTTTAGGATTACAAATAATTGAATTATGAAAGTGTATTCTGTGAACTTTATTCATCCCTTTAGGATTAAGTATATATTATACATTTCTGTAAAAAATTATTCCTACAAATTATAATAACTCAAACATATTTGTAAAAATGGAATAAATTAACTAATATAATAGTATATGAAAAAATATTTTTATTATAATTTATTGTAAGGAGAAGAATTATGGAGAAAGAACATATTTTAGTAGTTGAAGACGATGCTGATATAAATAATCTCATTTCTAAAACACTTCAAAAACAACAATATAGAGTTACTCAAGCCTTCTCTGGAAGTGAAGCTCATCTTCGTTTGTCGATGGATAAGTTTCATTTAGTAATGTTAGATTTAATGTTACCAGGGATTACAGGAGAAGAATTAATAAAAATAACTAGAGAAAAGCAAGACATGCCTATTATAGTTATTTCAGCAAAAACTTCATTGGAAGACAAAGTTAACATATTGGATTTAGGTGATGATGATTACTTGACGAAGCCATTTGAACTAGAAGAAATATTAGCTCGAGTAAATTCTCAGCTAAGAAGATATAGAAAATTTGGTAATACGTTTAATCATAACTTGGAAAATGAAGATGAATATAAATTTAAAGAACTGATATTAAATGAACAGTCTAGAACAGTTAAGATTAGAAATGAAAATATTTCTTTGACTAATCATGAGTTTGATATTTTATATATTTTAATAAAAAATCCAGACAAGGTTTATTCAAGAGAAGCCTTATACGAATTAGTATGGAAAAATGGTTATTATGGGGAAGACAATTCTGTAAATATGCATGTGAGTAATATAAGAAAGAAAATAAAAGAAATAGAAAAAGAAGATGAATACATAAAAACAGTTTGGGGTATAGGATTTAAATTAAATAATAATTAATAATCTTTAAACTTTCTTTAAACTTTCTTGAATATTTATTAAAAATATTTTTGTATTATTATAAATATAAGGTTAATTAAAACTTAAAAGGTTAAAAAGTTGAGGAGATTAAGGATGAAATCAGTTATAAGAACACATAAATTGTGTAAAAAATATGGTAAAGATTTTGCATTATCAAATATAAATATTACTGTAAATCAAGGAGATATTTATGGTTTAGTAGGGAATAATGGCGCTGGCAAAACTACATTGCTTAGAATTTTAACAGGTCAAGGAGTAGCCAGTAGCGGTCAATTTGAATTATTTGAAAAATCATCAAAAGAAGAATTAAATAATGCTAGATGTAGAACAGGAACAATAATAGAATCGCCAAGTTTTTATGAAAAATTAACAGTAGAGCAAAATATGGAGTACTATAGGATTCAAAGGGGAATACCTGGTAAGGACAAAATAGATAAAGTTTTAGACGAAGTAAATTTATTAGATGCTAAGAAAAAGAAATTTAAAGATCTATCACTTGGTATGAAACAAAGACTAGGATTAGCATTGGCAATGATGAAAGAACCAGAATTATTGTTGTTGGATGAACCGATAAATGGACTAGATCCATCAGGAATTATAGAAATAAGAAATTTACTTTTAAAACTTAATAAAGAAAAGAACATAACAATTTTAATATCAAGCCATATATTATCTGAATTATCAAATGTTGCAACTTGTTATGGATTTTTAAATAAAGGACATTTAGTAGAAGAATTATCAGCAAAAGAACTTGAGGAAAAATGCAAAACTTACTTAGAAATTAAGGTGAGTAATCCTAAAAAAATGTCAGCATTGCTAGAAGAAAAGCTAGGGTATAAGAATTATAAAGTATTGCCAGAAGATAGAATACAGATATTTGAAGGGATTGATAATCCGGGAAAAATAAGTAGTTTAGCTGTTTCTAATAGCATAGGTCTATTAGCTATGGAAGAAAAATCTTTAAATCTTGAAAATTATTATATGTCTTTAATTGTAGGTGTTCAACATGCTTAATTATATTAAAAGTGAATTTTATCGTAATTTGCATTCTAAGGGAAATTATATATATTTATTTGGGTGTATGTCATTTGTTATATTTTTAAATGGTGTCCTTGCAGTTTTTGCCAATAATACACCAAACTTTCCTTATGCAGGTACTTGGTTTTCTTTTTCATCATTATATTCAAGTATGGGGATACCACTAGTTTTATGTCTACCCATGGTAGGGGTAGTATTTGGACAAGAGCACAAAAGTCATACTTTAAAAAATTCTATTTCTTATGGTATACCAAGAAGTGAAATTTATTTTGGTAAATTTATAGTTTTGTTAGTTATAGCTTTAATTAATTTGGTTTTTATTAGTTCTGTTTACATTGTAAGTGGTTTAATATTACTTGATAATAGTGGAGATGCTTATTTAAATGAGCTAATAAGAGCTTTAATAGCTTGTGCACCATTATTATTAATTAGTGCTACTGTTGCTCATTGTTTTTATTTTATATTTGAAAATGAAACAGCAGTTGGAATGTGGTGGGTTTCTATTATGGTCATAATACCAAAAATATTAGAGTTATTGGGAGCTAGAATTGAAATATTAAGAAAAGTAGCACAGTTTATGCCATGGAATATAGTCAAAGATATTACACAAGGAAGTGGAGATCATAAATTTATATTCTTTTGGAGTAGTCAACAAGGATTAATAAATTGCTTTATAGTAGGAATTGTTGGAACAATAGTATTTTATTTATTGGGAATGAAATTATTTGAAAAAGTTGAAATAAAATAATATTAAATGGGGTGTGCAGATTATGATATTTATGGTTATAGTTTTATTTTTTACAAGTGTGTATTTTTCTGCACGCTTTTTTTTACTTTCTAAAAATATTAGAGAAGCAAAGGATAATTTAAAAGAAATCAGCAAAGATATAGAAAAAAATAGAAGACTTACTTTGTTCTCTCCACATAAGGATATGGAAAATTTATTAGAAGAAATGAATAATTATTTAGAAATAACCCAAATGGAAAAAATTAAAAGTAGCCTAAGAGAAAAAGAATTAAGAAAAGAAATAGAAAATATATCTCATGACTTAAGAACTCCATTAACATCCATATTAGGTTATATAGATTTGATGAAGGATGAGGAAATAAGTAATGAAGAAAAATATGAATATATTTCAATAGTAGAGAAAAAATCTAGAGCATTAAAAAATTTGATTCAAGATTTTTATGATTTATCTAGGCTAGAAACTGATGAATATAAGATAGAAATAAAAAATATAGACATACATAAAGAGTTAATGGAGCAATTGTTGATTTTTTACAATGATTTTGATAAAAAAAATATAGATGTAGAATTGAACCTTGGTGATGAGGCAATAATAATTCAAGGCGATTTAAAAATTATAGAAAGGATTTTCATCAACCTGATTCAAAATGCAATTAAGTATACAAAGGATACTTTTAAAGCATGTATAAAAGAATCAAGGGATAATATTGATATAATTTTTAGTAATAATGTGAAAAATTTAGAAGAAATTCCTGTAGAAAAACTATTTAACCGCTTTTATATGAAAGATGAATCAAGAAATAATCAAAGTTCTGGATTAGGACTTACTATAACTAAGCTCTTAGTTGAAAAGATGAATGGTAGTATAAAAGCAGAAATAAATGATAATTTTATACACTTTAAAATTACTTTTATGCATGATTTAAAAAATGAATAAATTTAAAAAATAAGGGAAATACCTAATTATATATTATATATTTAAATAAAATTAACCGTATTGAAATTTTAACGAAAAAGAATAAATCTTGGATGTATCAAAAATTATGTATTCAACATATAGTGATATATATTGAACAAATGGAGGCTATATTATGTGTGGAATTGTAGGATGGTCTAATCTTAAAAATAATATAAGGGATTACTCCAATATAATGGACAAAATGATTAATACGCTAAAGCATAGAGGACCTGATTCAGGAGGATTAAAAGTTTATGATCATGCATTAATTGGTCATAGAAGACTTGCTATAGTTGATCCAACTGGTGGTCTTCAACCTATGACAAAAAAAATAGGTGATAAAGAATACACTATTTGTTACAATGGCGAACTTTATAACACAGAAGAGGTAAGGTCTGATTTGCTTGCAAAAGGATACTCTTTTGATTCCTATGGTGATACAGAGGTTATTTTAACATCATATATTGAATACGGTAAAAACTGTGTAGAACATCTTAATGGTATTTTTGCATTTGGAATTTGGGACGAATATAATCAAGAGCTATTTTTGTGTAGAGATCCACTTGGAATTAAACCACTTTTTTACTCTTATAAAGATGGTAATTTAGTTTTTGCATCGGAAATAAAAACTTTATTACGACATCCAAATGTAGATTCAGTAGTAGATAAAGATGGTTTACTTGAACTTATATCTTTAGGGCCAGGCCGAAACATAGGTAGTGGAATATTTAAAGATATAAAAGAAGTTCCACCAGCATTTTATTTAATATTTAATGAGAAAGGTATAACTTTAAATGAGTACTGGAAACTAGAAGTACGAGAACATGAGGATGATTTAGAAAAAACAAAAAATACTGTTAGAGATTTGTTAGTAGAAGTTATAGAAAATCAACTTGTCAGTGATGTTCCTGTATGCACTTTTTTATCTGGAGGACTTGACTCAAGTATAATTTCAAAGGTAGCCTTTGATAAATTTAAAGAAGAGGGATTTGGTACCCTAAATACTTTTTCTATAGATTATGAAGATAATGATAAATACTTTAAGAAAAGTCTATATCAACCAAATTCTGACTCAAAATTTGCAAAGAGAATGGTAGATTTCTTAGGAAGCAATCATCATAGCATTGTTTTAGATAATGTTGACTTAGCACATGCTTTAGATGATGCAACTATAGCTGCTGATTTGCCAGGTATGGCAGATATAGACTCATCACTATATTTATTTGCAAAAGAAGTAAGAAAATATGCTACAGTAGCTTTGTCAGGAGAATGTGCTGACGAAGTATTTGGAGGATATCCTTGGTTTACAAAAGAGTACAATTCTATTGAAATATTTCCTTGGTCAAACTCCATAGGTTACAGAAAAAACATTTTAAAAGATGATTTAAAATCACTTCCTATTGAAGATTATGCAAAACAAACTTGTAGAGATAGTATAAATAGAGTAGAAAAATTACCAGGGGAAAGTCATGAGGATAGAATAATAAGAGAATTATCTTATATCAACATTAAGCATTTTATGCTTACTTTAATTAATAGAAAAGATAGAATGACAATGTCTAATAGCCTGGAAGGAAGAGTGCCTTTTGGTGACAAGAGATTAGTGCAATATGCTTTTAATTTACCAAAAGATATAAAGTTACTACATGGCAGAGAAAAAGGACTACTCCGTGAAGCTGTAAGAGGTTTAGTACCAGATGATATTATAGACAGAAAGAAAAGTCCTTATCCAAAAACTCACAATCCTGAGTATACTAAAGAAGTTAGCCAAATGTTAAGATTGATTTTAGAAGACAAAACCTCTCCAATTCATCAAATTATGGATTATGATTTTGTTTCTAGATTGATTGATACTGGAGGTGCATCTTTTGAGCAACCCTGGTATGGCCAATTGATGACTGGTCCACAAGTTATTGCTTATTTAATTCAGTTTAATAATTGGATGAAGTTTTATGATGTTAAATTAGATATATAGATATGAAAAAGCCATTAATATAGAGTTTATTAATGGCTTTTAAAAATTACTTTAGGGTGAATTTTTTGTAAATAAAAATTATTCTGTTAATAAAATATCAATAGTTGCTACTGAAAAAATAGTATGTTAACATATTAAATATAAAATTGAATAAAAATACATGAGAATTGGAGAGTAATATTAAATTGGCGTAAGCCTTTATTTAATATTACTTTTTTTATGTAAATTCATTTTAAAAAATAATTATATAACCCAGGAAAACGATTTAAAGACGGTTATATACACAAGTAAATTATTTAAGCCTATTAATTAAAATTTAATTATAAAATAAGGAGGAAAGGTATATGCCAAAATATGTAATGGCGCTTGATGCAGGAACTACTAGTAACAGATGTATATTGTTCAATGAGAAAGGAGAAATGTGTAGTGTAGCACAAAAAGAATTTACACAATATTTTCCTAAACCAGGATGGGTTGAGCATGATGCAAATGAAATCTGGTCATCTCAGTTAGGTGTTGCAGTTGAAGCTATGGCAAAATTAGGAATAGGTGCAGAAGATGTAGCTGCAATAGGTATTACTAATCAAAGAGAAACAACTATTGTATGGGACAAAAACACTGGAGAACCAGTACATAATGCTATAGTTTGGCAATGTAGAAGAACATCAGAGTATTGCGATACACTAAAAGAAAAAGGCCTTACAGATAAGTTTAGAGAAAAAACTGGTCTTATAATAGATGCGTATTTCTCCGGGACAAAATTAAAATGGATATTAGATAACGTAGAAGGAGTAAGAGAAAGAGCTGAAAAAGGAGAACTGTTATTTGGTACAGTAGAAACTTGGCTAATATGGAAATTAACTAAGGGTAAAGTTCATGTGACAGACTATTCAAATGCATCTCGCACATTATTATTTAACATAAAAGATTTAACTTGGGACAAAGAAATATTAGAAGAATTGAATATTCCAGAATCTATGTTACCTAAGGCTATGCCGTCGAGTGCTGTATATGGATATACAGATTCATCATATTTTGGTAAAGAAATAGCAATATCAGGAGCTGCAGGTGATCAACAAGCTGCTTTATTTGGTCAAACTTGTTTTACGGCTGGAGAAGCAAAAAATACATATGGTACAGGGTGCTTTATGTTGATGAATACAGGAGAAACTCCAGTATATTCTAAAAATGGGTTAGTTACTACTATAGCTTGGGGACTTGATGGAAAAGTAAATTATGCACTTGAAGGGTCTATATTTGTTGCTGGGGCATCTATACAATGGCTAAGAGATGAACTCAGAATATTAGATTCAGCAGCTGATTCTGAATATATGGCTAAAAAGGTAGATGATACTAATGGATGTTATGTGGTACCTGCATTTACAGGACTTGGGGCTCCACACTGGGATCAATATGCAAGAGGTACAATAGTAGGTCTTACACGTGGTGTAAATAAATACCACATAATAAGAGCTACATTAGAATCACTAGCATTCCAAGTAAATGATGTATTACAAGCTATGAAAGCTGATTCAGGAATAGAGCTAGAAGCATTAAAAGTTGATGGTGGAGCAAGTGCTAATAATTTATTAATGCAAATGCAAAGTGATATGATTGACGCACCAGTTAAACGCCCAGTTTGTGTAGAAACTACAGCAATGGGGGCAGCATACTTAGCAGGACTTGCTGTTGGATATTGGAAAAGTAAAGAAGATGTAATCAGAAACTGGGGCATAGACGAAATATTTGAACCAGCTATATCATGTGAAGAAAGAAAAGAAAAAATTGAAGGATGGAACAAGGCAGTAAAACGTTCATATGGATGGGCAAAAGAAGATAAAGAAGATGTAAAAGAGGCAACTAGCTTAAGCTAATAATTAAATTAAATAAGGGAGTGAATCTAAATGTTACCATACATAAGTGAATTTTTAGGTACGATGATTCTAATTTTATTGGGAGACGGTGTAGTTGCTAATGTAAATCTAAATAAATCTGGAATGAAAGGTGCAGGATCAATACAGATTACAATAGCTTGGGGTCTTGCAGTATTATTACCAGCATTTATATTTGGAGCAGCATCAGGAGCTCATTTTAATCCAGCTTTAACTATAGCATTAGCAATTGATGGATCATTTGCTTGGTCAATGGTACCAGGGTATATAATGGCACAAATGTTGGGCGGATTTGTAGGTGCATGTTTAGTATATATTTTATTTAAATGTCAATTTGATGAAACAGATGATCCAAATACATTAAAAGGTGTATTTTGTACTGCTCCATCAATAGAAAATAAACCATATAATTTTTTAAGTGAAATAATAGGAACTTTTGTTTTGGTATTTGCAATAAAAGGAATTGGCAATGTTGCAGGTGTTGGAGACATGGGATTAAATTATCTATTTGTATTTGGAATAATAGTATCAATAGGTATGTCTTTAGGTGGATTAACTGGATATGCTATAAACCCAGCTAGAGACTTAGGACCAAGAATAGCTCATGCAATACTACCAATTAAAGGAAAAGGAAGTTCTAGATGGGATTATGCTATAGTACCAATTGTAGGACCAATTATAGGTGGTGCTCTAGCAGCGTGGCTATTTATGATTATACCATGGTAGTGAACTTATCATAAAAAATATATTAATATAGATATGGAAGAGGTACTATTGAATAAAGAACAGTTACTTGTAATATAAGTAAAGTATAAAAGAGTATAGAAGTATTCAAATATAAAAATGTCAGCATAATGTTGACATTTTTTATTATTATAAACTAAAAAAAGCTAATAGTATTTATAGAATGAACTTTGGAGGTATAGCTATAGATAAAGAATTATTTAATAACATAAATAAATCATTAGATCAAAAACTTACACCAATAAATAAAGATTTAGATTGTATTAAAGGATTTTACTACAATCGGACACAATAATATAAGTTTAAGATGAAGAGAACTCCTTAAGAGGGTTCTCCTTGTTATTTTGTTAATAATAATTGTTTAACGTATCCGAAACTAATTAACTTGTCATAAGCATCAATAACTTCAACAGGGATATCTTGTTTAATTTGAAATCCATTTTTCCCATATAAATCAATTCGCTGTAAATCACCAACCATAATGCTTATAAATTCATCTTTAGAAATTTCACCATCAGAATAAAAAGAACAGTACTCCTCATAGCTATGTTGAGGAGATGTAATAAGAAAATTAATTTCAGGCCACTGTTTTTTTATGGTGGCAAAAGTCCTTCTTTCCCTATAAGGCTTATCTACAATTAAAAAAGATGAAGGGTATAAGTCTAAGTTTTTCAACATTTTTTTTGTTTTACTTATATTTTCGCCAGTATTTGAAGCTTTATTTTCAATAATAATTTTGTTTTTGGGAACACCCATATCTATAGCCACTTCTGTGAATTTTTCCCCTTCAGTCATATTCCAGATATTTTTAGTAATTCTGCCAAAACCACCAGTAAAAATTATATTATCGCCATATCCTTTTAGGAAAAGTTCAGCACATCTTCTAGCAACAAATAAGTCATGACTTCCAAGTCCTAAAATAATTTCAACCTTTTCAGTTTTTTGATTTAATTTATGATAATCCCATAATATTTTTCCGTAATAATCTATATTATTTGACAACTTCATCCTCCTCATAACTAAAAAGATTTTCCACGCTTACATTGAAAATCTTTGCTATTTTTAATGCTAAAGTAACTGAAGGAGAATAATCTCCACGCTCAATTTGACTAATTGTCTGCCTAGATACTCCAACTAGGTTTCCCATCTGCGTTTGATTTACATTAATCTTAGTTCGATATTCTTTTAAACGATTATTTAATGGCATATAATTCTCCTAACTAATCACATTGTAAAAATGACAACTATAATTGTCATAATTACATATTAGCTTTGACAACTATGATTGTCAAAGAAGAAATTTAATTTAATATATAAAATTATTTCATAAATAAAAAGAGTAATAGTTTTAGACTAAAATCATCTAAAATTATTACTCTTTATTTTCATAAGTTATATATTTTTTAAGTTTTTCATACTAAGATCAAGATTTTTTACAGAATGAGTAAGAGCACCAACGGATATACAATCAACACCAATCTCAGCAATATGTTTAATATTTTCCAATCCCACATTACCAGAAAACTCTATAATTGCTTTGTCACCAATCATATTTATGGCTTCTTTTGCTACTTCTAAATTCATGTTATCTAGCATAATAATGTCAGCACTAGCTTGTAGAGCGTCTTTAACCATATCTAATGTTTCAGTTTCAACTTCAATTTTTCTAACAAAAGAAGAATTTTCTCTACATAGCTTAACAGCATTAGCAATGCCGCCAGCGGCTGAAATATGATTGTCTTTTAGCATAACACCATCAGATAAATTGAATCTATGATTATGACCACCGCCAACTTTAACTGCATATTTTTCAAGTATTTTTAAGTTAGGTGTGGTTTTTCTTGTGTCCAATAATTTAGCGTTTGTATGTTCAATTTCTCTAACATATTTATTAGTAAGTGTAGCTATACCACTCATTCTTTGTAATAAATTTAGAGCAACACGCTCACCTTGAAGAATGAATCTAGTATTTCCTTTTATAAGAGCTATTTTATCGCCAGGATAAATTTTATCCCCATCATTTTTAAAAAAAGTAACTTCCACATGGCCAAGAATTTTAAAAACTCTTTCAAAAACTTTAAGTCCAGCCACGATTCCTTCTTCTTTGCAAATTAAATCTACAGTAGAATTACTATCTTCACTAATTACAGAATTTGTACTTATATCTTCTCCAGGGATATCTTCCACAAGAGCATTTTTAATTATTTTATCTACTACTAAAAAGTTAATCATCTATAACTCCACCCTTATCTTTAATAGCATTTACTACTATACGTTTATTTTCTTCTTCAATTTCTTCTCTGCTAGTATACATTTCATCAATATACACTTTTGTTAGATTAAATTGATCTATGTTTTCATTAATATCTTTGGCAGCTCTTTTAGAGAAAACAAGGCCTTCAAGTAAAGAGTTACTAGCCAGTCTATTGGCACCATGAATTCCTGTGCAAGCAGTTTCACCAACGGCATATAGGTTTTTCATGGAGGTTTTACTATTTAAATCCACCTTGATACCACCCATAAAATAATGTTGAGCAGGAGAAACTTTTATAGGACCTTTTGTAATATCAGTACCTTTTTCTAAACATTTATTATAAATAGTAGAAAAACGGTTTTTAAGATATTCTTCATTTAAGAAACTAATATCAAGATGTACATAAGGTGTATTAGTTTTTTTCATTTCATTGAAGATTGCATCAGATACTACGTCTCTAGGCTGAAGTTCGTCCACAAATCTTTCTCCATTGATATTGTAAAGTTTTCCACCTTCACCTCTTACAGATTCAGATATTAAAAATCTTCTTTCATCACCAGACTCATCATAAAAAGCAGTAGGGTGGATTTGAATATAATTAATATCTTTAAGTTCTATTTCATGTCTAAGAGCTACAGCTAAACCATCTCCTCTTAAAATTCTTTGGCTAGTAGAATTTTTATACAAACCACCAATTCCGCCACAAGCAAGAACTACAAATTTAGCAAATACATTAATTTGTTCTTTATCTTTTAATAATATAGCGCCAATACATTTGTTGTTTCTTTCAATTATATCAACAAGGAATGTATCCTCTGAGATTCTTATATTTTTATGTTGAAAAGAATTTTTTACAAGAATTTTTTCAACATTTTCTCCAGTATTATCTTGCGTGTGTATAATTCTATTTACACAGTGAGCACCTTCTTTTGTATAATCCCAATTACCATCCTCATCTTTATCAACATCAAGTCCCAAAGAAACTAGGTAATCTACGTTTTCAATAGATTCTTTTGTTAGAACATTTACAGCTTGAATATTATTTTTATATTTACCAGCTTTTAAAGTATCTTCAGTAAAAAATGGAACATCATCTAAATCCCTAGCCACAGATATACCACCCTGAGCTAAAGATGTATTAGTACAATCTATTTTGTCCTTTGAAACCACAATTACATCTAAATCTTGACGAAGATTTAGTGCGCAATATAGTCCAGCTACACCAGATCCAACTACTAAAACATCTACATATTTATTTTCCACAAAGAACCATCTCCCCTAATTTATGCATGTTTTCTAGAGATGTTAAAGCTTTTTCTGATATATCTTTATCTAGAACAACTTCATCTACTTTTCCGCATAAAGCGTCATAAACTTTCTCTAAAGAAGTTTTTTTCATATTAGGACAAATCATTTTTTCTGGGAAATAAAACTTCTTATTAGGGTTTCTTTTATTTAATTCATACAAAATACCCTCCTCTGTACAAATTATAAATTCTTCATCTTCACATTTTGTAGCATAGTTTATGATTCCACTTGTGCTTCCTATATAATCAGCTAAGTCTCTAACTGGTTTGTTACATTCTGGGTGAGCTAAAATTTTTGCATTTGGATGATCTTTCTTAGCTCTTAATACTTCCTCAGAAGTAAGTCTTTCATGAGTAGGACAGAAGCCCTCCCATAGAATAAATTCTTTCTCAGGGAAAAATTCAGATATGTAACTACCTAAATTTCTATCTGGTAAAAATAAAATTTCTTTATTAGGAACATTTTTTAAAATGTCTAAAGCGCTAGATGAAGTAACAGAAACATCACAAAGGGCTTTAACTTCATAAGATGAATTTATATAACATACCTTAAAAGCATTTGGATATTTTGCTATTATTTCTTCTAAATCAGAGGCATTAGCCATATCAGCCATTGGACATCCCGCATTAGTAGCTGGCAAGATGATTTTTTTGTGTGGAGATAAAATTTTAGCACTTTCCCCCATAAATTTTACTCCACAGAATATAATTAATTCTTCCTCACAATCACGAGCAATTTTGCTTAAATAATATGAATCTCCAACATAATCAGCAATTTCTTGTATTTCATCAGGCTCATATAGATGAGCAAGTATTATAGCGTTTTTTTCTTTTTTTAACTGTAAAATATTTTCTTTTAAAATATTCCTCATATTTACACCCTTTTCTGTTATAATGTTTTTACAAGTGTATATACACTTGTAAAAACATTATAACACCGTAGTTATTACTACACAACAAAAAATAGGATAGTTAAAAACTTAATAATATATAATGTTGCAATTAAGTATAATAAATGACCTATTGATTTATGGTAAAAATCTATATAGAATAGTAAAAAGATAGATAAACTAATTATTTGAAAAGAAGGTGTGTTATGAATAGCAATGAAAGAAGAGAAAAATTATTACATATATTAAAAACATCTAATAAACCAGTTAAAGGTGTAGACTTAGCAAAAGAACTTAATGTAACAAGACAGATTGTTGTAAAGGATATTGCACTATTAAGAGCTTCTGGAATTGATATATTAGCTACATCTACTGGATATATTATATATGCTATAAGGAATCAAGAATTTAAAATAAAATGTAAAAATCATTATAATGAGGATCAGATTCTATTAGAATTGCAAACAATTATTGATTTAGGTGGCAAAGTAAAGGATGTTATAGTAGATCATCCGACTTATGGAACAATAAAAGCTGAATTAAACCTTGCATCAAATAGAGATCTTAAAATATTTATGAAAAATAGTAAAAAGAATGGATTTAAACAATTATCTAGTTTAACACAAGATTATCATGTTCATACAATAGAAGTACCAGATGAAAATACTTTGGAAGAGATAAAAAAGGAACTAAAAGAAGTAAATATATTATTATAAAATTTAAGTTTATTAAGGGTAGTATCATTTTTGATACGCCCTTTTTTGATGAAATAAACTATATATATTAATTGATTGTTTATTTGAAATAAAATAAAGTGGTAATATATACTTAATGTGAAGGGCAAAGGAGGAGTCATATGAAGACAGATTATTTAATAGCATTGATGGAAAAGACAAGTTTGTTAGTGATGCTATTTTTATTAATTAGTAGATTAAATACATTTAAAAAAATTTTTGAAAAAGAAAAATACAGTAAAAAAGATTTAGCTGTTATATCTATAATATTTACTTCTTTGGCAATAATGGCAACATATAACGGAATCCATTACAAAGGATCTATTGTAAATACTAGAATAATTTCTATAGTGTCTGGTGGTGTATTATTTGGACCTGTTGTTAGTATTCCGGCAGGATTTATTGCAGGAGCGCATAGATATTTTATTGATCCAGGGGGAATGACATCTATACCTTGTTTTATATCTAGTGTTATTGCTGGAATATTATCTGGTATCGCACACAAAAAGATACCAAAATCATCAAGGGCTATTTGGGGAATTTTAATTGGTATGATTTCAGAAAATATAACAATATTTTTAATATATTTTATTTCAAAACCTACAAATTTAGCTATTGATATTATAAGGTCCATATATTTACCTCTTATTGTTGGACAATTGGGGATAGGATTTATGGTGTCTATTGTACAAGTAATAGAAAAAGATAAAAAAGAGATAGAAGAAAGGAAAAAAGCAGAAATAACATCTCTTCAAAGACAAATTAATCCACATTTTATATTCAATGCTTTGAATACAATAGCATCATTTATACGCTTTGACCCTCAAAAAGCAAGAGAGCTTATAATAAATTTATCTACTTACCTTAGACACAATTTAGAGTTTAATGATAAACCCATAAGTATAAAAAAAGAAATAGATCAAGTAAAGTCATTTGTAGAAATAGAAAAAGCAAGATTTGGTGAAAAACTAAAAGTTATTTATGACATAGATGACGTGGATGTCAAAATACCAAGTTTAATTATTCAGCCACTAGTTGAAAATGCAATTATTCATGGAATTTTAAGCAAGGAGAAAAATAAAAGTGGACAAGTGATTGTTTCAGTTAAGGATTTAGGAGAAAAGGTTAAAGTATCTGTTGAGGATGATGGAGTGGGAATAGACGATAAAGTTATAGAAAATTTATATTCAGGTAATATGCCTGAAAATAAAATAGGTCTTTATAATGTACATTTAAGGCTAAAATTATATTATCATAGAGGATTAGACATAAAAAAACTAGATAGTGGAACTTTAATAGAGTTTTACGTTGGGAGGTAAAAAATGAAAGTTATTATAGTGGATGATGAATTTCCAGCAAGAAAAGAGTTAAGGTATTTTATTGAGAAATATACAAAAATGGAAATTGTGGATGAGTTTGATAACGGATTAGACGTACTTAATTTTATACAAGAAAATACATTAAATGCCATATTTCTAGACATTAATATTCCAAAGTTAGATGGAATGCTTTTAGCCAAAACTATAAATAAATTTGAGAGAAAACCAAAAATAGTTTTTATAACTGCTTATGATAATTATGCAGTGGAAGCATTCAATTTAGATATTTTTGATTATATTTTAAAACCATATTCAGATGAAAGAATAATTTCCATGTTAGATAAGTTGAAAACTGCTATCCTTGATGATAATTGTAAAGATAAAGTTGAGTATCAAAAGGTTAGTAATAAAATAAGCCTTTGGAAAAATGATAAAATTCACATAGTTGATGTAAATGATATTTACTACTGTGAAGCAAGAGAAAGATATACACATATTTTTACTAAAGATGAAGAATATGAAATAAGAGAATGTATATCAGAAGTAGAAAAAACAATTAATAATGATAGCTTTTTTAGGACTCATAGATCTTACTTAGTAAATCTAGAAAAAATAGAAGAAATTATACCTTGGTTTAATAATACCTATATTTTAAAACTGAACAAAGGTAAATATGAAATAACAGTAAGTAGGGGTAGGGTGAAGTTATTTAGGCAACTTATGAATATATAAATGCAATTCATGTATAATTTATGACAATTCGTACATAAGAAATAGTTTTCCTAAATATAAGGAGTACTATATTGGTATAGAGATGGAAAAATGATAAGAAATACAAGTCTCTATAAAAAACTATAGAGGGAGTAGAAATTATGATTACTTTTTTTAGTGCAATTGTTATTTTAATTTTAGGTTATTTCATATACGGACGATTTGTAGAAAGAACATTTGGAATTGATGATTCATTAAAGACTCCAGCAATAACTTTAGAAGATGGAGTTGACTATGTACCAATGGATTGGAAGAAAATATTCCTTATCCAATTTTTAAACATCGCAGGACTTGGACCAATATTTGGGGCAATTCAAGGGGCATTATTTGGGCCATCAGCATTTTTATGGATAGTGTTTGGAACAATATTTGCAGGTGGTGTACATGACTTTTTATCAGGTTATTTATCACTTAAAAACAAAGGAGTATCAGCATCAGAACTTGTTGGTATTTACTTAGGAGAAAGTGCAAGAAAAGTAATGGTGGTATTCAGTGTAGTATTGTTAGTTTTAGTAGGTGTAGTATTTGTAACTGGACCAGCAGGACTTTTAAACAATTTAACTAAAATCGATACATCAATATGGGTAGTAGTAATATTTGCTTATTATATATTAGCAACTATACTTCCAATAGACAAAGTTATAGGAAAAATATATCCTCTATTTGGGGCGGCACTTATAATAATGGCTCTTGGTATAGCAGGTGGGCTAATAGTAAAAGGTTACAATATACCAGAATTATCATTAACTAACTTACATCCAGGAGGAAAATCAATTTTCCCATATTTATTTATAACAATAGCTTGTGGTGCCATATCAGGATTCCATGCTACGCAATCACCTTTAATGGCTAGATGTGTTGAGCATGAAAGAGAAATAAGACCAGTATTTTATGGATCAATGGTAGCAGAAGGAATTATAGCTTTAATATGGGCAGCAGCAGCAATGGCGTTCTTCCATGGTGAACCACAATTACAAGCACTTTATGGAACAAATCCAGCAGTAGGTGTTCAAGAAATGTCAGTTGCTTTACTTGGAACAGTAGGAGCAGGATTAGCAATACTAGGAGTTGTAGCATGTCCAATAACTTCAGGTGATACAGCATTTAGAAGTGCTAGACTTACAATAGCTGACACATTTAATATAAAGCAAGATGCAATTAAAAATAGATTTATGATAGCAATACCTTTATTTGCAGTAGGTGTAGCTTTAACATTTATAGATTTCAACGTAATATGGAGATACTTTGCATGGTCAAACCAAACATTAGCTATGATAATGTTATGGACAGGAACAATGTTCTTACTTAAGTCTAATAAAAACTATTTTATAACTGTTATACCAGCAATATTTATGACAGTAGTAACATTTAGTTATATAATGCAAGCTCCAGAAGGGTTTAGATTATCACCAGCAATAGGTAATGGAGTAGGTTTAGCTGCAGGTTTAATTTTCACAGTTATATTCTTTAATAAAGTAAGAAAAGTAAAAGCTGAGGGTAATAAACAAAATATAGCTTAATAGATGATAACATTAATATATAAAAACCCCATTAAAAAAATAAACTACTTGGCCTGTGCTAAGTAGTTTATTTTTATGTTGAAAAATTATGAATTTGCTTATTTATTGCATTATATCAAACACTTTTTTAATATATAAGTATAGAAATGAGATTAAAAAAGGATAGTATATATGAAAGATAAATATTTAATTGGAGAGGTAAGTAAGCTGTTTAATATTTCCCAGTACACCTTGGTGCAATATGATAATATAGGTTTATTAGGACCTAATAAAGATGAAAATAATGGATATAGATATTATAAAATTGAAGATTTAAATTGCTTAACAGATATAATTTTTTATAAAACATTAAATCTTTCTTTAAATGATATTGATGAGGTAATGAAAGACTCTTCTCTAGAACAAATTTTAAGTCTTATTAAAGATAAAGAAATATACATACATAAAGAAATCTAAAAATTAAAGAAGGTTCAACGAAGACTAGAAATGATGAAAATATCTGTAGAAGAGTGTATTTATGACTCTAAAAAGTAGAGCTAGTAAAAGATGAAAGAGAAAGCTACTTCTTTTTAGAAATTACAAATGACATATGTCATGTAAATTAATAATATGTCTATGATAAAGTATAGTTAACATATATGTACAGGAGAGTTGCTATGAATAATACTAATCAAGTTATTGAATTTATAAAAGAAATAGAAAATTTAAAATCAGTTACAAGAACTGCTTGGACAAAAACTGGTCGAAGAGAATCTACAGCAGAGCATTCTTGGAGGCTGGCAATGTTGTTAATGGTCTTAGAAGAGGACTTTAAAGATGTTGATATTAATAAAGCCATAAAGATGAGTTTGGTTCATGATTTAGGGGAGCTTTATGATGGCGATATATCAGCAAAACTACAAGGTGCAGATGATAATAAATCCCATATGGAAGAGAGGGCTATGAAAAGAATGTTAACAACATTACCAGAAAGTTTAAGTGAAAAAATATATGATTTGTGGAAAGAATATAATGAATGTTCTACAAAAGAAGCTAAGCTTGTAAAAGCTATGGATAAACTTGAAACTATAGTTCAACACAATCAAGGGAAAAATACTGATGATTTTGATTATGAATTTAATTTGAAATATGGATCACAGTATTTTGAAGATAATGGGAAGCTTAAATTAATGAGGAATATAATTGATGAAGATACAAAACTTAGTATGGAGTCAAAAATATTAAATAAATATTAAAATTATTTAAAAGTTGCTAAATAATCATAGCAACTTTTTTGTTTTTATGGTAATGTAAAGTCTTATGAGTAAAATTAAAAAAATATAACAACAGGTATTATGAAAAGGTTTTATTTATTTCATTTGATTTTTAACTTAATAGAAACAGTGCATTGGTATGCTTACTATAAGCAATAAACTTTTAAATGATTATTTGGAAAGTAGGCAGATAGAATGATTGATATTGACAGTAGTTATAATTATATATAAGATAAAATTAAGAGTATAAGAGTATATGATAAATTATACTTGTATTATTATCTAGGAGGCTACAACCTGGAGGTTATAAAATAATCACAATTATTAATAGTTGAGGATTTAATATGGAGGAGGTTATAGAATGAACAATTCAAAAAAATTTTTTATATGCAGTGTTTGTGGAAACTTAATAGAAATGATAGACCATAAAGGACCTAAAGTAGTATGCTGTGGTAAAACAATGAATGAGCTAGTGGCAAATACAACAGAAGCCTCAGTAGAAAAACATATACCAGTATTAAATATAAATGAAAACAAAGTAAAAGTACAAGTTGGAAGCACATTACATCCTATGATACAAGAGCATCATATAAGTTGGATATATATTCTAACTACACAAGGTGTGCAACGTAAACAGTTAGAAATAGATAGTGATCCAATTATAGAATTTACTTTAACTGAAGATGATAAAGTATTAGAAGCATATGCTTATTGTAATCTTCATGGATTATGGAAAGTAGAATTATAGATAAAAACCTAAGTAAGTTATCTAAAATATAAGATAATTGTACATGAAGAACTCTAGCAATTAGAGTTCTTTTTTGCTTGCACGAAAGTATGTTGTAAGCTTACTGTGTATTTATTGTTTCTATAAGGATTTACATTTAATTAAATATAAAAAAATAAGAAAAATTGGCATATAAGGAATTTTGCGCTTGAGCACGACATCAAACTACAAGAGTAATATAAACAGATGTTAATAGTAACTATATTATATATATTTAATATAGTTACTATTTTTTTATTGTTAACATATTCTAAGAAAAAACATATTATATTTTTATATATACCTTGACAGGCGAAGTATATAAAGTTATTATAATAGTAAAATAAGGAAAAAGGAGATGCTATTCTTGTCAATTACATCAGATTTACTAAGGGGACACACAGACACCATAATATTAAATGAACTTATAAAAGGCGATAGTTATGGATACGCCATTAATAAAGTAATAAAAGAAAAAACAAATAATCTTTATGAACTAAAAGAAGCTACATTATACTCAGCATTTAGAAGGCTAGAAAAAGCTGAACTAATTACCTCATATTGGGGAAATGAAGGAAGTGGAGCTAGAAGAAGATATTATTCAATTACTAAAATGGGAATACAAATTTATGAACAAAATAAGTTGGATTGGGAAGAAGCTAAAAATATAATTGATAGTTTGATTTAAGGAGGAAGGTATATTATGATAGGGAACAATGAAGTAAAAATAAAGGATTATGTACAAGAATTATTTGAAAATGCACCAAAAAATCGAAGAACAGAAGAGTTTAAAGAAGAATTATTAGCAAATTTACTAGATAAATATTATGACTTATTACAAAATAATATGGATGATGAAATGGCATATAATAAGGTTATATCAAGTATAGGAAATATTGATAATTTATTTGAAAAGGATCCTTTAGAAATAACAAAGGAAAGCTGGGATAAGAAGAAAAGTGCAAAAATTACTGCAATATCAGTAATGATGTATATATTATGCCCTGTAAGTGTAATAGTTTTTGAAGGCTTTGGATTTGAAACTTTAGGGGTAGTTATAATGTTCTTATTAATAGCAGGTGCTACAGGCCTTTTAATTTATAACAATATGACAAAGCCACAATATATGAAGCAGGATGACACCTTAGTAGAAGATTTTAAAGAATGGAAAAGTACCACTAATAAAAGTAGAAGAGTGAGAAAATCTATTGAAAGTGCTATGTGGGCAATAATTACAGCAATATATTTACTAATAAGTTTTACAACAGGTGCATGGCATATAACATGGATAATGTTTGTAATAGGTGGGGCCATAGAAAAAGTAATAAGAGCTTATTTTGAATATAAGGAGATAGATTAATGAATGATAAAAATTGGGTTAAACTTAGAATGATTCTTTGGTCTATTGTTGCAATTTTATTAGCATTAGTATTAGCAGTAGGCATAAAAGGATGGGGTGGAAATGTATTTTCAGGTAATATTTTTAATAGAAGTTTTACAGCTTCAAATATGAAAGTAGTAAAAGAATTAAAATTTGACGATATAAATAAGATAAAGAATATAAAAACTGATTTTAACGCCAGTGATTTAATTGTTACTGAAAATAATGAAGATAATATAAAAGTAATTGTGAAATGTAATAAAACGTTAAAAAATAATAAGTATATCAATGGGGACATTAAATCAGATACATTAAAAATTGAGGATTTCAATAATAAATCAAGTAGAAATATATTTGGAATATTTAATGGATATTCTTTACAAGTGGAAATAAAGATTCCAAAATCTTATAGGGAAAATATAACTATTAACAACAGAGTAGGAGATATAACATTTGATTCAGATTTAAAATTGAATAATCTATCAATTGACGTTGTAACTGGGGATATTGCTGGAAATCAAAAAATAAATTCTAATAAAATTACTATAAACAACAAAGTTGGAGATGTGAACTTTAATTACCTATATGGAAAAGAAGTAAATATTAAAGGAAAAACTGGAGATATTGATATAGACAAATTTAGTGGAAAAGGTAGCATAGAATCTCAAGTTGGAGATATAACTTGTAATATAGAAAATTTGAATGGGGACTTTAGAATTAAATCAAAAGTTGGAGATGTGGAGTTATATACAAATAAAAATTTAAGTTTTATTTTTGAAGGAAATAAGAGTTTCGGGGATTTAGATACAGGCTTAAAGTTTAGCAATGTATCACAATCATCAGATTCTTTCACTGGACAATATGGAAATGATCCAGTAAATAAGATTGTAGTAAATGTAAAAACAGGAGATATAAGTATAGATGATTAGAAAAGAAGGACTGTGTTCCTTCTTTTTTACATTTTAGGAAACTATAGTTAAATTTACGCTGTTGATAAACTCTGAAATTAAGTTATATCAACTCATTTAGTAAATGTAAAACTCTGAAAAAACTGTATTTGCCTTAGCTGATGATAGTGAAAATAATAGTAGCATGGAAAATATATAAAGAATGTTTTAAAAAAGAGATTTTCTAAATAAACTATTTAGGGAGTTTATTTTTGTACTTATATTAAACTAGCAAGGCATTGTAATATATTGTAATTATATAAGTAAATAGTAATATGATAATATCTATATAAGTACAGTATTTTGAGGGGGAATTAGGTATGGAGTATATATATAAATTCATTGAATATATATATGAAAACGATTTATTAAGCATTGTTTTATTGGTTTTTGCAATATTTTTTTTAGTTTACTTATACAACAATAAAGAAGAAGCTGAAAATTATCTGGGATTAAAATTAGTAGGATTCTATTTATTAGGGGTATTTACATTTGATTTCAATCTTGATAGTTTTACTTTAACTATTCCTGTAGGTTTTGCTATATATTTAGCTTTTATGAAAAATAAAGAAAGAGCAAATAGTATAATAAAGAAAAAGGCAAGTATTCTAGGTCTCGTTATACTTTGCTTAGGAATATTAAATTCAATAATATATAATAAAGTGGAATATAGAGATAGAGAAATTTCTATAAAAAATATAAATATTAAAGGTTTAAAAAATGATTATGAAATTATAAAAAAAGAACTAGGCATAGAGGATATGGCTAGTGTAGAATCTCTTGATTTGCAATATAATAAAGATGATAAAATAAGAAGTTTACAATATACTATACGAGATTTAAATAATAAGACTTATTTTATATCAGCTAACAGAAATAATTATAGTATAAAAACAAGCAAGACTTATGAAAATGAGAATGAAACTTTTATGTTTGGCTCAGTGGGTTATTATAATATGGATATTGAGGCACTTTTAGATGTTATAAGTAACACAAAATTTAAGCAATATAAAAATAGCGCTTATTATACTGTAGTTTATAAAAATGAAGAAGAGTATTACGAAGATAATGAAGATTTATATGACGTAGATTTGGGTAATTATTCAACGAAAAAACTAAATACAAAATACCCAATTTGTAATGCTGTTGATATAAGTCACATGCCTATGAGACAACTTAGTGAAGGTTCATGGGAAAGTGTAAAAACGGATACTTATTTAATAAGATATGAAATAGACGAAGAACAGTAAGAATAGATTTACAATGAAGAAAGGCTGTATGAAAATTAAATTACATACAGTCTTTTATAATATATTTATACAAAATAGCCAATTAAAAATAGATGTTATATATGCTATAAGTATTATTATTTTAGCAAAATTTATCACCTCTTTAGCAATTTATTTTATAGTATGAGTATAATAATGTAACATTAAAACAATCTTAAAGATAAATTTTTAACATATTTTTATGAAAAGAAATTTTTTTTATAGATTATATACATAATTTGGTATAGAATTAAATTGTAAGAATAATAAAAAATATTTTAGGTTCTTTAACGATTAATAGGGAAAGAGGTGAAATGCCTCTACAGCCCCCGTTACTGTAATGTGGACGAAACTCAGAAAACCACTGTAGTGTTAAGCTATGGGAAGGTGAGGAGTAGAATGAAACTAAGTCAGGATACCTGCCTAAAATATGAAAAGAAATTTCTTCGGGGTGAAGGAAGTATCTTATTAGAAAACATTTTATGTTGGAAATTAAAAGATACTAGCCTAACCTTTTGGTTAGGTTTTTTAATTATCAACAAATAAGGAAACAGAATATTTAATTACAACAAGAAAACTTACTTAAATGAATCAAAATAATAAGATATACACCCTAAAAATAATTAAAAGGGAGATGTATGTAGTATGAAAAAAAGTAATTTAAAATGGTCATTAATAGCAGCCTTTATGCTAATGATCACACCAGTAGTCTCAAATGCAATGCACATCATGGAAGGTTTTTTACCAGTAAAATGGGCTATAATTTGGTGGGTAATATTTATTCCATTCTTCGTAGTAGGACTTAAAAATATTGCTAAAATAGTTAATGAGCAACCTAAAAAGAAATTATTATTAGCTCTTTGTGGAGCCTTCGTCTTTGTATTATCAGCATTAAAAATTCCATCAGTTACAGGTAGTTGCTCCCATCCAACAGGTGTAGGACTTGCAGCAATATTATTTGGACCTAGTGCAACAGTTGTTTTAGGAACAATAGTATTATTGTTCCAAGCATTACTATTAGCCCATGGTGGAATTACAACTTTAGGAGCAAATGCTTTTTCAATGGCAATTGTAGGACCATTAGTTTCTTTTGGAATTTGGAAACTATGTAAAGACAAAATGGATAAAAAAGTTGCAGTATTTTTAGCAGCAGCATTAGGAGATTTGTTAACATATACAGTAACATCATTCCAATTAGGCCTTGCCTTCCCAGATCCAGCAGGTGGATTTATGGCTTCAGCAGTAAAATTCCTAGGAGTATTCTTTGTTACTCAAGTACCTATAGCAATAGCAGAAGGATTACTTACAGTTATAATTTATAACTTTATAACTGAAAATGAGGAGAGAGAGGTGTTAGCATAATGCAAAGTTCAACAACAAAAAAGTCAAGTAATGTGAAGCTAACTGTGATATTATTTCTATTAGTTTTAGCTATAATTATTGTTCCGTTAATAACTCAAAAAGGTGCAGAGTTTGGAGGAGCAGATGGAGAAGCAGAAGGTGTAATAACTGAAATAAATCCAGAGTATGAGCCATGGTTTAGCAGTTTAATAGAACCTGCAAGTGGAGAAATTGAAAGTTTACTCTTTGCATCACAAGCAGCACTTGGAGCAGGAATAATAGGATATTATATAGGAACTACTAGAACTAAGAAAAAAATGAGAGAAGAAAGCTTAAATGATAATAGATGATTATGCTTATAAAAATAAGTTGTCTAAAGTTAATCCAAATATGAAATTTGCCATAGGTATGCTACTACTAATTTTATCACTAATTAATCCTTACAATTATATATCTTTATTGGTTATAGGTATAATGAGTTTTGTTATAGTTGGAATTGCAAAAATTGAATTTAAAGATTACATTCATTTTATTAAAATTCCCTTGGTATTTCTAATTTTAAGTATAATTATGATACTTTTAAATTTTTCTAAAGATAAAGAATCATTATTATACAGTATAAATATAGGAAGTTTATACATAGGTGTTTCAAATGAATCAATAGTATCATCAACACGTTTATTTTTTAGAGCATTATCATGTTTGACTTGTATTTATTTTATAATGCTTACAACACCTTTTAATCAATTAATATTTGTATTTAAAAAACTACATTTACCAGATATAGTTTTAGAGATTTCAATGCTAATGTATAGATTTATATTTATATTTATGGAGGAAGTTGCAGATATAAGAAAGTCTCAAGAACTTAGATTTGGATATATAAATTTAAAAAATGCGTATAACTCCTTTGGATTATTAGTAAATATGTTATTCAAGAGGATGATGATAAGATATGATGAGATGAGTATAGCTTTGGATATGAAGCTTTATGATGGCACATTTTATATTGTAGAGGAAGATTAATAATGTTTAAAATAAATAATTTAACATATCAATACGGCAAAAAAAGAAAGGCCTTAGATAATATAACTATGGATTTCGATAATGGTGATATTATTGGCATAATAGGTTCAAATGGATCTGGAAAGTCCACATTATTTAATAATCTAATGGGAATTTTAAAAGCTACACAAGGAGAAATATTATATAAAAACAGCCAGCTTAAATATGATAAGAAAAGTTTATACAATTTAAGAAAAGAAGTGGGCATAGTTTTTCAAGACCCAGAGAAACAAATTTTTTATTCCATGGTATATGATGACTTGGCATTTGCTCTTAGAAATATTGGCGTGGATGAAAAAACTATAAAAGTTAGGATTAGCAAAGCTCTAGAAGCTGTTAATGGCGAAGAGTTTATAGATAGACCAGTACACAGTTTAAGTTTTGGTCAGAAAAAAAGAGTAGCAATTGCATCAGTAATAGCTATGGAAAATGACCTTGTTTTATTAGATGAACCAACAGCTGGTTTGGATCCAGAAAGTACAAGAGCAATTGTAAATATAATTAAAACAATGTACGAAAAAGGAAAGAAAATAATAATTACTAGTCATGATATGAATTTGATTTATGATATATGCGATTATGTATATGTGCTAAATCAAGGCAAAATAATTAATGAAGGTAATGTGGAAAAAGTATTTATTGATGAAAAAAAAATAGAAGAAGCAGGATTAGAACTTCCATGGCTTGTAAAACTTAATAAGAACATGAACTTGCCTTTGTTTAGAAAAGAGGAAGATTTATATAATTATTGGAGTGAAAATATGGAAGGAAATTTAAATAAAATAGCTAAATAAAAAATACGATACAAAAAATAGATTAAATCCATATTTTGCTACGGATATGGATTTTTTTTATTTTTCGTGATAGAATTTAACTCTCTAAAAATAAATAAACAAACATGGAGGTAGAAAATAAATATTGCAGTTTCGATATAAATTAAAATTTTAACAAAAATAACAAAAAAATAACTGTTTAATAATATTTATATATATAAAAATTATTAATATGTTTTGCAACCTAGTAAAAATAACTATAATTAAAATATATAAGTTTTTTATGAAATAAGAAGAGAATTGTAAAATTTAATAGAATTAGTTTAGGTTTTAGGGAAAAAGGTAAAAGCCTTTGCAGCCCCCGCTACTGTAAAACGGATGAAACCATAATTACCACTGTCAAGTTGATGGGAAGGTATGGGAGTAAAATGATGTTAAGCCAGGATACCTGCCTAAACTAATTATATATAGAAAATCTCGGGGTGAAGATTTGATTTTATGTTACAATAGTAAAATCCTAGCCATTTGAGCTGGGATTTTTTGGTATTTGATATAAAATGGAAAGGATTAATGCTATGGGAAAAAAAATAATGCTTCAAGGAACTGCATCAAATGTGGGAAAAAGCATAATAACTACGGGACTATGTAGGATTTTCAAACAGGATAATTATAAAGTAATACCTTTTAAATCTCAAAATATGGCTCTTAATTCTTTTATAACAAAAGAAGGTTTGGAAATGGGAAGAGCTCAAGTTTCTCAAGCTGAAGCTTGTGGAATAGACCCTACTGCAGATATGAATCCCATATTATTAAAACCAAATGGTAATAACAAAAGCCAAGTTATAGTAAGAGGAAAAGTAGTAGGAGATATGTCATCGAAAGAATATTACGAGTATAAGTTAGAGTTAGAAAAAATATTAGATGACATATTCAAAGAATTTGAGGAGAAATTTGACATAGTTGTAATGGAAGGTGCGGGTAGCTGTGCTGAAGTCAATTTGATGGATAGAGACATATCAAATATGGGAATGGCACAAATTGCAGATGCGCCAGTTATATTAATTGGTGATATAGATAGAGGGGGAGTATTTGCATCAATAGTAGGTACAATAATGTTACTTCCTGAAAAAGACAGAGAACGAGTTAAAGGTGTAATAATTAATAAATTCAGAGGAAGAAAAGAACTTTTAGAATCTGGTGTAAAAATGCTTGAAGATATTATAAAAATTCCTGTTCTTGGTGTTATACCTTATACTGACATAAAAATCGAAGAGGAAGACAGTGTAACCACAAGATTCAAGGAAAAAGTAGATAAAGGAGATATTCATATAGAAGTGATAAGAACACCTCATATGTCTAACTTTACAGATTTTAATATATTTGAAACACAAGAAGATGTAAGTCTTAGGTATGTTGATTATGGAGAATCTCTTGGAAATCCTGATATTGTAATTATTCCAGGAACTAAGTCAACCATAGATGACTTAATATTCTTGAGAGAAAATGGCTTAGAGAATCAAATTAAAGAGCTTCACAAAAGAGGAAAACTTGTACTTGGTATTTGTGGTGGGTATCAGATGCTAGGAAAAGTTCTAAAAGATCCATATCATGTGGAAAATGATCTGGAAGAAGTTGAAGGTATAGGTCTTTTAGATGTAGAGACGACTTTTGAACTAGAAAAAACTACAACTCAAGTTAGAGCTATATTAGGAGATAATTTACATGGCTACCTTGCAAATTTAAATAAAAAAGAAGTTAATGGATATGAAATTCATATGGGAATGACAAGAAGAAGAGAAAAGAGTGACAATTTTGCCACTGTGACAGAAAAACTTGGTGAGGTTGTGAGTTATGAGATTGGTAGCGTAAATAATAAATGTAATGTTTTTGGAACTTATCTACATGGAATATTTGATGATATAGATTTTACAAGAACTATTTTAAATAATATAAGGAAAATAAAAAATTTAGAGCCTGTTGAAAGTAAAGTTGAGTCATTTGATGAGTTTAAAAATAAAGAATATGATAAATTAGCTGATTTTTTAAGAGAGCATTTAGATATGGAAAAAATATATGAAATAATGAATTAAAAATTCGCTATGCTTAAGCCACTGCGTGGGCGCTTAACTTCATAGCGACAACCATGTGCCTTTGAGCAACGTGTTGGCGAATTATTTTGCTATCGCTTCAGGCAACTTTGTTGCTTAAAATAATTCAAGTTAGGTGGTAATATGAAAAAAATATTAATTGCAGGAACAAATAGTGGAGTAGGAAAAACTACAATTTCCTTAGGAATAATGCAAGCATTAACAAAAAGAAAACTAAAAGTACAACCTTATAAAGTTGGACCTGATTATATAGATCCTTCTTATCATACATTTATTACTGGAAGGTATTCAAGAAACTTAGATTCATATATGCTTGAAGATGAGAAAATTAAATATATAGTTAAAAATTCTTCAAAAGATGCAGATATTTCGGTAATTGAAGGTGTAATGGGACTATACGATGGTTATGGAATTGATTTAGACGATTGTACTAGTTCGTATACTTCCAAAATCTTAAAAACACCAGTGATTTTAGTTATAAACGCAAAGGCAATGGCAACATCTGCTGCTGCGATGGTACTGGGATATAAGATGTTAGATGAAAATGTAAATATAGCTGGTGTTATCACAAATAATGTAAAAAGTAAATCTCATTATAATACTTTAAAAGAAGCTATAGAAAAATATACTGGTGTGGAGGTACTTGGGTATTTTCCTCCAAACAAAGAATTTTCTTTAGAGTCTAGACATTTAGGTCTAGTACCTTCAGTTGAGA
The DNA here is from genome assembly GCF_020748185.1 of Terrisporobacter petrolearius. Lineage (GTDB taxonomy): Bacteria > Bacillota > Clostridia > Peptostreptococcales > Peptostreptococcaceae > Terrisporobacter > Terrisporobacter petrolearius. Next base: position 52,002 of record NZ_JAHZMO010000011.1, on the reverse strand, counting down.
TAAATTCTTTAAAATCCAAGTTTGATAACCTATCAGAGGAAATAGAAAAATACATAGATATAGATAGAATAATTGAAATATCTGAAACTGAAGATTTCAATACTTCATTTAGTCTAGAAGATTTCATAGAAAAAAATAAGGCTACAGATAAAACAATAGCCGTAGCTTATGATAAAGCTTTTAACTTTTATTATAGAGAAAACATAGAGTTATTTGAAAAGCTAGGCATGGACATAAAGTACTTTAGCCCTATTGTTGATAGAAAACTTCCAAATTGTGATTATGTTTACATAGGAGGAGGATTCCCAGAAGTTTTTGCAAAAGAATTAGATGAAAATAAAGAAATTAGAACTTCTATCATGAAAGCTCATTACAATAATATTCCCATATATGCAGAATGTGGAGGACTAATGTACCTTGGAGAAACATTAGAGGGTCTAAATAATGATGTTTATAATATGGTTGGAATTTTTAAAGGATGTAGTAAAATGACATCTTCACTTAAAAGATTTGGATATTGTTTAGGTGAGGCTAAGGAAGATACTATTCTAGCTAAAAAGGGACAAATAATTAAAGGTCATGAGTTTCATCATTCAATTTTTGATAGCCAAGAAGAATGTGCTTATTATATGAGGAAATTAAAAAATGAAAAAGTAATTGATGAATGGGAAGGTGGCTACAGTAAGGATAATACTTTAGCAACATATCTACATACACATTTTTACAACAACTTAGATTGCATATCTAATTTTATAAAAAGAGGACGTGAATAATATGAATCTATTATCTATTTATACAGGATATGCTCTTGATCTAATCATAGGGGACCCATATTCATTTCCTCATCCAGTAAGATTTATTGGCAAACTTATTAGTTTTGTAGAAAAACAAATAAGGAAGATAGCTACAAGTGATAAAGGATTAAAAATAGCTGGGTTCATTCTTTGGTTTGTCGTTGTAGGAGTAACACTAGGTAGTACTTCCATCGTACTACGTTTGTTTCAGTTTAATAAAGTAGTGTACTGTTTAGTAAATTCCATATTAATTTATACAACATTAGCTACAAAATGTTTAAAAGATGAATCTAAAAAAATATATAAAGTATTAAAAACTGGAGACTTGGAGAAATCCAGAATTCAGCTTTCATACATAGTAGGAAGAGATACAACAAATTTAAGTGAAAAAGAAATAGTAAGAGCAACAGTTGAAACTGTGGCAGAAAATACGGTAGACGGAATAATAGCACCATTGTTTTATGGGTTTATAGGGGGAGCTCCTCTGGCTATGGCATATAAGGCTATTAATACTTTAGACTCAACAGTGGGATATAAGAATGATAAGTATTATTATCTAGGATTTGCATCAGCAAAAATAGATGATATTGCAAATTATATACCAGCAAGATTAGGTGTGATTTTACTTTCTATTGGAAGTTTATTTGTTGGGTTTAATTTTAAAGATGCTTTAAAAATTGGAATAAGAGATAGAAAAAATCATAAAAGCCCTAACTGTGCTTTTTCAGAAGGTGCAGTAGCTGGAGCTTTAGGAATACAGCTTGGTGGTACTAATGTTTATTTTGGAAAAGAAGTGTATAAACCAACTATAGGAGATAAAAAAAGGGAGATAGAAATTGAAGATATTGTAAGAACAAACAAAATAATGTATTCATCATCAATAATATCAATAATAATTTTTACAACTCTTTACTATGTAGTAATTGGTTTATAAATAAAGAAAGGCGGAAGTTATGAAAGATTTAGGACATGGAGCTAATGTGGATATAATGGCAGAAACTTTTAATAAAAATACTGAAGATATAATAGATTTTAGCTCAAATATAAATCCAAAAGTTGTTCCTAATTTGGAAAAATATATTTTGGAAGGCTTAAGTAAGTGTAAAAGTTACCCAGATATTAATTACACAAAGTTAAGAAGAAATATTGGGAATTACATAAATATTAATCCTAGGCATATTATTCCAGGAAATGGAGCAACAGAAATAATATACATTCTTATGAAAAATATTAAGAAAAGATTGGCAATATTGAATCCTACATTTTCAGAATATGAAAGAGGCGCTAAATTAAATAATTTAGAATTGATAAACTTTATGCTAAATGAAGAAGATGAATTTAGTGTGAATTTGGAAGAAATAGAAGCCAATATAGATAATTTTGACAGTTTATTTATATGTAATCCTAATAATCCAAATGGAAAAGTAAAAAACATAGAAAAACTTTTAGAAATAATAATAAAAAATGATAAGTTATTAATAGTTGATGAAACGTTTATGGAGTTTGTACATGATGAAGAGAATTATAGTTTAATAAAATATGTGGAAAAGTACAAAAACATATTTATTATAAAAGCAGTAACAAAATTCTTTGGAATGCCTGGTCTTAGACTAGGTTATGGTGTTACAAGTAATAAAAAACTTATAAATGATATTTATAGATATAAAGAGCCTTGGACAGTAAACTCCTTTGCCGATACTTTATCTAATTACATTTTTAATGATAAAGAATATATAAAATCTAGTAAGGAGTATTACCTTAAAGAAAGATTATATATGATAAATGAATTAAGAAAAATTGAGAATATACATGTATATGACACAGATACAAATTTTATATTAATGGAATTAAAAAATATAAAAGCAGATGAATTAAAACTTAAATTATTTAAGGAAAGTAATATATTAATAAGAAATGCATCTAACTTTATAGGTCTAGGTGAAAAACACATAAGAATAGCAATTAAAAGTCATGAGGAAAACCAATTGATTTTGAAGGAATTAAATAAATTGTTGGGAGAATAATATGAAATCTTATGGAATATGCCCCGCATCTTGTGGAGAATTTGTTCAAGGTATATTAGATAGTGAAGAATACTTATCATCTTATGCAATTGATATGTTTTCAGTTGCTACCCTTGAAGAAAGAAAGGAGAATATTAATTTAGGACCTAAAAAATCAAGAAAAGCTATAGAAAAAGTATTTGAAAGATTTAATATTCCGCTAAGGGAATGTGAAAATATATCTCTAGAAATTAATAGCAGTATACCTATAGGTAAAGGAATGGCCAGTTCTACAGCAGATATAGGGGCAACTATTAAGGCGACCTTATCCATGATAAATAAAGATTTAGGTAATGAAGAAATATCTCATATTGCTTCACAAATAGAACCGACAGATTCTATTTTATTATATAAAAACTCGATTTTTAATCCTGTTAAAGGTCAGGTAAAAAAATATTTAGCTAATCTATATAATGCTAGAGTAATAATTTTAGAACCAGATGAAATACTGGAAACAAGCATAATAAGAAGCAATCCAAATTATTTAGATATTAAATTGGAAAATGAAGTGATTATAAATAAATCCTTTAAATTATTAGAAGAAGGATTAATAAATAATGATTTAAAGTTAATAGGTAAGTCTTGTACACTAAGTAGTATGGCAAATGAAAATATACATAAAAAACCATATTTGAATGAAATTATAGAAATAAGTAACAAGATGGGGGCTTATGGAGTTAATATTGCTCACAGCGGTACAGTTATTGGAATATTAATTGATAATCATATGGATCATGAGAGAATAATAAATCATTTAAAAGAAAAATCTTTTAATGATTATTATAAAAAGATACATTTATCCAAGATTATAGGACATAAAGAAAGGGAGGAAATAGAGTGGAATACGTTAAAGACCCTAAGATGATAGAGGTAAAAAGTTTTGAAATTATACAAGGTATAATTGATGATATTAGACCAGGATATAAATTTAAAAATGAAATAGAAGAAAAGATAATAAAGCGTTGTATACATACAAGTGCTGACTTTGAATACTTAGATATATTAAAAATATCAGATACAGCAGTAGATTCAATAATAAATGCTTTAAACAATAAATGCACAATTTACACAGATACAAATATGGCTCTTAGTGGAATAAATAAAATGAAACTAAATGCCCTTGGGTGTGAATACAAATGTTTAGTAGCTGATGAAAGAACTAAAGAATTGGCTAAGAAAAAGGAAATAACTAGATCAATGGCTGCTGTGGAAATAGCAATGAATGAAGAAGGTAAAAAGCTGTTTGTATTTGGAAATGCTCCAACTGCTCTTTATAAAACTATAGAAATGGTTAATAATGGAGGATATGTTGAAGCTATTGTAGGTGCACCGGTTGGATTTGTTGGTGCAGCAGAATCTAAATATGAATTAGAAAAAACTTCTATTCCTCACATAGTAGTACAAGGAAGAAAAGGTGGTAGCAATATAGCTGCAGCCATAATGAACGCTATTTTATATGCAATGTAGGTAATGTTTATGGAAGAGTATGTATATATTGAGGGGAAAAAATACAGAAGAGGATATACTACAGGTTCTTGTGCAACAGCAGCATCAAAGGCATCTGTACATATGCTTTTCACTAAGAAAAGTATAGGAAGTATAAATATAGACACGCCAAAGGGTATACCGCTAACATTAAAAGTTAAAAATGTTGAGATTAGAAATAATTATTCCATATGTTCCATAGAAAAAGACGGTGGCGACGATATAGATGCAACTCATGCTATGGATATATTTGCAAAAGCTGAATTAGTAAATAAAGAGGCTGAAGATATTATTGTAACTGGTGGCGTAGGAATAGGAATAGTAACTAAGAAAGGGTTAAGTGTTGAGGTTGGAAAGCATGCAATAAATCCAGTACCAATGAAAATGATTAAGAATGAGATAAGAAAAGTTTTAGAACAAAAGAATGATTTATTAAATAATAAATCATTAAAAATAACTATTTTTGCTCCTAAAGGTGAGGAAATAGCAAAGAAAACTTTTAATTCAAAACTTGGAATACTTGGAGGAATATCTATACTTGGAACTACTGGAATTGTTGAGCCAATGAGTGAAGAAGGTTGGAAAAAATCTTTATCCATAGAACTTGAAATGAAAAAAGCTCAAGGAGTGGATAAAATCATTTTAGTTCCAGGAAACCATGGAGAGGAATTTATAAGAGATTATTTAAAAATTGATATGAGTAATTGTGTTAGGATGAGCAACTTTGTGGGATATATGTTAAACGAAGCAAAAAGACTAGGATTTAAGAAAATACTTATGGCAGGTCATATTGGAAAGTTTATAAAAATATCTGCAGGAATTTTTAATACTCATAGTAAGGTTTGTGATGCTAGAAATGAGATAATGATTGCAAATTTAGCATTAATAGGAGCAGATTTAGGTTTTCTCAAAGAAATAAATGAATGTGTAACAGCAGAAGGTGCAGTTGAAATAATAGACAAAAGCAATTACACACAACTATACAACATACTTTGCAACAAATGCAAAGAAAGAGCTGAGGAATATTTAAATGATGATATACAAGTGGAAGTTTATATGTTTAGAATGGATAAATCACTGCTTGGAAAATCAAAAAATGCAGATTTATTAATGGAGGATTTTAGATGATAAATATAATAGGTCTGGGGCCAGGAGAGTTTGATTATATAACTAAACTAGGTGAAAAATTAATTTATTCTTCAGATGTTCTAATAGGTGGAAAAAGAAATTTAGAATCTGTAAAAGATTTTAAGGGAGAGAAGATAGTATTATCCACTAATCTTGAGGAAGTTTTAGAGTATATTAAAAAAAATCTACATAAAAATATAAGCGTTATAGCATCAGGAGACCCATCTATTTATGGAATAGGAAAGTATTTATCAAGGAATATTGATCATAAAAGTTTGAACATAGTATCAGGAATAAGTTCATTACAGTATATTTTTTCAAAAATATTTGTAGATATGAATGATGTTTATATTACTAGTAGTCATGGTAAAACACCTGATTTTGATTATATACTATCTCATAAAAAAGTATGTATGGTAACTGATAATAAAATAGGTCCCCATAAAATTTGTAAGGAAATACGAAAAAGAAACTTAAATAAGGTAGTTGTTGTAGGAGAAAATTTATCTTATGACAATGAAAGAATAACTATAGGAAAAGCTGATGAAATATTAGCAGTTGAAAAATTTGAAATGAATGTGGTGGTGATACTAGATGAAAAATGATGAATTTATTAGGGGAAAAGTTCCTATAACAAAGGAAGAAGTTAGAGCCATCTCATTAAATAAATTGAATTTGAAAGATGCTAAAACTTTTATAGATGTTGGAGCAGGTACAGGAAGTGTTTCTGTTGAAGCCGCCAGGACTTATGATAATTTAAATATTATAGCTATTGAAAGAAATGATGAAGCTATAGATTTAATAAACAAAAATATAGAGAAATTTAATTTATCAAATATAAAAGTTATAAAAGCTTATGCGCCTATTGAAATAAAAGAAAAAGCTGATGGGATTTTTCTAGGTGGAACAGGTAATAACTTGGAAGAAATAATAAAATGGTCAAAAGATTTATTAATACCAGGGGGAAGGTTAGTAGCTAATTTTATATTAATTGATAATTTTTATGACACAATGAATTTACTAAAAAAATATGATTTTCAAAATGTGGATGTATCACTACTAAATATAAGTAAGCTAGATAAATTAGGAGTAAGGGATTATTTTAAGCCTTACAATCCTATTTACATAATATCATGCGAAAAAGGGGAAGAAGATGAACATGAATAAAGTACATTTTGTTGGAGCAGGACCAGGAGACAAAGAGTTAATAACACTAAAAGGATATAAACTATTATCCAATGCAGATGTGGTAATATATGCCGGGTCCTTAGTTAACCCAGCGCTTTTAGATTATTGTAAAGAAGGATGCGAAATTCATGACAGCGCATATATGAACTTACAAGAAATAATAGAAGTTATGGAAAAAGGAATTAAAGAAGAAAAATCAGTTGTTAGGCTTCAAACAGGAGACTTTTCAATATATGGTTCTATAAGAGAACAAGTTGAAGATTTAGCAAAATTGAACATAGATTATGATTGTACACCAGGGGTGAGTTCTTTCCTTGGAGCATCATCAGCTTTGGGTGTGGAATATACAGTTCCAGAAATATCTCAGTCAGTAGTAATAACAAGAATGGAAGGAAGAACTCCAGTGCCATCAAAGGAATCAATAGAATCTTTTGCAGCTCACCAAACATCTATGGTAATTTTCCTTTCAGTTCAAGAAATAGAAAAAGTTGTGGAAAAACTAATTGATGGTGGATATGATAAAACAACACCAATAGCTGTTGTATATAAGGCAACTTGGCCAGATGAAAAAGTAGTAAAAGGAACTCTACAAGACATAGCAACAAAAGTAAAAGAAGCTGACATAAGAAAAACAGCATTAATAATGGTGGGAGAATTTTTAGGAAAAGAATATAATAACTCAAAATTATATGACAAGGACTTCGTTCATGAATACAGAGGATAAGAAAATTGCCATATTATCCATTACTAAAAATGGGAAAAATCTTGGATTAAAAATAAAAAGAAATATGCCTACTGCTCATTTATACTATGTGAAAAAGGATGCTGTTAAAGAAGTAGATAATGTTATTTATGTAAATAAAAAATTAAAGGAACTTGTGACTGAAATTTTTGGTGAATATGACTACATTATATTTATAATGGCATGCGGAGTTGTAGTAAGAACTATAGCTCCACTTATAGAGAATAAATTTATAGATCCGGCTATATTAGTCATCGATGAAAAGGGAAAAAACATTATAAGTTTGCTTAGTGGACACATGGGTGGAGCCAATGAAATGACTTTATATATAAGTGATTTATTAAACTCAAATCCAGTAATAACTACGGCTACAGATGTTAACGACAAATCATCACTAGATATGATTGCAAAAAAACTAAATGCTCATATTTATGACTTTAGAAATAAAGTATTAAAAATAAATTCCATGATAGTTAATGGTGAAGTAGTGAATCTTTTTATAGATGGAGATTACAACATAGATACTCGTGGATTTAATATATGTAAGCATGATGAAATAAATAAATTAAATGAAGTGATAGTAATAAGCAATAAGAAAAATTTAAACTTAATAAACAACAACATTCTTAAAGTTGTACCTAAAAATATTGTAATAGGTATTGGATGCAGAAAAAACATTGATAAAGAATATATGATAAATTCATTATCTGATTTTTTACATAAGCAAAATATTGATATAAATGCAATTAAAGAGATAGGAAGTATAGATATTAAAAAGAATGAAGGAGCTCTGGTAAATTTAAGTAAATATTTAAATGTTCCTTTTAGAACATTTACAGCTGATGAAATATCAAAAGTAGAGCATTTATATGAAAAGTCAGAGTGGGTAAAACAAAATGTGGGTGTTCACTCTGTGGCAGAGCCAGTGGCTCATTTATTAAGCAATGGAAATTTAATAATAAAAAAACATAAATACAATGGAATTACATTTTCAGTAGGGAGAGTTAATATATGATATATGTCGTAGGTATTGGACCAGGATGCAAAAACTTGATGACTATGGAAGCAATAAATGCAATAGATGATGCTGAAGTTATAGTAGGATATAAAACTTATATTGATTTAGTAAAAGAATTTATTGTAGATAAAGAAGTTGTGCAAAATGGAATGAGAAAAGAAATAGAAAGATGTAAGCAAGCTTTAGAAATTGCAAAAACAGGGAAAAAAGTAGCCGTTATAAGTAGTGGAGATGCTGGCATATATGGGATGGCAGGACTTATACTAGAGCTAGTAACAAAAGAAGATGTAGATATAAAAGTTAAAGTTGTACCAGGTGTTACTGCAAGTATAGGAGCGGCAGCAGTGCTTGGAGCGCCTATAATGCATGATTTTTGTCATATAAGTTTAAGCGATTTGATGACTCCATGGGAAGTTATAGAAAAAAGATTAAAGCTAGCAGCAGAAGCTGATTTTGTTATTTGCCTATACAACCCAAGAAGTAAGGGAAGAAGCGAACATTTAGCTAAGGCCTTTGAAATCATGGGAGAATTTAAGGCTGGTTCAACGGCCGTTGGAATAGTAAAAGATGTGGGAAGAGAAAAAGAAGAAAAATTTATATGCACATTTGATACTATTGATTTTGAAAGAGTTGATATGACTACTATGGTGATTATAGGCAACAAAGCAACTTACATTCATGATGATTTAATTATAACTCCAAGAGGATACGAAGTATGATTTTAGTTTTAGGCGGAACTTCGGACAGTATAGAAATATGTCATAAGTTAAATGAAAAAAATATGGATTATATAGTTTCAGTAACAACTTCTTATGGAGAAGATTTAGCAAAGAAATGTTCAAATAAAATTATATTAAAAAAGTTAACTATAGAAGATATGGTTAGCTTTATAAATGAAAATTGTATTACAAAAATAATAGATGCTACTCATCCTTATGCTGTGGAAGTATCTAGAAATGCTATTAAAGCTTCACAAATTACAAATATAAAATATATTAGATTTGAAAGAGAATCTTTAATAAAAGAGGTAGATTACAAAAACAAGTACATAGTTAATGATATTGAAGAAGCCTGTGAAATAGCCAATAAGATAGGTCATAACATTTTTATTGGCACAGGAAGTAAAAACTTATATCTTTATAAAGCAAAAATAAAAAATAAAAACTTAATTCCTAGGGTACTTCCAACAAGTGATGTATTAATAAGTTGTGAAGAATTAGGATTTAATGCAGACAATATTATAGCTATGAAGGGACCTTTCTCTGTTGAAATGAATGAGTCAACATACAAACAATATAATATTGATTTAGTAATTACAAAAGAAAGTGGAGTAGCAGGAGGATTTTTAGAAAAAATTAAAGCTTGCAAAAATTTAAATATTCCTGTGATTATTATAAAAAGAAAAGAAATGAATTATCCAAATACTGTTGGAAAAATTCAATATTTAATTGATTTAATATAAGGGAGAGACGTTATGAAAAAAGCTATATTGGTAGTAAGTTTCGGGACTAGCTATCATGAAACTAGAAAAAAAACTATAGAACCTTGTGAAAATAAAATAAAAGAGAGTTTTGAAGGTTACGATTTTTATAGAGCATTTACTTCGAGTATGATTATAAAAAAATTAAAAAAAAGAGATAATTTAATAATTGATAATCCAGTAGAAGCTTTAGAAAAACTTTATAATGAAGGTTATGAAGAAGTTATAGTGCAATCTCTTCATATTATATGCGGAGAAGAATACAACAAACTTAAAGAGATGGTAGATGGATTTAAAGATAAATTTAAAAGACTTTCTTTAGGAAGACCTCTATTAACTTATATAGATGATTATAAAGAGACTGTTTCAGCTGTAAAACAAGATATTGAAAAAATAGATATTGATGAAGCCATAGTATTTATGGGACATGGTACAGAACATGAAAGTCATGCTTCTTACCCAGCCATAGAGTATATGTTTAGAGATTATGGAATAAATGCTTATGTTGGAACTGTTGAAGGATATCCAGAAATTAACCAAGTAATTAAGTTGTTAAAAGAAAGAAATGTAAAAACAGTAGATTTAATGCCATTTATGCTTGTAGCAGGTGATCATGCTATAAATGATATGGCTAGCGGTGAGGAAGATTCATGGAAAACTATTTTAGAAAATGAAGGATTTAATGTAAAAGTTCATTTAAAAGGACTTGGAGAAAATCCATATATACAAGAAAAATTTGCTAATCATGCATTAGATTGTATGAAAGAAATAGAGGAAGTAAGCATTTAATAATTAGGGGGAATTAGTATGGCAAAGTTTTATGGAATTGGAACTGGACCAGGAGATAGTTCATTAGTAACAGTAAAGGCAGTTAATACACTTAAAAATTTAGATATATTATATACGCCGGAATCTAAAAGGGGTGGAGAAAGTTTAGCATTATCAATAGTTGATGAGTATTTACCAGAAAGCTTAGAAATAAAATCTAGACATTTTCCTATGAATTTCAATGGAACAGAAAAAATACAATTATGGAATTCTGTATCTAGTGAAATAGTTGAAGATGTTAAAAAAGGTAAAAATGTTGGTTTTGTAACATTGGGAGATCCAATGATATACAGTACTTATGTCTATGTAATGGAAAGACTAATGGAAGAAATAGAAGTAGAGACTATACCAGGGATTTCATCATTTTCTAATATAGCATCAAACCAAAACTTTCCTCTAGTAATGGACACAGATCCATTAATAGTAATACCATGCACTATGGAAGAAGATAAGATAGATGAAGCTCTTGAAAAATATGATTGTTTAGTATTAATGAAAGTTTATAAAAAAATAAATATGGTTATAGACAAATTGAAAAAACATGACTTAATTGATTATGCTATACTAGTTAGCAATTCGTCTCAAGATAAAGAAGAAGTATTTACTAATTTAAGAGATGAACATATTAATGAGAAGATATCGTATTTCTCAACTATATTAGTAAATAAAAATAGAAATAAAAGATAGCATCTTATTGAAACAGAATTCCTATGAAATAAGGAGAATTAATATGAAGATAGTAGTTGGAACACGAGGCAGTAAATTAGCCCTTATTCAAACTAACTGGGTAGTTGAAGAATTAAAGAAAGCTAATCCAGACATTGAATTTGAAATCAAGATAATAAAAACAAAGGGAGATTTAGTAACCCACTTACCTTTGCATAAAATAGGAGATAAGGGCCTATTTACAAAAGAGATTGAGCAACAACTTCTAGATAGAGAAATAGACTTGGCTGTACACAGTATGAAGGATATGCCATCAACTCTTCCACAAGGATTAAAATTTGCAAATGTACCAAGAAGAGAAGATCCTAGAGACATTCTTGTTTTAAATGAAAATTACAAAACACTAGAAGATTTACCTAATGGAGCAAGAATTGGTACAGGAAGTAAAAGAAGAATATATCAACTTCTTAGATATAGACCTGATTTAGAAATAGTACCTATAAGAGGAAATATAGATACTAGAATAAGAAAAATAGAAGATGAAAATCTTCATGGTATTGTATTAGCAGCGGCAGGACTATTAAGAGCAGGCTTAAAAGATCGTATTAGTTACTACTTACCTACTAACATAATGATACCAGCCCCAGCTCAGGGGGCACTTGCCCTGGAAATAAGAGAAAATGATTTACAGATGGAAGATATAATTTCTCATATTAAAGATGAAACAGCAGAAATACAAGTAGCAGCAGAGAGAGGATTCTTAGAAGGCGTTAACGGTAGTTGCCATGTTCCTATGGGAGCCTATTGTGAAATTAATGATGATAAATTAATATTAACAGGTCTTTATGGAGATGAAGAGGGTAAAAAACTAGTTGTAAAATCAAAAGAAGGAAGTATTGAAGATTCTGCAAAAATAGGATTTGATTTGGCAGAAGAAGTACTTAAAGAATACAACAAGTTATAGTGAATTTAAGGAGTATGAAAACTATGAAGGGAAAAGTTTACTTAGTGGGGGCAGGACCTGGAGATTATAAACTTATAACTCTGAAAGGATTAGAATGTATAAAAAAAGCAGATGTAATAGTTTATGATAGGTTAGCAAACGTTAAATACTTAGAAGAAGCAAAGAAAGATTGTACATTTATAAATGTAGGAAAAGCATCTAGTAATCATACATTACCACAAGATGACATAAATAGATTGATTGCTGATAAAGCATTGGAAGGAAAGGTAGTTGTTAGATTAAAGGGTGGAGATCCTTATGTATTTGGTAGAGGAGGGGAAGAGGCAGAGCTTCTTCGTGACGAAAATATTGATTTTGAAGTAGTGCCAGGAATAACTTCTCCAATAGGAGGTCTATGTTATGCAGGTATTCCTATAACTCACAGAGATCACGCTTCATCTTTCCATATTATAACAGGACACCCTAGAAAAGATGGGAAAGAAACAAAGGAAATAAATTGGAATGCTCTAGCAAATGTAAAAGGTACTTTAGTGTTTTTAATGGGAATTTCAAACTTAAAAAATATAAGTGAAAATTTAATTGAAGAAGGTAAAGATAAAAATACTCCAGTGGCCTTTGTTAGTTGGGCAACAAGATCTAATCAAAGAGTTGTAACAGCTACTTTAGAGAATGCCCATGGGGTAGCAATTAATGAAAATATTAAACCACCTACTTTAATAGTAGTTGGAAGTGTTGTAAGCCTTAGAGAAAAGTTAAACTTTTTTGAAGAAAAACCACTTTTCGGTAAAAATATTATAGTTACTAGATGTAGAACACAAAGTAGTGAACTAGCTAAAAAAATAAGTGATATGGGTGGAAATCCAATAGAAATTCCAACTATAAAAATTCAAAAGGTTGAGGATAATAAAGAATTAGAAGTAGAGATAGGTAAAATAAAAGATTATACTTATATACTATTTAGTAGCAAAAACGCAGTTGATATATTCTTTGATAAGTTAAATGAAATGGGATATGATTCAAGAGTTCTTTACAATAGCAAAATTTGTGCTGTTGGATCAGAAACTGCAAAGGCTATCAAATCAAGAGGTATAATGGCTGATATAGTTCCGCAAAAATATGTGGCTGAAGGGCTTTATGAAGAATTAAAAGATATTATTAATGAAAATGATAAAGTTTTAATTCCAAGAGCAAAAAATGCTAGAGATTTCTTAATTAATAAATTAAGTGAGAAATGCTATATTAAAGAAGTTATAACTTATGAGTCTGTTATAGATAATGATAAAAAAGATTTGGCTATAGAAGTAATAGAAGATGAAGAAATTGATTATATTACTTTTGCCAGCTCTTCAACGGTTAAAAACTTTATAACTTTAATAGGAGAAGAAAATCTTAAAAAACTAAAAAATAAAAATATAATATCTATAGGTCCAATAACTAGCAAAACCATAGAGGACTCTGGATTAGAAGTTTATAAAGAAGCTGAAGTAGCGACAATTGACAGTATGATAGATGTAATATCAAATAATGAAAAAATGCAAATGGGGGAATTAACATGTTAAGAAGACCAAGAAGATTAAGAAGTAGCAAAGCAATAAGAAACTTAGTAAGAGAAACAAAACTACAAGTGGAAGATTTAATTTATCCATTATTTATAGTAGATGGAGAAAATATCAAAAGAGAAATATCATCAATGGAAGGTGTTTATCATTTTTCAGTTGATATGATAGACGATGAAATAAAAGAATTAACAGAACTTGGAATAGAGCACATATTATTATTTGGTGTTCCAGATGATCACAAAAAAGACTGCCAAGCAAGTGAAGCATTTAATCCAGAAGGTGGAGTTCAAAGAGCGGTAAGAAAAATAAAAGAAATAAACCCAGAAATGGATGTAATATGCGATGTATGTATGTGTGAATATACAAGTCATGGACATTGTGGAATATTAACTGATACAGGATATGTTCACAATGATAAAACTTTAGATTATCTTGCTAAAATATCTTTAAGTTACGCACAGGCTGGTGCAGATATGGTTGCGCCATCAGATATGATGGATGGAAGAATAGGTTCAATAAGAGAAGTTTTAGATAATAATGGATTTGAAAATGTGGCTATAATGGCTTACAGTGCTAAATATGCTTCATCATTTTACGGACCATTTAGGGAAGCTGCAAACTCTGCACCTCAATTTGGAGATAGAAAAACTTATCAAATGGATCCAGCAAATACAAATGAAGCAGTAATAGAAGGGCAATTAGATGTTGAAGAAGGTGCTGACATAATAATGGTTAAACCAGCCCTATCATATTTAGATGTAATACAAAGATTCAAAGATAACTTTGATTTACCAATAGCAGCTTATAACGTAAGTGGTGAATATTCAATGCTAAAATTAGCTGTTAAAGAAGGATTACTAAATGAAAGTGCTATTTATGAAGCAGTTATGTCTATAAAAAGAGCAGGAGCTACAATAATAATCACTTATTTTGCTAAAGACATAGCTAAAATGTTAAAAAACAACTAGTCAATATAAGTGATAAAACATTTGGAGGAAAGATTATGAATAATAAATTTGTTTTATCATATAGTGGTGGAAAAGATTGTATGTTAGCTTTATATAGAAAAATCCAAGAAGGATGTATTCCAGTGGCGCTTTTAACTACTGTGAAAAAATCTGCTTGTGAAACTTGGACTCATGGTTTAAGCTACGATTTACTAGAACAAGTTAGCAAAAGCTTAGAAATACCTGTTATTTATGCAGAGTGTGATGTTTCAGAATACGAAATTAAGTTTGAAGAAAAACTTAAGGTGGCAAAGGAAATGGGTGCAACCTCAGTAGTATATGGAGATATTGATATTGAGCTGCATAAACAATGGGGAATAGATAGAGCAACAAATACAGGTTTAAACTATGAATTTCCCTTATGGCAAGAAAATAGAGAAAAACTTGTTTATGAAGCTATAGATAATGGATTCAAAGCTATAATTAAGAAAGTAAACTTAGACTATATGAGTGAAAATTTCTTGGGTAAAACACTAACAAAAGAATTGGTAGAAAAGATTAAAGCTACTGGTTCTGATCCTTGTGGAGAAAATGGTGAGTATCATACATTTGTGGTTGATGGACCAATATTTAATTACAGAATAGAAGTTAAGCAAGATGATTTTAAACCAGAAAGCAGTTATAGGTTTTCAATTAAGTAGAGATTAAAAATACCTTAAAGTTAGTTCACAAAACTTCTTTAAGGTATTTTTAGTTATTAGAAATTATATTAAAATATAATTAGAATAGCATGATTATAAATACGGGGGATGTTATGTATTATCCAATTAATTTAAAAATAAATAATATGAAAATTGTTGTTATAGGTGGTGGAAAGGTAGCATATAGAAAATGCATAAACTTTCTTGCTTTTAACAAAAAAGTAATAGTAGTAAGTGAAGAATTTATAAAAGAGTTTGAAAATATAAAAGGTGAAATTGAAATTATAAAAGATAGTTATAATGAAAAATATATAAAGGATGCTTTTGTTGTAGTTGCTGCTACTAATAATAAAGATGTAAACCATAAAATAGGAACTTATTGTAGAGAATATGCAAAATTAGTAAATGTAGTTGATGACATAGATTTATCTAATTTTACAGTGCCTTCTTTTGTTAAAAGAGGAGACTTATTACTAAGTGTCTCTACTGGTGGAAAAAGTCCTTCTTTATCAGCGAAGATAAGAAAAAAGTTAGAAGAAGTTTATGACGAAAGTTATGAAGAATATATAAACTTACTGGGTGAAAATAGACAGATTATAGTAAACAATATACAGGATGTAGAAGAAAGAAAAAAACAATTGAAAGAACTTTTGGATTTAAGTATTGATGAACTTAAACAAAAAATAAAAAAAAACTAATTTATAGTCTAAGCACAAAATGTAATTTTAAGAATTTAATTTTATTAGAAAATTAAATTTAGCTAAAAATATATTAAGTATCTAAAAAAGTTCTTTAATTTAAATTATTAATTTCTTTTAAAAAATTGTAATTATTAATTTAATAAAAATAAAAATGGGTATAAATAATATAGTAAAACTTAAAACTAATTATAGTAATAATTTTTGTAGGAGGTATTATGATGAAAGTAACATTTCAAGGAAAACCATTAACATTAAAAGGAACTCAAGTAAAAGTAGGAGATATGGTTCCTGATTTTACTGTTGTAGATAATGATTTAAAACCATTAAATCTTAGTGATACAAAAGGGAAAAGAGTATTTTTAACAGTACCATCTTTAGATACTCCAGTTTGTGATATGGAGGTTAGAAAATTTAACCAAGAAGCAACTAAACTAGATGAAAATGTAACAATTTATACAGTATCTATGGACTTACCATTTGCTCAAGGAAGATGGTGTGGTGGTGCTGGAATAGACAGAGTAAAAACAGTTTCAGATTATAAAGATAGAGAATTTGGAAATAACTATGGAGTTTACATAAATGAGCTTGGACTTTTATCTAGAGCAGTATTTGTTGTAGATGAAAATAATAAAGTTGTATATGTAGAATATTTAGAAGAAATCACAAATGAGCCAAATTATGAAAAGGCTTTAGAATCAATAAAATAATAAAAGAAAAATCCAGAAAAAATAATAATTTTTTCTGGATTTTATTTTTGTTCATTGAATTTATCTAGAAGTGACAAAATACTTTCTTTATGATATTTATATATAGGTTTATTTAAACTAGTGTCAATGGAAGAAACTTTTTTTTCTATTAAATATAAACCATGAACATGATGTATTAATTGTTCTTCAATGTCAAATTTATAATATAAAGTATTTATATCATGAGTTTCCTTAGAATAAGGAATTTCATCTATTAATTGATTATAATATTCTTCTAATTCAAAGTGTTTATTATTAAGTTTTATATATAATGAAGAAAAATCATTATTTTTTACCATAGAATTAACAATATTTAAGCAGTCATTATAAGCAATGTTGAAAGATGTCCATAAGTACTTTATATATCTTTTGCGGCTTACAGCATAATTAACAATTAAAGCTATAATTACTCCTACTAAAGTATCGACAGTTCTCATAATAGAATAATTTAGTGGGTGGTTATTACCAATTCCTAAGCATATAGAAATAAAGGTTACAGATGCGATGGCAGATGAGTCAGAAATTTTTAATATATTACAAATATATATAATTAAAATTACTCCCAAAGTAGATGAAATAATATTACCTTTGAGAAAAAGTGCACACAAAAAACCAATTAAGCCACCAAGCAAAGTGCCTAAAATTCTAGACCAGGAATCTTTAATTGAACCTTTAATAGTGTTTTTTATAGAAAATATACAAACAGATACTGTATAAACTGGTGTTTCAACTATGCATAAATAGCCAGCTAGAGTGGCAAAGAAAACGGCAATACCAGTTTTTATGTTTCTCATTCCGATTTTTTTCATAGAAAATCCTTCCTTAATGTATTAGAGAATTAATAGTATTATCTGTATTTTTATAATAATTTATATGAAATTATAAAGAATAATATATGTAGTAAAATTATATTGATATAATAATAGAATTGGAAACAAAAAACTATTCACTTTTTACAAAAATGCAATATAATAGAAAAGTGTTATTTTTTAAGATTAGAAAAACAGCAAATGTTTTATATATAAATATAACAAGGTATTTGATAATATTGGAGGAAACAAAATGAAAGCTATAAAAAAAATTGTAATAACTGGAGGTCCTTGCTCTGGAAAAAGTACAATGCTTAACTTAATAGAAAATACTTTTAAAGAAAAAGGGTATAAAGTTTTAATAGTTTCAGAAACAGCAACAGAATTAATTAGGGGTGGAGTTTCACCACTTGGCGGTAAGGAGAATATGTTTATATTTCAGGACTACCTTTTAAACCTTCAATTTAAGAAAGAAGAAGTTTACGAAAAAGCAGCTAAGGAAATGGATTCTGAAAAAATAATAATACTTTATGATAGAGGGCTATTAGATAATAAAGCTTATGTATCAAAGGAAGAATTTGAAGTAATATTAGACAAATTTGGAACAACTGAAAATGAATTAATAGATAGATATGATTTAGTATTACATTTAGTAACAACGGCTAATGGAGCAGAAGAACATTACACATTAGCAAATAATGCAGCTAGAAGTGAATCATTAGAAGATGCAAGACAAATAGATGAATTAACATTAAATGCATGGGTAGGACATCCTCGTTTAAGAATATTTGATAACTCTACAGATTTTGAAGGAAAAGTAGAAAGAGTATTAAAAGAAATCTACAATGATTTAGATGAACATATGCCAACGGGAACTATACGTAAATACTTAGTAGATGTTGAAAATATTCACATAGATAATATAATAAATACTTCAGAAAAAATGGATATAGTTCAACATTACTTAAAATCTTCTAATTCAAATGTGGAAAGAAGGATTAGACAAATAGGAAATGGAGAAAATTACTCATATTACTATACTGAAAAAGAAAGAGTTAACAATTATAGAACCTTTAGAAAAGAAAAGAAGATAAGTGATAAACTATACTTAACATATTTATCTGAAATAGATAACCAATTATTTACAATAATAAAGACCCGTCACTGTTTTGTATATGAAAATCAATATTTCAAACTAGACGTATTTAACAATGACAAAAAATATGGAATATTAGAAATAGAAGCTACAGATCAAAATGGAAAGATATTACTTCCAGACTTTTTAAATATAAAGGCAGATGTAACAAAAGATTCAATGTATTCAAACTACGAAATATCAAAGAGAAATTATGTATGCAAATAGATAAATAAAGCACTTCCATAAAGTTATGAGGAGTGTTTTATTAATTTAATTAAAAATCTAATAAAAACCACCTAAAATATGTAAAAAGTGATATTATTTAATTAGGCTGACCCTAAAGTATCATCTGAGGGGGAAGGTAATCATAATATGAAATTAGTCTGATTACTAAGACAAATCTTAAGTAAAAAGACAGTTATATATTAAGTTTATGATAACCTTCGCAGTGGGCGAAGGTTTTTTATACTTAATGATATATGTCTTCTAATTTGTCAGCAAAAACATTTTTAGGAGGAGAAATAGTATGGTTTATGATCCAAAATCAAGAAAGGCAGAAGAATTTATTAATCATGATGAGATTTTAGATAGCTTAGAGTATGCAAAATCTAATAAAGGAAATAAGGAATTAATTGAAGGAATATTAGATAAAGCTAATAGAGCAAAAGGATTAACTCACAGAGAAGCGGCAGTTTTACTTGAATGTGAAGATGAAGAATTAATTGAAATAATGTTTAAAATGGCAGAAGATATTAAAAAAAGATTTTATGGAAATCGTATTGTAATGTTTGCGCCATTGTATTTATCAAATTATTGTGTAAATGGATGTGTATACTGCCCTTATCATTTAAAGAATAAGAAAATAGCTAGAAAAAAACTAACTCAAGAAGAAATAAAGAGAGAAGTAATAGCACTTCAGGATTTAGGCCACAAAAGACTTGCTTTAGAAGCAGGGGAAGATCCAAAGAATAATCCAATAGAATATATATTAGAATCTATAAATACTATTTATAGTATAAAACATAAAAATGGAGCAATTCGTAGAGTAAATGTGAATATAGCTGCTACGACTATAGAAAACTATAAAAAATTGAAAGATGCAGGGATAGGTACATATATACTATTCCAAGAAACATATAATAAAGAATCTTATGAAAAACTTCATCCAACAGGACCAAAACACGACTATAATTATCATACAGAAGCTCATGATAGAGCTATGGAAGCTGGAATAGATGACGTAGGGTTAGGTGTACTATATGGTCTTAGTACTTATAAATATGAATTAGTAGGAATATTAATGCATGCTGAACATTTAGAAGAGGCATTTGGAGTTGGACCACATACAATAAGTGTACCAAGACTTCGCCCAGCTGATGACATAGATGTATCTGAATTCCCAGAAGCCTTATCAGATGAAATATTCCAAAAAATAGTGGCAATAATTCGTTTAGCAGTACCTTATACAGGAATGATAGTCTCAACAAGAGAATCTCAAAAAACTAGAGAAAAAGTATTACATTTAGGAGTGTCACAAATAAGTGGTGCATCATCAACAAGTGTAGGTGGATATGCAGATAGAGCAGAGGGTGTAAAAGAAGAAATTACAAGTGCTCAATTTGACGTGGATGATGATAGAACTTTAGATGAAGTTGTAAACTGGCTACTAGATATGAACTATATACCAAGTTTTTGTACTGCTTGTTATAGAGAAGGAAGAACTGGAGATAGATTTATGGCACTATGTAAAAACGGTCAAATAGCCAACTGTTGTCAACCAAATGCTATCATGACTTTAAAAGAGTACTTAGAAGACTATGCATCAGAATCAACAAAAGAATCTGGTGAAAATTTAATAGAAAAAGAAGTTAAAAAAATACCTAAAGATAAAGTCAGAGAAATAGTAGAAGAAAGATTGATAAAAATTACAAATGGTCAAAGAGATTTTAGATTTTAATTTATAAATAAAATGTATATATTAAAGAAGACAATTAAATTGTCTTCTTTTTATTATGCGAAAATTTAAAAGGATAATTATTTAATACTATGAATATTATTTTGTAATAAACCTATGATAGGAGGTGAAATAATTTGAAGTTAATTTGTTATAACATACATATAGGGACAGATGAGTTTAGAAGAATGACCTTGTTTCAACTTATAGGTTATTTAAAATCTTTAGATTGTGATGTTATTTGTCTCCAAGAAGTTTTACATTATCAATTTAAACTTATGAAAATATTGTTAAAGATGGATGGAGTATTTGGATTGCATGTAAATAATAGAAAAATGAAATTTGGTATATGTATATTAAGTAAAAATAAAATAAATTACAGTTCACACTTATTACTAAGTAGCAAAACAGAGCAGAGAGGGCTATTGAGTATAGATATAGATGATAAAATTATTATAAATACACATTTAGGATTGGATATGGAAGAAAGACAGATACAAATAAGTGAAATTTTGGATTTTGGTAAAAACCAAAATAAAAATATTGTGATTTGTGGTGATTTTAATGAAAAAAACATTAATTTAAGCTCTTATAAAGATGCAGCTAAATGTTTGTGTAAGGATTTCTATCCAACTTTTAAAACTTCAAGGCTAGATTATGTGTTTGTAAGTTCAATAATCGATATAAAATCATATGAAATTGACCAAGTATTATATTCAGATCACTTTCCAATTATTGTGAAAATTTAAAAGAAAGTAAATTGTGAATATTTAGAAATATAGAAAAAATTATTGTGGATATTTCATATTACTTTATAAAGGGAGGGTATTTAATGAGTAGTGATGGAAATTTGATTCAAATTGTATTTGATGGAATTTGGAGAGTTGGAGAAATTATAGTCAAAAAATTTAGAAAAAAAGAAGAAAAAAAGGAACCATTGGATATATTTTTTAACAAAGTAGGCCTTTGCAATAAAGATCAAGAATATCCAACTGTGGTTGAGAATATTTTAAGTGAAGAAGAAAACGTTTACAAAATATGGTGTCCTATAGGTCTTGGAAAGTCAGACTTCGAAAAATATTCTGATGCGTTAGAAGTATATTTAGGAAAAAAAATTGAAGTGAAATCAGCTAAAGGATTTATATATATTAAATAATTATGCATGTTAAAATTATTATGTTATAATAAATATATGTTAAAAAAAAGACTTGTAGGTTTTATCAAGTCTTTTTTTGTTGAAAAAATCAAAAAAAGAATATAAGAATAATTTAGAATATAAATATTAATCTAAATTTTCTGAAAATTACTTTATTTTCTGAATACATATTCAACTTTAATATGTGTTTTATAATTTGAATATACAGAAAATTATAATTATATTGACTATTCAAATAGATGTCGTATATAATACATGTATGAAACGAAATACGGATTTTAATTAGGAGGTCACAATGAATAAAAGGAATAAAGATATTATAATAACAGGTTTTGCATTGTTCGCAATGTTTTTCGGAGCAGGTAACTTAATTTTCCCACCATTTTTAGGACTTATATCAGGAAGTAGTTGGTTAACTGGTTTCACAGGATTTATATTAGCAGACGTAGGTTTATCTCTTTTAGCTATACTTGCAATAGCAAAATGTGATGGAGATGTTGGTAAAATATTTTCAAGAGCAGGCCACAAGATATCACTAGTGCTAGCATGTTCAATAATGATTTGTATAGGACCACTTCTTGCTATACCAAGAACAGCAGCTACAACATTTGAAATGGGGGTTCAACCAATATTTAGTGGTTTCAGTTCAATAATATTCTCAATAATATTCTTCGGCGTGACATTATTATTAACAATAAGACCATCAAAAGTTGTTGATATAATCGGGTCTTATTTAACACCAGCACTTTTAATTGCATTATTAACATTAATAGGTGTAGGAATATTTAATCCTTTAGGAAGTATAGAACCAGCAACTATAGAAGGTGTATTCTCTGAAGGTATATTCCAAGGTTATCAAACATTAGATGCTCTAGGGGCAGTATCTTTATCAGCAGTAATATTTACAACAATAGCTAATAAAGGATATACAAAAAAAGAAGATAAAATAAATATAACATTTAAAGCAGGATTAATAGCTGCAGCAGGATTATTCTTAGTTTACGGTGGACTTACTTACCTTGGTGCTACAGTATCAACTATGTTTGATTCAAATGTATCACAAGCTGGGTTAATAGTTGCTATAACAGAGAATTTATTAGGATTCCCAGGAAAAGTTATATTAGGAATAATAGTAACTCTTGCTTGTTTAACAACAGCAATAGGTTTAACATCTGCAACTGGACAATATTTCTCAAAGCTTTCAAATAATAAAATAAAATATGAAACAATAGTAACTGCAGTATGTCTATTTAGTTTAGTAGTTTCTAACTTTGGAGTTGATACAATAATTAAATTCTCAGCTCCTATATTAACAGTAATCTACCCACCAACAATAGTGTTAGTAGTATTTACTTTATTAGGACAACATATTAAAAATGATAATATATTTAAATTTGCAACATATACAGCATTAGTAATGGGATTCTTAAACATATTAGGAAACTTTGGAGTGAAGGTTCCAGTAATAAACACTTTACCATTACACCCATTAGGATTTAACTGGGTAGTACCAGTATTAATTGCATCAGCAATTGGATTCTTTATTAAATCAAATAGCTCTAATGCTAAATCTGATTCAAAAAATGTTACTGCATAGAATTCTAAATTAAATACTAAAAAAGTCCCTTTTCATAAGAAGGGACTTTTTTAGTATTTATAATAACCATTTGAATAAATTAATTTTTTATAATAATACCATTTTGTATATATAATCCATATAATTAAAGTATATGAATTAAAATCAATTATAATAAATTTAAAAATGGTCTAGGATTAATGTGTTTAATTGTTTACATAAGCATAAGTTAATTTAAGAGGTGAGAGTGTTTTGCAAAAAATAATTAGGTGTAGTAAATTAAAGATTTCATCAGGTTCAAAGGAAATAATATATTCATCTTTATTAATGTTTATATCCATGATATTTTTTTGTAATAGTATTATGAATGTTATTATACCTTACTGTATTGCTATGTTTATAGTATTCATAGTTATAAGTGATATTTTTAGTTTAAGCAAAAAGGTAAAAATAAAAATGGACGTGGATAAGTTATTAGATGCTTATAAACTAGATGCTGTCACATATAATATAGTTCCAAAATGTATTGAATATATAGAAAATATGTATGAAGGAAAAGATATCACTATTTATGGAAATTTCCATAGAGAAGAAAATAAATTTATTATTTATATAAGATATTTTAAATAATTTATAAAAACTTGTTAAGATAAATATTATGAAGTAGTAACTTAAATACACCTCTTAAAAACTGAGGTGTATTTTTTATTATCATATCACGAACATAAATATAACTATACTGAATGAATCTACAAATTTGCTAGTAATAGACAACTTTATGAATTCATAAATATTAATAGAACATAAAAATAATATTAACACTTATGAAAAAAGTGTTTTAAGTTTTATTGGTAAAAATCTAAAAATTAGCAAACAAGGAGGTGGAAATTTGATTTTATTAACTCTTATAAAAAAAGAAGTTAAGCAGTTTTTCAGACAGAAGATTAATGTAATTATGATGATTATATTTCCTGTAATACTTATTTTTATAATGGGAAAATCACTTAATGGGCTTATGACCATAGATAAAAACATATTTAATAATAAAATTATATATTATAGAGTCAATGCTCCTATTGAAAACGAAGTTGACTTACAACGTTTCTATGATTTTATGATTCATTTTGAAAAAAATACAAATATTAAGTTTATAGAAAATAATAATTATAAAGAAGTCATAAACGATGTAAATAATAACAAAGCAATTTGTTTTATGGACTTTTATGACAATGATATTAATTATTTTAGAAGTGAAGAAACAGAGAGTACAGAAAGTACAGTATTTAGGAATTTGTACGAGCAATATATGAAAAAATACACTTTTTTACAATCAATTTATAAATCAAATCCTGAAAAAATAAAAGAGGTTTTAGATTATGAGATTAAAATATGGTTAAAAGATGAAGGTATAGAAAAAAAACAAGTAAATGCATTCACATATTACACCTTTGCACAACTTATCTTAATTATTTTATATATATCTAATTTTACGTCAATATCAATGTATAAGGGTGAATATTTACATACAATGACAAGATTTAAGATCCCTAAAACAAATAAAATTAATATATTAGTATCAAAGATAGCTTTTGGTATAGTTATAGGTATTTTACAAATAATCACAGTATATATAGTTAGCACTAAATTTTTCAATGTAAGTTGGGGAGGAAATTTATTATATATCCTTATGGTATTAATTTCTCTTATAGTATTTAGTTCTATACTTGGAATATTTATGGCTACTATTTTCTCAAATAAAAAAACTTGTTATATGGTAAATAATATATTAATTATAATTATGGGATTTTTAGGCGGTTCTTATGTACCAATTTGTTTAGTAAAGTCAGAGAGGATGACAAGCTTTCTATCTGAAATTATTCCAAGTTATTGGGCAAATATATCTATACTTAGCTTAAGTTATGGTATAAAAACAAAATATTATATTTTCTCCATATTTATTTCATTGGGTTTATCACTATTATTGCTCATTCTAGGAAGCTTAATATCAAAACTGAAGGCAGGTGAAAGTTTTGATTAAATTAATAATAAATACAATGAGAGAATTGATGAAAGATAAAAGTTATATAATGGTTGCAATTATTATACCTATATTTATAGCTATATTTTTTAGTTTTGAATTTACAGGACAGCATAAATTTAAGATAGGTGTAATAGACAATGATAATTCTTATTTGTCTAATGAAATAATAAAAACTATTGATGATTTGGAAGGGATTCAAAGTATAAAAATAAAAAAAGATGATTCTGAAATTTTACTGATAACACAACAAATTCAAATGGTTGTGATTATAAATGATAATTTTCAAAATAAATTGATAAACTCAAAGGATAATGAAATAAAAATCAAAACTATAAATGAAAATGATGTGAAGTTAGTTGTTCAAAATATGATAGATATGAAATGTGAAGACTTGTCTATGATTGGAAAAATGAGCAAAGGAGATATAAACAAATTTAAAGAAATAAATCAAGATTACAATGATAAAAACACAATATTAAGTTTAAATGATGTTAATGAAAAAAGACCAGATATAGAGAGTTCATTGCCTTTGATTATATTAATCATATTTATTGTAGCTGGAAAAGTATCGAATTCCTTAATTGAGGACAAAGAAAATAAAGTAAGAATTAATACACCTGGTTATAGAATTAGCAAATGGAAATATTATTTATCAATAATAGTTGTATTCTATATAATGTCTTCCATGTCAACTTTAATATATTATGGTGTGTTAATAATTTTTAAATTAGACTTTGCCATGGAAAATAGTATAAATTTCTTAGTTGTAATGCTGATGCTAAATCTGGTTGCACTAAGTTTTAACTTGTGTCTAGTTAGTTTTACTAGAAGCAGACATACATCATCAATGTTAAATGTACTTATAATAGTTCCGTGTTGTATGTTAAGTGGAGTATTTTGGGATTTTAATATAATGAACGAAAACTTCCAAGCAATAGGAAAACTTATGCCAACTAGATGGGTATATATTTGTCTAGAAAATTTGCAAAAAACTAATGATTTAGGTAGTATAAATATATATCTAAATGCAATGCTTATTTTATCAATAATACTTTTTGTTATAAGTTTTGTTAAATTAAAAGAAAACAAAGAAGTTTAAAATTTTATAAAAAGGAAAAGGTTGGACTATGTTCTAGTTCAACCTCTTTCCTTTTCCTAATTTTCTTTATTGTCAGAGTCAAAGGTAAAGTACAATCCTTTAGTAACTACGTTAAATTTATTATTTAAAAAATCACATACAGTTTGGATAATACCCAAAGTATCTGCATTAACTACGCCAACAATCCTTTGTTGTATAAGTAATTCATAGTAACTATTATCCACGTCCTTTATTGGGAAAAGTGTATTAGGAGCATCAACGTAAGCTTCTACTCCAGGAAGTACTTTTCCATCTTTATCATAAGCTAATTCCAAATAATCTTTTGGTCGGGTTGTTAAATTAATAGAATATTTCTTTTCACCACAACTTACATGAACCTTGTAATTATCTTTAAACTTTGCACTACAAGGGTTATCTTTCGAAATATCATCTTGATTAAAAATTTCTTTGATTTTATTATTTTCAAATTTGTATATTACTCCAATCTCAAATCCACCAGAACCACCGAAGCTACCTCTTACCATAATTTCATCTTTTCCGTCATTTGTAAAATCCCCACAAAATAGTTGCATATCATAACCTGAATAAGGCAGTTGTATATTAACTGGATATCCAACCTCAGGTTCTACAACTAATTCAAGATTTTCACTATAAAAACTATTTTCATAAGGAAAAATCCCCGCTAAAATTACTTTATCTTTTGAATTTTTGGCAACTATATTTGCAGACAAACTGTCTATAACAACTTTACTATTAGAGTCAGACATAATAACCCCCATCTAAATTAAATTTATATCTTCTTCTAATTTATGAAGGAAAACTACCTTATGTTAACATTATTAGTAATATGCTATATCAGTTTATAACACTGATTATATTATTTTTAAACTGGGTAATATTAAGAAGATCATTGAGTTATAGTAAAAATAAAATTATAATATTACTTAGTTAAGTTGCTAGGAGATGAGATAATTGAA
This sequence comes from Terrisporobacter petrolearius, assembly GCF_020748185.1. Classification (GTDB taxonomy): domain Bacteria; phylum Bacillota; class Clostridia; order Peptostreptococcales; family Peptostreptococcaceae; genus Terrisporobacter; species Terrisporobacter petrolearius. The sequence continues at coordinate 24,242 of NZ_JAHZMO010000011.1, read as the reverse complement.
AAAAGATAGGATAAGAATACTATATAAAAATAATTTTGAAAGAATAGTAGAAGAAAGCAATGTTAGAAATTTTAGATCATTGATAGATTGGATGGAAGATTTTAATGAGGGAAATTCAGTTCCATCCTTAGTGTTATTTGGTAGAGACTTGGGGAGTAACTTTTCTATTAATAAAAGCAATGTGAAAATAATTGAATTTATGGATTAGATAAAAAGGAATTGCAAATAGTTTTGCAATTCTTTTTTAGATTTTTATAGAAATAACATTGACACTTATATATATGGTGTTATATTCTGTATATATATAACATACACGGAATATAACGGAAAGGATAAAATATGGATATAATAGTTTCTGACTCATTACCAGTAGCTCTTTATGAGCAAATAAAAAATCAAATTATATCACAAATTGTTTCTAAAAAACTTTTGCCAGGACAGCCACTACCTTCAATTAGGACTTTAGCAAGAGAAATTAAGGTAAGCATAATAACTGTAAAAAAGTCCTATGAGATTTTAGAAAGTGAAGGATATATAGAAACAGTTCCATCAAAAGGTAGTTTTGTTTCAGCAAAAAATACAGAGAAAATGAGGCAACTAGCCATATATGAGTGGGAATGTAAATTAGAAGAGATAGTAAAGAGAGCTAAAGAATTAGATATTTCCTTAGATGAAGGAATGGAAATTTTTAAAGAACTATATAATTTAGATGATTAAGTGGGGTACATTATGAATGTAATAGAAATTAATAATTTAAAAAAATCTATGGGAGATTTTAAATTAAATATAGAAAAATTAGAAATAAAAGAAGGCTTTGTTACAGGTATTATAGGCACAAATGGAGCAGGAAAAACTACTTTAATGAAACTAATCATGAATATATTAAATCAAGAGGAAGGTAGCATAAAAATATTTGGAGAAGATTTTAATAAAGACAAAAAACATATTAAAGAATTAATAGGATATTTAGGACATGACACACTATATCCAGAAGATTTCACATTAGAAGAGATAAAATCAACTATAGGCATATTTTATAAAAATTGGGATGAGAAGTTATTTAATTATTATGTTGAAGAATTTGATTTAAATCTTAATGACAAATATAAAGATTTATCAAAAGGGCTAAAAGTAAAATTTGATTTACTTATGATTTTGTCTTATCATCCTAAATTAATAATCTTAGATGAGCCAACAGCAAATTTAGATCCAATATTTAGGTCTGAATTTTTACAAGTTCTTCAACTACAAATGGAAAAAGATTTATCTACAGTTTTATATTGTACTCATATAACAAGTGATTTAGACAAAATAGGGGATTACTTTGTTGTAATGGATAAAGGGGAAATTATTTTTAATGAAGACAGTGAAAATATAAGAAATAATTATACCATTGTAAAGGGAGCAAAAGAGCTATTAAATGAAGAAACAGAAAAAGTATTTCAACAGATAGTGGAAAATAAATTTGGATTTAGAGGAATTTCTAATAATAAAAAAGATGCACAAGATATATTTGGGAAAGAAGTTCTATATGAAATGCCTAAAATAGAAGATATATTAATATTTAGTAAGGGGAATAAGTAATGACAGAGATAAAAAAATTATTAAGATTAGATTTGAAATTTTTAAAACAATATTATAGTATTTACATACCTGTATTTTTTCTTATGCTATTTGTTTTTGGTAGTATGTCACTTAATATGGGACTTGTAATATTGGTTTTCTACTATGGATTTGAAACTGATGATAGCCGTAAAAAAGTTAATAATTTAATACAAACTCTCCCAATAAACAATAAAGAATATGTTGCTTATAAATATATTTCTTCATTTATGCAATCGATTTTAATAGTAATTTTCTTTTTAATTGCAACGATTTTAGTATTGATAGCAGAAAATATTTCTAATTTAGATTCACAAATATTTTTATTATCTTGGATAAGTGATCATATTGTACAAGACAGTGGCATACAAGCAAATTATTTAGTCAGATTTATAGTAGAATTATTCATGGCTGTGGTTACTATTTGTGTAATGATTCCTACAAAATACAATAAAGTTAAAAAGAAAAGAGTATTAAGATGGATTATATTAATACTTCTTAACAGTATGGCAGGAAATTTTTTAACTAAAGATTCCACAGGGGTATTATTCGACTTTTTAAGTAAATTTAATGAATTTTTTATAGTTATGTTAGGAATTGTTCTAAGCTATTTCTTGATAAAATTATCTTTTAACAAAACCTTACAACTACATAGTAAATCTGAAATTATATAAATGAAAATATAATAAATATAAAAGGGTTATAACAAAATAAAATAATTGTTATAACCCTTTTATATATGTATACAAAAATAAATTTAACAATCTATTATAGTCACAAACATAAAATATAACATAAGACAAAATTAGTTGTATTGGGGGAGAGAATATGAATTTATATGAAGAGGCTTCATCCATAGTCAAAAATCTTTCTTTAGAAGAAAAGTGTAAATTTTGTTGTGGAATAGATTTTTGGCATTCATACGGAATAGATAAAATGAATATCCCATCAATTATGTTATGTGATGGTCCTCATGGGCTTAGAAAAGAAGAGTCAGAGAGCTTTATGTTTATGAGTCCCAAAGTTATAAAATCAACTTGCTTTCCAACTGCTACAGCTTTGGCATCCACCTTTGACGAAGAATTAATAAATCGTATGGGGAAGGCACTGGGGGAGGAATGTAGAAGAGGAGATGTAGCAGTACTTTTAAGTCCAGGAGTGAATATAAAAAGACTACCCATTTGTGGAAGAAATTTTGAATATTTTAGTGAAGATCCTTATTTAAGTGGAAAGATGTCAGCAGCTCTTATTAGAGGGATACAAAGCAAAGGCGTAGCAGCTTGTTTAAAGCATTTTGCAGGAAACAATCAGGAAAAATATCGTATGACTATTAATTCAATTATTGATGAAAGAGCTCTTAGGGAAATATATTTGAAAGGATTTGAAATAGCCATAAAAGGTGCTAATCCTTGGTCTGTAATGATGGCATATAATAGACTAAATGGGCAGTATTGTTGCGAAAATAAATATTTAATGCAAGATATACTTAGAAATGAATGGAATTATGAGGGATGTATTATTAGTGACTGGGGAGGTGTTAATAATATTATTTCTAGTATAAATAATGGATTAAATTTAGAAATGCCAGGATATAAAGATGATTACTATAAGATTTTACAAAAAGCTGTAGAAACTAACAAATTAGATGAAAAAATATTAAATCAGTCGGTTACAAAAGTAATTGAACTAATTTTAAGATATAAAGAAGGTAAAAAAATACCATATAAATGTAATTTTAAAGAACATATTGATTTAGCAGAGAAAATAGCTGAAAGTAGTGCAGTATTACTTAAAAATGATGATAATATTCTCCCAGGAAATAATTCACAAAAAATTGGAATAATAGGTAGACTTGCAAAAGAACCTGTATACCAAGGTTTGGGTAGCTCACATGTTAACCCTAATACTATAGACAACGCGTATGATGTATTTGCACATAATAACTGTGTTATAAATTATGCAGATGGGTATTCTTTAGAAAATGATGAAATTAATGAACTCTTGCTAAAAGAGGCTATAGAAGTGGCAAAAAATAAGGATATAGTGTATTTGTTTATAGGCCTACCTAAATACTATGAGGCAGAAGGATATGATCGTAAAAATTTAAAATTGCCAAAGTCTCATGATAATTTAGTTTATGAAATTAGCAAAGTTAATAAAAACTTAGTAGTAATATTGCAAGGTGGATCTGTTGTGGAAATGCCATGGAGTCATGTTCCTAAAGGTATTTTACTAACTCATTTAAGTGGTTGTAGAGGTGGAAATGCAACAGTAAATTTATTATTAGGAAAGCAAAATCCATCAGGAAAGTTAAGCGAAACTTATGCAAATACTTTTGAAGATTATCCATCGGTACAATTTTACCCTGGAGATAATAATTATGTAGAATATAGAGAAAGTATATTTGTTGGGTATAGATATTTTGATAGTGCAGATATTAATGTGAAATATCCTTTTGGTTTTGGGCTTTCATATACAACTTTTGAATATAGCGATATGAAAATAAAATATAATAATGATAATAATATGAAAGTATCCGTAACTGTTACTAATGTGGGTAATATGGAAGGAAAAGAAGTGGCCCAGCTTTATGTTTCTTGTTTATACTCAAAATTATTTAGAGCAAAAAAAGAGCTAAAAGGATTTAAAAAAATAAATTTAAAACCTAAGGAAAGTAAAGAAGTAAATTTTATTTTAGATGAAGGTTGTTTTACTTACTATAATATTCAAAGTCATCAATATGAAGTTGAAGAAGGACAATATGGTATAAGTATTGGTTCCTCATGTAGGGATATTAAATTTTCTACAGTAGTAAATAAAAGAGGAAATAGTGTGAAAACTATTGATTATAAAGCAAAATATTCATCTTATTATGAACTATATAAAAAGAAACTAAGTCCAACAGAGTCAGAATTTCAGAATATATATAATAAGGAACTACCCATTATTAACAAACCAATATATCCATTTACTATAAATTATACTATTAATGATATTAAAAGTATTTATGGTGGTGATTTAATAATATCTGCCATAAATAAAAAGGCAAATAAATTTGTAAGTGGAGATAAAGCCATGGAAATTACAGTAAAAGAATCCTTAAATGATCAACCTTTTAGGCTAATTGCTATGGTTACTAGAGGAGCAATAAATCGTAAATCAATACAGGGATTTGTAGATTTATTGAATAAACATTATATTAAAGGATTTTTGCAAATTTTAAGAAATAGGAAATAATTTCAAAAGAATAGAAGGATTTTTATTGGATAAATTATAATTAAAATATCATCAAGGAGAATTACATTATGGATAACAATAAAAATAGAATGAAAGATAGACCAAAATCAAACCCAGAACTTAGAAAAATGTACTCTGAGCATGGAGCAGACATTGGAATAGAAAATGGACAAAAAATAGGTGCTAGAGATTGTGGCACAAATAAAACTAAAACTGAAAAACTTTATCATAAAGCTAAAAAAAGAGATTAACGCATAAAAATCGTATCAATTTAATTTTGATACGATTTTTATATTTTGAAGCTAAAACATAATTATAGCCTTTTTACAGGAGAAAATTTATAGAGTTTATTAAAAACTACATATTAACAATTTAATATTTTTAGCTGTTGTTACATAACTCAATGAAAGAAACTTATGATGAGATTGGAATAAAAGGTGATTTCAATAAATGGTTTGATACTTATTACCAGATAGCTAATAGATTTACTTTTATGCATCAACTTATGAAAAAATGATACAAGGTGAAGCTAGTTTTTCTAAATATTGTTGATGATCATATGTACAAAAATATATCAAAGGCTCAATGGGTAGAAGAATATTGTAAAATGCTAAATGAATTTATGGGAGAGCGATTTGTGCCAAGAGATGTAGTAATTATTGATTTAAATGTGCACGAAGAAAAATAAAAGATTAAAAACGTATTGTTAATTCAATACATTTTTTACATTAATAGAGGAAATTATTATTAATATGATGAAATAATTATATAATAATGAACAAAAGGGAAGTGTTATTATGAAAAAACGAGAAATTCAAATAAAATTAGCTTATGATGAAATTGATTCAATAAAAGAGCTATTCACTGAATATAAAAATATGTTAGTAGAAACGTATAAGGATGTAGAAGGCGTAAGTTCTTGTTTTGTAAGCTTTCAAGAGGAGTTAGATACTTTACAGGATAAATATGCATTACCTAAGGGAAGATTATACATTGCAAAGTATGATGGGAAAATTGCTGGTTGTGCTGGACTTAGATCTTTAGATAATCATTGTTGTGAAGTGAAAAGATTATATGTAAGAAATGAATTTAGAAGTTTAGGTATAGGAAAACTACTTATGGAATACGTAATTAAAGCTGGAAAAGAATTAGATTATGACTTAATAGTATTAGATACATTCTCACATTTGGAAAGGGCTTTAGATTTATATTATAAACTAGGTTTTAAGGAAATAAAGGAATATTATAATAGTCCCATAAAGGATGTAATTTATTTGGGACTAGATTTAAATAATAAAGCTAAATAAAAAATAGCACAATAAGAGGTGTTTACTAGGCATTTTACTTACTACTGTAACAGTAATTTTTGTAGTAAGTGCTAATAGTAATGCAAAGGTTTTTAAATTAAAACTTAATTCAAATTTAAAGATATTTTTATTATCCTTAGCAGTTGTGAATGATTTGATTTTTATTTTAGCAATAGTATTTTTATATTCTGCAAGAATTAATATAACAGCAGTAATGATATCAGTTGTAATATTATTAATACTGATGTCCTTAAATAAAGTATTTAGTAGGATCAATACATTAGAAATATAAAGAGTTATCTCAACATAGTTATAATTGCTGAAATAACTCTTTTTTAATTACTATAAATTAATAAGTTTAATTTTTCCCCTAGAAACTTCTATTTTTCCTTCCTTTTCAAACTTCTTAAGTATACGACTAATAACTTCTCTAGAGGAGCCTAATTCGTTGGCAATATTCTCATGAGTCATATAAAGTATATTTGAATCTTGATACCTACTTTGTTCTAATAGATAATTTGTAATTCTTTCATCTAAACTAAAGAAGGTTGCTTGTTCCAATACATACATTACTTCAGATAATTTATCCTGTGTAAGACTAAGAATATAATTCATAACATTAATATTAGATTGAGACAAATTTTTTAATAATGAACTATCAACAATTATAGCGTTAGCATCATTTTGAGCTTCTAAATTAACATCATAAGTAATATTTTGAAATGCACAAGAAGCCGACAACATACAAACATCTCTGTCATATAGCTTGAATAAGGTAATTTGTCTACCGCTAGGGGCAGAAATAAATACTCTGAAATTTCCACTCATAGTAATTAATAGCCCTGTACAAGATGAATTTTTAGAATGAACAAGTTCACCTTTTTCATATTTACCTATAAAGCTTTTTGAAATTAATTCATTCTTTTCCTTATCATTTAAATCCTTAAAAAAAGGAAGAGTTTCTTTAAGATAATACTCTTTATCCATTATATATCCTCCAAAATTATTTTTTCAGGATTGATTTTGGAATAAAGTATCCAAATAGGAGAAATAAAATTCCAGTAACGAATAATCCCATGTATCCTATATTAAAAACTGAAGGATATTGTGGTGATATATTAAATAAAGTTAATTTACCCAAATCAAATCCTGATGTAAGTCTTATATTTTCTAAATATCCATAAGATAGTGTAAACGCAAAAGCAAAAGCTCCAACAATAATAGCAGTAAAAGCTTTTTTAAAATTATCCGTTGCCAAAGCACCTACACAAGTTTACGGACAAGTCCCTACATAACCAAAACCAAGTCCGAAGACAACTCCTTTAATAACTAGGCCCAAATTAAGTGTTTTTATACTTAAATGACTAATATCAAATATACCTATAACTTGGGATATTGATAATGATACACTGGCAAACCCTATGGAAAATAATATTACCTTAGCTAAGTGTAAATCTTGTAGCCTTAAGATGGCAAGTAATTTTTTAGGATTTGTTTATATAATCAATATCCGAAAAATCCATCTAATGGTATGACTAAAGTGTTTAATGTGTATTTATTTAAACATATTATATCCTTTTATTCTGTGATAAAATCACAAAAAAGACATTATCAAAGTTGATAATGTCTTTTATATATACTATCTCCAGCATATTTTGCAAGCTCTATAGCCTTTTGACTTAGCTTTAGATGCTGTCATTTTTATGGCACCCTCCATATTATGAGTCTTGGCTGTTTTATGATAAATTTTAGAAGTTGATTTTCCACCATTTGCATAAACATATTTTGAAGAAGATGAATTTGAGCTAGAAGAAGACGAACTACTCTTAATTGTTATAGTTTTAGACTTAGTAGTATAACCGTTTTTGCTAATTTTAACTGTAATTTTAGTGTTTTTCTTTTTCTTAGAAATTTTAATTGAGTAAGTTCCAGAAGAAGACACCTTTGATTTACCTACTTGCTTACTACCAACATAAGCTTTAACAGTAGCGCCTTTAGCACCTTTGCCACTTATTTTTATTGAAGAATTATATACTGAGTTAACTGTAAAAGTCTTAAACGTTTTCTTTTTAGCAGCTTCTACAACACTTATATTTTCATTATTGAGAATACTTAAACTCGGTGCAAAAGTCATAGAAAAGGCTATTACGATAGATAAAGTTAATGATTTAAATATTTTTTTCATTACATATACCCCCTAAATCATGATTAATATTTTTATAAAATTTTTTTGACGTTACATGGAAAATTATACCATTATCGATCTAGATTTATCAATATATAAATTAAGAATATAATAATAAGGATAAAAAAAATATAAATATGCATAATTATAAGGTAAAATAAAAATAGATATAATTAGCTGGAGGAGAAAATGATAAATAAAGAACAGTTTTTAAATATGTATAAAATAAATGAAGAAGAACTTAAAAAAGAAAATATAAGTTGGAAGGATTTAAAAGCAATACACGATGACTTTATCAATTCAAAAAAAAGCTATGAAACACAGGCAGATTTAGTTGCAAATATACTTAGAGCTCAGCCAAAAGTTCACTCAGTAAAAACTAGAGTAAAAGATGTAAGTCATTTAATAGAAAAAGTAATTAGGAAAACTCCTGAAAGAAGAGCTAAGTATGGACAAGATTTTAATTTTACAGCAGAAAACTATAAAGATGAAATTACAGATTTACTTGGTATAAGAGTAATACATATATTTAAAGAGGATTGGGAAGAAATTCATAATTTTATAACTAATATGTGGGAAGTTATGGAAATAGTAGCTAATGTAAGAGAAGGAGATGATACGACAAAATTTGATGAACAGGGAATAGCTGTTTGTTCAAGACCATCAGGGTATAGATCTGTACATTATTTATTAGAATCTTATCCAACTAATAAAAAGCTTATTACGGAGGTTCAAGTTAGAACTATATTTGAAGAGGGATATGGAGAAATAGATCATCAACTTAGATACTCTCATGAAGATATTCCAGATCTTTTAGGCCAAAACTTAATGTTATTAAATAGAATAGCAGGAAGTTCTGACGAGATGGCGTCTCTAATAAATAGACTAAGTCAAAGTATTCAAGAAGTTGAAAATAAGTTCAAAGCAAAAATTCATGAAAAAGATAAGAAAATAGAAAGCATCAAAGAAAAAATTTATGATAAAGAATATATTTCTGATGTAGATAAGAAAAATTTAATTAATGAAATTGATGATATATTAAAAATAAAATAAAAAAGGCATCGTATGATGTCTTTTTTTACTTAAGTAGAATAAAATTTTATATAGCATGTTGAAAATATAAATCTTTTTACATGGTTATACTAATTATAATTTAAAATAACAAAATATTTATTACATAATGGTGGAGGTATAATATATGTCAAAACAAACAAGACTAATTGCACTGTTTTTATGTTTAGTTACAATGCTTATATCTACAGCTTGTAGAAAAACTGAAACTAATGAAAAGTCTAATTCTAGCACTAGTAGTATAACTGTGTCAGGATCAACGTCTGTGGGACCTCTTATGGAAAAAGAAGCAGAAAAATTTCAAGAAGCTAATTCAGATATGAAAGTTGAAATAAATCAGTTAGGTTCTTCAGCAGGAATAAAAGATGCAATAAATGGAACAGTTCAAATAGGTATGTCATCTCGTGATTTAAAAGATCAAGAAAAAGCAGAAAGTCTTACGGAAGTTGAAATTGCTTATGATGGAATAGCTATAATCGTAAATAAAGCTAACAATGTAAAATCTCTTACAATGTCACAAGTAAAAGATATTTATACTGGCAAAATTAAAAATTGGAAAGAATTAGGTGGAAAAGATAGTGAAATAGTCGTTGTTTCAAGAGAAGATGGTTCTGGAACTAGAGATGCTTTTCAAGAAATAGTAGGATATACATCAGAAGAACTTACTAAAAGTGCCCAAATAGGCGATGGATCAGGAAATATAAAATCAACAGTAGCTGGCAATGAAAATGCTATTGGATTTATATCTTTTGAATATGTAGACAATAAAATAAATGCTATAAATATTGATGAAATTGCACCAAAAGCAGAAAATGTAAAAAATAAATCTTATAAAATATCAAGACAGCTTTTATTAGTATATAAAGAAGAAAATTTAAAAGATAATGGAAATAAATTAATAGATTTTATCTTAAGTGAAGAAGGACAAAAAATTGTAGAAGAAAATGGATTAATAAGAATAAAATAATATGCTCAATAAATCCTCCTTTATTAATCTAAGGAGGATTTTATATATCTAAGGAGAAGCCTATGAACGAAAATATTAATCGCGTAAAAAATAATTCAAATAAAAATAAATATTTAATAGAAAGTCTTACATCAAAGATATTTTTACTAAGTGCATTTATTTCTGTAATAAGCTTACTACTTATAATAGGTTTTGTTTTCTATAAAGGTTCCATACCATTTATATCGAAAGGATATTCATTTATTGATTTTTTATTTGGAACAGAATGGGTACCATCTGCAGACAAATTTGGTATATTGCCTATGATATTAGCATCAGTATATGCAACCTTAGGTTCTTTAATTATAGGTGTTCCTGTGGGAATTTTAACTGCAACATTTATAGTAGAAGTTGCCCCAAAATCCTTAAGTAAAATAATTTCACCAGCAGTAGAATTATTGGCAGGAATTCCATCAGTATTATATGGAATATTTGGTTTAGCATTTCTCGTTCCTAATATACAAAAATTATTTAATTTACCAAAAGGACAAAGTTTACTAGCAGTAATTATTGTTTTAGCAGTAATGATGTTACCAACTATAATTACTGTGTCAGAAACAGCAATAAGAGCTGTACCTAAATCATATAAAGAAGCATCTTTGGCTCTTGGAGCATCAAAGGCACAAACTACTTTTAATATAGTTCTTCCAGCTGCAAAATCAGGAATTTTAGCAGCTGTAGTACTTGGAGTAGGGCGTGCTATTGGTGAAACTATGGCAGTTATACTGGTAGCAGGAAATTCACCAGCAATTCCAAGTTCATTAATGGATAGCGTAAGACCTCTTACCACAAATATTGTTTTAGAAATGGGATATGCTTTTGGTACTCATCAAGAAATGCTATTTGCAACAGGAATTGTACTATTTATATTTATAATTATACTTAACTTAATACTAAGTATGATTTCTAATAAGGAGGAAGACTAATATGAATAAAACTAAAGATAACATATTGAATGCTTTAGTATACTTGAGTGCAATATTTACAGTAAGTGTTCTTATATTAATAGTAGGCTTCATATTTTTAAATGGTATAAAATTGATTAGTCCATCCTTTATATTTGCAAATTATTCTTCTAGTGGTGGTGGAATTAAGCCAATGATTGTAACTACATTATATGTAGTATTATTAGCCATATTAATAGCAACTCCTATTGGAATATTATCAGCAGTATATCTGCAAGAATATGCTAAACAAGGAAAGATAGTTAAAATAATTAGATTTGCTACAGAAAGTTTATCAGGAATACCATCCATAGTTTATGGATTATTCGGAGGAATTTTTTTCGTGGTAGCTCTTAATTATTCTTATTCCATATTATCAGGAGCGCTTACTGTATCTATTATAATTCTTCCTATTATAATTAGAACTACAGAAGAGTCCTTAAAAACGGTACCTGACAGTTATAGAGAAGCATCTCTAGGATTAGGTGCAACAAAGTTTCAAACTCTATATAAAATTATTATTCCAAGTGCCATACCAGGGATTTTGTCTGGGGTAATTTTAGCCATGGGTAGAGTTATTGGAGAATCAGCGGCTATATTGCTCACAGCAGGCACTGTGACACAAATGCCTTACTCATTATTTGATAGTGCAAGAACTTTAACAGTACAAGCATATTTAGTAACTAAGGAAAATGGAGATATAAACCAAGCTTGTGCAGTGGGAATAGTTTTAATAGTAATAATATTAGCTCTAAACTATATTGCTAAATTAATAAGTAAGAAATTTAACCAAGCTAATTACTAAAGAGAGGTGTTAAAATGTCACAAAATATTAAAATAAGTGCAAGAAATTTAGAGTTATTTTATGGTGATAATAAAGCTTTAAAAAATATAAATATAGATATAGAAGCTAACGAAGTAACTGCTTTAATTGGTCCATCGGGATGTGGAAAATCTACATTTTTAAGAACTTTAAACAGAATGAATGATCTTATTGATAATGTGAAAATAAATGGAGAAATTAAGTTAGATGGAGTAGATATTTATAAAGATGACGATGTCATAGAGCTTAGGACAAAGGTGGGAATGGTATTTCAAAAACCAAATCCATTTCCAATGAGTATTTATGATAATGTGGCATATGGTCCAAGAGCACATGGTATAAAAGACAAAAAACAACTGGATAAAATTGTTGAAGAAAGTTTAAAAGGTGCGGCTATTTGGGATGAAGTTAAAGATAGACTTAAATCTTCAGCCCTTGGACTGTCTGGAGGTCAACAGCAACGTATTTGTATAGCAAGAACTATTGCACTTAAGCCTGAAGTTATACTTATGGATGAGCCAACTTCAGCCCTAGATCCTATTTCCACACTAAAGGTAGAAGAACTTATAGAAGAAATGAAGGAAAAGTTTACAGTGGTAATAGTAACTCACAATATGCAACAAGCAGCAAGGATCTCTGATAAAACAGCATTTTTTCTAAGTGGTGATTTGGTAGAATTTGATAACACAAAAACAGTATTTACAAATCCTAAAGATCAAAGAACAGAAGACTATATTACAGGTAGATTTGGATAAAAATAAGGGGTGTTAACATGAAAAAAAATGATAATAACTTAGGTTTAAGTATAAATTCTTTAAAAGATATTGCCATAGATATGATGGATAAGTGTGAAAATATTGTTGAAGAAGCTGTAAATGCAATGGTTGAAAAAAATATAGAAAAATCTAAAGAAATAATAGGCTTAGATGATGATATAGATAATTTAAGAGGATATATAAGAGAGCAAATTATTGAATTAATTGCCCTTAGGCAACCTATGGCAAAAGACTTAAGAACTATATACGCGCTTAGTACTATGTCTACTGAGCTTGAAAGAATTGGTGATTATGCTGTTAATATTGCCATGGAAACAATTAAAATAGGTAAAGATGAGTACGTTGAAGAGCTAATAGATATACCTAAAATGAAAAGAGTAAGTATGGATATGTTAAAAAGTGCAAAAGTTGCTTTTATAAATAGTGATGTAAAATTGGCCCATAAAACGGCTTTGCAAGACGACATAATAGACGATTTATACAATGAAGTATATATAGATTGTATTTCTGCGATGAAAAGAGATGAAAGAAATATACCTCAGGCTGTAAGGTTGTTGCTAGTTGGACGATTTTTAGAAAGGATAGGAGATCATGTAACAAATATTTGTGAAATGATAATATATTCTATAAAAGGCGAAATGCTTGAACTGGATTAAATTAAAAAATCTGTAAAGAAAATATCTTTACAGATTTTTTATTGCAATAAAACATCATTAAACAATGTTATTAATCAAAAATACTATACAATATAGAATTGGCTATAGATAATAATATGGCAGCCCAAATCGAATTTAACATTCCGTTAAGTTCTGCACCTGGTACTATAGAAAAAGCTAAGTATAAAACTATACCATTAATAACTAATGAAAATAATCCTAAAGTTAAAATAGTTATAGGAAATGAGAAAAATTGTATAATGGGTTTTACTATTAAGTTAAGGCATCCAAAAATTATAGTAAGTATTATTAAAGTTGATAAAGAGCCTATATATACGCTAGACATTAAATTTGAAACTATAAATAAAGATATTGCATTAATAACAATAAACAAAGATATTCTTCTCATGTTAATTCTCCTTTTCTTTTAATAATGTAAATTTATTTCTTCAAATAGAGTATATGTAACCTTATAATTATTATATAACAAATTTTGAATACTATTAAAAATCTTATAAATATTAAGAAATACTTAAGAAATTTATAATAAAATACCCACTTCATATATAAGGTGGGTATTTTTATTTTTATAAATAATTCAAATGGCCAATAATACCTTGTGTTAAATTGTATAAATGCTTAAATCCATATTCATCTAATAAATGGGCAGCGTAAACACTCCTTTTCCCAGAACGACAGTAAATAATAACTTTTTCATCTTTATAGGGTAATAAGTGATCTATTTGTAAATCTAAATCACTTATAGGAATATTTATAGCATTAGGGATACGACTAGTATTATATTCTGCTTCTGTTCTAACATCAAGTAATATGAGTTTTTCTTTATTATTTATCATATTATTCAGTTCTAGTGAACTTATATCTTCATATATCTTCATTGAAAGGTCTCCTTTAAATATTATTTCACAATTTTATTAATATATTAATTGCATATATAAATCTATTTATCAGATAATTACCCACTTATTATTATTTGCAATCTAAATGATAAAAAATAAAAAAATTCGTTTTATGTGACAATGTTACAGTCTAAAAAATCTTATTCATATATATTGTAAGTACTAAGTATTATTTATAAAAAGTAGGGGGTTTTATAATGAGTAAGAAGATAATTATAGTTGGTGGTGTAGCAGGTGGTGCATCCACAGCAGCTAGACTTAGAAGATTAGATGAAAATGCAAATATTATAATGTTTGAAAAAGGAGAGTATATTTCTTTTGCCAACTGTGGTCTTCCATATCATATTGGAGGGACAATAAGTGAAAGAGATAAGTTGATAGTCACAAGTGTAGAATCTATGAGTAATAAGTTTAATATAGACATAAGAAATTTTAGTGAAATTATTAAAATAGATAAGGAAAATAAAATATTAACAGTTAAAAATCACAAAACAAATGAAACTTATGAAGAAAATTATGATAACTTAGTTTTATCTCCAGGGGCAAGTCCTATTAAGCCTCCAATTTCAGGAATCAATGATTGTGATAATTTATTTACTTTGAGAAATATACCAGATACAGATAAAATTAAGAATTTCATAAATGAAAATAAACCAAAGCATGTAACTGTAGTTGGCGGAGGATTTATTGGGCTTGAAATGTTAGAAAACTTGTATGATTTAGGGTTAAATCTTACATTAGTAGAAGCTAGTGAACAAGTTATGGCACCACTAGATATAGAAATGGCAAGTATAATTCATGAGCATATTGTAGATAAAGGCATACAAGTTATCCTAAAAGATGGCGTAAATTCTTTTGAAAACAATGGTAAAAAGATAGTATTAGCAAGTGGAAAAGAAATAAATACAGATATGATAATTTTATCTATAGGTGTGAAACCAGAAACGAATATTGCAAAAGAATGTGGTCTTAAACTAAACCAACGAGGAGCTATAGTAGTTGATAAGCATATGAAAACATCAGATAATAATATTTATGCATTAGGTGATGCTGTAGAGATTATGGATTTTGTAAATAAAAAACCTACAATGATTCCTTTAGCTTGGCCAGCAAATAGACAAGGCAGAATAGTTGCAGATAATATTTGTGGTAAAAAATCAGAGTATAAAGGTAGTCTTGGATCATCTGTAGCAAAAGTTTTTGACTATACTGTGGCTACAACAGGAAATAATGAAAGGACTTTGAAAAAGTTAGGAATTGATTATGAAGTAATTCATATTCATCCTTCATCAAGTGCATCATATTATCCTGGGGCTTTTCCAATATCTTATAAAATGACATTTGACCCTAAGGATGGAAAAATATTTGGAGCACAAGGCGTAGGAATAAATGGAGTAGAAAAAAGAATCGATATAATAGCTACTGCAATAAAAGGCAATCTTAATATATATGATTTGCAAGATGTGGAAGTATGTTACGCTCCACCATACAATTCAGCAAAAGATCCTGTAAATATGTTAGGATATTACGCTGAAAATATAATTGAAAAAAATGTAAAAGTTATTCAATGGTATGAAGTTGATAAATTAGACAATAATAATTCTATAATTCTAGATATAAGAGAAGAGTTTGAATTAGCTACAGGAGTAATAGAAAATTCTATTAATATACCTTTAACAGTTTTAAGACATAGATTGAATGAAATACCTAAAAATAAAATAATTTATGTCACATGTCAGGTAGGACTTAGAGGATATATTGCTTGTAGAATATTATCCCAAAATGGTTTTGATTGCGTAAATATTGATGGTGGAATAAAAACATATTTAGCTGTTAAAAAAGCAGAAAAAGCTTTAAATAATCAAAATATCAGTAAAAATAATGGGGGAAAAGAAATGAGTAAAAATGATTTTAATAAGGGAAGTGTAGATGCTCATGTTACTTTAGACGCTTGTGGGCTTCAATGCCCTGGTCCAATAAGAAGAGTATTTGAAGAAATTAATAAAATGGAAGAAAATCAAATACTAGAAGTTAAGGCCAGTGATCCTGGTTTTACAAAAGACATTGATTCATGGTGTGATAAAACAGGAAATACTTTATTAAAATCTGAATTTGACAAGAATAAAAAAGCTTTTGTGGCTTATATACAAAAAGGAAGTAAAGATGTAAAAGTAAATCCTTCTTGCTCTTTAAGCAATAATGAAAAAGATGGAGCTACGATGGTAGTATTTAGTGGTGATTTAGATAAAGCTATTGCATCATTTATAATAGCAACAGGAGCTGCATCTATGGGAAAACCAGTAACTATGTTCTTTACGTTCTGGGGACTTAATATCTTAAAAAGTAAAGACAAGCCATCTGTTTCAAAAGATACTATGGAAAAGATGTTTGATATGATGTTGCCATCAAATACAGATAAATTACCTTTATCACAAATGAATATGGGTGGTATAGGACCTAAGATGATAAAACAAATTATGAAAAAGCATAATGTGGATGATATTGACACATTAATAAAAAATGCAATGGATATGGGTGTGAAAGTTGTGGCTTGCTCCATGAGTATGGAACTTATGGGTATAAAAGCAGAAGAATTTATTAATGGTGTAGAAATAGGCGGAGTGGCATCTTATCTAGGAGCAACAGAAGAATCAAATTTAAATTTATTTATATAAATATAAAAAATGTGTATTTATGTAAAAAGTGGGTATATATATTAATAATAATATGGATATAAATTTGTTATTGTAATAAAATATAAATGACAAACAAAATATAGAAAAATATGGAGGATATTTTAATGGCACAAATACTTAATAACGATAATTTTAATACATCAATAGAAAATGGAGTATGCGTAGTAGATTTTTTTGCAACTTGGTGTGGACCTTGCAAAATGTTAGCTCCTGTATTTGAAGAATTAAGTGGAGAAATGGATACAGCTAAATTTTTTAAAGTTGATGTGGATCAAGCATTAGATGTTGCAAGAAGATATGCAATAACAACTGTTCCAACAATGATAATATTCAAAGGTGGAGAAGTAGTAGATAAAATGGTAGGTTTCCTTCCAAAAGAACATATAAAAGCAAAAATAGAAGCTCAATTATAAGAACAAATAAATTTATTATAAATAAAATGGTGATATCTGTTAAGAGTCGCCATTTATTTTTTTGAAAATAAATGTAAAAAATGGTACAAAAAAACATTGATTTCCATAAAACATATTCATTAAAATTAAATTAGGGAATAAGTTACAATTTCGAAAGGAAAAAGTTACGAAAAAGTTACAAAAATGTATTTTTTTTACTGTCGAAATATAGACAAACTAATGTAAAAATGTAATAATAGTATTAATACCAAGTAAATATGTTTCAGATATGTTACATATTGGAAGGGGGATAGAAATTACAATTTATAAAATTGTAAAATCGATTAAATATGAGTATAAATAAAAAATATGTAATGGCTGGTATGCTAGCTACAGCGCTAGTAGCACCAATGGCAGATGTAACGAACTCTCACGCAGATGATACAAGAACAATAACAGGAAGAGTAAACTTTAGAACTGGACCAAGCAAAGAGTATGATTCTATGGGTAAAATAGAAAAAGGAAAAACTGTTACTTACTTAGGTTCAAATGGTAGTTGGAGAAAAATAAAATATAACTCAAAAACAGGTTATGTTCATAAGGATTATATATCAGATGGAACATCAGCTTCGTCAAGTGAGAAATATGTTAATACTTCAGCTGGATTAAATGTAAGAAAAGGGCCATCAACTAGCTATGCTAAGATAGCAACATTAACTAATGGAACTAAAGTTAAAGTAATAACTACAAGTGGCGATTGGTCAAAAATTTCTAGTGGAAGTATAACAGGATATGTTTCAAATCAATATTTAAGCAGTAAAGCATCAAGTTCAGATAATGATAGTAATGAAACATCAATTACTAAATATGTGGATGCAAGTGTTGGGCTAAATGTAAGAAAAGGAGCAGGAACAAGCTACTCAGTAATTACTACATTAAGTCATGGAACAAAGGTAACTGTAAAATCAACTAGCAATGGATGGTCAAAAATAACTAGTGGAAGTGTGACAGGATATGTTTCTAGTACATATTTAAGTAGCAATAAGCCAAGTACTGGAAATGATTCTAATAATGAAACATCCACTACTAAATATGTGGATGCAAGTGTTGGGCTAAATGTAAGAAAAGGAGCAGGAACAAGCTACTCAGTAATTACTACATTAAGTCATGGAACAAAAGTAACTGTAAAATCAACTAGCAATGGATGGTCAAAAATAACTAGTGGAAGTATAACAGGATATGTTTCTAGTACATATTTAACTAGCACGAAACCATCTTCTGGAGGTTCTTCAGATTCTAATACTTCAACTAGTACTTCAGCAAGTAAGGTAATTTCTTATGCAAAAAAATTATTAGGAAAGCCTTATGTATGGGGTGCTCAAGGACCGAGTGGATTTGATTGTTCAGGGTTTACTTACTATGTATTTAAAAATGCTGCTGGAATAACATTACCTAGAGTATCATCTTCACAAAGTAACTATGGAACTTATGTAAGTAGAAGTAATTTAAAACCAGGAGACTTAGTATTCTTTGACACTGTTGGAGCAAATAATGGTGGGGTTACTCACACTGGTATCTACATAGGAAATGGACAATTGATTCATGCTGCATCTGGGCAAGGAAAAGTTGTTATAAACGATATGAATAGTTCGTACTATGTAAATACTTATGTAAATGCAAGAAGAGTTTTATAATCATCGAAAAGAAAAAGTACATATTGGAATTATTAAGTAAATCTTAATAATTCCTTTTTTTATTATTTAAAAAAATATAAAAATCATAATAATATAAGCTATTTACTCATTTAATAGACAGGAACTATAAAAAGTGTAACAATAGAAGAAAGGAAGATGTGATAATTATTCCTAAAAAATAAATGTCAAATAATAAGATTTATTATGAAGAGGTGGATAAAATGAATGTTACTCTTATTTTATATGAAAGTAAGTATGGAACAGGAAAGACTATTGCAAATACTGTATGTCCAATATTAGGCCCAGCAAAATCTTTTGACATTAACGATGCTCCAAGTGATATCAAGTATTATTCTAACATTGTCTTAGTATTTTCTTTATATGGACAAAATAGTTGCGAAAAAATTTTGAAATATATAGAAGAAAACAAAATAGACTTTAGTAAGAAAAGAGTAGCCTTAGTATGTATAGGACTAAATAAACAAGATGGACTAAATGAAATTGCTAAATTGAAAAAAATCGTTAATAATGAAAATATTTTTTGTGAGTTTATAAAGGGTGAAATGTTTATAAATAAGCTTAATACTGATGATAAGCAAAAGATAAAATCATTTTGTGCCAAAGTGGGAATACCATTCGGTAATTTAGGTGAATTTGATGAGAAAAAAGCCTTGGAATTGGGGAAAGACTTGAGGGAATATTTTAATACACCTAAATTTATACCTCCAGTTAATATAACAAAAAAAGAAATTGAAGCTTTTCTTATAAATAAAAATACATGTACACTTGCTACTGGATATGGAGACTTTGTAAGAGCAACACCTTTAGAATATGAGTATTACGATGGAGACATTTATATAATTAGTGAAGGTGGTTTAAAGTTTATAGGACTTTCAAAAAACAATAAAATATCTCTTTGTGTATATGAAGATTATAAAAGTATGAACAATTTATGTGGCTTGCAAATAAGTGGAGAAGCGGAAATTATAAAACCTTGGTGTGATGAATATATAGATGTACTTAGTAGAAAAGATCTTAAGGTAGAAAATATATCAAAATTACCTTTTGATATGAACGTAATAAAAATTATACCTAATAAATATGAATTTTTATATTCTAAATTTAAAAATTTAGGATTTGATTCAAAACAAATTTATATACCTGAAAAATAGTTTGTGCTTAATATGATATATTAGAATTTTTTAATAATAAAAAGTTGACATTAGATAAAAAATACTCTAATATAATGTTAATTAATAAAAATAAATATTTACTTACTTACTTATCAAGAGTGGTGGAGGGACAGGCCCTATGATACCCGGCAACCGATATATATTTATATATAAAAAGGTGCTAAATCCTGCAGCGAAGGCTGAAAGATGAGGAATAACATAGTTTATAAAAGCTTGAGATTATTCTCAAGCTTTTTTTAGTATGGAAAATGAAATTTCAACTGATAGTAAGTATTATAAGGAAGGGAGAATAATTATGAGTAAGGAAAGACAAAAAGGTAGTGCATTGGCATTATTGCCACTAGTTATATTTTTGATTTTATTTATTGGAAGTGGAGTTATAAGTGGAAATTTTTATAAAATGCCTACTTTAGTAGCTTTTATAATTTCAACAGCAGTAGCATTTTTATTTAATAGAGAAGCAGATTTTAACAAAAAGATAGAAGTATTTTGTAAAGGTGGAGGAAATAAAGATATTATTTTAATGCTTATAATATTCTTATTTGCTGGTGCTTTCAGTGGTGTATCAAAAGCCATGGGTGGGGCTGATTCAGTAGTAAATTTAGGCTTATCAGTGGTACCAGCTAACTTATTAGTTACAGGATTATTTGTTATAGGATGTTTTATATCAATATCTATGGGAACATCAGTAGGTACAATAGCTGCAATAGGCCCAATAGGTGTAGCAGTCGCTTCAAAAACTGGAATACCAGTAGCTTTAGTTTTAGGTGCAGTCGTAGGCGGTGCAATGTTTGGTGATAACTTATCAATGATATCTGATACAACAATTGCAGCTACTAGAACTCAAGGTTGTGAAATGAGAGATAAGTTTAAAATAAACTTCTTAATAGTACTGCCAGCAGCAATAGTAACAATAATATTGTTAACTGTAATGAGTAGAGGATATGTAAGTGTATCAAATGAAGCGTATGAGTATGAATTATTAAAAGTTTTACCATATTTATTTGTACTTATTGGTGCCATCCTTGGAGCAAATGTATTTTTACTTCTTGGTGGAGGAGTAATATTTGCAGGAACAATAGGCATAATAACAGGATCTTTAGATTTATTTGGAGTAATAACAGCTGTATCTGAAGGAATGGCGGGAATGTTTGAACTTTGTATGATATCTGTAGTAGTTGGAGGAATGGTTGAGCTTATTAAGTTTAATGGAGGAATAGATTTTGTACTTAATTTTATACAAAGTAAAATTAAAAATAAAAAAGGCGCTGAATTTGGAATAGCAGCATTAGTTAGTATTGTAGATTTATGTACTGCAAATAACACTATAGCCATAGTAATGGCTGGACCAATCGCTAAAGATATAGCAGATGAATATGGAATAGATTCAAAAAAATCAGCTAGTATATTGGATATATTTTCATCAGTATGGCAAGGTATAATTCCTTATGGAGCCCAACTATTAACAGCAGCAGGTTTAGCTGGTATATCACCATTTTCAATAATTGGTTACTTACACTATCCAATATTAATGTTTGTGTGTGGTATAGTTGCTATAGGATTTGGTATTCCGAGAGTTAAAAGTAACAAAGGAAATTCAGAAAAAATAGCATAGCTAACTACCTAATATAGAAAAAAGTTATCTGAAATTTTTTAGATGACTTTTTTTAATAAGGATAGTTTTAGAGGATATTTTAAAGGAATTAAATTTTTATACTTACTTATTTTGTGAGTTTATTACAAAATGGTAAGTATAAAATTATGAGGCTAAGTCATACTTTATATGGTATACTAGAAAAAGACCTAATATTAATTAGGATTTTTTTTATTCAAATAAAGAAAATATAAATGAGGTGAAAACATGGAATGGATAGAAATATTTAAAGCCATCATATTGGGAATTATTGAAGGAATTACAGAATGGCTTCCAGTAAGTAGTACAGGTCATATGATATTAGTTGATGAATTCTTACAATTAGGTATGTCGCCAGCTTTCAAAGAAATGTTCTTTGTAGTTATACAGCTTGGTGCCATAATGGCTGTTGTAATTTTATATTGGAAAAAGATTTTTCCTTTTAAATTTGATAGAAAACCATTTGTACAAAAAGACATAATTATTATGTGGATTAAAATAGTAATTGCTTGTATTCCTGCAGCAGTAATTGGATTACTATGGGATGATCAAATAAATGCCCTATTTTATAATTTCCAAACAGTAGCTACTATGCTTATCATATTTGGTATTTTATTTATAGTAGTTGAAAATCATAACAAAGGTACAAGACCTAAAGTTACAAACATGAATCAACTTACATATAAAATGGCTATAATCATAGGATTATTCCAATTAATAGCCGCAGTTTTTCCAGGGACATCTCGTTCAGGAGCAACAATAGTAGGAGCATTATTAATAGGTGTATCAAGAGAAATAGCAGCAGAGTTTACATTCTTTTTAGCTATACCAGTAATGTTTGGTGCAAGTTTACTTAAGCTATTAAAATTTGGATTTGCATTTACGAGTTTTGAATTAATTGTATTAGGTGCGGGTACTTTAGTATCATTTATAGTATCTGTATGGGCAATCAAATTCCTTATGGGATATATTAAAAAACATGACTTTAAAGTATTTGGATGGTATAGAATAATCCTTGGTATTATTTTATTAGCATACTTTTTCTTTATGATGTAAGATAATTTAGAGTTTTAGACAAAGCTATGGTAAAAATAAATTGCCATGGCTTTTTTTTAATATATAATAATTGATAGATAAAATAAGGAGGAATTATGAAAAAAATTTTAGTTGTAACACATTGCATTTTAAATGTTGAATCAAAAGTTAAAGAATATTAGTTGCCTATAAAATATTCTAGGCGATTTTTTTGTATGCTTCTTAATAAAAAATAAAATTAATTATATACGATATGGCTTGAGGTAAAGTAAAATAAAGGAATTATGCAAAGTGATAAAAAAATATGATGAGTAGGATTATTTATATAGATTGACATAGCCTTAATTATATATTAGCATCGTACTTATAAAATAATATAGTTAATTTAATTTTAAAAAATATATTTTCAAATTAGTTTAACTAAGAGTAAGGTCAAACATAAATACTAAGCGCCAGAACTTAACAATAATATAATTTTTATTAGTAGTATTGGGGGTTAAGTTGACGAGGACAGAGTTAATCGATTTTTCGGCGGATGCTCTGCGGTGTGTTTACCATCGTTAAGGTTTTTTCAAATCATAGAAGTGATTCTGTGGACAAAGGAAAACCAAAGTAAACTTTTCATGACCTAACTCTAAAAATATATAAAATAATATTTTTAGGAGGACACATAATATGTGTGGAATAGTTGGATATTTAGGAAGAAGACAGGCAACAGAAGTTTTAATAGAAGGTCTGTCAAAATTAGAGTACAGAGGATATGACTCTGCAGGTGTTGCCGTAAATACTGGTGACCAATTAGAAATAAGAAAGTTCAAAGGAAGACTTGCAATACTTGCTGAAGACTTACAAAAAAATCCTATTGATGGACATTTAGGAATAGGGCATACAAGATGGGCAACTCATGGAGAACCATCAGATGTAAATTCACATCCTCATTACAACATGGATAGAACTATAGCTGTTGTTCACAATGGAATAATAGAAAACTACCTTGAATTAAAAGCTGAATTAGAATCTGAAGGAGTTAAATTCTTATCTCAAACAGATACAGAAATAGTAGCTCACATGG
>NZ_JAHZMO010000119.1 GCF_020748185.1 Terrisporobacter petrolearius | reverse complement strand
AGATCCTGACCACAGGAGCGATATCTGGCACGCTGACGCTGATGCCACAGCTGAATGGTGTGGATGCGGCTAAAGCCCCCGCCGTGGTGAATATCATTTCTGTTTCGTCATCCCGGACTCACTCGTCAATTAAAATTGATAAAGACCGTTATCTCTCCGGCAATCCTATCGAGGTGACGGTAGAACTGAGAGATGAAAATGGCAAACCTGGTAAGGAGCAAAAACCGCAACCGGAATGCCCAGGCAGCATCGACAACGTGAAACCTGGTGTCACTACAGACTGGAAAGAAACCGCAGATGGCGTCTATAAGGCAACCTATACCGCCTATACCAAAGGCAGTGGGCTTACTGCGAAGCTATTAATGCAAAACTGGAATGAAGATTTGCATACCGCTGGTTTTATCATCGACGCCAACCCGCAGTCAGCAAAAATTGCGACATTATCTGCCAGCAATAATGGTGTGCTCGCCAATGAGAATGCAGCAAACACCGTCTCGGTCAATGTCGCTGATGAAGGAAGCAACCCAATCAATGATCATACCG
>NZ_JAHZMO010000118.1 GCF_020748185.1 Terrisporobacter petrolearius | reverse complement strand
ACATCTTCGGTAGAACCATTTACTACTGCCGTCGCCCCCAGTTCTTTTGCAACCGGGAAGCGGACCGCCACATCTTCTTGCAGACCAACGACGACGATATTTACCGCCCCCATAATCCGCGCCATTTGTACGGAAAACAGCCCGAGTGGGCCAGTGCCGATGACGACCACATCCTGACCAGGAAGGACTTTCGATTGCTGCGCGATGGATTTGTAGGCATTACAGATAGGGTCAAGTACGGCTGCGTCCTCATAATCAACATCATCAGGGATTTCCCACAACGCCTGACGATGAATTTTGAGAATTTCACCAGGAACCAGACAATATTTGGAAAAACCCCCACCCCAGGTATTATTATCCAGACCACGGTTTACTTTTTCTGTACAACACAGAAAATCACCTTGTTCACAGGCCGGACAAACGCCGCAAACGTGACCGCTGTTATCCGACACGACGCGTTGCCCCACTTTCCAGTCTTTGACTTTTTCACCAACCTGCGCAATACAACCTGCGAACTCATGGCCGCGGATAGAGTTAAACTCATC
>NZ_JAHZMO010000117.1 GCF_020748185.1 Terrisporobacter petrolearius | reverse complement strand
GGATAACCAATTAACCTGGTTGGACTGGTCGCAGGCAAGCAGTGGTTTAACCGCATTTACCGCCGCGTTAATCCATCTGCGCAAGCGCATTCCCGCTTTGGTGGAGAATCGCTGGTGGGAAGAAGGCGACGGCAATGTCCGTTGGCTAAATCGATATGCTCAACCTTTAAGCACGGATGAGTGGCAAAACGGGCCGAAACAGCTGCAAATTCTGCTCTCGGATCGCTTTTTGATCGCAATTAACGCCACGCTTGAGGTAACAGAGATTGTTTTACCTGCTGGGGAGTGGCACGCCATTCCCCCATTCGCTGGAGAGGATAACCCAGTGATTACGGCTGTCTGGCAGGGACCTGCACACGGATTGTGTGTGTTCCAGAGATGATAAAAAAGGAGTTAGTCATGGTTAGTTTAGAGAAGAACGATCACTTAATGTTGGCGCGCCAGCTGCCATTGAAATCTGTTGCCCTGATACTGGCGGGAGGACGTGGTACCCGCCTGAAGGATTTAACCAATAAGCGAGCAAAACCGGCCGTACACTTCGGCGGTA
>NZ_JAHZMO010000116.1 GCF_020748185.1 Terrisporobacter petrolearius | reverse complement strand
TTACATCGAATATCGTGGCATCAGTAGTAACAACCGTGTCACACTTGATCCAGTACGTCTGAGCAACAAGGAATTACGTTGGTTAGCGAGCAAAAAAAATCTTGTGATTGCAGTACACAAGTCCCAAACGGCTACCTTGTTGCATACCGATTCGCAGCAACAGGTTCGTGGTATTAATGCTGATTATTTAAATCTTTTAAAAAGAGCGTTAAATATCAAATTAACACCCCGGGAATACGCAGATCATCAAAAAGCAATGGACGCGCTGGAAGAAGGTGGAGTCGATATAGTGTTATCACATTTAGTTACTTCGCCGCCTCTTAATAATGACATTGCTGCAACCAAACCATTGATAATTACCTTTCCGGCGCTGGTAACCACCCTTCACGACTCAATGCGACCGCTTACCTCACCAAAACCAGTAAATATTGCTCGGGTAGCAAATTACCCCCCAGACGAGGTAATTCATCAATCATTTCCAAAAGCAACAATTATCTCTTTTACAAATTTATATCAGGCATTAGCATCCGTCTCAGCTGGGCACAATGATT
>NZ_JAHZMO010000115.1 GCF_020748185.1 Terrisporobacter petrolearius | reverse complement strand
GACAAATCCCATTGCTCAAAGTTTGATATTTTTAAAAGTTATCTTCTTTATATGATATATTTTTTAAGAAGTTTATCTTCTTCTTTATATAATGTCATATCACTAAATGTTATGCAGTTTTCAAAGTGCTAACGCACATCGCCAACGTCTAGTCATTCACATTCGTTCATGCCTATCCCGTTGCTCAAAGTACATTATTTAGGGCTTCGCCCTTTATATTATTATCCTATTTTACAAAAATTTTTTATATAATTTTTTTCTTATAATATAAAATAGTGCAAAAATATGGTGGAGATGAGGAGGATCGAACTCCTGACCCCTTGCGTGCAAGGCAAGTGCTCTCCCAGCTGAGCTACACCCCCATGTAAAGATACATTAGTGATTAAAAACCGCCAATGTATTTATATGAGAAAGCAAAAAAACTCTCAAAATTAAACAGTAGGTTAATTCTCCCTAGAAAGGAGGTGATCCAGCCGCACCTTCCGATACGGCTACCTTGTTACGACTTCACCCCAGTTATTGATTTCACCTTCGACACTCGCTTCCCAAAA
>NZ_JAHZMO010000114.1 GCF_020748185.1 Terrisporobacter petrolearius | reverse complement strand
CGTTGGCATTGGCATTGCACTGGGCAACGAATATGTTCTGGCAGGCCTGCATTTTGCCTTATCCTCGCAAACGTTATGGCAAGGCGCCGGGGCGCTTTCTGGCATGATGCTGATTGCACTTACGCTTTTAATGCCCTCGAAAAAACACGCCATCGCACCAATGCCATTGGCAAAAACGGAGCAACAGATAATGAGCTGGTGGTTACTGGCTATTCTGTACGGCCTGGCGGGATTTGGTTATATCAGATGTCCCTGAATCCGGAGCCGAAAAAGAAAGAATATGCGGTTTTTTTCGTCTAACCCGGTTCACCCTGTAACCATCATGGACGTCTGCGGCGGTTTTTTTGTTTTCAGGAGTCTGATGTGACTCTTAAACGGGCCTGCTCCCTGCTGACGGTGAAATCCTTCAGTGAGGATGAGCGGGTGATCACCGGGATTGCGTCAACGCCTTCTCCGGATCGGGATGGTGACATCCTGGAGCCGGAGGGCGCGGAGTTTGGCAGTGCGATCCCGTTTCTCTGGCAGCATGACCATTCCCGCCCGGTGGGGCAGTGTAC
>NZ_JAHZMO010000113.1 GCF_020748185.1 Terrisporobacter petrolearius | reverse complement strand
TCTCCTGCAATCCGTTTCCTGAGAAAACAGGTGGTAACACAATATTCTTAATATGTTACTGTTTCACCACACAACCAGGTTTACGGTTGAGTGGTGAACTATAGTAATCCCGGGTAACAATCCGGAGCTGTTCCTTTTATACTCTTCAGACTGTGTACGCATCCACGCCATCCGTTTTACAGTCTCAGTGTGTTAATAATAAATTACACTTTGAAGTGAACTCCAGTCAGGACCATGTCGTATTTCCGGGTGGATGAGCATATATCAGAAACTACAATTACTACAGATAACGGTTTTCAGTAATTCTGTCATAACTTGCCGGAATGTAATGTTTTGTGACATGGTCCTTATTTTTTATACACAGGCAGGTTTTGTTGGGATGTAATGGATAATGAACTCTTATCATTATAAGGCGGTAACCTCTTTTTTATGTTATTAACTTTCATTATTACCAATTCTGTTTATCGATTCAGTTCTGGAAAGACAGAAAAATTCAGTGCAGGTGTATAAATCATCACCATGCGAAATGCATAAAATATATTAATGTTTGTTTTCCACAGGAAAAATC
>NZ_JAHZMO010000112.1 GCF_020748185.1 Terrisporobacter petrolearius | reverse complement strand
TAGGGGGGGGTGGGTGGAAGAGGGGATTTACGGCGTGAAAACAGAAACACGGGAGACCGCGTTAGTGATTAAGGACGACCTGCAGCAATGGCGGTAACGGCTTGTAATTCAGCGGCTGCCTGCGCTTGCTGTTCCTGGCGTTCGCGAACGTCGAGGATCTGGTTGTTGATCAGACCTTCTTCGATTTCGCGCAGCGCGATTACAGTGGTTTTATCGTTTTCTTCCGGTACCAGCGGATCCTTTCCGCCTACCTGCATCTGACGAGCGCGACGCGCGGCGACCAGTACCAGGTCAAAACGGTTACCAATTTTCTCTACAGCGTCCTGAACAGTTACGCGTGCCATACTTAAAAAGCTCCACAGGTGAAGAAATGACTGGGCATGATACTGAAATCAGGTTCAGTCTGCCAACAATTTGCTGATTAAAGCGTCATGACGCTGCTTTTGGCGGCTCATGCGCAGACGTTCGGCGCGAATAATGGTCTTCAAATCGGTCAACGCGGTATCGAAGTCATCATTCACAATCAGGTAATCATATTCGGCGTAATGGCTCATTTCTGCAACAGCTTGCGCCAT
>NZ_JAHZMO010000111.1 GCF_020748185.1 Terrisporobacter petrolearius | reverse complement strand
GTTTAATACCTGCGAGATCCGCATCCTGGCCGGAAATTGCTACTTTCCCTGATAAACCTTGCGCGCTTAATGCCTGAATTGCCCCACCTGCGGTGGCATCGTTTGAGGCAACTACAGCATCAATTTTGTTATTATTGGCGGTTAGCGCGTTTTCCATAATTTTCAATGCGTTTTCCGGTAACCAGCCATCAACCCATTGGTCACCAACGACTTTAATTTTTCCGGAATCAACGTAAGGTTTTAACACTTTCATTTGTCCGGCGCGGAACAGCTTGGCGTTGTTATCTACCGGCGAGCCGCCCATCAGGAAGTAATTACCTTGCGGAACAATATCGACCAGGGCTTTTGCCTGCAGTTCACCGACTTTTTCGTTATCGAAAGAAATATAAAAATCGATATCCGCATCGTTAATCATACGATCGTAAGCTAATACTTTAATACCTTCTTGTTTGGCTTCTTTTACAACGTTACTTAATACCTGACCGTTATACGGAATAATGACAAGAACATCGACACCCCGGTTAATCATGTTTTCAATCTGCGACATTTGTGTTTCTTCATTGCCATTTGCAGACTGTACAAATACTTTCGCGCCGAGAGATTCTGCCT
>NZ_JAHZMO010000110.1 GCF_020748185.1 Terrisporobacter petrolearius | reverse complement strand
GAGGTTAAACATTTCGCGCTGGATAAATCTTCCTGGGCCTACTTCTTCTATGAGTATGCGGGTATTCCGGGCACCCTGCTGTGCGGCTGGATGTCGGATAAAGTCTTCCGTGGCAACCGTGGGGCAACCGGCGTTTTCTTTATGACACTGGTGACCATCGCGACTATCGTTTACTGGATGAACCCGGCAGGTAACCCAACCGTCGATATGATTTGTATGATTGTTATCGGCTTCCTGATCTACGGTCCTGTGATGCTGATCGGACTGCATGCGCTGGAACTGGCACCGAAAAAAGCGGCAGGTACGGCAGCGGGCTTTACCGGGCTGTTTGGTTACCTGGGCGGTTCGGTGGCGGCGAGCGCGATTGTTGGCTACACCGTGGACTTCTTCGGCTGGGATGGCGGCTTTATGGTAATGATTGGCGGCAGCATTCTGGCGGTTATCTTGTTGATTGTTGTGATGATTGGCGAAAAACGTCGCCATGAACAATTACTGCAAAAACGCAACGGAGGCTAATGGCATGAAATTGAAGCTGAAAAACCTTAGCATGGCGATCATGATGAGCACTATAGTCATGGGAAGCAGTGCAATGGCGGCGGACAGCAACGAAAAAATAGTCATCGCCCATCGCGGTGCCAGTGGATATTTGCCGGAGCA
>NZ_JAHZMO010000010.1 GCF_020748185.1 Terrisporobacter petrolearius | reverse complement strand
TTCTAACCATAGTATCATACCTCATCTTTTTAAGTTCCTTTCCTTAATGGTATCACACTCTATAATCAAAAAAGTGCATAAGCTGACAACAATCTTGTCAACTTACACACTTTATTTTACATTCCCTCTAATTGTTTTAAAGTTAAAAATATTATATTATCAGACATACTACTTAATTTATAAAATCTAAGTTTTTTCTCAATTTCTATACTAGTTTTATCACAGTTACTAAATAAATCTCTTACAGTCTCTATAGCGAAAGTAAGTATAGTTATACCACCTCCACTTTCTAATTCAAATCCTAAAGTTTCTGTTTCAGGAAGTTGATTTTTCATTATATTATAAATTTCTTTTCAGTAGGCTCCTTCAATAACTATGTAATCCCATTGCTCTTTTAAGCCAAATAATAATTCACCAGGATTATAAGCTTCAAATGGTGGATTTTCTCTTTCTAAAGTCAAAAGATCATTTAATACATCACCAGGTGTTTTGTTTATTGTACTGGTAATAGCGATTAGAACTTTGCCAGAGTATTTTTCAACACTTCTTTTTGTATGATTAGAAAGTAGTTGTTGGCTTATTCCTGTTTTTTTTATTAACATCATATCTTTTGCAATTATTTTTTCTTAGACATAAGTCTAGATAGTTCATTTGATTTCTCCTTTGAAAATATTGTTACTAAAAAATATTTTACTAATAAGATATATTGTAGTGATAAAAATGTAAAATGTTTTGGTATAAAAATATAATTTATATCAATTTCATAAGTATGTATCTTTACATTTTTGTAAGAAAACAAAAATTGTATTGACTGAAGACAAAAAAATATGTAATATGAAGTTAAGTTCATGTGAAGTTTGTTTCATGTGAACTTAACTTCATATTATATGTGTCTGTATAGGTAAGGAGGATTATTTTGAAAAATAAGCTTATTGAACGTATTTTGTTTTCTATTTTAATTATTGTGATATCAATAGCAAATATGTTGTTGGGGAAATCAACCAATATATATGTTGATAATTTTTATATATTGGTTGGTTTGATTGCATTTGTTTATACAATATTTGATTATTCTAAATATAAGAAAAATCGTAAAGAAATAGATGCTCAATTATCAAAAGAATATGATGAAAGAGATGAGTTAGTAGATGGTAAAGTGTCTAAAATTACATTAAAGGTAATTTTAGCAACTATTTTTATAGTAATGTTTGTTTCTAAATTTATGATTATAAATGGCGATAGTGCATTATTTATAATACTAGTCACTTTTATAATAACTGAGTATTTAGCTCGAAAGTATTATAACTATATAATATAAATGTGGTGGAATAATGAAGAATAGAGTCAAGGAATTACGTTTAGAACACGGAATAACTCAGCAAGAATTAGCTGATAAAGTATGTGTATCGTCTAGAACAATTATATCATTAGAAAAACAAACATATAATCCGTCAGTTCTTCTTGCATACAAAATTGCTTCGGTTTTTAATTTATATATCGAAGAGGTTTTTATATTTGAAGAAGATGAAAAATAAAAAATAAGAATAGGGAGATAGTAAGATGCCAGGTATATTTATAATGATTTTTGGAGCAATATTAATAGTTTGGGGAATATATAGAATGAAAAATGATGATGCTATTTTTGGAAAAACTCAAAAAGGCAAAAATATATTTAACTTAATAGTTTTTGGAGAAGCTTCTGGAATAGGTCAATTTGTAGGTGGGGTACTTTGTATAATAATAGGTATTGCTTCTTTTATAATAAAATAAAGTGAAAACAAAACAACTTGTATTAAAACAAAAATAAGGTATGAACTTGCATAGAATTCATACCTTATTTTTGTTTGTTTTTCTAGTTATAAATAATAAAAAATATGTCTATAGATTAAAACTATCCTTTATTAACATATATAAGCTACAATAATGCTATATAGAATATTATGGGGGGAATAAAGATGGAGAGTAATTATAAAGTAGCATATTATAATGAGTGGAAAACACTACAAAAAAGAGATTTTAAAAACGTGGAAGAAATAAGAAGTGTTATATATGACGAAGATAAAAAAGAATTTTACATAAAAGTATTTAATAGAGAATACATCTTAAATTGTAATGATGAAACAATAAGACGAAGTGATGATAATCAAATACCAAGTGCAGAAACTGGGGTTATGATATTAAATTATTTGTCCTTTACAGAAAATAATATAGATAAAACTAACAAGTGGGTAAGCCTAAAAGAAATACCAAATGGAGGGATGATGTTTTATTCGGCTTTCTATAAAAGTAGCATAGTCAGTTTAATTAACACTTTTGGTTATGATTCATCAAAATTAAGAAAGTGTGGAGAAAATCTGGGTGGAAAAGAAATAAAAATGGGTGATGTAGCATTTGAGTTTGAAGTTTTTCCAAAGGTATTTTGTCGTGTTGTAATATGGGAAGGTGATGATGAAATTTCTCCAAGTGCCACACTTTTATTTGATTCTTCTGTGCAATATATGATGCATGTGGAAAGTATAATTGGTCTGGGAGGATATGTAATTAATAAAATTATTAATGAGATAGGAAGAGATTAATATATGCAATCAGTTATTTTAAACCTTGATTAAATCTAGTAAAAAACGTAAAATATAAAGATATGATATTAAAGAACTGAATTTAAAATAATTATAATAAATAGATTAAAAGGTGATTATATAAAATGATAAAAGAAATAATAGTAGTTGAAGGAAGAGATGACGTTACTGCTGTAAAAAGAGCATTAGATTGTGAACTAATAACTACTGGAGGATTTGGATTCCCTAAAGGAGTTATGGAAAGAATTAAAGCAGCTCAAGAAAGAAGAGGTGTTATAATTTTTACTGATCCAGATTTTGCAGGAGAAAAAATTAGAAAAAAAATAGCAGCAGAAGTACCAGGATGCAAGCATGCATTTTTACCAAGAGAAGAAGCCAAAAAAGATGGAGATATAGGAATAGAGAATGCATCTCCAGAAAGTATACTAAGAGCTCTAAATAAGGTTAGAACTGAAAGCACAGAAAAAAGAACTGAATTTTCACAAGTTGACTTAGTAACAAACGGACTTATAGGCAATGAAGATGCATCTTATAGAAGAGATACTGTAGGACAAATATTAGGAATTGGATACGGAAATGCTAAGCAATTTTTAAACAGGTTAAATAACTACGGGGTTTCAAGAGAAGAGTTTAACAAGGCAATAGAAAGTTTATAAGGAGACGAATATGGATAGATTATCATCGCATAAGGCAACAAAAGAAGTTGTTCAAAAACATAATTTTAAATTCTCAAAGTCATTGGGACAAAACTTCTTAATAGATACAAACGTAATAGACAGAATTATTGAAGGAGCAAGAGTTAAAGAAGGAGATTACGTAATAGAAGTAGGACCAGGAATCGGAACACTTACAAAAGAAATGGGTAAAACGGCACAGAAAGTTGTTGCAATCGAAATAGACAAAACATTAATTCCTATATTAGAAGAAACTTTATCAGATTTTCCTAATATAGAAGTAATCAATAAAGATATATTAAAAGTTGATGTGCAAGAACTAGTAAAAGAAAAATTAAATGGAGGGCCGGTAAAATTAATAGCTAACCTTCCATACTACATAACTACACCAATAGTTATGAAGTTTTTAGAAGAAGATATACCAGTAACTGATATAGTTGTTATGGTTCAAAAAGAAGTTGCTGATAGAATGAATGCTAAGCCTAACACTAAGGATTACGGAGCATTATCAGTAGCAGTTCAATATTACTGTGATACAGAAATAGTTGCAAAAGCTCCGAGACATATGTTTATGCCACAACCAAATGTTGATTCAACAGTTATAGGACTTCATGTAAGAGGAGAACAAATATATCATGTAGATAATGAAGATGTATTCTTCAAAACTGTTAAAGCATCATTTGGACAAAGAAGAAAAACTCTTCTTAATTCATTAGGAGGACTTGGATTTTTAACTAAGGATCAAATAAGAGAGGCTTTACAAGAAGCCAATGTAGATGAAAAAAGAAGAGGAGAAACTCTATCAATAGAAGAATTTGCAGCATTATCAAATGCAGCAAATAGAATTCACAACGAAAATAAATAATTACTTAAAGTCAGTCTTAGGACTGGCTTTTTTGTGCAAAAAATTTCAATTGGATCTTGTTGGTAAAAAATGGTTTACAACTATATCCATTAGTGAT
Organism: Terrisporobacter petrolearius; assembly: GCF_020748185.1. Classification (GTDB taxonomy): domain Bacteria; phylum Bacillota; class Clostridia; order Peptostreptococcales; family Peptostreptococcaceae; genus Terrisporobacter; species Terrisporobacter petrolearius. The sequence continues at coordinate 116,943 of NZ_JAHZMO010000010.1, read as the reverse complement.
ACATTATAAATAGATATAGATATATCACTAATGGATATATCTTAAAAGGATATAAAAAGGTAGAAGGTGGTTAAAATTAGTAGAAATAATTCTTTACAAGAAGAACAATTGACAGAACCAGGATATTATATATTACTAGCATTACTAGTTCCAATGCATGGATATGGAATATCTAAATATATAGAAGAATTAACACAAGGAGAAGTTTCAATAGGTCCTGCAACTATGTATACTATGCTGAAAAAAATGCAAGTACAGAGTTATATAACTTTAGAGGGAGAAGAATCAAGAAAAAAAATCTACAAGTTAACAGATAAGGGAAATATGGTTATTAGGAAGGAGCAAGATAGAAGATACAAAATGGCACTTCATGGTGTTAAAGCTTTTGAAAGAATAGGAGGAAAATAAGGCATATGAGTAAACAATTTAAATATAAAATGAGCGGTGGATTAGTTTTATCTGAAGAAAAAGATATGAATAAGCTTAGTAAATTGGCAAAAGAGGGGTGGATATTGGAATCTTTTGAAAAACTATCTTATAAACTAAGAAAAGATGAACCAGAAGATGTTGTTTATTGTTTGGATTTTAATGAGGATAAAGATGATGAAAAATCTTACTTAGAGTTATTTGAAAATACTCCGTGGGAATATGTATGCTCATGTGAAGGATACTACTTTTTTAAAGCACCAGTAGGTACAAAACCTATTTATACAGATAAAACAAGTAAAAGTTTAAAATACGAAGTTTTATATAAATCAATAAAAAGAGAGATAGTAGTTATATTAGCAATTGTAGTTTTATGTATGATAGGAGCACACTTTTCACGATCAATTTTTATTAATTCAATATGGATGAAAATATTTAGAATGGGATTATATATAGTAGCAGGTGGAGGTTTAGGCTTAACAGTTTCACTATTAATATGTGCAATAAAAGCTTACAAAAATATAGTTAAATAATATAAATTTTAAAATAGAATGAAGCATTTTATTCACAAATAAGTGGAATAAAATGCTTCATTCTATTTTTATGTGACAAAAACTAATACTGAAATAAAATAGCTAGTTTAGTTATATGAAAAAATTCAGAGATATTCATAGTACTTAATAAATAAGTTATTACATATAATTTGTTGAGAGATTATGTTAAGGGGTGAGAAACTGATGGCTACCAAAAGAAAGTTTAAAAGAGATTATATTATGCTAGAAGCTAAAGACATGAACTATAGATTTAAAGATAAGGTATCGCCAAAGGCTTTTGTGAAAATTGAAGTCACTGATGAGAAATCAGTTATAGCTTTGTATGCTGAAAACCTAAAAAGTGTAAGTGAAGGATATTCAGTAGTAGCAATAAGAAGTGACTACGAAACCATAGATTTAGGTAACTTTAATGTTAATAGTCAAGGAAAAGGTGAGTTTAGCCTGGATATGGGTGATGAAGACATAGACATAAAAGGAATAGCGGTTGTACAAGATAGAGCAGTACCACTTATAGGTTTTAAGGGGAGCAAAATAGAAAACTTTGAAGAAATATTATTTCCGCCACAATATGAGTTTGAAGAAGTTGATGATGACGAGTATGAATACGAAGAAGTAGAATATGTTGAGGTGGATGATGTTATTGATGACGAACCTATTGATTATGAAGATATAAATGAAGAAGAAGTAGATGATGACGAGTATGAGGAATACGAAGAATATGAAGAAATAGAATATATTGAAGAAGATGAAATGAGAGATAATGAATATGAGTATGAGGAAGTTATTTATGAAGAAATTGAAGAAGATGAATACGAGGAAATAGAGGATGAGGAATATGAAGAAGTTCATCCTAATATACAGTCTAAAGTTCAAGAAAAGAAAAATACTAAAAGTAGAGATGACGACTATATTGAAAAGAAAATAAACAAAGCCAAGTCTGTTTTAGAAAAGCAATACACAAAGAATGATTATGAAACAGTAAAAACAAAAACAGAGTCAATAAAAACAGCTGGTACGTTACTAATGCCAAGACAAATTAAAAAAGGTTTAAAATATTTTAGAGAAGTGAAACCTTTTGTAGCAGATTATATTGATAGTACTAGATGGTGGAAAATGGAAATTAATCCAACGACTTTATGTGGATATACAATGCCATACTTAGGTTATGTAAATTCTTTAAACTACACTATGTACAGCGATGCTATAATGCAATCTTATAAATACAGACACTACTTATTTGGAGTACAATATGATGAATATAATAAGAGACAATATTACATTTATGCAGTGCCAGGAAGAAAAAACGAACAACCAGATAAAGGAAATACAGGATTTACAAGATATCAAGCATGTGATAATAGAAATAATTCTTTAGGTTACTGGTTATGTTTTGTTGATTGTAAAGCAAGAAGAATAGTTAAATAAAAGGTTTATATTATATAATACACATGAAATAGTAAGTTAGCTGTAATGAAAAGAACTATTTAAAATAAATTAATCTTAAAATTAACAACAAAAAGTTATATAATAGTTATATAAAACATTTAACCGGGGGTAAGACATGGCTAGAAAAAGAAGAATAAAAAAATCAGTGTTTTTAGTTGCAGCTATTATACTATTTTTTGGTGTATATATTATATCATTTACTCTTTTCTCTAATAAAGACAATAGCAGTAAAGACAATGCAGTAAAAATAGAAGAACCTGAAGATAATAGATCTTTACTTAAACAATTAGAGGAAAAAGATAAGATATATTTATCTGATGGTACTGTATCAGATGTTAGAGTTGATGAGCAATTATTAGAAGAGTTAAGATACTCTTTTGAGGATATTAGCAAAATAAGAAAACCAGCATCTTATGAGTCTACTTATGAAGGATATTCAGACGACGGACTAAAGTTTTCAACAAATTTAGATATAATAAGAATTTATACAGTCAATAAAGAAGAATACTATAAAATTCCTGTAGCATCTAAAGATGAATTAAAAAAAATATTAGATAAGAGTATCTATACATCATTTGATTTTATAAAGCAATATAAAACATGGAAAGAAGTTAAGATAACTTATAAAGACACAGCAAAGAATCTAAGCAAGTGGAAATATGATGATTTAGCCAATACAATGGCCGCGAAGAGAGTGGTTGGTAAAGTACAACCAGAAAAAAGTAAGGAAAGAAGTAAATATAATTTTAGAATTGAAATTAAAGCCGATAATTATGAAGCCAGAGTTGAAGTTATGGGAGCTAACTACGTACAAATTGAATCAAAAGGATTAAATTCTTATTACGAAGTGCATACAGCTTTATATGATTACATTAAGGATGAGGTTTTTCAATTGTCTAAATAATAAAAAAGTAGAAAATTTGATAAGTCAAATTTTCTACTTTTTTTATTATTACTTATTTTCTTCAAGTAATAATTCACCTACACGGTAAACAGGGCCTGCACCAGCGGTTATTAGTAAATCGTTAGGTTTCATATTAGCTTTTAGATAATCAACAATATCTTCGAATTTGCTGATATATATAGCATCCACATTGTTGTGGTATAGTTTTTCAACCAAGTCTTTAGAATGAATATCCCCTGGATCATCTTCTCTAGCAGCATATATATCAGTTATTATAACTTTGTCTGCAGAGTAGAATGCTTCCCCAAATTCATTGAAAAGAGATTTTGTTCTACTATAAGTATGAGGTTGGAATACACACCATAAAGTAGATTTTTTAAGCTTTTTAGCAGCAGCTAAAGTTGCTTTTAATTCTGTTGGATGATGAGCGTAATCATCAACGATTAAGGCATCGCTATAAGTACCTTTAATCTCAAACCTTCTTCCAACACCTGTGTACTTGATAATGCTATTCTTCACATCTTCTACGCTTATTCCAGATACTAAAGAAACTATTATTGCAGAAGTAGCATTGTAAATGTTGTGTACACCAGGAACTGATAGTTGGAATGTTCCTAAATCTTTTCCAAAGTAAGTCAAATCAAATGATCCAAATCCGTTATCATTAAAATGAATATTTTTAATAATAACGTCATTTAAAGTTTCCTTACCATACTTGATTATATTAGCCTTAACATCATGTAATATTCCATCTGTATTAGGACTATCTCCATTTATTACAAAGTGACCATCTTTAGGTAATAACTTTCCAAATTTATTAAATGAAGCTTTAATTTCTTCTATTCCAGAAAAATAATCAAGATGATCTTCCTCTATATTTAAAACGATTGCTATTTTAGGATTAAAGTTCAAAAAACTATCAGTATACTCGCAAGCTTCTGTTATGAAGTTTTGAGAGTTACCTATTTTTACATTACCGCCAATTGATTTTAAGTTACCACCAACTAATATTGTTGGATCTAAGTTAGTTGAACCAAATATAGTTGATAACATAGAGGTAGTAGTAGTTTTTCCATGAGTACCTGAAACTGCTATTGAGTTTTTGTACTCTCTCATTATTTGACCTAAAAATGCAGCTCTATTTATTGTCAGTATATTTTTGTCTTTTGCAGCCATAAGCTCTTCATTGTTGGTGTGTATAGCAGCAGTGTAAACTACCATGTCTAATCCGTTAGCAATGTTTTCTTTTTTTTGGCCAATATAAATTTTTGCACCTTGTGCTTGAAGTTTATCTGTCATTGAAGATTTGCTCATGTCTGAGCCTGAAACTTCGTAGCCCTTATTAAGGCAGATTTCAGCTAAAGCACTCATACTTATTCCGCCTATGCCGATGAAGTGTATCTTCATAATAATAAAACCACCTTTCATTTAATTTATTTCTATGAATAAGAACAATTTTTGTGGTATAATTAAATAATGTTCAATATTTTAAGTATCATATGCATATACTAATTCATATATTATAGTTTATTTATTTTTTCGTAATATATGAAACATAACTAATATTATATCATATAATAAAATCTTATGCATTATTTACTTTATACCATAAATGTTGTAATTGTAGGAGGTTACTGAAACAATGAAGTTTAAGAGAACGGAAAGAATTGGTGCTATAGTCAAGATATTATCTGACAACCCAAATAAAATTTATACATTAAGCTATTTCACAGAAACATTTAATGCTGCCAAGTCTACAATTAGTGAAGATTTATTAGTTGTAAAAAATGTATTTGAAAAATTACAATTAGGTAAAGTTATAACAATTTCTGGAGCGGCTGGTGGAGTAAAATACATACCTAAAACATCAATACAAGAAAATCAAAACTTCCTAATGGAATTATGTGAAAAAATAAGTTGCCAAGATAGAATTTTATCAGGAAGATTTCTATATTTAATAGATTTAATATATGATCCAACAGTTGTAGCTAAAATAGGAAAGATATTTGCTTCAAACATAGATTACTCTGAAGCAGATTATGTAGTTACTATGGAAACAAAGGGAATACCTATGGCTCTTATGACTGCAAAAGCTATGAATTTACCATTAGTTATAATAAGAAAAGACATAAAGGTTTCTGAAGGACCAACATTAAGCATGACTTACGTTACAGGAGACAATTCAAAAGTAGAAAGTATGAGTTTACCAAGAAAAGCTATCAAGTCAGGAAGTAAAGTTATTCTTATAGATGATTTTATGAGAGGTGGAGGAACAATAAAAGGTATGACTCAACTTATGAATGAATTCGGCGCGGAAGTAATAGGAACGGGTGTATTCATAACAACATCAACACCAGAAAAAAAATTAGTTGAGGATTATATATCTTTAATAGAAATAGATACAAGAGAAAATGAAATAGTTGTTAAGCCAAATTTAAAAACTTTTAAAGATGAATATAGAACTGAATACGTTGTGGATACTACTTTAGATAATGTGAATGATGATGAAATTGATGAGTAATTCTAACTAATTCCAACTGTATAATTATTTTTATGGATAAAAAATAAAAAAAACTCAGAAAAATTAAAGGAATTTGTTAAAAAGTATAGAATTATTTACCAAACAGTTTATAATTATATTGGGTAAATTGTATTTTGTCAAAATCACAAAGGGGGATATTGAAGTATGAACATAACTGACGTAAGAGTAAGAAAAATTACTGATGAGGGGAAAATGAAATGTATAGTTTCAATAACTTTTGATAATTTATTCGTAGTGCACGACATAAAGGTTATTGAAGGTCAAAATGGGCTATTCATAGCTATGCCGAGCAGAAAAGTTGGAGAAGGTAACTTTAGAGATATCGCTCATCCAATAAATGCAGAAATGAGACAAGTTTTAGAAGATGCAGTTTTAAAAGCATATGAAGAAGCATTAGCTCAATTAGAAGTTGCTGCAGAATAATTAAATAAAGTGGGAATATTTTAAAAATTTGCAATAAATAAACGAGTCGACTTAATCGGCTCTTTTTTAATATAAAATATATAATTATTAAGATAATAATGTATTATTTTTATTTTATTGCTAATAATAAAAATGTCTAAATGAAAATGTTACAAAATAAAAAATATTATTAGATTTGAAGAAATGTTGACAAAAACATGAAATAAAATTATGATTATATCATAAGATATAAATATAAAAATTAGTTTTATATAAAGGCAATGATAAGAACAAGTAATAATTAATAAATATAAACAGAAAGTTACCGGTTGATGAGAGGTGCATATACAATTAATTATGAATACATCTTTGAGCTTCACACCGAAAAAATGCTGAGTAGGCTGTGACGAATTTGACACACGTTATAGTGTCATAGTATTTATTTAGATACTAGCTGAGGTAAATAGTGTGAGCTGTTTATAAATGAAGGTGGTAACGCGAGATATGCTCTCGTCCTTTTTAAGGACGAGGGCTTTTTTTATTATAACAAATTATAAAATTGATTTTTAAAATATAATTATAAAGGAGAGGAACACTATGTCAATGACGACTTACGATGAATTAGTTGCTAGAGGATTGGTTGCTCAAGTAACAGATGAAGAAGAATTAAAAGAACTTATAAATGCAGGTAAAGCAGTATTTTATATAGGATTTGATGCAACTGCAGATAGTTTACATGTAGGACACTTTATGGCCCTATGCTTAATGAAAAGATTACAGATGGCAGGAAACAAGCCAATAGCACTTGTTGGTGGAGGAACTACAATGGTAGGAGACCCATCTGGAAGAACAGATATGAGAAAAATGATGACTCCAGAGCAAATCAATTACAACTGTGAATGTTTCAAAAAACAAATGAGCAAATTTATAGAATTTGGTGAAGATAAAGCTTTATTAGTTAACAATGCAGATTGGTTATTAGATTTAAATTATGTAGATTTATTAAGAGAAGTAGGAACTCATTTTAGTGTTAATAGAATGCTTAGCTTTGAATGTTACAAAAGTAGAATGGAAAGAGGACTTAGCTTCTTAGAATTTAACTACATGATAATGCAAGCTTTCGACTTCTATCATTTATACGAAAAATACGGTTGTCAAATGCAGTTAGGTGGAAACGACCAATGGAGTAATATGCTTGCAGGTACAGAATTAATAAGACGTAAATTAGGAGAAAATGCTTATGCATTGACTATAACTTTACTTCTTAACTCAGAAGGAAATAAAATGGGTAAAACAGCTAATGGTGCAGTATGGCTAGATCCAAACAAAACTTCTCCATTTGAATTTTACCAATACTGGAGAAACGTTGGAGATGCTGATGTATTCAAATGTATGCGTATGTTAACATTCTTACCATTAGAAGAAATAGAAGCTATGGAAAAATGGGAAGATAATAAAATAAATCAAGCTAAAGAAGTTTTAGCATTTGAATTAACTAAGTTAATCCATGGTGAAGAAGAAGCTACAAAATCACAAGAAAGTGCAAGAGCTTTATTCTCGGGAGTAGCACATGATAACATGCCTACGACAGAATTAACTGATACTGATTTAACTGATGGACAAATAGATATAATATCATTATTAGTTAAAAGTGGATTAGCTCCAACTAGATCAGAAGGTAGACGTAATGTGGAACAAGGAGGAGTAACTGTAGATGGTGAAAAAGTTGATGACTTCAAAGCTACGTTTACAAAAGATGATTTAACTGGTGATGGTATGGTTATAAAACGTGGGAAGAAAAAATTCCAAAGAGTAGTTATAAAATAATTAAATGATAAATAGCAGTAGCTACTAAATTATAGTTGCTGCTATTTTTGTGCATACTAAGATAATACAAAGAAATACAAAAACCTAGTAATTTTATAAAAAAGATGCTATATTATAAATGACAATAATACGATTGAATTATATACTATTCAACAAATAATACACCATAATAGTAACAATTATAAAAAACTTTATTGAAATGGAGTGAAAATATGAACTTTAAAGCCATAATTCTTGCTGCTGGAAAAGGTACAAGAATGAAGTCAAAATATCCAAAGGTTGTTCATAAAGTGTGCGGAAAAGAAATGGTTAACCATATTATAGATGTATCAAAAAAATCTGGCGTTAAAGACGTAGTAGCAATATTAGGTCATGAATCAGAAGTTGTAAAAAATATATTGCCAGAAGATACTATGATTGCAATGCAAACAGAGCAACTAGGAACAGGTCATGCTGTTAAAATGGCAAAAGAATACATAAATGATGAAGACACAATAGTTATTTTATGTGGAGACACACCTCTTATAAAAGAAGAAACCCTAAAAAAATTATTTGATTACCATATAGAAAATGAATATACAGCTACAGTTTTAACTACAAAAGTTGATGACCCAACTGGGTATGGAAGAGTAATAAGAGATGAAAATGGTGATTTACTAAAAATTGTTGAGCAAAAAGATGGAAATGCTGAGGAATTAGCAGTAAATGAAATTAACTCTGGAATTTACTGTTTCAAAGGTAAGATGCTAAGAGAATCACTAGACTTACTTGATAACAATAATGCTCAAGGAGAGTATTACTTAACTGACACAATAAAAATATTAAGAGATAAAGGGTTTAAGGTTGGAGCATTCAACGGTTCTACAATTGAGGAATTAATGGGTGTAAATTCCAGATTAGAATTATCTAAAGCAGAAACTCTTATGAGAAAAAGAATAAATGAATTCCACTTATTAAATGGAGTTACTATAATAGATCCAGCATCTACTTATATAGAAACAGATGTGGAAATAGGACAAGATACAATAGTATATCCAGGAGCTATGATTCAGGGTAAAACTAAGATAGGTAATGAGTGTATTATAGGAATGAATACTTCTATAACAAACTCAACTATAGGAAATAACACAGAAGTTAAAAACTCTACAATAATAGATTCTACTGTAGGAGAAAATACTACAGTGGGTCCTTATGCATATTTAAGACCAAAAAGTAACATAGGAAACCATGTTAAAATAGGTGACTTTGTAGAAGTTAAAAATGCAACAATAGAAGATAATTCAAAAGCATCACATCTGTCATACATAGGAGATGCCCATGTAGGTAAAAATGTTAACATAGGATGTGGGGTAGTATTTGTAAATTACGATGGAAAAAATAAATTTAAATCAATAGTAAAAGATGGAGCGTTTATAGGTTCTAACTCGAACCTAGTTGCACCAGTTACAGTTGAAGAAAAAGGATATATAGCAACAGGGTCTACTATAACTGATGATGTACCTGAAGGAGCTTTAGCTATTGCTAGACAAAGACAGGTTATAAAAGAAGGTTGGGTAGTCCAAAAAGAAAAAAGAGATGAGAATAAATAGCTAATTATTATTTTAGGAAAACACCTAATAATATTTATATAATTTTCAGGAGGATAAGTAATGAATACTAGCGGAAGCGAGATTAAAATTATTGCAGGTAATTCGAATAAGGAGTTAGCTGAAAAAATCGCAGAATATATAGGAGTAAAGGTTGCTGATTGCCAAGTAACAACATTTAGCGATGGAGAAATAAGCGTAAACATTAATGAAACAGTTAGAGGTTGCGATGTATTCGTAGTTCAATCTACTAACAACCCAGTTAACAACAACTTAATGGAATTATTAATAATGATAGATGCACTAAGAAGAGCATCTGCAGGAAGAGTAACAGCAGTTATACCATACTACGGATATGCAAGACAAGACAGAAAAGCTAAGGCAAGAGATCCAATCACAGCTAAATTAGTGGCAAACTTAATAACAGCAGCAGGAGCAGATAGAGTTTTAACTATGGACTTACATGCTTCTCAAATACAAGGATACTTCGATATCCCACTAGACCATTTATTAGGAGGAAGCTTATTAGCTAGCTACTTTAATGAGAAAAATATAGAAGATTTAGTTGTAGTTTCACCAGATTTAGGAAGTGTTACTAGATCTAGAAAATTTGCTAATCAGTTAGAGGGAGAAGTTCCAATAGCTATAATAGACAAAAGAAGACCTAAAGCTAATGTTTGTGAAGTAATGAACCTTATAGGAGATGTAAAAGGCAAAAATGTTATCATGCTAGACGACATGATAGATACAGCTGGAACTATAACAAATGCAGCTAATGCACTTAAAGAATTCGGAGCTAAAAATATATATGCTGGTTGTACACATGCAGTATTATCTGGACCAGCTATAGAAAGAATAGAAAACTCTGCAATTAGTGAGTTAATAGTTCTTGATACTATAAAACTTCCTAAAGAAAAAGAAAATGATAAAATAAAAGTATTAACAGTAGCAGAAATGTTTGGAGAAGCTATTAAGAAAATATTCTCTAATGAATCTGTAAGTGTTTTATTCTAATTAGTAATTTATATGTAGGAGATATTAATCTATAGATTAATATCTCTTTTTTTAGTTAAATTTATAATTTGAAAGTGCTAAATTAAAAGATTGAAATTGAGTATTAAATTACATAGTTCTGGTAATGAATTTAAATATACGATTTAATTTATATAATTTGGAGGAATTAACATGGTGATTTAAATAATTACAAGGAGTAGGTTATGAATATATTTGATATATTAAAAATAGCAATAGAACTTGAGGCATCAGATATACATATTACAGTAGGCAGTATGCCAGTTGCTAGAGCAAAAGGAACATTTACAAAATTAACACAAAATATACTAACAAAGCATGATACAGAAAAGATGACAAAAGAAATTGCTGGAGATAAAAACTTTAAAAAAATTGAAAAATATGGTGAATGTGATTTTTCTGTAGCTGTAGAAAGTGGAGAAAGATTTAGGGTAAATGCTTATAAACAAAAAGGAAGTTATGCTATTGCAATAAGAGCTATTACTTCTCAAATCCCTTCTTTCGATGATTTAGGATTGCCTGATATCCTTAAAAATTTTACAGAAAAGCATAAAGGGCTAGTATTAGTTACAGGGCCAACAGGAAGTGGTAAAAGTACGACACTTGCTAGTCTCATAGACATAATAAATAAAAATCAACAAAGACATATTATAACTTTAGAAGATCCAATAGAATACGTTCATCAACATAAGAAAAGCTTAGTAAATCAAAGAGAAATAGGACAAGATACTGAAAGCTTTAACTCTGCCCTAAAGGCAATACTTCGTCAAGATCCAGATGTTATTCTTGTAGGAGAAATGAGAGATTTAGAAACTATTTCTATAGCACTAACAGCAGCAGAAACAGGTCACTTAGTGTTTTCTACTCTTCATACTATCGGGGCAGCTAAAACAATAGATAGAATAGTAGATATGTTTCCATCAGAGCAACAGCAGCAAGTTAGAACTCAATTATCCACAGTATGTGAAGGGGTTATTTCTCAACAGTTATTGCAGACTATTGATGGAAAAAATAGAGTTGTAGCTATGGAGGTTATGGTGTCAAATCCAGCTATAAGAAATTTAATAAGAGAAAATAAAACTTATCAAATTCAAAATATTATACAGACAGGAAGCAAATATGGAATGCAAACTATGGATCAAGAATTAGTTAATTTATATATGAAAGGAAAGATATCAAAGCATAGTGCGCTTAGTAGATGTACAGACTACGAATATACTTGTAGATTAGTTGGAGATAGATACTAAACACTTTAGACGCACGTTCTAAGCGTTTACAAGACTACACAATTTTGATTAATTGGTATTTAAATTTAAGGCTAAAAAACTATAATATTAAATATTCCTAGAATAAAAGGAAAAATATTAAAAGAAGTAGTATTTAATATTTATGAATATTGGGGAAATAAAACCATACTATTATTTATTTAAAAAATAAAATAATGATATATTTAACAATAGTAATAATTTTTATGATTTTATCCTATATTTCAGAAAGAATAGTCTATGGATTAGATAACTATATGGATAAAAATCTAACGAACAAAATATTAATATTTTTACCAAACATGATAATACCTATTTTAATATATACTAAGTATGAGCTAAGCATACAAAGCATAAGTTATATGGCATTAATTCCTTTCTTAACAATGGTTTCAATAATTGATTTGAGAACAACTTATGTATATGATATAACAATACTTAGTGGTATAATTATGCAGAGTGTTATTTTTTTATTGGACAATCAGCTAATTGGAGGTTCAATGAGTAATATAAAAGGATTATTTATAGGTATGGTCCTATCGTATATTTTGGCAAAAGCAACAAAATCACTAGGAGATGGTGATATAGGTTTTTATGGGCTTTGTGCTTTTGTCCTTGGACAAGAATATAGCTTATATATGATATTTTTATCGTTTATGTTAGCTAGTATTTATGGAGGGTATATACTTTTAAGAAAGAAAAAATCTATAAAATCATCAATTCCTTTTACACCATTTATATCTTTAGCAACAATTTTGATAATATTAACACAAAAAGATATAATTAATTTATATTTTGACATTCTAAGTAGAAATCTATAAAGGAGGATAAAAATGTTTATAATAGTAGGTCTGGGAAATCCAGGTAAACAATATGAGAATACAAGACATAACATAGGATTTAATGTAATAGATATTTTAGCAGATGAATATGGTATAAGTGTAACTAAAATGAAGCATAAAGCTTTAATAGGAGAAGGAAGAGTAGGTGCTGAAAAGGTTGTTCTTGTAAAGCCTGTAACTTATATGAATCTTAGTGGAGAATCTTTAGCTGAGATATATAATTTTTACAAAGTAGAAACTAGTAACATTGTAGTAATATACGATGATATAGATTTAGATGTAGGTAAAATAAGAATAAGAAAAAAAGGTAGCGGTGGGACTCATAATGGAATGAGATCTATTGTTAAGTGTTTAGGAACAACAGATTTTCCAAGAGTTAGAGTTGGAGTTTCTAAGCCAGAACCAGGTAGAGATTTAGCAAGTTTTGTTCTTTCTAGATTTAGCAAGGAAGAAGAAGGAGATTTAAAGGACGGTCTAGAAAAAGCTATTAAAGCTATAGATTGTATTATTAGAGAAGATATAGATTTATCAATGAATAAATTTAATGGAAAATAATTAGGAGGCTATTATGAAGGATGTATTATTATATCCTTTGCAGAATTTAAATGAATATAAGGAAATTATAAGCTATATTGAGGAAAGTGATGGTGCAGCCTTAGTTAATGGTTTATTACCTATGCAAAAGCCGCATATAGCTTATTCCATATTTAAAGAATTAAAAAAACAAATCCTTTTTATCGCCAATAGTGATTTAGAAGCAAAAAAAGTTTATGAGGATTTAGAAGGCTATATGAAAGGAAAGGTAGAATATTTATCAAGTCAAGATATTTACTTTTATCATTTAGATGCAAAGGACAGAAGCGAAGAAGCAAAAAAATTAAAAACACTGTTTAAATTGGCTAAAGGAGAAAAGGTTATTACAGTAACTTCTGCTGAAGCTGTTTTAAGAAAATATATACCAAAAAAAGTATTAATAGACAATATAATTACTTATAAAGTTGGAGATGTTATTGATATAGAAAAATTAACCAATAATCTTGTTAATTTAGGATATGAAAGAGTTTCTAAAATTGAGGGATTTGGTCAATTTAGTATAAGAGGTGGAATAATAGATATTTTTTCTCTAGAGTACACTAACCCTATTCGTATGGAATTATTTGACGATGAAGTAGATTCTATACGAACTTTTGATGTGTTTTCACAAATGTCTATAGAAAAAATAAAAAAAGTTGTAATAACTCCATCAAGAGAGTTTATATATCCTACGGAATTGGATAAAATAGTAAAAAGTTTAAAAAAAGAAATTAATGACAATACAGATGAAGATGCTATTTCAAATATTGATAAAATCTCAAGTAAAACCTATTTTGAAGGAATAGAAAATTATATTGATTATATTTATCCTCAAGAAAACAAAAGCATTTTTACTTATTTAAATGAAGATGCAGTAATTTTTACGCAAGATATTACAAGACTTAAGGAAAAGTGTGAAAATTACTTTAATGAGTTTAAAGATAATTATAAATTAAACTTGGAAAGGGGACTAGCTCTAAAAAACCAGGGTAAGTTAATTTATACTTATAATGATTTAAGCTATCTTATAGAAAATAGATCTATTCTATTAAATACATTATTAACAAGACAAATAAATGAGTTTAATATAAAGAGAATTATTAATTTTGAATCCAGGGAAATATCACCATATAATGGTAAGTTAGAACTTTTAGCAGAAGACTTAAACAGATTAAAATATAACGGAAATAAAGTTGTATTAGTGACAAGTACTTTAGAAAGAGCAAAGAAGTTAAGTAAGGACTTGATTGAGTTCAATGTGGAAACAATAATATCTAAGAACAGAGATGTTGAAATTAAATCTTCCCAAATAATTACTTGCCCGGGAAATATACGTAGAGGTTTTGAATATAAATCAATTAAATTTATAGTAATTACAGATAATGAAATAATAGGAGTTCAAAAAAGAACTTCAACAAAGAAGAAAAAAAATAAAAATAAAAATGGAAAAAAAATTGACTCTTTCCTAGATTTGAATATAGGAGACTATGTTGTTCATGAAAATAGTGGTATAGGTAGATATACTGGAATAGAACAAGTTTTAGTAAATGGAATTAAAAAAGACTATATAAAAATAATTTACCAAGGTGGAGATAATCTTTATGTACCCATAGATCAAATGGATAAGGTACAAAAATATATTGGTGCAGATGTAGAAAGAGTCAAATTAAATAAATTAGGAACAAGTGAATGGACTAGAGCAAAAGCTAAGGTTAAACGAGAAATAGAAGATATGACAAAAGACCTTATTGAGCTTTATGCAAAAAGAGAAAAAGTCAAAGGATTTAAATTTTCAAAAGATACCCTTTGGCAAAAAGAATTTGAAGATTTATTTCCTCATGAAGAAACAGAAGACCAATTAAAAGCCATAAAAGAAACTAAAAAAGATATGGAATCATCAAAAGTAATGGATAGATTAGTTTGTGGAGATGTTGGGTATGGAAAGACGGAAGTAGCGATTAGAGCTATTTTTAAGGCTTGTATGGATAATAAACAAGTTGCTGTATTAGTTCCAACTACCATTCTTGCTCAGCAGCATTACAATACATTCAAAGAAAGGTTTGAGAATTATCCAATCAGAGTAGAAGTTTTAAGCAGATTTAAAAC
This sequence comes from Terrisporobacter petrolearius, assembly GCF_020748185.1. Taxonomy (GTDB): domain Bacteria; phylum Bacillota; class Clostridia; order Peptostreptococcales; family Peptostreptococcaceae; genus Terrisporobacter; species Terrisporobacter petrolearius. The sequence continues at coordinate 101,438 of NZ_JAHZMO010000010.1, read as the reverse complement.
ACCAAAACAGCAAAAACAAATTATAGAAGATGCAAAAAAAGGCTTAGTTGATATATTAATAGGAACTCATAGAATCGTTTCAAAAGATATAAATCTACCTAAACTAGGATTAGTAGTTATAGATGAAGAGCAAAGATTTGGTGTTAAGCATAAGGAGTCCTTAAAAAAGATAAAAAATACTGTAGATGTATTAACTTTATCAGCAACACCTATACCAAGAACTCTTCATATGTCCCTTAGTGGAATTAGAGATATGAGTGTTATAGAAGATCCACCGCAAGAAAGACATCCGGTTATGACTTATGTTACTGAGGCTAAGGAAAGTATTATACAAGATGAAGTGGAAAGAGAAGTAGCTAGAGGAGGTCAAGTATTCTTTGTATATAACAGAGTTGAAGGTATTGAGAGGATGGCTGCAAAAGTACAAGAATTAGTTCCAGACGCTAGAGTTGCAGTGGCTCATGGGAGAATGACTCCAAAAGTGCTTGAAAATATTATAATTGATTTCCTAAATAAGGAATATGATGTTTTAGTTTGTACAACAATAGTTGAAACAGGTATGGACATTTCTAACGCGAATACAATGATAATTTATGATGCAGATAAAATGGGTCTAGCACAGTTATATCAATTACGTGGTAGGGTTGGAAGAAGTTCTAGACAAGGTTATGCTTATTTAATGTATGAAAAGGATAAAGTTTTAAGTGAAGTAGCAGAAAAAAGATTAAAAGCCATTAAAGAGTTTACAGAATTTGGATCAGGGTTTAAAATAGCTATGAGAGACCTGGAGATTAGAGGGGCAGGAAATATATTGGGATCTCAACAACATGGTCATATGGCAGTTATAGGATATGACCTATATGTTAAAATGTTAAATGATGCTATAAGAAAAGTTAAGGGAGAACTAATAGTTGAAGAAGTGGAAGTTGAAATTGATTTAAGTGTTAATGCATATATTCCGGATTATTATATTGACGATGAATTAATAAAATTAGAAATGTATAAGAAAATTGCATGTATAGAAAATAAAGAAGATTTAACAGAAGTTCAGTATGAACTGGAAGATAGATTTTCTGATATTCCTAAACCTGTAGAAACATTATTAAACATTGCTTATATAAAATCTATGTGCAAAAAACTTAAAATAGAAAAAGTAAGACAAGTTAAGGATGAAATAATTTTAAGTCCTTTAACTAGATACAAAACTAAAGAAACAATAGGATATAAAATAGTTAAGGAATTAGAAGAACTATTAGAAAAAATGCTAAAAATAAATAATTGATTTGGAGAGGTGTTTTATGAAAAAAATATTTACTTTTATTCTGTGCTTAATGATGACAATATCATTAATAGGATGTAGTGCGGATAAAAAAGCAGTGGCCATAGTAAATGGACAAAATATAACTTTAGGAAATTACGAGAAGGAACTGGCACTATATAAGTCTTCTATGGGAGCATCTCCAGATGAATCGTACTGGAAGACTAAAAATGAAAAAGGACAGACTTATGAAGATGAATTTAAAGATACTATTTTAGATATTATGATTTCATCGGAGGTTATTTATCAACAAGCAGAAAAAGATAAGGTTATACCTGCAGATAAGCAAGTGCAAGATCAAATAAATAGTTTCAATGAAAGTACAAAAAATAATAGTGAGTACCAAGAACAACTTAAAAAAATGGGAATAAATGAAGATTTTCTTAAGTTCCAATTTACAAGAGATTTAGCTAATACTAATTTGCAAAAAAAATTTGAAGAAGATACAAAAATATCAGAAACTGAGATGAAAAAATACTATGAGGATAACAAAAAAAGCTTTTATACTGACACTGTAACAGCTTCTCATATATTACTAAAAACTCAAGACAGTGAAGGCAAAGAATTATCAGCGGAGAAAAAGAAAGAAGCTAAGAAGAAAGCAGAAGAAGCCCTTGCAAAGGTTAAATCAGGAGAAGATTTTGCAAAGGTAGCTAAAAAATACTCTCAGGATTCATCAGCATCAAATGGAGGAGAGTTAGGTACTTTCGGTAGAGGACAAATGGTATCTGAATTTGAAAAAGCTGCTTTTAACATGAAAAAAGGTGAAATATCAGATATAGTAGAAACTGAATATGGTTATCACATAATAAAAGTTACGGGTAGGATAGATAAACAAGAAACTTATAATAATGTAAAAGATAAAATAAAGACTACACTAGCGGGTCAAAAATATACTGAATATGTTGAAAAACTAAAAAAAGATTCTAAGATAGAACAAAAAGAAGATGTTGTAAAAACTGCTAAATTTTAATATAATAGCTATATCTAATTAAGGATATAGCTTTTTTTGTATATTTTTCTTATCAATGGTAAAAATATATACATATAAAGACAGTAATGGAGGGATTAATTAATAAATGAGAGCGACAGGAATAGTTAGAAGAATAGACGACCTAGGAAGAGTTGTTATTCCTAAAGAGATTAGAAAAACCCTTAGAATAAGAGAAGGTGATCCTCTAGAAATATTTACAGCTAAAGACGGAGAAGTAATCCTTAAAAAATACTCTCCAATTGGAGAATTAAATGAATTCTCACAAGAATATGCTGAAACATTAGGAGAAATACTAGGACAAGGTGTTGTAGTAACAGATTTAGATTCTATAATAGCTGTATCTAAATTACCTAAAAAGGACTATAAAGAAAAAAGTATAAGTAATGAATTAGAACAATTAATTGAAAATAGAGTAGTTAAGCATGCTAATGATAATAAAATGATACCATTATACAAAGATGATTCTACTCCATATAGCGGTCAAATTATTATGCCAATTATAAGTGATTCAGGAGACTGCATAGGTTCAATTTCAGTAGTTACAAAAGATAATGAAGTTTTTTCTGAAGATATAGAAAAAATTCTTAAAATTGCAACTAGCTTTTTAGGAAAGCAGGTACAATAAATACTAAAGGCCCTTATATTAAGGGCCTTTAGTATTTAAAAAATTTGTTTTCTAAATAGTTAAAAAATTTTAAATTATTGAATATACTTATAAAGATGTGATATATTAAAGTTTGTTATATAAATGATATGGAGGTAAGTTATGAATAATAACGCGCAGAAAGAATCGTTTTTAAAAGGTGCGCTTATACTTGGAATGGCAGGTATAATCGTTAAGATAATGGGTGCATTTTTTAGGATTCCTCTTGGTAACATAATAGGGTCAACGGGATTAGGATATTATCAAGCGGTATATCCAGTATATACTTTGTTCTTAACCTTAGCTACAGCAGGGTTTCCAACAGCACTTGCGAAACTAGTTTCAGAACAAAGAGCTGTAGGAGATTTTGGTGGAGCTAATAAAACATTTAAAATATCATATACAGTCTTATTTATTACTGGATTGATATCATTTTCATTTTTTTTCTTTGGTGCAGATTTTATATCTACAGTACTATTGAAAAATAGTGGATCATACGCAGCGTTAATTGCTATTTCTCCTGCTTTACTATTTGTTCCTTTAATGTCTTCTTATAGAGGATATTTCCAAGGAAGAAGAGAAATGTCTAAAATAGCTGTTTCTCAAATAATTGAACAGTTTTTCAGGGTAGTATTGGGATTATTATTGGCATATATGCTTATGAAAAACTTTGGAGAACAAATGGGAGCTGCTGGTGGAGTACTAGGAGCTGCAATAGGTGGATTTGCATCTGCTGTATTTTTAATTTACATATATTTAAGAGGCAGTAAATCTAGAAAAGCTGAAATAGCTCAAAGTAAGCATATAAAGCTTGAAAGTACGGGTACTATATTAAAAAGATTATTATATGTTGCTATACCTATAAGTATTGGTGCATGTGTAATGCCTTTAGTAAATATGGTGGATAGTGTAATAGTAGTAAGAAGGCTTACAGAAACCGGATTTAATATAAAACAAGCAAACTCTTTACTTGGCCAATTATCAGGAATGGCGATATCAACTGTAAACTTACTTGTAGTTATAGATCAAGCTATAGGAATGAGTTTAGTACCGTCTATTTCAGAAGCTTATGCATTAAAACAAATGAAAAGAGTAAGGAAAGAAGCTAAGACAGGGTTAAAAACTATATTGTTAGTTACTTTACCAGCTACATTTGGATTTGCAGCTCTTGCAGGGCCAATAATGAAATTACTATATCCAGCTGAACCAGCAACTCTTGGAACTATGTTATTTGTAGTGTCTCCTTGTGCAGTATTTTTAGGTTTAATATATGCACAAAATGGAATACTACAAGGTATGGGAAAACCTATGATGCCAGTTATAGCGTTGGCTATAGGTATGGTGTTTAAAGTTGTAATAAGTTATGTATTAACAGGGATACCATCAATAAATATAATAGGTTCTGGAGTAGGTACTTTATCAGCATATGCAGTAGCATCTATAATAGAGTTCATATACATAAAGAGACATCTAAAATTAAGATTATCACCAAAAGAGTTTATTATAAAACCGATGATAACAGTTATAACAATGTATGTAGTTGTTAAATTATCATATGGACTTATGGTAGGATTCTTAGGAAATTCATTATCAACTTTAGTTTCAATAGCTATTGGTGGGTTTGTTTATGGTTTAGTTTTACTAGGAATAGGTGGAATTAGGAAAGAAGAAATTTTAACTATGCCAAAAGGTGAAAAAATCTACTCAATTTTAAGAAAACTTAAACTTATGAAATAGAAAAAATATATAAATGAATGATAGGGTTATACTAAGTTGTGATCTTATTATTCATATATAGGAGATAATAAAATGGGAAAAATATCTATTGTAGGACTAGGACCTGGAGATTATTCATTAATTAGCCAAGGTGCATTAGAAGCATTAAGTTCTAGTTCTAATGTTTATTTAAGAACTAAGAAACATCCAACAGTAGAACAGTTACAAGAACAAATTCAATATACTACTCTAGATTATTTTTATGAAAAAGAAGATAATTTTGAAGAGGTATATGGACAAATTGCAAAATTTATAGTAGAAAAGGGTGAAAATGAAGACTTAGTTTATGCAGTTCCAGGTCATCCTCGCGTTGCAGAAAAGACTGTAGGCATTATAGAGGGTTTATGTATAGCAAATAACCTAGAACTGGATATAATACCGTCTATGAGCTTTGTAGATGCCATGTACAACTATCTAGGAGTAGACCCAGCAGAAGGATTTAAACTATTAGATGCTTTTGAGTTAGAAGAGTCTTATATAGACACAAGTACAAATACTATAATAACGCAAATATATGATTCTTTTATTGCATCAAATGTTAAATTAAAATTAATGGAACATTATGATGATGAACAAGAAATTTGTATAGTAAATGGTGCAGGAATAAAAAACTTAGAAAATAAAACATATGTAAAATTATTTGAACTTGATAGAAAGCCTGAACTTTTTAGTTATTTAACAAGCTTATATATACCCAAAAGCGATAAAAAATTATATAATAAAGTTCATGATCTACAAAATATAATGAAAAAGCTTAGAGGACCATCAGGTTGTGAATGGGATGCGAAACAAACTCATGAGTCTTTAAAAAGATATTTAATAGAAGAAGCTTATGAAGTGGTACAAGCTATTGACAACGATGATATTGATGAATTAATTGAAGAATTAGGAGATGTACTTTTGCAAGTTATATTCCATTGTCAAATAGGAGAAGAAGAAGGATTCTTTAACCTAGGAGACGTATCAAGTAGTATTTGTAACAAATTAATACATAGACATCCTCATGTTTTTGAAAATGTTGATATAGATATGAATAAATTTGATAAAACATGGGAAGAACTGAAAAAGAAGGAGAAAGGTGAGACCAGTGTAACAGAGGGCTTACAAAGGATTCCTCAGTATTTGCCGGCTCTAACTAAAGCAGAAAAAATACAATATAAAGCCGCCCTAGTAGGATTTGACTGGGATAATATTGGCGATGTTTGTAAAAAAGTTGAAGAAGAATACAAAGAACTACTTGACGAATGTAAATCAAGGAATATAAAATACATAAAGGAAGAGTTAGGCGATTTATTATTTTCAATAGTAAATTTAGCAAGATTTTTACAAGTTGATCCGGAAGAAGCATTAAACTTAACTAGTAAGAAATTTATAAAAAGATTTAAGTTTATAGAAGATAATGCTAAAGCAATGAATAAGACATTGGAAGAAATGACATTACAAGAGATGGATAAACTATGGGAAAAGGCTAAATTTCAATAAATAATAGAAGGAAATTTCATAAATATATAGAACTTACAAGAAAAGAGTTTTATATTAACACATTTTAGGAGGTAAAAATAATGAATAAAGCTGAATTAGTATCAAAAATGGCAGAAAAAAGTGAGTTAGAATTAACTAAAAAACAAATAGAGGATGCATTAAATGCATTTATGGCTTCAGTTGAAGAAGCATTAGTTGGAGGAGAAAAAGTACAATTAGTAGGATTTGGAACTTTCGAAACTAGAGAAAGAGCTGCTAGACAAGGAAGAAACCCAAGAGACCCACAACAAGTTATAGAAATACCTGCTTCAAAAGCTCCAGTATTCAAAGCTGGAAAAGTTTTAAAAGAAGCTATAAACAAATAAGAATATAAATAGAGATTATAATAGATAAAAGTGTGGGATTCCCACACTTTTTCTGCATACTAAGGAGGTCATATGAGACTAGATAAATTTTTAAAAGTATCCAGAATAATAAAGAGAAGAACAGTGGCAAAAGAAGCTTGTGATAAAGGCATAGTGATTATAAATGGAAAACAAGCAAAATCATCTTCAGAAGTGAATACAGGTGACATATTAGAAATTACTTTTGGAGAAAAAGTAATGAAGTTTAAAATAACTGAAATAAAAGAACATGTTCTTAAGGCTGAAGCGAAGGAAATGTATGAGATAGTAGAATAATATTTACACAACCTCAGTATATTTATATTAGGAGTAATTTATATATACTGGGGGGATATGATGGAACATAATATAAGTTTAAAAAACAGGTCTAGTCTAGTTATATCAGGAGTAGATCATATATATTCTTTTAATGATAAAAGGGTTGAGCTTTTAACTTCAGCAGGAAGACTTATTGTTGAAGGTGAAGGCTTGGATATGAATAAGCTAAATCTAGAAGAAAGTATAATAAGTGTAGAAGGTACTGTAAACTCTATAAATTATGCCAAAGAGAAAAAACCTGAAGAAAAATTTTTAAAAAAGGTATTTAAATAATGGAATTCTTTGTAAGAGACATGGGTGTGTTTTACCTTACTATTTATGGTGGAATAGCAATAGGTCTATTATTTGATTTTTATAGAGCATTAAGGGTAAATTTTAAAATAGTAAAGAAAATATCTTTTGTTTTTGATGTTATATTTTGGATACTAATAACAATTGTAATTTTTACAACTATCAATTTGTTAGAAAGATTTGACTTAAGATATTATCATTTTGTAGCCTTATTTCTAGGTTTTATCTTATATTACAACACCATAAGTAAATATATTTTTACCATGTTTAATAAAATAATTTGTTTTATAACAAGCTTATTCAAAAAGACTATACATTACATAGTCGGTTTTTTAAATAATTTGTATTACATTATTATCTATTCAATACACCTTATTTTTGATATTATTTGTTATATACCGAGTATACTTTTATCAACTAATAGAAAAAGAAAAAAGAAAAAGGGTGTAGGTGCATGAAGATAAAAATGTTAAAAAGATTTATGGGTCAGTATATGATTCTAAGTTTATTTGTATTTTTTTTAGTGTTTAGTATCATCACTGGATTTATATTTCAGATAAGAAAAATAAATGAGTATAAAGGCCAGATAGCACAAATAAACAACCAGATAGAAGATACTAAAGAGGAAATAAGTAAGTTAGAAAAAATTTGTAAAAGTAATGATTTAGAATCAGCGGCAAGAGAGCAGCTTGGTATGATTAAATCAAATGAAATAATATATGTGGATTCCAGTGAAAGAGATAACTAAGTTATCTCTTTTTCGTTTATAATATATTATTATAAGTTATAAATTTGAGCAACAGAGTTGCCTGAAGCGATAGCCAAGGCATCTTGCTGGCTATATGAGCAAAGCGAATTTTGACTAAGGAGGATAAAAATGAAAACAGGAACAATCGATATTGGCACAAACTCCATGAGATTATTAATTGCAGATTTCCAAGATAATAAAATAGAAAATAGAAAGAAGTATATAAATACAACTAGAATAGGGCAAGGAGTTGATCAAGAAGGGTATATTACAAAAGATGCATTAGGAAGAAACTTAAAAGCTCTTAAAGAGTTTTCTGATAAATGTAAGGAGGAAAAGTGTGAGAAGATATATTGCATGGGAACATCAGCTCTTAGGGATAGTAAAAATGGACAAGATTTCGTTAATGAGGCAAAAAAATTAACAGATATAGATGTTAAAATAATTTGTGGAGAAGAAGAATCAAATTTAGGATTTATGGGTGTGCTGCAAGGTACAGAAGGTAATAAAAAAGAAGATATATTAGTAATAGATATTGGTGGTGGTTCTACAGAGTTTATAGTTGGAAGTGAGAAAGGAATCAAGTTTTGTAAAAGTGAAAATATTGGAGCGCTAAGAATGACAGAAAAATTTATTACTACAGATCCTATTAGTGATGAAGAGTTTAATAATATGGCAACTTTTATAGAAGATACCATATCATCTACCATAGATAAGCTTAGAACAATGAATATAAGCAAAATAGTAGGGATTGGAGGAGCAATTACTTCACTTTCTGCCATGAATCAACAATTAGAAGTATATTCTATGGAAAAAGTTCATAATAGTGTGGTTACAAAAAAAGATTTAGAAAAAATTCTACAAAATTTAAAAATAATGACACTAAATGATAAAAAAACCTTAAAAGGACTACAGCCAAAACGAGCGGATATTATAACAGCTGGTGTAAAAATATTACATATTGTAATGAAAAAGTTAGAATTTGAAAAAATAATGATAAGTGAGTACGATAATTTGGAAGGCTTAATGTGTCAAAACTCAAAAAATATGTCTTAATTTTTTAGGAATACTAAAACCAATTATGACAAAATATAATTCTCCCCTTTGATATAATTCATTGTAAACAGTAAACAAAGGAGGAGATTTTTTATGGAGAGAAATGGAGCTGCTGTAAAGAATAGAGGTATAAATTTAAATAAATTAAAAATAAATAAATATATAAATACAAAGACGGTAATTTTTATGCTGCTGGGATTTTTTCTTAGTCGCTTTACCATTGTGGATGGGGTTGCACCCTTTGGAATAGCATTTTTCTTATTTTTTGTTAAATTAGATCAATATAAATATCAAGTATTTTTGTCAACTTTGTTGGGCATATTATTATCATTTAATGATGTATCGTCTATTGCTAAGTACAGTATATGTTTAGTTATTATTTTTGCTTTTAGTAATAAGATCAAAAAATTAGATTCTGTGGCCAAGATAAGTTTACTAGGGGCTGCAATATTACTTCCTATGTCTTTGGGACAAACAGCATATTATGGTAATAACAATATATACGATTTTATAATAGTTTTTATGGAGTTTGTAGTCACGTTTATTTCATCATATATATTTTCATTTGGGACAAAGTTCCTGATAAATAACAGGAACAAGATGTACATAAGTCCCGAGGAGGTAGTTTCCCTCAGCCTACTGATTGCCTTTAGTATTATAGGTATAGGCAATATAGGTTTATTTGGTGTTTCAGCTAGAGGAGTTTTAGCAACTGTGTTAATACTTATAGCATCTATACTTGGAGGATCAACTTTAGGTGCTACAAGTGGAGTTATCGTTGGTTTAGGTTTTATGATATCTAACGTAGTATCAGCCTTATATATGGGAGTATATTCTTTTGCAGGCCTTGTATCAGGGGCATTTAATAAATTAAATAAATATATTTCTATATTAGGATATTTATTAAGTTGGATTATAATATATTCCTATACTTCAGGAATAACTTCAAATTTATCAAAAATAATTGATATAGCCATAGGGTGTTTAATAGTTTCTTTAATACCAAAATCATTTTTTAATAAGATGGAGAAATTAGTAAAAACCAAGGTGGACTCTAACGAAGCTGTTTATGAATATATAACAAGAAGCAAGAACTTAACAAATAGCAAGCTTATGAATATACAAAGAGTATATAGTGAGTTAGCTAACACTTTTGACAAGGTAAGAGAAAGAGACAAAGTAATCGACCAAAGAGATATATCTACAATAATTGATTTAATTCATAATGATGAATGTCAATATTGTAGTATGCAGCGAATTTGTTGGGAATCAAAATTTAATTACACTTACAACTTAATATATGAAATAATTGAAAAAATAGAGGATGGTGAGATAAGTACAAGAGATATTCCAGAAAACTTTAGGAAAGAGTGTATGAAACCAGAGCTAATTGTAAGAGTAGCTAATTATTATTATAAACTATATGCTCTAGACTATGATTGGAGTATGAAACTAAGTGAAAGTAGAAAAGTTATATCTAAACAAATAAAAGATATATCCAAATCCATAGAATGTATATCCAAAAGCTTGGATCATGATATTATGTTGAATTTGGATAAGGAAAAAGAAATATTTGATGAATTACAAAGATATAACATAATTGTGGACAAGGTTAATTATATTCAAGAAAATAACGATGATTTTAAAATAACCATCGAAATGAAAAACTGCAGAGATGGTTGCTTGTGTGATGAGAAATTATTAAAAATTATTTCTAACTTTGTAGGAGAATCTTTAGATATTCAAAAGATCGGGTGTCATTGTTTAGGAGAAAGCTGTAAGGTTATTTTTACAAAAGCTGAGAAATTTAAAGTGGTCACAGAGGTAGCAACTATGTCTAGAGATGGTCATATATTCTGTGGAGACAATTATACATTTATGGAAATATATGATGGCAAATATATGATGGCAATAAGTGATGGTATGGGCAAAGGTAAAAAGGCATATGATGAATCATCTGTTACTATAGATATTTTGGAAAACATGATGGAAGCAAAAATTGACAAGGAGATAGTCATAAACACAATAAACAATATGCTTTTACTTAAATCATCTGAAGAAATTTTTTCTACACTGGATTTAGGTATAGTTGATTTGAAAAAAGGAAGATTAGAAACTGTTAAAATGGGTGCTTGCTCAACATATATTAGTAGAGAAAATAAAGATGTGGATATAATTTCATCTTCTTCACTACCAGTTGGAATTTTGTCTGAAATAAATTTAGACAGACATAATGTTAAAATAAAGAATGGTGATTTTATAATAATGGTCTCTGATGGAATTGTTGATGCTGGTAAAAATAATGACTTTGGAGAGAATTGGCTAATATACTTCCTAAAAAAATTAACAACAACTAATCCAAAGGAAATTGCAAATCAAATTTTAGACCGAGCTCTAGAATTGCAGCTTGGAGAGGTAGATGATGATATGACCGTGTTGGTAACTAAAGTTGTCAGCAATTAAAATATAAATATCAACAAAAAAGTATAAATATCTATAAATTTTGTTGATAAGATTGTAAAAAATGTTGATAAATAGGAGGAATATGGTGAAGTAATGTAAATTTGTTAATATAAAACCGTTGAAAATACTAAAAAATATTAAAAAAGAGGGTGTTGATATGTGAATAAGATTGTGGATAAGTCTTTGTTATGCACAATATGCAAAATTGAATAATTTGTAAAAAATAAGCCATCCTATTATTAAGTAACTTGATGAAAGGGTGGCTTTTTATGGGCAGAAAGTTATTAAAACTATTAATTGTTTTATTACTGTTATTTGGAATTTATACTGCAAGACAAAATATTTATAATGGTTGTGTTACAGTTTTTGCACAAGATGAAAAAGATGAAGAGAAACCAAAAAAAGAAATTGATTATAATAAGTATTGTTGGAATTTATATACCTTATATAAAAATGACGATGCATGGTCAAAAGACTTAAAAAAATTTGATCAAGAGATGAACGAGCTTGAAAACTATATAGGAAAATTAACAAAATCAAAAACTCATTTATATTTAGGTATGGGAATAAAAGAAAAACTTGATATAAAGTTAAACTCTTTATCAGCTTATGCTAAGTTAAAAAAAGATTTAAATAAAAATTCATATGAATATCTAAACATGACAGAGGAAATTAAAAAATCTTATTCTAGGTATATGAAGATTACATCACAGTTGGAGTTAGAAATACTTAAATTATCAGACAAAGATTGTAATAAGTATCTATGTGATAAAAAAATAAATAATAAGTATGGTATGTATATAAAAGATATTAGAAGAAATAAAAAACATTACTTAGATGATAAAAGTGAAAATATACTATCAAACATGTCATCTATAAATGGATTACCTAGTAATATTTATGATTTATTTAGGAATATGGACAAAAAAACCAATATAACTCCAGCAGAATATGAAAATGCTATGCAAGACTATAACAGAGAGAAAAGAGTAGAAGCTTATAAAAATGAATTCCTTCCATATAACGATAATGTAAATACCTTAGCGGGATTGTTAAGTGGTCAGGTTAACAAAAATGTTTTTTATTCTTCAGTTAGAAATTATGACTCATCTTTGCAAATGTATTTAGACTCAGATAATGTAGACGAAAAGGTTTATAAAGGACTAATAAAAACTGTAAGTAAAAATACAGATAGTTTGCATAAGTATGTTAGTCTTAGAAAAAAAGTTTTAAACTTAGATAAAGTATATTATTATGATATGTTTGTACCTATTGTTAGTGAAGGTGAAGAGGTTGTCTCTTATGATAAAGCTCAAGGCATGGTTTATTCTGCTTTGGCACCATTAGGCGATGCATATGGAAGTATAGTTTACAAGGCATTTAATGAAAGATGGGTAGATGTATACTCTAAAGAAAATAAAGTTAGCGGAGGATATTGTTTATCAGTATATGACAATCATCCTTATATATTACTTAATTACAACAGCTCTATAGGAGGGGTGTCTACACTAGTTCATGAACTTGGTCATGGAGTTTACGAGTATTTAAGTGCTAAAAATCAAAACTTTTATAATTCTTCTCCATCTATTTTTACTCATGAAGTAGCATCAACAACTAATGAAGTGCTTCTTTATGAAAATTTGATTAAAAATGCAAAAAATAATAAAGAAAAAGCGTATTATATTAGCATGTATTTAGATTTTATAAAAAATACACTATATACACAAACTATGTACGCTGAATTTGAAGATTATATACATGAAACTTCAGAAAATAATAAACAAATAAATGCATTAGTATTAAATGATAAATGGTCTATGCTGTTGAAAAAATACTATGGTGATGATTTTGAAGTAGATCCATTATCTATGGTGGGGTGGGCTAGAATACCTCATTTTTATAATAGTTTTTATGTATACAAATATGCAACAGGATGCTGTAGTGCTGTTACTTGTGCCCAAGATATACTTAAAAAAGGACCAGATAATTATTTGAATTTCCTTAAAAAAGGAGGTTCAGATTATCCTTTAAATCTGTTAAAATCTAATAATGTTGATTTAAATAGTCAAAAGCCTATTAAAAATACTATAGATAAATTTGATCAACTTGTAAATGAATTAGAAAAATTATTAGAAGAGTAGCAATTGCTTAACTAATAATAAACATGACAAAACTATAAGTATGATGATAAAATAAATATGAATATAACTTATTGTATTTTAAGATTATTGGAGGGAATAACATTATGCAAAGGAAAATAAGAAAAGCGGTTATACCTGCTGCAGGTCTTGGGACAAGATTTCTACCAGCAACAAAGGCTCAACCAAAAGAAATGTTACCTATTGTTGATAAACCAACCTTACAATATATAATTGAGGAAGCTGTGGCTTCTGGAATAGAGGAAATATTAATAATAACTGGTAAAAATAAAAAATCTATTGAAGATCATTTTGACAAATCAGTAGAATTAGAGTTAGAACTTGAACAAAAAGGAAAGACAGAGTTGCTAGAAATAGTTAGAGATATATCTAAGATGATAAACATCTATTATATAAGACAAAAAGAACCTAAGGGGCTTGGTGATGCCATATATTGTGCAAGAAGTTTCATAGGAGATGAACCTTTTGCTGTTATGCTTGGAGATGATATTGTAGACAATGATGTTCCGTGCTTAAGACAACTTATGGATGCTTATGAAGAATATAGAACTACTATCCTTGGAGTTCAAACCGTTGAAAGTGAAAATGTAAATAAGTATGGTATAATAGATGCCAAACATATAGAAGATAGAGTTTACAAAGTTAAGGATCTAGTTGAAAAGCCTGATATAGATAAAGCTCCTTCGAATATTGCGATTCTAGGAAGATATATAATTACACCTGAGATATTTGATATCTTAGAAGATTTACCTATAGGAAAAGGTGGAGAAGTTCAATTAACAGACGCCTTAAAAAGACTATCTAAAAAAGAGGCTATGTATGCATATAATTTTGAGGGAAGAAGATACGATGTGGGAGACAAATTAGGTTTCCTAGAAGCTACCGTAGATTTTGCTCTTAAAAAGGATGAGTTAAGAGATGATTTTATGAAATATCTTAAAAAAGTTAGCCTTGAAGATGCTGATAAATAATAGGTACAAAATTTAGAGAGGTGGTTCATATGGCTAAAAATATGCAAAAAAAAATGACTAAAGTTCTAGCAATAGGAATAGCTGTAATTTTTATATTAACAAGTATATCTACGTTAATAGCAATGTTAGCATCGTCATTATAGGGAAAAAGCTGGTCTTTTGAGACTAGCTTTTTTATTTGAACAAATCTATTATTTATATATGGTCGTACAATAAATAATTATAGTGTATCATATTTATATTTATAATAAAAAATAAAATAGTATGTGGTATACTATTTACTAAAATAAGTATATAATATATAATTTTCTATGAAATATAATAAAGGAGATGGGAAATTAATGGATAGAAATTTAGCATTAGAACTTGTAAGAGTAACAGAAGCAGCGGCCTTAGTATCTTCTCAGTTTATGGGAAGAGGAGATAAAAATGGAGCGGATGGAGCTGCTGTAGAAGCGATGAGAAGAGCTTTTGAATCTGTGAAAATTAATGGAGAAGTAGTTATTGGTGAAGGTGAATTAGATGAAGCACCCATGCTTTATATAGGGGAAAAGGTTGGATTACAAACAGAGGATTCTATGGAAGTTGATATAGCTGTGGATCCCCTTGATGGAACTACACTAATAGCAAAAGGACTTCCAAATGCCATATCAGTAATAGCTGTTGGAAAAAAGGGTTCCCTACTTCATGCCCCAGACACATATATGAAAAAGATTGTTGTTGGGCCAAAAGCAAAAGGATGTATAGACCTAGATAAAAGTGTTGAAGAGAATATACTAAGTGTAGCAAAAGCTTTAGGTAAAAAAACTACGCAAATGACAATAATGACACAAGATAGAGAAAGACATAATTATATAATTGAACCAGCTAGAAAATTAGGTTGCCAAATAAGAATGTTTGGCGATGGAGATGTAGCTACAGGCATTGCAACTTGTTTTGAAGAAACTGGTGTGGATATACTTATGGGAATCGGTGGAGGACCAGAAGGTGTAATAACAGCAGCAGCTATAAAATGTATGGGTGGAGATATGCAAGCTCAAATTTACCCTATGAGTGAACAAGAAAAAAACAGATGTCATGAGATGGGACTATCTGATGAAGATATAGAAAAGAAATTAACGTTAGAAGATTTAGCTAAAGGTGATGATTTATTCTTTGCTGCTACAGGAATTACAGAAGGAAATTTATTAAAAGGTGTAATAAATGTGGGGGATAATAAAGCTAAAACTGAATCTATTGTAATGAGAGGAAAGACAGGAACAATAAGATTTGTAGATGCGACTCATAACCTTGATAAAAATGAAATACTTATTGATTTAATGAAAAAATATAATATGGAATAAATAAAAAGTGGGCAAACTGTCCACTTTTTATAAATTTAAATGTTTTTTATGTAGAAGTAGAACTTACTAAAGTGGTAGGAAGGGATTCGTCTACACATGGAACAAAAGTATCTTGTTAGTTACCTTAAAAGTAGGACCTATGTAGTGTATTAAACAAAGTAAATTTTTTGTTTTTTGGTGAATAAATTTACAAATAATAGTAAAAATAATAAAAAAGATAAGAACTAGGAGTTTTACGTGTTGACCATGATATTTAATAGTGATATTATTAGTTTATTAAATTTCATATTTAAAAAAATTACTTTTCTTTTTCACACCCTATATTCCCTATAAAATTAAAATTTAATTACGGCCTTAAATAAAATGTGAGGAGGTTCCTTTGAATTTGGAAAATATAACAATGGAAGAATTGAGTAAAAAGACTTTAGCAGAGCTTAGACAAATAGCTAAAGACTTAGATATAAAATCAGTCACTAAATACAAAAAAAATGAATTAATTGAGTTAATTAATAGCAACTCAAAAAATAGTCATGAAAAAGACAAGAAAATATTAAGTAATAATGGAGTAAGCACAAATAAAGAATATCTTAATGGAGATATAGAGGCTAAAGAACAAAAACAGGGAATAGAAAATATAGATAATAGTGGGGATAGAAATAAACAATTTATTAATAGAAATAGTGATACGGAAAATTTAAAACCTGGTGAAAAATTAGATAATAGATCTTATGTAAAAACTCATAGTAGAGAAAATCAAAACAACTCTCGTAATTTCAACAACAATAATAAAACTTCAAGTATGGAAAATAGAAATCAGAGAAATAATAAAGGTAATTATGTACCAAAAGTTGTTGAAGAATCTAAAATAATTAATGAGTTCAACACTTCTAAAGATGATGAAGTAGTTGGAGTTTTAGAAATACTTCCTGATGGATTTGGTTTCTTAAGAGGATCTAACTATCAATCTACAGATGAAGACGTATATGTTTCTCCATCTCAAATAAGAAGATTTAATCTCCAAACAGGGGATAAAGTTAGAGGTATAACAAGACATCCAAAAACAGGAGAAAAGTTTAGAGCACTACTATTTGTACAGAAAGTTAATGAGGAGAATCCAGAAACTTGTATAAATAGAAAATCATTTGTTAACTTAACACCAATATACCCAGAAGAAAGACTAACACTTGAAAAAAGTCAAAACGAAATATCAACTAGATTAATTGACTTAATTTCACCAATAGGAAAGGGACAAAGGGGTCTTATAGTTGCGCCACCAAAGGCAGGTAAAACTATACTTCTTAAAAGTGTAGCTAATAGCATTGCAAAAAACCATCCTAATGTGGAATTAATAGTATTATTAATAGATGAAAGACCAGAAGAAGTTACAGATATGAGAGAATCTATTAATGGAGATGTTATTTATTCAACATTTGACCAAGTATCAAATCATCATGTTAAAGTAGCAGAAATGGTACTAAATAGAGCTCAAAGACTTGTTGAACATGGAAAAGATGTTGTAATACTTCTTGATAGTATAACAAGATTAGCAAGAGCTTATAACTTAACAATATCACCAACAGGAAGAACTTTATCAGGAGGTCTTGACCCAGGAGCATTACATGGACCTAAAAAATTCTTTGGAGCAGCTAGAAATATTAGACAAGGTGGTTCATTAACAATACTTGCTACTGCATTAGTAGAAACAGGTTCTAGAATGGACGATGTAATCTTTGAAGAATTTAAAGGTACTGGTAATATGGAGTTGCATCTAGATAGAAAACTTGCTGAAAAGAGAATATTCCCTGCTGTGGATATTTATAAGTCAGGAACAAGAAGAGAAGATTTATTACTTACAGAAGAAGAAAAAACGGCTTTATGGAAATTAAGAAAAGAAATGAGTAATAATTCTATATTAGAAGTCACAGATAACTTAATCGATGCGTTAAAGAAAGCAAAAAATAATGAAGAATTTATAAGAAGTATTAAGTAAAAAATATAAACCTAAAATCATATGATGAAGAAATACAAAAATCCTTGTATCACTAAAAAACATGTGATATAATGATGTAGTTGAAGATGAAAACTTAAAATTAATATAATTAATTTAGAATATAATTGAAAAAGAGGTGACTAAGAATGCAAAAAGATATACAACCAAAATACAATGCAGTTGAAGTACACTGTGCATGTGGAAATACTTTCATGGCTGGTTCAACTAAGGACGAAATAAGAGTTGAAATATGTTCAGAGTGCCATCCTTTCTATACTGGAAAGCAAAAGAACATAGAAAAAGGTGGAAGAATCGACAAATTTAAAAAGAGATTCCAAATGGATTAATTATTGTAAAAAAAGGGGTTGGTTATCCAACCCCTATTTTATTTCCCTAATTACTAAAAAATACATAATTTTAGAATATTATCAATAATAACATTAGATAAAAGCTTAGGAGGTTCGAAAATATGTATAGACCAGTAAACCATGGTTATATTGAAGTAGTAGTTGGACCTATGTATAGTGGAAAGAGCGAAGAATTAATAAGAAGATTAAAAAGAGCTAAAATTGCAAAACAAAATATTATTGTATTTAAACCTCATATAGATGATAGATATAGTAAGAAAGATGTTGTATCTCATAATGGGGACAGTATAGAAGCTATTCCAATAAAAAAAGCATTGAGTATTTATGATTTAATAGATGAAGATGTTCGAGTTGTTGGCATAGATGAAGTGCAATTTTTTGATGAAGAAATAGTAGATATTGCTGTTGACTTAGCTAACAAGGGAGTAAGGGTTATTGTAGCAGGTTTAGATATGGATTTCAAAGGAGAGCCATTTGGTCCTACACCAAGACTTTTAGCAGTTGCAGAATTTGTAGATAAGATTCAAGCTATTTGCTCTGTGTGTGGTCAACCGGCAACAAGATCACAAAGATTAATAGATGGAAAACCAGCAAGATATGATGATCCTATTATTCAAGTAGGTGCTGTAGAAAGTTATGAAGCCAGATGCAGAAAGTGTCATGTGGTGAAATAAATTATTAACCCCTTAAAAGTATAATATAATACTCTAAGGGGAATTTTTATATTATAATAGTTTTAGAGTTATAAAAATTATTATGAGGAGTATTATCATGAAAAAGCAAAGTGTTGGAGGGCAAGCTGTAATTGAAGGAGTTATGATGCAGTCTAAAAATTACAGAGCAATTGCTGTTAGAAAGAGTAATGGAGAAATTGAATTAAAAAAACAGATAATACAAAGCTGGATAAAAGATAAAAAAATAGATAAGATACCTTTTTTAAGAGGTTCATTTATATTATTTGAAACTATGATACAAGGTATGAAAAGCTTGAACTATTCATCGGAATTTTTTTTAGGAGAAGACGAGGCAGAGGAAGATGCAATAGATAGATTTCTAAAAAGAATATTTAAAGATAAAGCCAATGATGCAATTATGGCAGTATCTCTTATTTTAGCAATGATTCTTTCTATTGGATTATTTGTATTAATACCAACATCTATAGGCGGGTTATTTTCATCATTTATACACAATAATATAGTGCTTAATTTGATTGAAGGTTTATTTAGAATATGTATATTAATACTATATATGTTGTTAATATCTAGAAATAAAGATATAAAAAGAACATTTATGTATCATGGAGCAGAACATAAGGCTATTTATTGCTATGAAAGTGGTTTAGAATTAACAGTAGAAAATGCAAGAAAATTTACAACGCTACATCCTAGATGTGGTACAAACTTTTTATTTATAGTAATGGCAACATCAATTATATTATTTTCTTTCTTTGGATGGCCCAATATTCTAGCTAGAATAGCGATGAGAATATTATGCATACCTATAGTTGCTGGCATATCTTATGAAATAATAAAATTTCTTGGGAAATATAATAATATATTGAGTAAAATTGTTGCATACCCAGGAATGATGCTTCAACATATTACTACAAAAGAACCAAATGATGAACAATTAGAGGTTGCGATAAAAGCATTAAAGGCTGTAATTTAAGAGAAATAAGGGAGAAACTTATGACTATTAAGGAAATAATTATAAGATATTCGAAAGAACTTGAAGAAATAAGTCCTACACCGAGACTTGATGTGGAAATATTACTACAAAAAGTCCTTGGTGTAGATAGATTATATATACTTTTAAACTTAGAGAAATCTTTAAGTGAAAATGAAGAAAAGCTATTTAGTAAATTTATAAATGAAAGATTAAACAATAGACCTATTGCTTATATTGTGAGAAATCGTGAATTTATGGGATTAGACTTTTATGTTCAAGAAGGTGTTTTAATACCAAGACCTGATACGGAAGTATTAGTAGAAGAAGTTATTGAGCTAGGTAAAAACAAAGGTACTATAAATATTCTTGATATTGGGACGGGATCGGGAGCTATTACAGTAAGCTTAGCTAAATATTTAGATAATGCAAAGGTTACTTCTATAGACATATCAGATATAGCCTTAGAAATAGGAAAAAAGAATGCTATAAATAACCATGTAGATGATAGGATAACTTTTATTAAATCAGATTTATTTACAAATATAGATAAAGATATGAAATTTGATATAATAGTATCCAATCCTCCATATATAAAAAGAGAAGTTATTGAAACTTTAGATAAACAAGTAAAAGATTTTGAGCCGTACAATGCTTTAGAGGGTGGAATCGATGGCTTGGATTTTTATAGATCAATAACAAAAGGAGCTAAAAACTTCCTTAAAAAAGGAGGCATTTTAGCCTATGAAGTAGGTCATGATCAAAGCGAAGATGTTAGTAAGTTAATGAAGAGAGATGGATATACTAATATATATACTAAAAAAGACCTACAACAAATTGACAGAGTTGTTATAGGTAGTGTTTTATGATATAATGAATTGCTTGAAATTGTACGAAAAAAGAGGTGAACGGTATGTTAAACAAACTACAGGTTTTAGAAGATAAATATATAGATTTAACTGAAAAAATCAGTGATATGGAAATAATAAATGACCAAAAGGTTTGGCAAAAGTATATGAAAGAACATGCAGATTTAGAGCCTATCGTTTTTAAATACAGAGAATATAGAAATGTATTAAATGACCTTAGTGAATCTAAAGCTATATTAGAAGAAGAATCTGATGAGGATCTAAGAGAGTTAGCTAAAATGGAAATATCTGAACTAGAAGGCCAAGTTGAACCATTAGAAGCAGAGTTGAAAATTCTTTTATTACCAAAAGACCCTAATGATGATAAAAACGTTATAGTTGAAATAAGAGGTGGAGCAGGCGGAGATGAAGCAGCTCTATTTGCTGGGAATTTATTCAGAATGTATTCTAGATATGCTGAAAGAAGAAGATGGAAAATGGAACTTTTAAGTGCCAGTGATACTGGTGTTGGAGGGTACAAAGAAGTATCTTTCTTAATAAAAGGTAAAGGTGCTTACTCAAGACTTAAATATGAGTCAGGAGTTCACAGAGTTCAAAGAATACCAGCTACTGAATCTGGAGGAAGAATTCATACTTCAACTGCAACAGTTGCAGTTTTACCAGAAGTGGAGGATGTAGAAGTAGAAATAAGCCCAAATGATTTAAGAATAGACGTATTCCGTGCATCGGGAAATGGTGGACAATGTGTAAATACAACTGACTCAGCTGTAAGAATCACTCATTTACCTACTGGTGAAGTTGTGTCTTGCCAAGACGAAAAATCACAATTGAAAAATAAAGAAAAAGCTTTAAAAGTATTAAAAGCTAGACTTTATGATAAAGCTTTATCAGATCAACATGACGAAGTTGCTGCAGAGAGAAGAAGTCAGGTTGGTACTGGTGATAGATCTGAGAGAATAAGAACTTACAATTATCCACAAGGTAGAGTAAGTGATCATAGAATAAACTTAACTCTTTATAAGTTAGAACAATTTTTAGATGGTGATCTAGACGAGATGATAGATGCGCTAATTACGGAAGATCAAACTAAAAAGATGACAGCAATATAAAATCCCTAAATTTTTAGGGATTTTTTCTATAACCACTTAAATATAATTGAATATAGTGATATATTAATATATAAATATGGGGTGAGTTAAATAGAATGATACTAAAAGTCACATTGATAGGACTATTGGCTGGAGTATTGGGTACAGGAATTGGTGGAATAGTATCTGCAATATTTAGAAAAGAAGTAGATAAGTATCTTAATTTTTGTATGGGATTTTCCGGTGGAATTATGTTAGCTGTAGTAGTTTTTGATTTGATGAAAGAGGCAATGGAATTAAGTGGTTTAATTTATACGGTAGTATTTACATTTATGGGTGTACTACTAACAATGTTTATTAAGAGTAGACTAGATTTCGCTGAAGATATGAAGTCGGGATATTTAATATTCATAAGTATACTATTACATAATCTGCCAGAAGGATTGGCAATAGGTTCATCTTTTGTATCAGCACAAACTCTAGGGGTAACTCTTGCTATAGTGATTGGAGTACATAATATACCAGAAGGACTGGCTACGGCTCTAAGTTTGGCCGGTGCTAGAGTTCCTACAAAAAAAATAATTTTATTTACATTCATAGCAGGCATACCTATGGGAATAGGTAGCTTTTTAGGTGTATATTTTGCAGGAGTTTTTAAATCTTTAATCGGTGTATTTCTATCTTTGGCAGCAGGAACAATGTTATTTGTAGTTTTAGATGAAATAATGCCAAAATCTAAAAGTCTATATAGTATAATAGGTTTTTTAACAGGTACAATAATTGTATATTGTATATAGATTTACTAAAGAAGGGAGTGATAAACAAAATGACATTTATAAGTGAAATTGACGAGAAACATATAAATAAAGAGGAAATAAAAAAACAAGCGGAAATATTAAAAGAAGGAAAAACAGTAATATTTCCAACAGAAACAGTTTATGGATTAGGAGCAAATGCTCTTGATGAAAACGCTGTAAGTAAAATTTATGAGGCAAAAGGGCGACCTAGTGATAATCCATTAATAGTACATATATATGATAAAAAACAAGTGAATGACCTAGCAAAAGATATTAATGAAAATGCACAGATTATAATGAATAAATTTTGGCCAGGTCCGATAACTATTATATTGAAGAAAAAAGATATAGTACCAATGAGAACTAGTGGTGGTCTAGACACGGTTGCAATTAGAATGCCTTCTAACCCTATTGCAAAGGCTCTTTTAGAGGAAGTTAAATTACCAATTGCAGCTCCATCTGCTAATATTTCAGGAAGGCCATCACCGACAAGAGGGAAACATGTGCATGAAGAAATGAACAATAGAGTAGATGGAATTATTTTGGGGGGAGATTGTACTTTCGGTCTAGAATCAACAGTACTAGACCTAACAAATGATATTCCTACTATATTAAGACCAGGTAGTATTACAAAAGAAGATCTAGAAAAAGCTATTGGTCAGGTAAATATTGATCCGGCTTTAGAAAAAAAAGAAGATAATATTAAAGCAAAAGCACCTGGAATGAAATATAAGCATTACTCGCCAAACGCAGATGTATATATTGTATCAGGTAATATAGATAATGTTGTGAAAAAAGTAAATGAATTATCTTATGATGGGGCTAAAAGGGGATTAAAATGTGCAGTAATGTGCTTGGAAGAAAATAATAATAAATATAAATGTGATACAATAGTATTAGGTCGAAATTTAGAGGAAGTTGCATCAAATTTATTTGATGCTCTTATAACTGCAGATGAGAACGAATATGATATTGTATATACAGAGGAATTTTCTCATTTTGGAGTTGGTAGAGCTATAATGAATAGGCTACTTAAATCTGCTGGGTATAAAATAATAAAAGTATAAAATAATAAAAATATGAAGTAGAAAAGTTAAAAAACAATTATTATAAAATTAACAATGATATTTTAAAACGAAAAAAATACAAAATATGGTTAATTTGAAATATTCTGAATGAAATTTAAATAAAAACTAATAAAATATTAAAAAAAGTTGCGCTTTTCTATGGAGTATTAATAAAAAATTATGTATAATTAAATAAACTAGTTAAAAAAAAATCAAACATAAAAAATGCTATTTGATTGAAATAATTATCACAAGTTTTAAAAGATAATTACTTTACATACTAAAAAGGAGTTCTAATTATGAGAATAGGTTTGGGATGTGACCACGGAGGATTTAATTTAAAATCAGACATTATTGATTTTCTAGAATCGAAAGGAATAGAGTACGTAGATTTTGGGACAAATAATGCGCAAGATTCAGTAGATTATCCGATATATGGAGAGAAAGTTGCGAATGCAGTTATTTCAAAAGAAGTAGATTATGGAATTGTATGTTGTGGAACCGGAATAGGAATATCATTAGCAGCAAATAAAATTCCTGGTATAAGATGTGCTGTTGTTTCAGACGTTTTTTCAGCAAAAATGTCTAAGGCACACAACAATGCAAATATGTTATCTCTTGGAGAAAGAGTATTAGGAAGAGGCCTTGCATTAGAAATAGTAGAAGCTTGGATTAATACAGAATTTGAAGGAGATAGACATTTAAAAAGAGTTAACATGATAGTTGATATAGAAAAAAAGCATAATAAATAGGAGGTTTAATAGTAATGAGCAAAGTTATAGTTACGGATCATCCGTTAATACAACACAAATTAACAATAATGAGAGATAAAGAAACTGGGTCTAAAGACTTTAGAGAATTATTAACAGAGATAACAATGTTAATGGGTTATGAAGTTACTAGAGATTTACAATTAGTTGATGTAGAAATAGAAACACCTGTTGTAAAAAGTACTCAAAAAATGATATCAGGTAAAAAATTAGGAATAGTACCTATATTAAGAGCAGGGCTTGGAATGGTTGATGGATTTATAAGTTTAATACCAGCAGCTAAAGTTGGTCACTTAGGTCTTTATAGAGATCCTGAAACACTAAAGCCAGTTGAATATTACTCTAAATTTCCACAAGATATAGATGAAAGAGAAATGATAGTAGTTGATCCAATGCTTGCAACAGGTGGTTCAGCAGTGGCAGCTATAGATGTTTTAAAAGCAAGAGGAGCGAAAAGCATAAAGTTAGTTAACTTAGTTGCAGCCCCAGAAGGTATAGCTGAAGTGCAAAAATATCACAGTGATGTAGATATATATGTGGCAGCTATAGATGAAAAATTAAATGATCACGGATACATAGTTCCAGGATTAGGAGATGCTGGAGATAGATTATTTGGTACTAAATAGTATATCTTAAGGAATCTATTGATTAAATAGATTCCTTATTATAGATAAAATAACTATATTCTTAGTATAGAGGAGCATAGTTTTATATGAGTAATAAAAAAAGTACAGGTGCACAAATAGCACAAATGCTTTCTTTAATAAGTCAGCTAGGCATTATGATGGTTGTTTCCATATTTGGATGTTTTTTTATAGGCAAATTTATCGATGATAAATTAAATACAGAACCTATTTTCATGCTAATATTTTTAGTATTGGGGGTAGGAGGAGCTTTTATGTCTGTATATAAAACTGTAATTGGATACACAAAAAGGAAGTGATAGAATATGGATATAAAGGTACAAAAAGAAGTTAAAGAAATAACAAAGGGTATATGTATATATGCCATTATAATAGGAATAATATCTTTAGTTATTTCTAAACAACCAATCCACGTAATATTGGGAGTTGCTTTTGGTAGTATAATTGCTATACTTAATTTTAGGTTATTAGCAATTACCCTTGAAAAGGCAGCAGACATGCCACCAGGAAAAGCCCAAGCTTATTCCGGAATTAGATATTTGATAAGGATGTTTATTGTAGCAGTAGTTTTATTTGTTTCAGTAAAAAATCCAAATATACATGTTATAGGTACAGTCTTAGGATTAATAAGTACTCAGATTGTTATATTTATAAAAAAACTTATAATATCAAGAATATCGAGAAAGGAGGTATAAATAAGTGAAGTATACACAATGGGTCATTGAATTTGCAAATGGTTTTAAAATTAGTGAAACTGTTGTAACTAGTTGGATTATAATGGTAGCGTTAATAATAATAGCATTTTTATTAACAAGAAATCTGCAACCAGTACCAACCACAAAAAGACAAATTATGTTAGAGTATGCCGTTGGATCACTTAGAGGCCTTATTCATAGTAACATGGGTGATGATATAGAAAAAAGAATGCCTAATATATTCCCTTATATTGGATCTTTATTTCTTTTCTTCGTATGTTCCAACTTGATTGGTTTATTAGGTTTTAAGTCGCCAACTACTGATGTAGACACAACTTTAGCCTGGGCTTTAATTACTTGCTTCTTAATTTATTACGAAGGGGTTAAAGCTAAAGGACCAGGATACTTTAAAGGTTTATTAGAACCAGTTCCGTTATTATTACCACTTAACATAGTAGGTGAATTTGCTAGACCAATATCGCTTACATTCCGTCCATTTGGTAATATTTTAGGAGGAACAGTAATTATGGGATTACTTTATCAATTACTAGCATTTATATCATCATTGATACCAAATGTTTCAATTCCATTCTTACAATTATTAATACCAGTACCATTACATTTCTACTTTGATTTATTTGCAGGATGTTTACAAGCATTTATATTCATAATGCTTACAATGGTATTTGTTTCAAACTCAACAGAGTAAAATATATGCAAATTAAATATTGGCATATTAGAATAATAATAAAAAATAAAAGTTAAAATTCGAGGAGGATTAAAATTATGGAAATTACTACTTTACAACAAGGAATCGCTATAGCAGGTTCTGCAATAGGTGCAGGTATAGCAGTTATATCTGGTATAGGTGCAGGGATAGGTCAAGGATATGCAGCTGGTAAAGGTGCAGAAGCTGTTGGTAATCAACCAGAAGCTAAAGGAGATATAATCTCTACAATGCTATTAGGTGCTGCAGTTGCAGAGTCTACAGGTATATATGGTCTTGTTATATCTATAATCTTAATATTCGCTAATCCATGGATATAGAATTGAAGATGATTTGTAATAAGATTTTATAGTTAGGAGAAATTATAAATTACTCTCCTAACTATAAATTATGGATGATGGAAAGGAGGATTAGTAGATGGGTGTTAAACCAGTAGTAACCATAACTTGGGAATTAGCTATTCAGATAATAAATACAATTGTTTTATTTTGGATACTAAGAAAAATTTTATTCAAACCAGTTTTGAATATAATAGATGCTAGAGAAAAGGCAATAAAAACAGATATAGCTACAGGTGAGCAAGCGAAAAGTGAAGGTTTAGCTTTTAAAGCTGAATATGAACAAAAACTTGCAGTTGCTAAAGATGAAGGTCAAGAAATCATTAAGCAAGCAACTTTTAGAGCTGAGCAAAAGTCTGATGAAATAATATCTACTGCAAAAGAAGAAGCAACTAGCTTAAAAGAAAGAGCTAATAAAGATATAGTACAAGAAAAAGAAAAAGTTATGAATGAACTTAAAAATGATATTTCTAACATAGCTATACTTGCTGCTTCTAAGGTAATTGAAAAAGATATTGACCAAGATAAACATGAGGAAATGATAAACAAATTTATCGAAGAGGTGGGCGAAGCTAAATGATAGATATAATAGCTAACAGATATGCAGAAGCCCTATTCCAACTAAGTGAAGATGAAAATATCACTAAAGAAATTTATAATGAATTACACAATGTAGTAGAGACAGTAAAAAACAATAAGGATTTAGATAATGTTTTAAGATCGCCTTTAGTGGCTAAAATCGAAAAGGTTAAATTAATTGAATCATTATTTAATAATAAAATAAATAATAACTTAAAAAATTTCTTAAAGATACTAGTTGAGAAGGGAAGAATATCTTCTTTAAAATCAATAGAATTAACATTTAAGCAATTACTAAATGATAAAAATAATATAATTGAAGGTACTGTAATAAGTGCCATTCCTTTAACTGATAAAAAAGTTAAAGAACTTGAAGAAAAGCTTTCAAAAAAATATAATAAAAATGTTACTTTAGAGAATAAAGTTGACCAAAGTATATTAGGTGGGGTTTTAGTAAGATTAGGAAATACTCAAATTGACGGATCTGTAAAAACTCGTTTAGATAATATAAAAGACCAACTTTCTCAAGTAATTTCTTAGGAGGGCGGTGAACCCATGAACTTAAGACCTGAAGAAATAAGTTCTATAATTAAACAACAAATTAAGAATTATGATAACAAAATAGAAATGACTGATACTGGTAGCGTACTAAAAGTAGGTGACGGTATCGCAACTATATACGGACTAGAAAACGTAATGTCTAGTGAACTTTTAGAATTCCCTGGAGAGATATATGGAATGGCCCTTAACTTAGAGGAAGATGTTGTTGGGGCTGTTATATTTGGTGATGACAGTGGAATCAAAGAAGGAGATATAGTTAAAAGAACAGGAAGAATAGTTGAAGTTCCTGTTGGAGACGCATTAATAGGTAGAGTTGTAAGTCCACTTGGTTTACCTATAGACGGTAAAGGACCTATAAACACTGACAAAACAAGACCAGTTGAAAGTAAAGCACCTGGTATAATGGCAAGACAATCAGTTTGTGAACCATTACAAACTGGTATAAAAGCTATAGACTCTATGATACCAATAGGTAGAGGACAAAGAGAGCTTATCATAGGTGATAGACAAACTGGTAAGACTTCTATAGTTATAGATACTATATTAAACCAAAAAGGTAAAGATGTTATATGTATATACGTTGCAATAGGACAAAAACGTTCTACAGTTGCACAACTTGTTAGTACATTAGAAAAAGGTGGAGCAATGGATTACACAATAGTTGTATCAGCTACAGCTTCTGAATCTGCACCACTTCAATACCTTGCACCATATGCAGGAGCTGCAATGGGTGAAGAGTTCATGTTCAATGGTAAACATGTTCTAATAGTATATGATGATTTAAGTAAACAAGCAGTTGCTTACAGAGAAATGTCATTACTACTTAGAAGACCACCAGGACGTGAAGCTTATCCAGGAGATGTATTCTACCTACATTCAAGATTGCTAGAAAGAGCTGCTAAGTTATCTGATGAATTAGGCGGAGGATCTATGACTGCACTTCCAATCATAGAAACTCAAGCAGGAGATGTTTCTGCATATATACCAACTAACGTTATATCAATAACTGATGGACAAATATACTTACAACCAGAATTATTCTATTCAGGTATAAGACCAGCAGTTGACCCTGGTATATCAGTATCAAGGGTTGGTGGTGATGCTCAAATTAAATCAATGAAAAAAGTTGCAGGTACATTAAAACTTGCTTACTCACAATATAGAGAACTTGCATCATTCTCTCAATTTGGATCAGACTTAGATGAAGATACTAAGAAGAGACTTGCTCAAGGGGAAAGAATAGTTGCTGTTTTAAAACAAAATGAAACTGACCCTATAGCAGTTCAAGACCAAGTTATGATAATATTTGCTGTTATAAATAACTTCTTAGAAGATGTACCAGTAAATAATGTAGCAAGATTTGAAAAAGAATTATTCAGATTTGTGGATGAAAACTATCCAGAAGTATCTAAAAAAATATTAGCAGCAGAAGATTTCTCTTCTGATTTAACAAACGCAATAGTAGAATTTAAGAAAAAGTTTGTTGTTGAAGCGTAATCCTTTTTACAAAAGGAGGTAAATTAATTGGCAGGAGCTGGAATTAAAGAGATTAAAACGCGTATTAACAGTGTTAATAGTACAAAGCAGGTTACTAAAGCTATGGAACTTGTTGCTTCTTCAAAAATGAGAAAAGCAAAAGATAGAGCTTTAGCAGCTAGACCGTACTTTGGAACAATGTACGATACAGTGAAGGATATAGCTACAAGTACTCGTGGTGTTAGAAATGTATTCTTAAAACAAAGAGAAGTAAAAAATAGATGTTATATTATTGTTGCAGGAGATAGAGGACTTGCAGGAGGATATAACTCAAATATAATGAAATTAACGCTTAGTCATATGGATGGAAAAAAAGAAAAAGTTATGACTGTAGGGAAAAAGGCTACGGAATTTTTCCAAAAGAGAGGTTATGACATATTAAAGTCAGCAGAAAGTGTTGAAAAATGTGACTATGATGAAACATTAGCTTTTGCAGAGGAAGCTATGGATTTATATAAAAAAGGTGAAATTGATGAAGTATATATGGTATATACAGAATTTGTATCTCCTTTAACTCAAAACCCAAAATTATTAAAAGTGCTACCTTTGGCATTTGAAAAAGAAGAAAATAAGGAAACAAAAGAGCAAGCTGCAAAAGGAGCTAGAGTTCAATATTTACCATCGGCAGAGGTTGTTTTAGGTCATATAATACCTAAATATGTTTCTGGTATAGTTTATGATGGAGTTATAGAATCTTTCGCATCAGAACAAGCTGCGAGAAGAACTGCAATGAGTTCAGCAACGGATAATGCAGACGATATGCTATCTAATTTAGAATTGAGTTACAACAGAGCAAGACAATCAGCTGTAACTCAAGAAATAACAGAGATAGTAGGCGGAGTAGAGGCTCTAAAATAAGGAGGTTAGGAAATGGCCAACGTAGGGAAAATAGTATCAATCGTAGGTGTTGTACTAGATGTTAAGTTTGATAATGAAAATAGCCTACCTAACTTATTAAACGCATTAGTTATAAAGTTAGGAGATCAAGAAATAGTTGCTGAAGTTGCACAACATATAGGTGATGATACAGTTAGGTGTATATCAATGAGTGCTACAGATGGACTAGTTAGAGGAATGGAAGCAATAGACACAGGAAGACCAATAAGTGTTCCTGTTGGAGATGCTACATTAGGAAGAATATTCAACGTTCTTGGAGAACCAGTTGACGATGAACCAGCACCTAAAGATGCACCGGAGTTACCTATACATAGATCGGCTCCAGAGTATAATGATATAGCAAGTACTGCTGAAATACTTGAAACAGGTATAAAAGTAGTTGACTTATTAGTACCATACTTAAAAGGTGGTAAAATAGGTTTATTCGGTGGTGCAGGAGTTGGAAAAACAGTTCTTATACAAGAACTTATAAATAATATAGCTAAACAACACGGTGGTATATCAGTATTCGCAGGTGTTGGAGAAAGAACAAGAGAAGGTAATGACCTTTACCATGAAATGAAGGATTCTGGAGTTATAAATAAAACAGCTCTAGTATTCGGACAAATGAACGAGCCACCAGGAGCTAGAATGAGGGTTGCCTTATCTGGACTTACTATGGCTGAGTATTTCAGAGATGAACAAAACCAAGACGTTCTTTTATTCGTAGATAATATATTCCGTTTCACACAAGCAGGTTCTGAAGTTTCTGCCCTACTTGGACGTATGCCTTCAGCAGTTGGATACCAACCAACGCTTGCTACAGAAATGGGTAACTTACAAGAAAGAATAACATCAACTAAGAAAGGATCTATAACATCTGTTCAAGCTGTTTACGTACCTGCGGATGACTTAACTGACCCAGCGCCAGCAACAACATTCGCTCACTTAGATGCAAAAACAGTTTTATCTAGATCTATAGCATCTCTAGGAATATACCCTGCAGTTGATCCACTTGAATCAACTTCAAGAGTACTAGATCCTAAAATAGTTGGTGAAGAACACTATGAAGTAGCTAGAAGAGTGCAATCTATACTTCAAAGATACAAAGAATTACAAGATATAATAGCTATACTTGGTATGGATGAATTATCTGATGAGGATAAAATAATAGTTGCTCGTGCAAGAAAGATACAAAGATTCCTTTCTCAATCTTTCACAGTTGCAGAACAATTTACAGGATTCCCAGGTAAATATGTACCAGTTAAAGAAACTGTAAGAGGTTTCAAAGAAATACTTGAAGGAAAACATGACGACTTACCAGAATCAGCATTCTTATTTGTTGGATCAATAGATGAAGCTGTTGCGAAAGCAAAGGAGAGTAGATAGGTCATGGCAAATATATTTGCATTAGAAATAGTTACTCCAAGTGAAGTTTTTTACCAAGGTGAGGTGGAAATGGTTATAACTAGAACAACACAAGGTGATAGGGCCATATTAAAAGATCATATACCTTTCGTTGTTGGTTTAGTTGATGGAGAATTAAGAATAAAAAAAGATGGCAAGTTTAAATCTGGCCAAATATCTGGTGGTTTCATGACTGTTAGTAAAGAAAAAACTACTATACTAACTGAAACTGCTAAATGGAACGATTAAGTCTGTTGACTTATAATATTACTTAAAAAGACTAGGAATTATCCTAGTCTTTTTACTTTGTCTAAAACTAATATTTAGTGCATAGAAATAAAAATATTATTAACAGTAATAGAATTGCTTATAATAAGGTAAGATAATTATATTAGAGATGATTTATGGGAGAAAATAATGAATATTTTAGATATAGGGACAGATATTATAGAAGTAAAGACAATTAAAAATGCATTAAATAAAAGAGGTGATTTTCTAAAAAAATATTCACAGAAACAGAATTAGAAATGTTTGAGGAGAAGGGAAATAATTCTCAAACCATAGGAGGAAACTTTGTAGCAAAAGAAGCTATTAGTAAATCTTTAGGATTGGGCATGAGGGGTTATAATTTTAAAGATATAGAAATACTGAGAAATAATTTAGGGAAGGCTATAGTAAATACTTATAATAATTTAAAACAAATTTGCATACAATATAGTGTTTTAGAAATAAAGGTAAGCATATCCCATAGTGAGAACTATGTTGTTGCAAATGCTATAACAATTACAACGTAAAAATAAGATATATTTAAATATACCAATGAATAAAAATATATTAGGAGGTACTTCGTGAAAAATAAGTGTTATTCATTACTAATAATAATTGTTTCAATAATTACTCTATATAGTGTTGGGTGTGGAAGAAAAGAATATACAAAAGAAGAAATATATGAGGATTTTCAAAATCAAATTTCAAAAATTGAATCATATACTTGTAATGCAAAAGTAGAAGCTATAGGAAATAAGGATAATACTACCTATGTTTTCAAACACACATATAAAAAGCCGGATTATTATAAGTTAGAAGTCAAGTCACCGAAGAATTTACAAGGAAAGACTATTGAATATAAGGGAGAAAAAGTTCTAGTTAAAAACCCTAGTATTAATGATACAATAGAGCTTCCTAATATGAATAATGATAGTCACTATTTATTTATTGGAGATTTTATAAAAAACTATATGCAAAATGAGTCAATAATTTTAGAAGTTACAGAGAGTGAATTAAAAATACAAACAGAAATACCAGGGGATAATGAATATTTTAAAAAACAAATTTTATATGTAGATAATAAGACTAAAAATCCAAATAAAATGGAAATACTAGATAATGAAGATAAACCTATATTTATAGTAACATATGAAGATTTTAAGTATGAAAAGTAAAAAAGTAGTATAAACAACTTAAGAGAAATCTAGATGACATAATAATTTGTTTTACCAAAATAAAAAAGATATTAAAAGTCATAACGAAGCTATTATTAATGAATAAGTTGTATAGTAAATTTTTGCTCCAAAAACTATGATTTAAGACATAAAAAAAGTTGTGTAGGTTATAATATTTAACGTGAGGTGTATAAAAATAAATTTAACTTTGTTTACTAAATACACGATAAATGAACGTACTTATATGGAAACAAATGCAATTTTACAATTAGTTAGGAATCTGATAGAATATAAGAGATATTGTTCTCTGGGAGGCGATTTTGTGAGCAATAAAAATAAAGAAAAAATTATGTTTACTTTACCCGATTATATTTTATCTGAAGTAGATCAAATAGTTCAGATGGAAAATAGTAATAGGGAAGATTTTGCAAAGGCTGCTTTTCAGTTTTATATAACCCAAAAAAAGAAAATCAACTTAAAAGAAAGTATGATAAAGGGTTATAAAGAAATGGCTAAAATCAACTTATCATTAGCGGAGCTTGGTATGACAGATGATATATCTTTGGATGATGATTCTGAAGGAGATATAGCTAAAGTTGAATAATCTTGGCTTAGATATTAAGCGAGGAGATTTATTTTATGCAGATTTAAGTCCAGTTATTGGCTCGGAGCAGGGAGGCGTTAGACCTGTTTTAATAATCCAAAATAATATAGGAAATAAGTATAGCCCAACGGTTATAATTGCTGCTATAACATCCCAGATTAATAAAGCAAAATTGCCTACTCATATAGAAATAAGTTCCAGTGAATATGGACTTAATAAAGATTCTGTAATTCTCTTAGAGCAAATTAGAACCATAGACAAAAAACGGCTGAGAGAAAAAATAGGTTATCTAGATAATAAAACGATGCTAAAAGTAAATAATGGACTGCAAATAAGTTTAGATTTATTTAGCATATAAAAATTATTGATATAGTAGCATATCAATAATTTTTTTGTTTTATATACAAAAAACACAAAAAAACACCATAAAGATGTTATAATATAATGAGATTTAAATACAATATGGCTAATAACAGGTAGCCTCAGTATATAACTTAGGGAGGTAAATTACATGAGAGACCATAAAGGATTAAATGAAATTACTAATGTAATAAGAAAAGACATTGTCTCAATGATATGTAAATCAAAATCAGGACATCCAGGAGGTTCATTATCAGCAGTTGAAATTTTAACAGCTCTTTATTTTGATCAAATGAATATTGATCCAACAAATCCAAAAATGGAAGATAGAGATAGATTTGTTTTATCAAAAGGTCATGCAGCTCCGGCTTTATATGCAACATTAGCTGAAAGAGGATATTTTGAGAAAGAAGAGTTAAATAATTTAAGAAAATTAGGAAGCATGCTTCAAGGGCATCCTGATATGAAAAAGATACCTGGTGTTGAAATGTCAACAGGTTCATTAGGACAAGGTTTTTCTGTTGCGTGTGGGATGGCTATGGCGGCTAAACTAGATAACGCTCCATGGAATGTATATGCATTATTAGGAGATGGAGAGGTTCAAGAGGGAATAATATGGGAAGCGGCTATGAGTGCGGCTCATTATAAGCTTGATAACATGATAGCATTTCTTGATTACAATGGACTTCAAATTGATGGAGAAGTTGAATCAGTAATGGGTATTAATCCTATAGAAGACAAGTTTAGGACTTTTGGATGGAATGTAATAACTATTGATGGTCATGATTTCGACCAAATATTTGCAGCCTTAGATATGGCAAAAGATACAGTAGACAAACCAACAATGATAATAGCTAAAACAGTAAAAGGCAAAGGAGTGTCTTTCATGGAAAACCAAGCTTCATGGCATGGAAGTGCACCAAGTGAAGAACAGCTTGAACAAGCATTATCAGAATTAGGAGGTGCTTTCCATGAGTAAAATAGCAACTAGGGAGGCTTACGGAAAAGCTTTAGTTAAATTAGGAAAAATAAATGATGATGTAGTAGTTTTAGATGCAGATTTATCTAAATCAACTAAAACTAATGACTTTTTAAAAGCATATCCAAATAGATTTTTTAATATGGGTATAGCAGAACAAAACTTAGTAGGAGCTGCTTGTGGTTTTGCAGCAGCAGGAAAAATACCTTTTGCAAGCACATTTGCTATGTTTGCAACTGGAAGAGCATTTGAAGTAATAAGAAACTCAGTATGCTATCCTAAATTAAATGTTAAAATATGTGCTACACATGCAGGTATAACTGTTGGAGAAGATGGTGGTTCTCATCAAAGTGTGGAAGATATATCTTTAATGAGATCTATTCCAAATATGACAGTAATGGTTCCAGCTGATGGAGTTGAAGCTGAAAAGATGATATTTGCTGCAGCTGAGTTCAATGGACCTATGTATGTCAGACTTGGAAGAAGTGCAGTTCCAACAATATTTGAAGAAGATTATAATTTTGAAATTGGAAAAGGTGTTGTTCTAAGAGACGGTAACGATGCTACAATAATAGCTTGTGGAATAATGGTTAACGAAGCAATAATAGCGGCAGACATGTTAAAGGAAGAAAGCATAGATGTTAGAGTTATCAATATGTCTACAATAAAACCAATAGATGCAGAACTTATAATAAAAGCTGCTAAAGAAACTAAGGCAATAATAACGGCAGAAGAGCACAGTATAATAGGTGGATTAGGATCAGCTGTAAGTGAAGTTGTATCTGAAAATCATCCTGCAATAGTTAAAAAAGTTGGAGTAAATGATAGTTTTGGTGAGTCAGGAACACCAAATAAATTATTAGAAAAATATGGTTTAACTGCTAAAAATATAGTAGAAAAAGTAAAAGAAGCATTAAACTAATAATATATATAAAAAGGCGTATTTAATATTTTATTAAATACGCCTTTTTAAGTAAAATCAGATTGTTTGGGCATGTTAATAAAGTGAATTTTTTGCTTCTATCAAAGATTATTTCCTCATATATTTATAAGAGATAGGGGGGATAATGTGGAGATTAAGTTTAATATCAAAGGAGTAATATATGGTGTAATACTAATATTATTTATAGTTTTAGGGTTTGTATTTGTACCTAAATTATTTTTAGATACTTCAAAACCGGTAGATTTT
Organism: Terrisporobacter petrolearius; assembly: GCF_020748185.1. Lineage (GTDB taxonomy): Bacteria > Bacillota > Clostridia > Peptostreptococcales > Peptostreptococcaceae > Terrisporobacter > Terrisporobacter petrolearius. Next base: position 64,921 of record NZ_JAHZMO010000010.1, on the reverse strand, counting down.
ACAATGGTGCAAAGAGAATCCATTCCAGAGAAAATATTAGATATTATGGATAAGTATGAAGACGAAGAAAGAGCATTAGCAGTAAAACTAGATAATAAGATATACGTTATAGTAACGAGAGGAGAAAAAGAACATGGTATAGACATAGACAAAATAACTATGGATACAGTGGAAGAAAAAGCTGTTATGACAGTAGATATTACATATAAAGACAAGGATAAATCCTATCCTTTTGTAGTTGCTGAAACTAATCTTAAATCTTTACCAGACAAAATACAATTAAATGCAACAAAAGAAGAGAAATAAGAAACTTGAGCCCTAACTATTAAAACTCGGGCCTAATAGTTAGGGTATTTTTATGTCTATATTTATTTATAATTTAATTTATCAGAAAATTAATAATTTTCATTAAGGTTTCACAATTAAATCCGTATATTACACATACGGGAATATTTTATTATAAATGGAGCTTATACCTTTATATTATAAATATTATTTTTGATATAAAAATCGAAAAATACAACGTTGAAGGGGAAGGGGTAGACTTATGAAAAGTATTAAGACTAAAATTTTAACAATGATTGGTGGTATTGCCATTTTAGCTATGATAATTTCTGGTGTGTTTACTATGAAGAACACAGTTAAAACTGTATCTAAAAATCAAGAAAGTATTTCAACATTAACTACTAAAAATATAGTTTCTAACATAAATGAATATTTTACAAGATATAAAACAATTGCTATACAAATGGCAGGAAACACAGCTGTCAGAAATGTATTAACAGATGCAACTAGAGAGGATTATAAGAATCATTCATCTTATAAAGATGTTTATAAATCACTTGGATATGTAAAGGAAAAAGATACTCAAATTTTGAATGCATATATTGCTTCAGCAAATGAAGGCTTTGCATTTGATAGCGGTACTTATATTTCTGATGAAGGATATGATTTAAAATTAAAAAATTATTGGTTTTCAAAAAGTGAAGACATTGAAAAAGGGTTTATTATATCACAGCCCTACGAAGATTCTGTTACTGGAAATATGGTTGTTACATTTTCAGCTCCAGTGTATGATTTAAATAATAAAGAAATTATAGGGGTTGCAGCAGTTGATGTTTCTATTGAAGATATAAGTAAACAAGTGGCAACAATGGATACTGACTTTAAAGATGGTGGATACACAATGCTTATCTCAAATATTGGACAAGTATTGGCAAGTAAGGATACTGAGAGGGTTCTTAAGAATGTTAGTGAAATAGGATTTGACGATAAAATACTTAGCGAAATAGATAAAACAACAAATAAAATAATAAAATACACTGAAAATGGTAAAATACGTTATGGAATTGTAAGTGATACAAGAGATGCTGGCTGGAAAGTGCTTCTAAGTATTAGTAAAGATAGTTATATGGCTTTAGTAAAAACATCTATATCTACAACATTAGTCATATATTTAATTGCATTTTTAATTCTTATAATAGCAATTATAGCAGTAACAAAAAGCTTAGTTGCCCCAATTCAAAATCTTATGAATGTAACGGAAGAATTAGCTGCAGGAAATCTTGACGCAGAAATAAATATAGAAAGCAAAGATGAAACTGGAAGATTAGCTGAATCAATGAAGAAGCTTGTATTAAGATTAAATGAATATATTATTTATATTGATGAAATATCAAAATCTTTAGATAGATTTTCAACGGGAGACTTAAATATTGACTTAAAACAAAACTATGAAGGTGATTTTGCTAAGATAAAAAATTCATTATTACAACTCTCATCTATATTCAAGGAAACTATAGGAAAGATTGTTGAAACATCAGAAAATGTTGCAGTTGGTTCAAAAGAAATAGCAAATGCAGCACAAGTACTTGCTGAAGGTTCGCTGTATCAAGCAAGTACAACGGAAGAATTAACAGCAACAGTAAATGATTTATCAGATAGAGTATCAACAAATGCAGATAACGCACTAAATGCATCAAAACAAGTTAAAACTGCTGGAGATCTTGCCATAGAAAGTAATGATCAAATGAAGAAAATGATACTAGCTATTGAAGAAATAAATTCTAAATCAACACAAATAAGTAAAATTATTAAAGTAATTGAGGATATTTCATTCCAAACAAATATATTGGCTTTAAATGCAGCAGTGGAAGCATCTAGAGCAGGAGCTGCAGGCAAAGGATTTGCAGTTGTTGCAGATGAAGTAAGAAATCTAGCTACAAGATCTTCCGATGCATCAAAAGAAACAACTCATTTAATTGAGGAGTCAGTTAAAGCTGTGCAAAATGGGAACCTTATAGCCGTGAAAACTGAGAAAATGCTTGAAAATGTACTTGAAGAAGTGTCTCAGTCGGTAAAATTAATAGATGAAATTTCTTTAGCATCTGTTGAGCAAGCAGCAGCCTTAAAACAAACATTAGAAGGTATTGAACAAATAAGTACAGTTGTACAAACAAATGCAGCAACAGCTCAAGAAAGTTCAGCAGCAAGCAATGAACTATCAAACCAAGCTCAAATACTTAAAAATGTTGCATCAGGTTTTAAAATTCAGGACTAAATATGAAAATTACTAAAAAAACTGGTTCCTAAAATTGGAATCAGTTTTTTTAGTAATTTCAAATGTAGATGTTTTAGATATAAAGTAATAAATAGTTTTAATTTATCTTGATGTTAATATTGTAGATTCGGTTACTATGTAATCCAATTTAGCATCGTGATCTTCTTTGGGAACTTGGTCAAAAATTTGTAAATCAAAAGCTATTCCCACAGTAACGGCATCTTCCCTTAGATTCTCAAGGAATCTATCATAAAAACCACCACCATACCCAAGGCGGTAACAATCTTTATCATAGGCTACAGCTGGCACTATAACCACATCTAAATCTTTTATGTCTATGGCAGTAGAGCATTCAGGTTTTGGCTCTCTAATGTTATAAGCACCATATTTAATTCCATTTTCTAAATCTGTAATTTGAGAAGGTATTAATTTTCTTTCTTCCTTTAAAGTTATAGGTGATGCCACAATTTTACCTAATTTTATAAGTTTTTTAATTAGATTGTCTGTGGCAACTTCGTTATTAAAGTCTAAATAAAGCATAATAGTTTGTGCATTTTTAATACAGTCTAGCTGAAGTAGCTTTTCTGTGATTATATCTGAGTTGTGTTTAATAAAATCTTTGTTTTTTTCTTTTCTAATCATAATAACATTTTTTCTAAACTCTTTTTTCATATAATCTACACCTCTTAATTGTGGTATTATATAATTACCTAAATTTTACTTTCCTAATATAGATTTTAGTAAAATTATAGATTTAAAGCAATATAATTGATAAAGAGTAATAAAAAGACAAGCTAGTCATATAATATATAGTAGATTGATTAAAGGAGAGATGAACAAATGATATCTAAAAAAAGGGCTCTTATATATTCTATTATTCTTGTAATAGTAACTATAATTGGTACAACAATGTTTCAAATTACGTTAGGAAATAAAGTAATAATATCGAAAGACTTATATGAATCTTATGCAAAATATAACAAGCTATTGGGTTTAGAAGAACTTATTCAGGAGGATTACTATAAAGAAGTGTCCGGAAACAATTTAGTAGATGGAGCATTAAAAGGATTATTTGAAGGTCTTAATGATCCATATTCACAGTATTACACAGCAGATGAATTTGAAAGTTTAAAAGAACAAACAAGTGGTTCCTTTGTTGGGATTGGAGTATATATAGGTGTAAATCCTGAAAATAATAAACTAACAATAATTTCTCCAATAGAAGGTTCACCGGCAGACAAAGCAGGTGTTAAATCAGGAGATATAGTTCTAAAAGTTGATGGAGAATCTGTTGAAACTAAAAAGATAGACGATGTAATTAAGAATATAAAAGGAAAAGAAAATACAGATGTTAGTTTAACTGTTCAAAGAAAGGAACAAGAGTTAAGTTTTGATATTAAGAGGGAAACTATAGTAACAAAGAGTGTATCTAATGAAGTTATGGATAACAATATAGGTTATTTAAGAATAAAATCTTTTGATGAAAATACACATAAAGAATTTAAAGAAAATTTAAGCGTATTAGAATCTAAGGGCGTTAAAGGATTAGTAATAGACTTGAGAGATAATCCAGGAGGACTATTAGATGTTTGCGTAGATATAGCAGATGACTTAATAGGAAAGGGAACAATTGTCTATACAAAAGATAATACAGGAAATAAAGAGTATTATAAATCAGATGACAAACAAGTTGATATGCCAATAGCTGTTTTAATAAATGGAGGAAGTGCATCGGCATCAGAAATTTTAACAGCAGCTTTAGTTGATAATAACAAGGCTATAGCCATAGGTGAAACATCTTTTGGTAAAGGTCTAGTACAAAGTGTAAAAGGATTAAAAGATGGTACTGGATATAAATTAACAACTGCTCAGTATTTTACACCAAATGGGGATTATATAAACGGAAAAGGTATTACGCCTAAAATTAAAGAAACAAATGAAAATCAACAACTTAAATCAGCATTAGAATATATTAAGAAGGAAATCAAGTAACAAATATATAAATAAACTATATAACAAAAAATAGTTTGAGTGCATGACTTAAAATATAAGTGTTGTCAATAATTAATATATAGGTAATTATAAAAATAATAGTTATTAAAATATTGATTAAATATGTATTAGAATATATGGCGAATAATAAAATAACAAATATTTCTACAAATTTTGATTCTAAAAATTAAAAATCTAATATTTTTTATAAAAAATAATAAAAAATTTAGAGGAAAAAGATAAATAACATAGAATTACTTATATAAGTTAATAATCTTAGTTGGGAAGTGAGTTTATGAAGAAAACTATGGCAAAAGTTGTTAACTTTCAAGAATATAAGGAGAAAAAGAAGCATTTAGAAGTTGACAGGAAGGAACTTTTAGAGCTTATTAAACAAATTGTGACTACAAAATAGAAATAATTGTAACTCTAGATAAAGTTTTTTGAAAGAATAAAAGTAAAAACCATATACTTAGTTGCAAAAACATATATAATTTTGTCATTTCGTTTTATTTTAATAAGAGGGAGCTTTTGCTCCCTTTTATTATGACATTCTTAAACCACTAACATAATCTTGAAACTGTGAAAATTCATTTTCATCTTGAAGGTTTACAACTGTAGATTTTTCTTCATCAAAATTCTTTAGATATATATTTCTATTACCTTCAGCTCCGTCTTGATAAATACATCTATAACCATCCTCGTATAGGTTTTTCAAATCATTGAAATTATTCATTTAATCATCTCCTTAAATATATTTATCTATTTATATTTTTTGTTTATAAATAAATACTATTCGTCAAAATGAAAATACCTTTAATTCCAAAAAATGCTTAAAAAATACATAAAGTACTAGATAGTTTTTATATATAACAATATAATTATTGTAGGAAACTTAACAAATAATATAAATTTTAGACAAATTACAAAAAATAAAAAGTTTAAGGGGGATGGTAGCCGTGAATTTAATAGAAAATATATCAAGAAATATTTATCCATTAGAAGAAAAATACATAAAGCAAGCAGAAGAAAGATTGAATAGGCTTATAAAGCCAACAGGAAGTTTAGGTAAAATGGAAAATATTTGTGAGCAACTTGCAGGAATATATGGAAGAAAATATTTTGATACATCAAAAAAAGTAATAATAGCTTTTGGAGCAGACCATGGAGTTTATGAAGAAGGTGTAGCACCAGATCCTCAAAATATTACCATATTACAATTTCAAAATTTTCCTAAAAAAATAAATGGTGTTGGGACAATTTCAAAATTTGTAGGAGCTGATGTTTTAGCAGTTGATGTAGGGATAAATTGTGATGAAAAAATAGATGGAGTAATTGATTATAAAATAAGAAAAGGCACATCTAACATGGCTAAAGGACCTGCTATGACGAGATCAGAAGCAGAAAAATGTATATCAATAGGGATAGAAATGGCAGAAAAGTGTATTCAAGATGATTATACTTTAATTGGGATAGGAGAGATGGGAATAGCTAATACTACTCCATCTACTGCCATAATTTCAGTTTTTGGAAATTATGACCCACAAGAAATTACTGGTATAGGAGCTGGTCTAAAGAAAGAATTAATTGAACATAAAGCAGAAGTAATAAGAAGATCTATAGAGTTAAATAAACCTAATCCTAAAGATGCAATAGATGTACTAGCTAAAGTGGGTGGATTTGAAATAGGTGCTATGGCAGGTGTAATCTTAGGATGTGCAGCTAATAGAATACCTATTGTGCTTGATGGATTTATATCTTATGCAGCAGCTTTATTAGCATATCATATTAATCCAAAAACAAAGTACTATATGATAGCTTCTCATTTATCAGCAGAACCAGGAACAAAAAAAGCCTTAGAGATTATGGGACTTCAACCATTTTTAAACATGGATATGAGACTAGGAGAAGGAAGTGGAGCAGCACTATCTTTTAATATAATAGAAGCTGCAAATTACGTATATAAAAATATGGCAACATTTGATGAAATAGATATGGGAAGATAAATATCTAAAGGAGAGCAATTATGAGTAATATCATTTTAGTTACAGGTGGAGCAAGATCGGGGAAAAGTAGTTTTGCTGAATCGCTTTGTATAAAACAAAATAATAAAACAGCATACATTGCTACGTCAGTAGCATTTGATGATGAAATGAAAAATCGAGTTAAAAAACACCAGGAAAATAGGCCTAGAAGTTGGAAAACCTATGAAATATATAAGGATATATATTCCATAGTAGAAGAATTGAATAAAAACCATGACACGGTAATAATGGACTGTGTAACTCTTATGGTAAATAACTTAATGTTTACTCATGGGATAGAAGTTGATGAAGCCACTTCAGAAGAATTAAATGAATTAGAAAATTATATAAGAGAACAAATAACTAAATTATTAGAAGCTGTTAAAAAAACAAACTTATATTTTGTAATAGTAACTAATGAAATTGGAATGGGAATTGTGCCAGAAAATAAATTATCTAGAATATATGGTGATTTTGTTGGAAGAGCAAATCAATTAATAGCTAGTTATAGCAATGAAGTTTACTTTGTTGTAAGTGGAATTCCTATGAAAGTGAAGTGATAATTATGAAAAGATTTATAGGGTTATTACAGTTTATGACTAGAATACCTATTAAAGCAGATATTGGATTTGATGAAGAGTTTCACAAATCCATAGTGTATTTTCCATTAGTAGGATTTGTAATAGGGTTGATTTCTTTTAGTATAGGAAGTTTGTCAATTCAAATATTTGATCCATTTATAACATCTATAATAATTGTAGCAGGTGAAGTTATTTTAACGGGTGGTCTACATATTGATGGCTTGGGAGATACATTTGATGCCATATATAGTAACAGAGATAAAGAGAGAATGTTGGAGATAATGAAGGATTCCAGATTGGGAACTAACTCTCTTCTAGCTATATTATTTTTAGTATTAATAAAAATAGGATTATTGAATTCTGCTATAAATAGCAACCTTATGTGCTTAGTTATATTTATGCCTATGATATCTCGTTTGGGAGTTATAGTTATGCTTTATAAAACTGTGACACCAAGAAAAGTAGGCATGGGAAATGTATTTATTGGTAAAGCAACTAAAGGTATGTTTATAACAGCAATATTATATACTGTTGCTATTCTTGTAGTTATTACTAAATTCTTATTTTTATCAACTACTTTAAATATAATAAAATTATTATTATCAATTGTGATAGTAATGTTATTTGATTATTTATTTAAAAATCATATTTATAAGAAAATTGATGGTGTAACAGGAGATATATTGGGATGTACTATTGAGTTAGGAGAATTAATATTTTTATTATTTTCCTATATAGCTATTCTAATTTAAGGTGATGAAATGATAAAGTTAATTTTGGTAAGACATGGTATAACTGTTTGTAATGAAGGTGGAGCTTTGTCAGGATTTAAAGATAGTATATTAAGTGAAAAAGGAAGGTCACAAGCAAATAAGATTGCAGAGTATTTAAAAGATGAAGATATAGATAAAATATACACTACACCTTTGTCTAGAACAAAAGATACAATGAAAAAATTGGCTGAGATTAAAAACATTCAAACTGAAGAGACTAGTCTATTGAATGAAATAAATTTTGGTGACTTTGAGGGACTATCATTTAAAGTAATTGAAGAAAAATATCCTGAAGAAGTTGAAAAAATGATAAAAGAAGGATTTGAATATAAGTATCCTAATGGTGAGAGCTTGAAAGATACCTTTACAAGAGTAAAAAATGAAATGAGTAAAATTATAAATGATAATGATAATTCAACAGTATTAATTTGCTCTCATGGAGGTACAATTAGGAATATAATTTCTTATCTTATATGTAATGATTATAAATATCATTGGAATTTTAAAATAGATAATGGGTCTATAACAGAGATAGAAGTAGATAATAACTTTGCGGTAATTAATAAATTAAATGATACATCATATATGAATATGTAAAATTAAGAAGAGAACCTAATTTGATAGTAGGTTCTCTTTATTATTAGTATAAAGATTTATAAATATTATAAACAATATCTTTACTTAAGGGAGTGTAGGCATTTGCCATTAATCTACCTTGGTTAATAAGAACATTTTCAGTAAAAGATACTAAATCTTCCTCTGTGACACCATAGCCTTTTAAAGATTTCTTTGGAAGTATTTTATAAAGTAGATTATCCAATTCTTCAAAGACTTCTTTCTCAGAACAATTAAGAATTTCGGTTAAAATATTATTGAGTTTTTGGATTTTTCCACTTGGATTTAATTTTTCGTATGTTTTAAAAATTTCTGTAAAACAAACATAATTAGATTCTCCATGAGGAACGTGGTAAATTGAACCTAAAGGATAACTCATTGCATGAACAGCTCCACAACCGGCATTACCAAAAGCTATACCAGCGTAAGTGCTAGCGATTAAGAAGTCATCTAGAAGATTATTCAAATGATCTCTTCCATTATCAACAATATTTTTAAATCCATTAATAATCATTTTTATAGCTTCTATAGAGTACATTTCTGTAAAAATAGAGGCTTTTGGAGATACAAAAGACTCGATTGCATGAATAAGAGCATCTATTGAGCTTGCAGCAAAAACTTTAAAAGGTAAAACCTTTAATAGCTCAGGGATTAACACTGCATAGTCTGCTAGAATTGAATCATGAGCAAGACCCAATTTGCTGTTTATAGAGTTTAAATGAAGTACAGATATATTAGTAACCTCGCTACCAGTACCACAAGTCGTAGGAATAAGTATTAGTTCTTTATTTTTGACAGGTTCAAATTTCTTTTCAAATAAATCACAAACAGGTGAAAGTTTTTCTAAAGCAAAAAGTTTTGCAACATCTAAAATACTTCCTCCACCAATTCCTATAACTCTTTTATAATCAGTCTCTTTAACTTGAGCATATATTTTTTCAACCATTATATCAGTAGGTTCTCCACTACCGAAGTCTCTTCTGTATACTACATTAGCATCTTCAATAAAATTTTCGAAAAATGGTTTGTAAATATATTCATTTGTTATTATTAAGTCATTTTTATTTATATTGAATTTTAAACAAAATTCTTCACACTTATTAAAAGTAAGTATTTCTGGAGATAATTTAAAGCTTTTCATATGTAATCCTTTCTAATAATTCAATTTTTATTATGAATCGTATTATGATAATTATATCATAATATATTTAGTAGTATTATTTGTGAAAGATATGTGTAAATAAAAAGTTAATTGTTGGGTTTTATAATTAATCAACTATAATTATTGATTTGGTGGATAATTAAGAAATAGCAATATAAATATATAATTAAAGAGTTGAAAAAGATAAACCCAAAAATATCTTGCAACTCTTTTTTATTATTATTAAGTGCTAAAAATATTACTGAATTTTAAACAAATAGACTATACTTTTATTAAGTGTAAAATTAAAGGATATAATAATAAGAAGTATTACTTACAAAAGGAGATTATTATGGATATAATAGAAAACTTAAGAATTCAAGGGGTAAGTGAGTCTCTTATAGGGGATGTACAACATTTTAGAAAAGAATTTAAAGTTGATAAAGAAGTAGAGCACAGGGTTACAAAATCGCCGGCGTTTTATATTGGTGAAGATATTTTGTCCATGTGTATATCTGCTATTTTAGAAGAAGAAAATATATTATTATCTGGGCCTAAGGCTACGGGGAAAAACTTACTTTCGGATAATTTATCAGAGATATTTGGAAGGCCTCAGTGGAACACTTCCTTCCATATAAACACAGATAGTTCATCACTAATTGGAACAGATACTTTTATAGATAATGAAGTGAAACTTAGAAGAGGATCTGTATATGAATGTGCCATTCATGGTGGATTTGGTGTTTTTGATGAAATAAATATGGCTAAAAATGACGCAATAGTTGTTGTTCATTCTGCACTAGATTACAGAAGAGTAATAGATGTACCAGGATATGAAAGAATAAACCTTCATCCAGCAACTAGATTTATAGGTACTATGAACTATGAATATGCAGGTACAAAAGAATTAAACGAGGCCTTAGTTTCTAGATTTTTAGTAATAGATATTCCAGCAGTAAATGAAGATAAATTAATGATGATTTTGAAAAGAGAATTTCCTTGTACTGATGAAGAAAAATTAAATCAATTTGCAGGAATTTTTTTAGATTTACAATTAAAATCTCAAAATGGAGAGATATCTACAAAGGCAATTGATTTAAGAGGATTAATAGGTGCTCTAAAAACTATTAAAAGAGGGCTTAGACCAACCCTTGCTATTAATATGGGTCTTACAGGAAAGACTTTTGATATTTATGAAAAAGAAATTGTGGATGATATTATTAGGACAAGAATACCAGAGAAATGGGAAAGTAAAGATATATTTCCTAAGTTAAAATAACCTGAAGTAGGTGATAAAATGAGTGCAAATACTAATTGGATATATAATAACTACGAATTTGAAAATAGAGTAAATAATTTGGCATGGACAGTTTCTGGTATGTACGAGGAAGACATAGACTCAAGTGAAAAAGATTATTCATCCAAAGATGTTTCTTTGTATTTTGGTATAATCGCTGGAGCAAGAAGAAAGTACTTAGATTGGGATATAATCAAAAAATATATAATCAGTAGAATAAAAAAATCCTACGATAAAGATATTTTATACACTTTGATAGAACTTGTGCTTAATTCTGTAGTAGAAGATAAAGTAATAAATGAAAGACCAGGAGTTGAAGAAATAAGAAGTAAAGCATACAAAGACATTCTTGTTAATTATAGTAAAATTAACAAAGAAGATATATTACAGACATTAAGATATACATTTATTCTTCAAGCTATGAACAGACACCCTGCAGTGGATGGTTTGACAAGAAGAATAATGAAAGATATAAAATCTATTGATTGTAACGATGATTTGATGAATATCTTAAAAAGATTAGATGAAATTTATTTAACTTATTTTGAGTTTATAATAAACTCTCAAAGAGAAATTTCACAAGGAAATGAACAAGATATAAAAAATGTAAATGTGGACTTTGATACTTTCTCAGATTTTATGTATGAGGAGTTATATATGGATGAGGAAATAGAAACCATAGAAAGTGAAATTAATAATATAAGTAATACCATGCTGGTTGAAAACTTAGGAGAAATGGGTAGTGGAGATCTAGGAAAATCCTCAAATAGAGTTATATATGTGGATGAAGTTATGGCTCAAAAAATATATGATAAAGTAGAATATTACTATGGTAAAGCATTTCTAAGTGAAAGTGAAATAAGGAAAATTGAAACTAAACATTGTAGAGATGTTCATGAAGGGTGTAGGGTTCATTTTACGGATGGAGTATTACGTAGTGAATGTAACAATGTTTTTCAGTTAAAATATGTTACGAGACAAAAAGAAAACAATTTATACAAATATAGAAATAATATTAAACTACATAAAAGAAGTATTAATAAATTAAAAGAAAGCATATCAAGAATATTAATAGAAGAAAGTGCTATTGATAGAATTTATTCCGACGGAGGAACTATTTGTGCCAATAGAGCTTGGAGAATAGGAAGAAGCAACAATTCAAAAGTTTTTTATAAGGATATAAGAAATGAAAAAGGAAAGTATGTTATAGATATATTACTTGATGCCAGTGGTTCACAAAGTAGAAACCAGTTTAATGTGGCAATACAGGCATATATAATTGCTACTGCTCTTACATCAGTTGGAATTCCCAACAGAGTTATGGGATATTTAAGTTTTTTAGATTATACTATATTAAAAAGATATAGAGATTATAATGATAATATTAATTCTTGTGAAAATATATTTGAGTATTTTGCAGCAGGAAATAATAGAGATGGACTAGCAATAAAGGCAGCAAGTGATTCTTTATTAGAAAGAGAAGAAGAAAATAAAATACTTATAATACTTAGTGATGGGAAACCCAATGATGTGAAAATAGGAAAAGATAGATCAAGAAGTTTAAGAGGAGAGGCTTCTTATAAAGGAATGATAGCAGTAAAAGATACGGCTTTAGAAGTTCGAAAGGCGAGAAAACAGGGAATACTTGTATTAGGGGTTTTCACTGGGAAAGAAAAAGATTTAGAAGCAGAAAAAATAATTTATGGTCAGGATTTTATTTACACTAAGGATATAGAAAGATTTTCTGATATAGTTGCTATGTATTTGAAAAAAATAATAAAAAATTAAGATATTTTAGCAAAATATGAAATAAAATAATTGTTAAAAATTAACAAATATTCTTTTGTATGTGCTATACTTATCTTAGTTAAAAAATTAAATTAATTAAAGTATTTTAGGTTCTTAAACTAAGATTAATAGGGAAAAAGGTGAGATACCTTTGCAGCCCCCGCTACTGTAATGTGGACGAAACTTTTAACCACTGTGGAAACATGGGAAGGGAAAGGAGTAGAATGAAGCAAAGCCAGGAGACCTGCCTACAATATAAAGTGATTTCTTCGGGGTAGGAGAAATATCTTAATAAAAATTTTTATTTGAAGATATTGTGCCTAACTTGAAGTTAGGCACTTTTTAGTTCTTATGAACTTGAATAAGCCCTCAACCTATTTTATTTCAAAATAGTTTGAAAATAGAATAACCCTTAACCTATACCTTAGGATTCTCCAAAATCCTAAGGTCTTTTTTTATGATAATTTACAGGTTAAGTATTTTATATTTTATTCATGGGAATTATTATAGTATTATGGAGTTTGAAGAAAAAATAGAATTAGATTAAAATATATTTATATGAGCATTATAGGAGGATAGATATGATTTCAGATATAATAGAAAAATTAAATCCAGCTCAGAGAGAAGCGGTAGAAAATACAGAGGGACCTGTTTTAATACTTGCTGGAGCTGGATCGGGAAAGACGAGAGTTTTAACTACTAGAATCGGTTATCTTATGGAAGATAAAGATGTTAAAGCTGAAAATATTTTAGCTATAACATTTACAAACAAAGCTGCAAATGAGATGCGAGAAAGAGTAGAAGAAACTTTAGAAGGAACAGACACTAAGGAAATGTGGATTACAACATTCCATTCTTGTTGTGTTCGTATTCTTAGAAAAAGTATAAATAAAATAGGCTATAATAGAAGTTTCGTAATTTATGATAGTCCAGACCAAGTTACTTTAATTAAGGACTGTATGAGAGAATTAGATATTAGTGATAAAGCATTTGATCCTAAATATGTATTAAGTTGCATATCTAATGCAAAGGATAAATTGTATTCTCCTAAAAGATTCTTAAAATTAAATGAAGGTGACATATCTAAAACAAAGGTAGGAGAAATTTATGCACTGTATCAAGATCGTTTAAAAAGAAATAGTGCCTTAGATTTTGATGACTTAATAATGAAAACAGTCGAACTGTTTAAAGAATGTCCAGATGTGTTAGATTTTTATAGGAATAAATTTAGATACATAATGGTAGATGAGTACCAAGACACAAGTAAAGCACAATATGAATTAATAAAATTATTAGCAAAACAACACCAAAATATTTGTGTTGTTGGAGATGATGATCAAAGTATTTATGGTTGGAGAGGAGCTGACATAAGAAATATCCTAGAATTTGAAAGGGATTATGACAATGTTAAAATAGTAAAGCTTGAGCAAAACTATAGATCAACACAAGTAATACTAGATGCAGCTAACCATGTTATTGCAAATAATACAGAAAGAAAAAGAAAAAGACTTTGGAGTGATAAAAAAGAAGGACAGCTAATAAAAATCCAATTGTCAGAAAATGAAATTGATGAAGGTGATTTTATAGTAAATACTATATCATATATGAAAAGATATGAAGATAGGTATTATAAAGACTTTGCAGTTTTATATAGAGCCAATGCACAAGCTCGTTCTGTGGAAGATGCATTAAATAGGTCAGGAATACCATATAATATTTATGGTGGTATTAAATTTTATGAAAGAAAAGAAATAAAAGATATTATAGCTTATCTTAGAGTAATACAAAACCCTCAAGATGATATATCTTTAAAAAGAATAATAAACGTTCCTAGAAGGGGAATAGGCCTTAGAACTATAGAAAAAATAGAAGATAGAGCCAGCTTAAAAGAAGAGAGTATTTATTCTGTATTAATTGATATAGAAGATAATTCTGATATATCAAGAAAAGCTAGGGCTAGTATAAGTGAATTTGTAGATTTAATGTCTACATTAAGAAGTTTTACAGATGTATATAGTGTCAGTCAAGTTATTGAAAAAGTATTGGATGTAACAGGATACAAAGATGAATTACTAAAAGAAAAAAATAACGAAGGAGAAGATCGATTAGAAAACTTAGAAGAACTTATATCAGTAGCTTTAGAATTTGAAAGTTCAAGCGATGATAAGAGTTTAGAAGGATTTTTAACAGGAATAGCTCTTAGTGCTGAACCAGATAGCGAGGAAGAATCTGAAGATAGAGTCTCTTTAATGACAATACATTCATCAAAAGGTCTTGAGTTCCCAGTAGTATTTTTAGCGGGAATGGAGGAAAAAATATTCCCAATTGCTAGAGCGATACAATCAATGAGAGATAGTGATATAGAAGAAGAAAGAAGGCTTTGCTATGTTGGAATAACTAGGGCAAAGGAAGAATTATTTTTAACTTTAACAAGAAAGAGAACTTTATATGGAAGAACTAATCCTTCAATTGCATCTAGATTTATAGAGGAATTACCAGGTGATTGTATAGAAAGATTAAATAAAGACCAAAAAGAATTATCTTTCTCTAAGGCAAATTATAATATTCTTGATAAATATACTCAAAAATATAAAATGAATAATATGAATAAGGTTGAAGTTGCTAAAAAAGCAAATGCTACTATAAAAAATACATCAAATGAAAGTAATATAGATGACTTAAAACTTGGAGCTAAAGTGCATCATCCAAAGTTTGGCTTGGGAACAGTAGTAGCTTTAAAAGGCCCAGATGTGACTATAGCTTTTGATAACCAAGGTATAAAAACTATAAATAAAGAATACACGACTTTAGATTTAGTTTAATAGGAGGAGCTATGAAAAAACAATTTGCTGAGAATTTAATAGATTATATTTATGATAGTCCAACTGCATTTAATGCAGTTGAGACTAGCAAAGATTTATTATTAAAAAATGGATTTAATGAATTGAAAATGAATGAGAAATGGAAACTTAAAGTTGGTGGAAAGTATTTTATAACAAAAAATTCATCCTCATTAACAGCCCTTGTAATAAACTCTGACAACATGCAAGATGGATTTAGAATAATAGGATCTCACAGTGACTCACCAACTTTTAGAATTAAACCTAAAGCAGAGATGACAGTGGAGAATGCATATTTGAAATTAAATACTGAAGGTTATGGCGGGGCTATACTAAGTACTTGGTTTGATAGACCATTGTCTATTGCAGGCAGAGTAGTATTAAAATCAGAAAATGTATTATACCCAAGAGAAGAGATAATAAATATAAATCGACCAGTTTGTATAATACCAAATATAGCTATTCATATGAACGGAAGTATAAATGATGGATATAAGTTTAATAAGCAAAAAGATACATTACCTTTAGTTGGATTAATCAATGATACACTAGAAAAAGATGATTTTCTATTAAATGAAATAAGTAGAGAATTAAATGTGGATAAAAAGGAAATTCTTGATTTTGATTTGTATTTATATGAATATGAAAAAGGAAGTATAATTGGACCAAGTGAAGAATTTATATCATCTTCTAGGCTTGATAATTTGTCTATGGCTCATGCAAGTTTACATGGATTAATAGATTCAAAAGGAAAAAATGGTATAAATATAGCTTCCATATTTGACAATGAAGAGGTAGGCAGTTCTACGAAGCAAGGAGCTGACTCTAATATGTTACTAAACCTACTGGAACGAATTTGCATAAGTTTAGGCAAAGATAGAGAAGAATTCTTTTCAGCTATTTATTCATCTTTTATGATATCTGCAGATTTAGCTCATGCTCTTCACCCAAATCTTGTTGAAAAGCATGATCCAACAAACAAGCCTATTATGGGTGGTGGGCCTGTAATAAAAATTAGTGCAAATCAAGCCTACACAAGTGATGCTTTCTCATCAGGAGTATATAAAAATATATGCGAAAAATGTGGAGTTAAATATCAACAATTTGTGAACCGATCTGATGAAAGAGGTGGATCAACAATTGGGCCAATTTCATCGACACATTTAGATATTAATTCTGTGGATATTGGTAGTCCAATATTATCTATGCATTCAGTAAGAGAACTTGGAAGTGTAGAAGACCATTTTAATATATATAAGACCTTTGTCGAATTTTATCAGATATAAAAGAATAATGGTGAAAAATTCTGTAAATTTCAGATAAAAATGTGGATAAAGACTGAATAAAATGTTAATAAGTTGTAGATAAGTGGATAACTGTGTGGATAAAATGGCAATAAAACGTAATGTTTTAATTTTATATATAAATAAAAACTTTGCAATATAGTAGGAAACTTTGAAATTTAATAGGTGTGGATATTGTGGATAAAAATGCAGAGATATCCACAGAAACATTAATTAAACTGTTTTAAATATGATAAAATAATAATAGAGTAGTTATTCTTTTATAACTTAGTATATAATAATATATGAAAATACATAACAACCAAAGAAAGAAGGTATAAATATGGAAAATAAAAATCCTATAGTAACTATAGAAATGGAAAGTGGAAAAACTATAAAAGTTGAGTTATATCCTAATATAGCTCCCAACACAGTAAATAACTTTATAAGCTTAATAGATAATCATTATTATGATGGAATTATATTCCACAGGGTAATAAGAGGATTCATGATTCAAGGTGGATGCCCACAAGGAACTGGAATGGGTGGACCAGGATACTCAATAAAAGGTGAATTTAACAGCAACGGATTTGCTAACAATTTAAGACATGATAGAGGAGTAATTTCTATGGCAAGAACTATGATGCCTAATAGTGCAGGTTCTCAATTCTTCATCATGCACAAAAACTCTCCACACTTAGATGGACAATATGCTGGATTTGGTAGAGTAATAGAAGGAATGGATGTAGTAGATGAAATAGCAGATACTCCAGTTGATAGAGGAGATAAACCTAAAGCCGATCAAATGATAAAAACTATGACAGTTGAAAAGTTCGGAGTTGATTATCCAGAAGTAGAAAAAATGTAATAAATGTAAAAAATAGAAATAAATACTATTTACAACTTGTGTTACATGATTTACAATATTTAAAGTAAATCCTAAAAACAAAACACAAACACCAGAAGAAATAAACCGTTGTAATAATATTATTACGAGATAATGATTTAAAAATAAAAAATGACACAGATTAATCTGTGTCATTTTTTGCTTTTAATAAATTGTATTTTTATATACTTGGATTACATATTATTAACTGCATCAGTTAACTTAGGTACTAATTGTTTCTTTCTTGAAACAACACCTTCAGCAAATACACCTTGAGTAGCATTTACATTGAAAGCTTCAGATATTATTTTATCTTCACCTTTGTATATTAAGTAAGAACCTTCGTTTATTATATCAGTTATAGCAAGCACTAACAGATCAAACTTAGTTGCATTTATATAAGTTAAAAATTCTTCTTTTTTAGATAAAACTGCATCTATATCTAAAGTCATAACTTGTCCTATACCAACCTTTTTACCGCTCATATCGAATTCTTTAAAGTCCATATTTACTATTTCTTCTATGGAGAATCCTTCTAATGAAGTACCTGCTTTAAACATTTCCATTCCATATTTTTCGTAGTCAACCTTAGCTATTTCAGCTAATGCTAAAGCAGCTTCCTTGTCTTTTTCAGTAGTAGTTGGAGATTTGAATATTAAAGTATCTGATAATATTGCAGATAATAATAATCCAGCTATTTCATAAGGTATTTTCACATTATTTTCTTTATATAAACTGTATATTATTGTACAAGTACATCCAACAGGCATCATTCTTACGGATATTGGAAGATCAGTAGAAAGGCATCCTATTTTGTGGTGATCTATTACTTCTACTAAATTAGCTTCTGTTATTTCATCAGCAGTCTGAGCAACTTCGTTGTGATCTACTAAAGCAACGTCTTGTCCTTTTATTGCTCCAACTGGTAATACCTCCGGTGCATCTACTTTAAAATAGTCTAAAACAAACTTAGCTTCTTTTCTAGGCTCCTCTAAAGCATAAGCTTTAGCCTCAGTACCTAATTGTTTTTTTAAATATGCTAATGATATTGCTGAGCATATTGAATCAGTGTCAGGACTTTTATGTCCAAAAACAAATAAACTCATATATAAAACTCCTCTCATAAATTACGAATAGTAATTAATTTATTGTATTTTTATTAACATCACATATGGAAATTAATATGTGATATTATTTTATATAACAATAATTATATCAAAATCTTGTTAACACTGACAATAATCTTAATAGATGATAATTTTATTATTGTCGATTATTATAGATGTAATAACAAATAATTGATAAATTATTAAATATTAACGTTAAAAATTTATCAATATATATAAAAAAATAATACATATAAACAAAAAATTTAAAATATTCAGAAAATTTCTTGACATGAGAAAATTTTGGTATTACAATTGAATTATAAATAAAGAAATAAATAAAAATAGGGGCCTGTTAAGGCCCCCTTAATTTTTTCCCCTTAATTTTTACTTATAATAACTTTCTCTTGAAGGTTTTTAATTTTAAAAATGCTATTAGAAAAATCTACTTCAAAGTTTGCAAAAGCAGAAAATAAATCTATATCTCTCATAAGATGCACTGTCATTAAGTGGTCTTCTTTATTGATTCTTAGAAGAATAGATCTAACATATGGGAATTGAATTCTAGAGTTAAACATTTCTGATTCACCAACATTTATATCTACACATCTATAATTTATATCTATATACAAATCTACATCATTATCTTCTTCTCTTATTATTCTGTAATCGAAATCACTATCTAATTTTAATTTTCCTATTTTAATCATTGTTTCACCTCTCAAATAAGTATTTATATTCATATGCTTAGTATACAATATAAATTATATTATCATAAGTTATCAACAAAAATTTAATTTATATACTTAATGATTGCTAAAATAATAACATAAACCGGTTTTAATAAAAAAATAGAGAAGAATAAATTTATTCTTCTCTATTTAGCAAAAAACGTAGCTTCCACTGGGGAAATGAAAGCTTATATTGGGGGAGATTGAGTTAAATATTTAAATTACATTAATATTATTGTCTTTGAAATGAAAATTTATACATGAAAAATAAAAAAATCCATTTAATTATATGGATAATCTGTTATTCATATTGATATTCCACATAATTTTGTTTTTCCAATTAAAAATCAAAATTCCGAAAGTATGATAACTTTCGGAATTTTGATTATCTTTTAGGATTTATGAAAGAAGCTCCTAAATATTTTTTTATATCTTCATCTGAAGAAAAATCATCAATAAGTATTTCACGTCCAGAATCTTCAAATATAACTAAAACTTCAGTGTTTCCTTTTAAGAAAGCTTTTTTAACAGTTTCTTCTTTTACTTCTCTGGTTTTAGTTATTCCTTTTTTAGCCTTATCAAAATCCTTAGTGAAATAACTTTCCATCATATTAATAATTTTTGTATATCTGTTCATTTAGTAAGATACCTCCTACAATTTATAGTAATAAATGTGATATAATAAGTTTTTGTATTAACCTAATAATTATAACAAGGAGAATGTACAATGGCTAGTATAAATAATAAAGATACTTTAAAAAGCATAGATTATGCTAAAAAAAATCAACTATTTGAAAAGCTTAATAATATATATGATACTTTACCAAAGGGTGATTGTACAGGCTGTGGAAACTGCTGTATGGAATCTGTTGGAATTAATTTAATAGAATTTTTAAATATATTTAACTATTTACAAGATAAGAATGAACTAAGAAAAAAATCTCTTGATAAAATAATAGATTATTATTTTTTAGAGTTTATAGAAAAGAAAAGTTGTCCTTTCAAAGATGGAAATAATAGATGTGAAATTTATGAAGTAAGACCATTAAATTGTAGGCTATTTGGTCATTGGAAAAAAGAAGATTATAATAAAAATCTAAAAGATGTGACAGATAAAAATAAACAGTACAAAAATATTATGAAAGTTAAATATGGTATTAATATAAGTGATGAAGTAGTAAATTACAAAATAAAATATTGTGAAGAATTTATGCCAGAAAATAGATATTTGTCTAAAAGTGAAAGATTAAATTTTGCTGATAATATAATGGTGTTAGACTCTAGGCTTTTTTCAAAGGGAGTGATTGATATAGAATTTAGAGATAGAGGGGTTGTAGAATACTTTATTGACTCACTATTAGACCAAAACATGTCTTATAATATTAAAGTAAGGATTTCTAAGGAAAGAGATACATCAAAAAGAACAATAAGTAGACTGAAAAGAATACTAATCAAATAAAAGAATTGGCAGGTGGGATAAGTGAAATTAACAAATATAAATGGAAACACTTATTACATTAAGGGGGGAACAAATACAGGTGTAATTAAATTAGATGATAATAAGGCCTTGATAATAGACCCAGGTCTTGGAGGAATAAGGCCAAGTAAGATGATGGACCTGCTAAAGGCAAATAATATGAATATAAAATATATTATTAATACCCATGAGCATGGGGATCATTATGGTGGATGTAGCAAACTGAAAGAATTTGACAATAATATCCAAATATTATCATCTTCAGAAGCTAAGATATTTATAGACAATCCTAGGAAATTTGCAGATTATACTGTGGGGGGAAAGGCTAATAAATTTTGGAAATTTAAAGTATCTGAAGAAAAAAACAATTCAACTAAAGTGGATGATACAATTGAAGAAGGTAATCTAGTATTAAATAATAAAAAAATTGAGATAATTAAACTAAAAGGACATAGTGAAGGAAGTATTGGAATTTTAACGCAAGATAAGGTTTTATTTGTAGGAGATTTGTTTGTAGGAATTCACATATTAAATAAATTCGAATTACTTCTATTATATGATGTAGAAGAATATTTAAATTCTATTGATAGAATAGAAAACATGGATTTTGAATTTATGATTTTAGGTCATGGCAAAGAAATTTATTCAAAATCAGATAGCCAAAGTATTATAGATGCTCATAGAAATGCAATTAATAAATATGTGAGTCAGGTGAAAGACTTGTTAAAATTACCTATGACTATAGATGATATATTAAAAAATATAATAATTAATAATAATTTAAGTTGCAATTATACGGAGTATCACTTTTTTAGAAGTAGTATAGTATCTATAATTAGTTATTTATGTGATTTAAATCAGATAAATTATAGTATAGAGCTGGGAGAAATGCTTTATTATTCTAAAAAAGCATAAATTATGTTAAAATATATATGATTTGAAACTAGTATAAAGGGTGAATAATATGAAGTATGAAAAATGGGATGAAGTATTAGCTCCTTACGAACATGCGGTTGAAGAACTAAAAATAAAATTTAAAAATATAAGAAAAGAGTTTCTTACAAAGGGTGAGTATTCTCCTATAGAATTTGTTACAGGTAGGACAAAAAAAATATCATCCATAATATCTAAAGCCAACAGATTAGAAGCTGAAGATATTGAAAGAGAAATTGAAGATATAGCTGGGATAAGAATTATGTGTCAGTTTGTAGAAGACATATATACTTTAGTAGATTTGATAAAATCAAGAACTGACATGACTGTAGTATACGAAAAAGATTATATTACTAACTTTAAAGATAGTGGATATAGAAGTTATCATGTTATAATTAATTATCCGATTAACTCTATAGCAGGGTATAAAGAAATATTATGCGAGATTCAAATAAGAACGTTAGCCATGAACTTTTGGGCAACTATAGAGCATTCTTTAAAATATAAATATGAACATTACATACCGGAAGATGTAGCCAATAGACTTAGAAGAGCTGCAGATGCTGCATTTTTATTAGACCAAGAAATGAGCGAAATTCGAGAAGAAATAATGAAAGCTCAAGTTATGTATCAAGCAAAGTCACTTACAATTAGAGAAGTTTTAGGAAAGATACAAGAGCTATATGATTTAGGGGAAATTAGTAGAGCTATAAACTATCAAAGAAGGCTTGATAGAATAGATAGTCAAAGAGATATTAAAGAAATTGTAGCATTGAAAGAAGAAATAGGAGAAATACTACAGTATTATAAAAATAAAAAAAGAAATGATTAGTGGGGGCTGTCTTAATTAATTTAAGGCAGCTTTTTAAAATAAGGAAGGATGAAAGTATGAGTTTATATGCAATAGGTGATCTACATTTCTCCACATCGGTAAATAAACCTATGGATATATTTGGAGATAACTGGGACAATCACCAAAATAAAATAATAGACAATTGGAAAGAAATTATAAAAGAAGACGACACAGTACTAGTATTAGGGGATACTTCTTGGGCTATGAATATGGAAGAGGCAAAGGAAGATTTAGATATAATTGATAATTTACCAGGTAAGAAAATTTTTATCAAAGGAAATCACGATTTTTGGTGGTCATCACTAAGTAAATTAAAATCAGCTTATAAAAAAATTACTTTTTTACAAAATAGTTATTACAAATACGAAAATATTGGAATTTGTGGTACTAGGGGATGGCTTTGCCCCAATGAAGTGAAATTTGATGACAATGATGAAAAAATATATAAAAGAGAACAACTAAGATTGAAAATGTCCTTAGAAGCAGCTATAAAAGATGGTTGTGAAGAGTTAATAGTTATAACTCATTATCCACCGACTAATGACAAACTAGAAGAATCAGAGTTCACAAAGATTTTTGAAGAGTACAGGGTTAAAAAAGTTGTATATGGTCACCTTCATGGAACAGAGTCCTTTGAAATGGGTCTAAAAGGAGAAAGAAATAATGTGGAGTATATATTGGCTTCAAGTGATTATATAGATTTTAAACCAATAAAAATAATGGAGTAAGAAATTAGAAAAATGTAAATACTATAAAACATAATGTCAAGAAATAAATTAAGTGGTTAATATTGGCAATTTTACTTAATTTAAAAAGGAGTGTTAATAAATGAGATGGATATTAGTATTCATACTTTTATATCTTATACCACTTACAGTGCTATTTAAAAATTATAAAAGTTTTAAAAGAGCCTGTATTTATGGAAGTATTTATATTGTTTTATCGACAACAATGGTAATCACAAATATATATTTAAGTGGTCTTAGGGTTTTAGAAGATACTTTAGACTTTGAAGATGACTTAGTGTTAGAAACTTATTTAGATCAACATAATATACAAACTATTTATAATAAACAAGATATAAAAAAATCAGATTTGCAAAAAATAGACGAATTTAAGAAAGATATTTATTCAATTGAAAGAATTGCTTTAATACCTATGAGAGAATGTCTTCCTTACACTAATAATTTGCAAAAAGGGTTGGAGAATTTAACACAAATAAAAGACGATGTGGTTTATGCAAAAGAAATGTGTGAAGATGTGGTAGAAATATACGATAATATGAAAGTACCAACCTTATCTAAAGATGAATATACTCAAATTTTAGACAGAGCAAAAGTAAATGTTAGAAAAACTTATGAACTAAGAACTTTAGCAATGGAAAGCTCATCAAACTTAATAGACACAAAAAACCCTATTTATATCAATAAGATAACTGAGTATCTAAAGTTATCAGATAAGGAAATTACAAGTTTTAAAAATAAGATTAATGAATTAAAAGAAACAATTAAAGAAGAGTAATTAAAAAACCTATGGTTATTTATATATAATCATAGGTTTTTTGTAAAATAACACATTAAATGTATTAAATAATATAGTAGCAATGTATATTTGATTAATAGTATTTAATTTTTACGCAGAATAAGATAGTTATTACTGTCCTTTTGATTTATACTTATTTATATGATATAATTATTTTTTCATAAATATAGGATTATTTGCTAACATATAAATAGATATGTTAGAGAGTAATGATAAAATAGATAAGGTAAAATGGTTAAAAATATTATGTGCTTGTAAAAACTAATTTTTAAAATAACTTACAGTTAATTTAAGAATGGGTAATGGTATAATTATAATAAAGACATAAAATATGACAATAGAGCTAAGATTAAAAATTGGGACATCTAAAAGATAATTAATAGTATGTAATCAAGTTTTAATTATTAGAAAAGGAGGCGAAGATTATGATACAACTTAAATTAAAGAATAAAAAAGGTAAGTTTAATGTTAATAGTAGGGAAGTTAAAGACATATTAGAAATCAGACAAGATATAGATTTTGTACAGGATATATCAAATACTATAAATGAAAAAGGTATAATGGTATTTGACTGTAAGCTTGCTGAAAGTATATTTTCAAAAGAGTTAGCAAAACAACTTATTGAAGAATCTGCTGGTGAAATAGATGAATCATTTTTCGAATTATTCTTTGAAGATGTCAGAGCCTTCCTAAAAGATACTACTGATGAAATTGAGGCGGAACTGCAAGAAATATATCTAGTAGATAATATAAGATGCTGTTGTGATATTTACAGCATTAACGATGAATTTACAGACTTTAAGTTTGTATTTGTTGTCAGCTTTAAAGAAACAACTATTGCTGTTTTAGAGAATTTGGCTAAAATTATTTCAAAAAGACAATTAGCAGGGGCATCTAAATACTACTGTTAATATAAATGATAGTTTTTATCTAATATTTTAGATTATTTTTACAAACTTAAATTATTAAATTGACAATGAAAATTGTAATAATTACAATTTATTTAGAAAGATTATTTTAACAAGAACCTAAAAGACACTTTTAGAAAAGTAAAATTTAGACAGATTATAAATATTCTATATATTCTGCTTAGTATATATAAAATATGAATTAACAATCTGTCTTTTTTTATACGTAAAAATAGGAATTAACAGAGGGGTTATAAATTTATAGAGGGGAATGAGAATTAATGAAGGAGATAAACACTAAAGATGCTGTAGGCCATGTTTTATGCCATGATATAACTCAAATAGTTAAGGATAAGGTAAAGGGAGTCGCTTTTAAAAAAGGACATGTGGTAAAAGAAGAGGATATAGACACTTTATTATCTTTAGGTAAAGATCATTTATATGTTTGGGAGAAGAAAGAGGGAATGCTTCATGAGAATGAGGCAGCAATTATATTAAAAGATATATGCAAAAATGAATATATGGAAGAATCAGATGTAAAAGAAGGAAAAATAGAACTTTCTGCAAGTATAGATGGTTTGTTTAAAATAAATGTTGATAAACTTAGAGAAGTAAATGCTCTTGGTGAAATGATGATAGCAACAAGACATCAAAATTTTCCTGTTAAAAAAGGAGATAAATTAGCTGGAACAAGAATAATACCATTAATAATAGAAGAAGAAAAAATGAAAAAAGCAAAAGAATTATGCTGTGATGGACCTATACTTAGTATTAAGCCTTTTGTACATAAAAAAGTTGGAATTGTAACGACAGGTAATGAGGTATTTTATGGGAGAATAAAAGATACTTTTGGACCTGTAATAGCTGAAAAGGTAGAAGAGTTTGATGTGGAAGTACTTGGACAAGCTATTGTGAATGATGATCCTAAAAATATAACAAATGCAATTTTAGAATTTATTGAAAAAGGTGCAGATATGGTTTTATGTACAGGAGGAATGAGTGTTGATCCTGATGATAAAACACCTAAAGCAATAAAAGACACAGGTGCAGATATTATTAGTTATGGGGCACCAGTGCTACCAGGGGCAATGATGTTAGTGTCCTATTATAAAAATGTTGATAAATTAATACCGATTATTGGCCTTCCAGGATGCGTTATGTATGCAAAAAGAACTATATTTGATTTAATTTTGCCTCGTATTATGGCAGATGAAATAATTACTAAGAATGACTTAAGCAGATTAGGTATAGGTGGTTTATGTTTAAATTGTGATGTTTGCAACTATCCAAATTGTGGATTCGGTAAAGGAATATAGAAATTTATAATAGAAATATAGAGGTGATACTGTGAACATAGGGGCCTTAATACTTATGGGTGGACAAAATACACGTATGGGAGGTAATATAAAAGGACTTTTAAAAATAGATGAGGAAACATTTTTAGAACGAATAGTAAGTGTCCTAGACGATTTTTCTACTATATATTTATCAGTTAACAAAAGATTTTCTTCAGAAGAAATTAAAAAATATGAAGAAATGGGATTATCAGTCATAGTAGATACTTATGATGATATTGGTCCTATAGGAGGAATGTATTCATCTCTTAAAAAATGCAAAGAAGATTATTTATTTATAACAGCATGTGATATGCCATTTATAAATAAGGATTTAATAAATGAATTACGGTTAAATATGAGAAAAAATGTAGATATTGTACTTTTTTCTAAGGATAGATTATTATACCCTTTAGGAGCTATATATTCAAAAAATGTTATTCATTTTATGGAGGAACTGATAAATAGCAAGGAGTATAAACCTTTAAAATTAATTCGTAATAGTAATTTTGTTGAGATACCATTAGAAAATACAAACCTATCAGATGATGTTTTTAAAAATATTAATACACCAGAGGAATATGACCAGTTAATTAGATATTATAATAAATAAAATTTAATATTCTCAAGCTAACACATCTAAGGATAACAATCTATGATATCTAGCCAGGTAAATTATATTTATCTCGGGTTAGTATGGAAACATGCTAGCCTTCCATTGTTTGAAAAGAGAATTTATTTTTAGTTAAGGATATATTTATAGCTTTAGCTCTGTTTAACTATGTTTTCTTTTTAATAACAAGAGGACATAGTTTTTTTAGTTGTATAAAAATCTTTAAACATAATGTGTTGTATTATAAGTTATAAGTAAATTATATAAATTTTAATTTGTATCAGAAGGAGATTATCTATGGAAAATATTGAGTTAGAGTTTGCTTTGCAAGTTATAGAAGAGTCAGTAAATCAAATAAATAATACAGAGTTAATAAAGATAGAAGAATGTAGAGAGAGGATAATAGGAGAAGATATTTATGCTCCCATAAATCAACCACCTTTTAATAGGTCACCTCTTGATGGATATGCACTGAGGTCAGAGGATACTGTAGGTGCAAGCAAAAAAAATCCTATTAAATTACGTGTTGTAGATGAGATTTTTGCTGGAGAAAATATAAATACTGAAATACAAAAAAAAGAAGCAATTAGAATAATGACAGGTGCAGAAATTCCAGAAGGAGCAGATTGTGTAATTAGACAAGAGAATACTAATTACAGTATGGAAGAAGTGGAAATTTATGATGAACTAAAAAAATATGAAAATTATTGTTTTGCTGGTGAGGATGTAAAAAAGGGAAGCAAGTTAATTTCTAAAGGTGAAAAATTAACATACATACATATTGGTCTACTAGCTACTATGGGAATTACAGAAGTATTAGTAAAAAGAAAACCTAGAATAGGAATAATCAGCACCGGAGATGAAATTATTAGCTCAGGGAAACCATTATTTAAAGGTAAAATTTATGATAGTAATAGAATAACTATTTCGATGAGACTTATGGACTTTGGATGTGAAATAGTTAGTTCTAAAATTATAGAAGATGAAGTCTGTCAGGTAAGTAAAGAAATAAATAATTTGATAGATAAAGTAGATGTGATAATAACTACAGGAGGCGTATCTGTTGGTAAAAAGGATATAATGCATGAAGTTATAAAGAAAATAAATGCCGAAAGGTTGTTTTGGAGAGTAAGAATGAAACCAGGAACACCTGCAATATATTCTATTTACAAAAATAAACCAATACTTTCTTTGTCAGGAAATCCTTTTGCAGCCATAGCTACTTTCGAAATAATGGGAAAAGAACTAATATATAAATTAAGTGGAGATGAAGATTTAAAGCAGATAAGGATAAAATCTATTATGAAAGATAATTTTTTAAAAGAAAGTAAAGGAAGGAGAATTGTAAGAGGGATTTATAAAAATAATAAAGTATGTCTTCCCAAAGGTGGACATTCTCCGGGTATGATGGCTTCTATGTTAGGATGTAACTGTTTAATAGATATAGAACCTGGAACGAAACAACTTCTAAAAGGAGATGAAGTAGATATTATACTTATATAGGAGAGGCTAATATGACTAATAAACCATTTTTAATTGCTATTTGCGGATGTAAAAATTCTGGTAAAACTACATTAATTACGCAGCTTATACCGAAGTTCTGTGATAAAGGTTATAAGGTTGCAACAATTAAGCATGATGGACATGATTTTCAAGGAGATGAAGTTGGAACAGATACATATAAACACAAAAAGGCTGGAGCGTTTGGTACTGCTATATTTTCAAATAATAGATTTATGGTAATAAAGGAAGAAAAATCTGTAGAGGAAACTTTTTTTATCAAGATGTTTCCAGAAGCGGACATTATATTTTTAGAAGGATTTAAATCTTCTAACTATCCTAAATTAGAAATTGTAAGAAAATATAATTCAAATAAACCTGTATGTAATGAGAAAAACTTAATAGGAATATTATCAGATTTAAATGTTATAGATGGAAATTATAACTTAATAGATCTAAATAATATAGATTTAATAACTGAAAAAATATTAGACTATATGAATAACTATGGGTAGTAAATGAATTTATAAATAAATATTTTAATCTATAAATGGGGGATGTTTATGATAGATAAACTAAATAGAAAAATAGAATATATGAGAATATCAGTAACAGACAGATGTAATCTTAGGTGTGTTTATTGTATGCCAGAAGAAGGGATAGAAAATATTTCTCATGAAGAAATTTTATCATATGATGAAATTATTAGAATTTGTAAATGTATTGCAAATTTAGGGATTAAAAAGATTAAAATTACGGGAGGAGAACCTTTAGTAAGAAAAGATATAATTAATTTAATTAAAGAAATAAAGAAAATAGATGGAATCGATGAAGTTACTATAACTACAAATGGTGTACTATTATACGAAATGGCAGATCAATTGTATGAAGCAGGAATAGATGCGGTTAATGTAAGTTTGGATACTTTAAATAGAGATAAATTTTTTAAGATAACAAGACGTGATAAGTATGAAAATGTATTTATGGCCATAAACAAGCTTATTGGCCTAGGTATAAGGGTAAAAATAAATTGTTTAGCTATAAAAGAACATAACTTAGATGAGATAGTTAAAATTGCAGAGTACTCTAAAAATGACAATATAGACGTAAGGTTTATTGAACTAATGCCCATAGGTTATGGTAAAAGCTATACAGGAATATCAAATGAAATAATATTAGGTCTGTTGGAAGATAAATATGGTTCATTTAAAAAAGTAAAAGAGAAGAGAGGAAATGGTCCAGCAATATATTATAAAAATGATGAATTTAAAGGATACATAGGTTTAATTAGTGCTATTAGCAATGAATTTTGCGAAACTTGTAATAGAGTAAGGCTTACAGCTAATGGATTTTTAAAATTATGCTTGCATTATAATAAAGGTATAGATTTAAAAGCACCAATAAGAAGTGATATTACAGATAAAGAGTTGGAAAACATGATATATCATGCCATAAGAAATAAGCCATTAGGACATAACTTTTATCATGATAGCAATTTAGAAAATATAGATAATAAAAATATGGTACAAATTGGGGGATAAGGAGAGATTAACAATGGGAAAAATTATTGCTGTATGTTTGAGTGAAAAAAAAGGAGTACAAAAGAAGAGTGTAGATGAAGGAATATTCATTGAAGATTTTGGATTACAAGATGATGCTCATGCTGGAAAATGGCATAGACAAGTAAGTTTATTATCGTATGAAAAGGTTGTGGCATTTAATGCACTAGGTGCTGGTGTAGAGTCAGGAGCTTTTGGAGAAAACTTAGTCGTGGAAGGGTATGATCTTAAGAATATTCCAGTTGGAACAATATTTAAATGTAATGACGTAGTTTTAGAAATTACTCAGATAGGTAAGAAATGTCACAATGGATGTGAGATATTTAAGAAAATGGGCGACTGCATAATGCCAAGAGAAGGTATATTTGCAAGAGTTTTGCATGGCGGAACAATAAAACCAGGCGATGAAATTGTAATTAAGGGAGAATAATATGTATAGAGTCGGAATAATAACAGCGAGTGATAAAGGATCTAAGGGAGAAAGAGTAGACGAAAGTGGTCCAAAAATAAAAGAAATAGTGTCTAGCTTTGGATACAAAGTAGTTTATTATAAGGTTTTGCCTGATGATAAAGATATGATTTCAAGTGAGATGAAACAATTATGCGATGAAAATATTGTAGATTTAATTTTAACCACTGGAGGAACCGGTTTTTCTAAAAGAGACAACACTCCTGAAGCAACACTAGATATAGCAGAAAAAATTGTACCAGGTATACCAGAAGCTATAAGAAGTTATAGTATGCAATTTACAAAAAAAGCTATGCTTACTAGAGGTGTATCAGTTATAAGAAAAGAAACTTTAATAATTAATATGCCAGGAAGTCCAAAAGCTGTAAAGGAAAGTATGGAGTGTATAATGCCAGCTTTAAATCATGGGATTGATATATTAAAAGGATCAGCTAGTGAATGTGGAACAAAATAAATTTTGAATATGTTAGCATTGTGATAATAATGCATGGGAAAATATTTGATAAAGATTCAAAATTTATTGACAATTTGAAATATATATACTACATTTAAAGTATAAAGTGAATATAAAGTTCTCCGATTTTACCAAACCTAAGGATTAACTATGGTTAGTAAAACAGTAGGGTATAATTAGAAATTTTTATGCCTCCCAATGGAAAGGAGATAGTAGAATTATAATACTGTCTATTTTCCAAATAGAACTTATTTGTATGGAAATAACCATCATTTAAGAAGTATTATAATACTTTTTGGATGATGGTTTTTTATTTTATGTTTTTAGTAAGTAACATATTGAAATCACAGCTGGTTTAAAAAATTATTAATTAAGTTTAAGGGGGATAACACTATGAATGGATATGTTGGAAAAGTACTAAGAATTAATTTTTCTAATCAAGAAGTAAAGACGGAGGAGTTAAACTTAGAACTAGCTCAAAAGTATATCGGAGCTAGAGGATTAGGAGTAAAAACTTTTATTGATGAGGTAGACCCTAGAGTAGATCCACTAAGTGAAGAAAATAAATTAATTATAGCTACAGGACCTTTAACTGGTTCACCAATGCCAACTTCGGGAAGATACATGGTTGTAACAAAAGCACCTTTAACAGGCACAATAGCTATATCAAATTCAGGTGGTAAGTGGGGAGTTAAGTTTAAATCAACTGGGTACGATATGATAATAATGGAAGGTAAATCAGAAAAACCAGTTTACTTATATATAGATGATGAAACAGTAGAAATTAAAGATGCTTCAAAATACTGGGGAATGGTATCCTCAGAAGTAACAAATGCATTAACTGAAGTTCATCCTGGGACAAATGTAATGTGTATAGGGCCAGCAGGAGAAAAATTATCACCTATGGCAGCTATAATGAATGATGTTGATAGAGCAGCAGGCAGAGGTGGAGTTGGAGCTGTTATGGGTTCTAAAAATGTAAAAGCAGTTGTTGTCAAAGGTAGTAAAAAAGTAGATGTGGCTGATGCAGAATTAGTCAAGAAAGTTAATTCCGATAAAGTAAACATATTAAAAAATGACCCAGTTGCTGGCGGAGGTTTACCTACTTATGGTACAGCTATTCTAGTTAATATAATTAACGAAAGTGGTATACATCCAGTTAGAAACTTCCAAGAATCATATGCTGAAAAAGCTGATTTAATAAGTGGTGAGGCTATGACACAAAACTGCTTAGTTAAGAAAAATCCTTGTCATAGATGTCCGATAGCTTGTGGTAGATGGGTAAGATTAAAAGACGGAAGAGAGGTAGGAGGACCAGAGTATGAAACTCTATGGTCATTTGGTTCAGATTGTGATATTTATGATTTAGATGCTATAAATGAAGCAAATGAGCTTTGTAACGAATATGGATTAGATACAATATCAGCAGGTGCTACAATAGCTGCTGCAATGGAACTGTATCAAAGAGGATATATAAAAGATGAAGAATTAGTAGCTGACGGGCTATCTCTAAAATGGGGAGACGTAGATGCTATGGTGGGCTGGACTAAGAAAATGGGTCTTAGAGAAGGATTTGGAGATAAGTTAGCAGAAGGCTCATATAGATTATGTGAAAGCTATAATGCTACTCAATATGCAATGACAGTTAAGAAGCAAGAATTACCAGCTTATGACCCAAGAGGAGTTAAAGGTCATGGTATAACTTATGCAGTAAACAATAGAGGTGGATGTCATATTAAAGGATATATGATAAATCCAGAAATATTAGGTGTACCAGAAAAATTAGATAGATTAGAATTAGAAGGAAAACCAGCTTATGCTAAAGTTTTCCATGATTTAACTGCAGTAATAGATTCTATGGGACTATGTATATTTACAACATTCGGACTGGGATTAAATGATTATACAGAAATGTATAATGCTGTTTGTGGTGATATATATACTCCAGAAACTTTATTAGAAGCAGGAGATAGAATATGGACATTAGAAAAAATATTTAACATAAAAGCAGGAATAGATAAATCTCAAGACACATTACCAGAGAGATTATTAAAAGATCCTGTGGTAGCTGGTCCAACAAAAGGTGAAATACATGAATTAGATATATTATTACCTGAGTACTATAGTGTGAGAGGTTGGGATGAAGATGGAGTTCCTACTGAAGATACACTTAAGAAGTTAGGACTAGACGAATATATTGGTAATATTGAAGCTGGAGCAACTTGCTAGTTTTTTAATATTATAAATTGACAGACTTGGACTATAATTTAAGGTAATAACCCCTAATTGTGTTAGGGGTTATTACTGTTTAAGGAGATGAATAGATGGAGGTCGAAGTAAGGTTATTTGCAACTTTTAGAGAAGGAAGAGAAAAAAAGCAAAAGATTACGATTATCGAAAATACAAGTATTTTAGATATTATTAATCTACTGAATATAGATGAAAAAGAAGTAGCCATTATGCTTTTAAACGGTAGAGATGGAGCAAGTGATAGGTTACTAAATGATGGAGATATTATTTCATTATTTCCACCTGTTGGAGGAGGTTAAAATAAATGGAAAAAAGATACTCAAGAAATATTTCTACGTTGACGGTTGAAGAAAATGAAAAGTTAAAATATTTTAAAGTTTGTATTGTTGGTTGTGGTGGTCTTGGTGGGTATATAATTGAAATGTTAGCGAGAATAGGTATTGGAAATTTGACAGTTGTAGATATGGATGTTTTCGATGAAAGCAACTTAAATAGGCAGATTATATCCAATGAAAAAAATTTAGGGCATAGTAAAGTGTTAGAAGCTAAAACAAGGATTAATAGTATAAATCATAATGTTAAAGTAAAGGTAATTGAAGATGGTTTTAATGAAAATAATGGAATTAATATAATTTCGGATCATCATGTAGTAGTTGATGCATTAGACAGTATAGAAAGTAGGTTACTATTGCAAGAATATTGTAAAAAACTAAAAATTCCTTTAGTTCATGGAGCTATCGCAGGATGGTTTGGGCAAATATGTACGATTATGCCTGGAGATGATACATTAAACAGGATATATAGAAATAATTCCATAGGTATAGAAAAAAAATTAGGGAATCCTTCTTTTACTCCTGCAAATATAGCATCTATCCAAGTTAGTGAGGTTATTAAAATTTTATTATCCAAAGGTGATATTTTACAAAATCAAATGCTTGTTGTAGATCTTTTATATAATGAGTTTAATATTATTAATTTAGAAAAGTAATTAATATTTGTACTATATAAAAACTAAGGTTATTTTACAATATAGAAAATATTAACGAATTTAGCAACTTTCAGTCTAATAAAGAAAGGAGTATAAATTTAAATTATGTTAGATGTTGAAACATATAGTAATCCATATATTACCAAATCTATTGGGTACATAAATAATAACATAAATAAGAAATTGACAATAGATGAAATCTGTCAGTATATACACTTATCTAAATTTTATTTTTTACGAATATTTAAAAAAGAAGTGGGTGTAACTCCTTATAGGTACATATTAGATTGTAAAGTTGAAGGGGTAAAAAATGACCTGTATATTGGAATAGATATTAATACTTTAGTAGATAAATATGGATTTTATGATTTAAGTCACTTAAATAAAAATTTTATAAAAATCTATGGAATAACTCCTTTGGAATATATGAAGTCATGTAGGAGTTAATGGTAAAAAATGTATGCAATTGTTGGGAGAGCGAAAATATAGTGTTATAATTATATTAGTACTATTTATAATCAGGAGAGGGTATCCCAATGGAAATGATGGAAGTAATTGAAATTGTAATTAGATCCTTATATGTTACAGTAACAGCAACATGTATAGCTATTATTATAGGTGTATTTCTAAGTATATTGATATATTTGAATAATTTTGCTTTTAAGAAGGCAGTTATAACAGTAGTAAATTCATTAATGAGTACTCCGCCAGTTATTATGGGATTAATTGTATTTTTGCTGTTATCACGAAGAGGTCCTTTAGGAGAATTCCAATTACTATTTACATCAAAAGCTATGATAATAGCTCAAGTTTTTTTATTAATTCCAATTTGTATGAGTTTAACTCTAGACTTCTTAAAAAAATTTGGGGAGGATATATTAGATACATGTAAGATACTTCAGGCGAGTAAAAAAGACACGATTATTATATTTATCAGAGAAATAAAGTATAATATCATAACTGTGATTATAGCTACTTTTAGTAGAGGGATATCAGAAGTGGGAGCAGTAATGTTAGTAGGAGGAAATGTA
Source organism: Terrisporobacter petrolearius (assembly GCF_020748185.1). GTDB lineage: Bacteria > Bacillota > Clostridia > Peptostreptococcales > Peptostreptococcaceae > Terrisporobacter > Terrisporobacter petrolearius. The sequence continues at coordinate 29,393 of NZ_JAHZMO010000010.1, read as the reverse complement.
AGAGGCAAAACTAGAGTGATGACAACATATATAGCGCAGTCTACATCAATGGGTAATTTTGATGAATCTTTAATGATTGCAGCAATACTAATATCTATTTCATTTTTGTCTACTTATTTTATTAGAAGATTACAAAGAGATGAATAGCTTGGAGTGGGTTTATGATTAAAATAAAAAATATAGAGAAAAAAATAAAATATCAAAAACCATTAAGAATAAATAATTTAGAAATTAAAAAAGGATATATTTATACTATAATAGGTCATAATGGAAGTGGTAAAAGTACTTTATTAAAAATACTATACAATCTTACGAATTATGATAATGGAGAAATAGATATAGAGTCAAAGGGCTTCTCCTCGGAAGTATGTCAAAGCTACATATCATATAATCCTCAAAAAGTTTGTTTTTTAAGAGGAACCTTACAAGAAAATTTTGATTATATTTATAAATATAGCCAAAATAAAAATTTACTAGATAAGAACCAACTAAATAAATTAATAAGTGAGTTTAAATTGGAGAATAAACTAAAAACAGATATTAAAAAACTCTCCGGGGGTGAACAAGCAAAAGCACAATTTATAAGGACTTTATTATTAAATAAAGACTATATTTTATTAGATGAACCTATGGCAAGTTTAGATTTTGAAACAAGGGAACTTGTAGAAAAGAAAATTAAATTATTGAAACAAGAAAATCGAGCTGTTGTATTAGTTACACATGACTTTATACAAGCAAGAAAAATTGGAGAGAAAATTATATTTATGGAAAATTTAGATTTGGTGGGAATATATAACTCTGTAGAATTTTTTAAGAGAATCTTGTAATTAAATTGTTCGGATAGATAAATTTTTATGATTTTTCTATAGATAAAATTTTTTGTTTAAGGGGGATTTTTAATGAAGAGAGGAATAGTAAGTATTATAGCAGCCACGATGATTTCTATGTTTATGGTAGGATGTTCTTCTACAAGTACTGATGATACAAACAAAGAAGAAGTATCTACAGTAAAAGAAATAACATTAGTAACAACAACAAGTTTAGATGATACAGGATTTTTAGCGGAAACATTAAAAGGATTTGAAAAAGAAAATGGGGTAAAAGTAAATGTTGTTGCAAAAGGTACAGGGGAAGCTTTAGAGCTTGGAAAGTCAAAGGATGCAGATATACTATTTGTTCATGCTAAGCAAAAAGAAGAGGAATTTATAAAAGCAGGATATGGAATAGACAGAACTGAAATAATGTATAACTATTTTATAATAGTAGGTCCAAAGGATGATTCAAATAACAAAAAAATATCTAAATTAAGTGCATCAGAAGCATTTAAATACATAAGTGATAATAATTTAGCATTTGTGTCAAGAGGGGATGAATCAGGAACTCATACTAAAGAAAAAAGTTTATGGAAAGAAAGTGGAACAAAAAATAACTTTAAAAACTACAATGAAGTAGGTAAAGGAATGGCAGCCACTTTACAAATGGCAAGTGAAATGAAAGCATATTGCTTAACTGATATAGGTACTTTCTTAGCAACTAGAGAAAATTTAGATTTAGAAGTAGTGAAAGATGCAGATAATAGCTTGAAAAATATTTATAGCATAGTAACAATAAGCGATTTAGATAAAGAAAAAGAGGAGATAACAAATAAATTAGTTGAGTACTATAAGTCAGAAGATGTACAAAATCAAATAAAAGAGTATGGTGTGAAAAAATATGGTGAACCTTTATTCTTTGTATTTGAATAATATATAAATAAGAGCCCTGTCTTTAAATTTCTACATTTAAAGACAGGGTTTTTTTAATAAAAGTAGAATATTATATTTATAATAAATATTTGTAGAGGTGGATTATTTGAGAAGACAGTTAATAGTAGATTTAGAAAGTAAAGAAACGAATGTAAAGTATATAAACAATCATGGAGAAACAAGTGAAAAGGATGATTTAAGTTTTTCTACATCTTTATTAAGTGGATATAATATTATAGGTGTGAATAGAATTGAAGTTTTTTCAAATGACATAAAATCAAAAGCCGGTGGATTTTTTTCTCATTATTTAAAATGTAATAATTATGATCTTGTGAAGATTAAAGGTAAATCATACTCACCTGTATTTATTTATATTAACAAGGATTTTGTTGAAATTTATGATGCTAAAGATATTTTTTTTATGAACTATAAGGATAGTAAAGAAACTATAAAAAAAATGCTAGGAGAAGATGATATAGAGGTATGTAGCATATCTACAGCGGGAGCTTGTAAACTAGACTTTTCAAAAATAATGTTTGGCGAAAAAAAATCTTGTGGTAAAGATGGCCTAGGCAAAATTATGGGAGATAAAAATCTTAAAGCTATTGTAGTAAAAAAAGGGGAAGTTTTAAAATTTAAGGACGAAATTATTTTAAATAATATTAATAGGAAAATAAATGATAGATTAAATAAAGATGATTTAACTTCATATTTTTCAGATGAAAATAGTTGTTATGGATGCAATATAAATTGTGAAAGTACATCAATAAAAAAACTCATTAAAAAAGGAATAGACAAGAAAAAAGCTGAAGAAATTGATGATTTATGTAATGAGTATGGTATGGATAGTATTACATTTGCCAATTTTTTTGAAGAAGAAGATATTTATAACTTAGCCCATAAGATGATAAAAAATCCAAGTCAATATAAAGTACAGCCTAATTTAAAAAATAAAAGTAAAAATGAAGAAAATATATTTGATCAATTAGGATTTTGTAGATTTTTAATAAATAAAGATATATTAACAAGGGATGAATTACAAGAATTGATTGAGTTAGCTGAAAGTTAAAATTTAAGGGGGATGAATATGAAGCTATTTGATGTAGTAAGCACCAAAGAGGCACTTAATGTAATGAAAGATAACTTTTCGTTTAAATTAAGAGAGGAAGAAGTTAGTATTTTAAATAGTGTAAATAGATATATTAGCCAAGATATAAAATCAGAGATTAATGTTCCACATTTTAGAAAATCTTTAGTAGATGGATATGCAGTACTAGCAAAAGATGTTTTTTTAGCAAGTGAATCGAATCCAGTACCATTGAATTTAATAGGTGAAAGTTATATGGGAGAAATATGTGATAAAGTATTAGACCTAGAAGAAGCAGTCTATGTTCCTACTGGAGGAATGGTACCAGCTAATGCTGAAGGCGTAGTTATGATAGAGTATGCTGAAAAACTAGGAGAAGATACTGTTTTAATTGAAAAAGGTGTATCACTAAATGATAAAATTGTGGAAATAGGTGAAGACATAAAAGAAAAAGAAATAATTTATGAAAGAGGACATCTTATTAATGAAAGAGATATAGGCGTATTAGCAGGAGCAAATATAAGTCGTATACCAGTATATAGAAAAGTAGTTGTAGGCATAATTTCTACAGGCGATGAAATATTATATCCAAATGAAGAAATAAGAGATGCAAAGATAAAAGATATTAATTCTTATATGCTTTATGGACAGCTAAGTAAAATTTCATGTGAACCAATAATATATCCTCCAGCTAAAGATAACTTAGAAGAAATAATAAAACTAATGGATAAGGCCATTAATGAATGTGATATGGTCTTAATATCAGGAGGTAGCTCTGTAGGGAAAAAAGATGAAACCATAAGAGCAATACAATCATTCTCAAATAGCAAAGTATTAATAGAAGGTATAGCTATAAAGCCAGGAAAACCCACAATAGTAGCAAGTGTTAATGATAAATTAGTATTAGGTCTTCCAGGTCATCCACTTTCGTGTGGATTTGTAGTAGAAGCCATAGTTAAACCTTTCATATTATCTTTATTTAATGTGAAAAAAGATAATAAATTTATTTTATGTGAGTTTGCTTATAATTATCATAAATCAAAAGGAAGAGAAGAATATATAGCTGTAGATATAAAAGAAGAAAATGGAAAATTAATATGCATACCAATATTTGCAAAATCAAGTGTGATTAAACATTTTGCATATTGTGATGGATATTTAAAGATAGATAGAGAATTAGAAGGTATACATAAGGGTGAAATTGTAAAAGTGAATTTATTTTAATTAAGGGGAGAATATCATGGGAAAATATTTGTCAAATATACCTTTACAAGAAGGAATTGAAAAGTATTGTGAGTTTTTAGATATTAATAAACTTAGAGAAACAGAGTATATTGATGTAGAAAAATCACTTAATAGAATGAGTAGTGAAGCAATTTATGCAAACCTATCAGCACCTTTTTATAATTGCTCAGCAATGGATGGAATAGCAGTAAAAGCAGAGTCAACTTTTTTAGCTAATGAACAAAATATGATTACATTGGAAGAAAGTAAAGACTATATGGTAGTTGATACAGGTGATCCTATACCAAAGGAATTTGATGCAGTAATTATGGTTGAAGATTTACTTGAAAAAGAAGAAAATAGTGTGAAAATAATTAAACCAACTATACCTTGGCAACATGTAAGATGCCTAGGTGAAGATGTTGTAGAAAAAGAAATGATTATTCCATCTTTTCATACAATAAGACCTCAAGATATTGGTTCTATGATAAGTGGCAAAATAGATAAAATACAAGTTTTTAAGGAATTTAAGGTTGGAATAATTCCTACAGGAACTGAGTTAATAGACAGACACACAACTCCTAAAATTGGAGATATTATAGAGTTTAATTCTAGATTATTTGAAGGTTTAGTATTAGAGTATGAAGCAGCTCCAGTAATATACCCAATAGTAGAAGATAATTATGAAAAAATAAAAAATAGTGTATTAAAAGCATTAGATGAATGTGATATGGTTCTTATTAATGCTGGCTCATCTCAAGGAAGAGAAGATTTTACTTATGATATAATACAAGAACTTGGAGAAGTCTGCATTCATGGTTTAGCAATAAAACCAGGAAAACCGGCTATTTTAGGTAAAATAAATAATAAAGCTGTAGTAGGAATACCGGGGTATCCAGTTTCTGCTTGGGTTGTTATGGAAAATATCGTAAAACCTGTAATTAGAAAGTCCATATATAAGGAAGTCGCTAAAAAAGAAATAATAGAAGCAACACTTAGTAAAAGAGTTATGAGTACTTTAAAATATGAAGAATTTGTTAGAGTAAAATTAGGATTAATAAATAATCAATATGTGGCAACACCAATAAAAAGAGGTGCAGGTACTATAACTACTTTGGTAAATGCAGACGGGGTTATTAGAGTACCTCAAAATGTTGAAGGAATTGACGAAGGTGAAAAGGTAGAAATAGAGTTATTAAAAGATATAAGTAAAATTAATAACACTATTATATCAATAGGAAGTCATGATATAGTTATGGACATTATAAACGATGAATTGATTAAAGAATCTTTTGGTAAACTTAACTTAAGCTCTACTCATGTGGGCAGTTTCCAAGGTTTATTATCAATAAAAAAAGGAGAAAGTCATATATCACCAATACATTTATTTGATGTAGAAAGTGAAACTTACAACATACCTTTTATAAATAAATATATAGACCAAAATGTAGTCTTAATAAAATTAGTAAAAAGAACACAAGGTTTAATAGTTAAAAAAGGTAACCCACTAAATATTAAATCAATAAAAGATTTAGTTAATGTGAGATACATAAACAGACAAAAAGGCTCTGGAACAAGAATTTTATTTGATTATCTTATTAAGAAAGATAATATTAAGAAAAGTGATATAAATGGATATGAAAGAGAAGAATTTACTCATATGTCTTTAGCAAAAGCTATAGATAATGGAGATGCAGACTGTGGATTAGGAGTATATTCGGCAGCTCATATTTTTGATTTAGACTTTATACCAATTTGTGAGGAAAATTATGATTTATTGTTGAGAGAGGATATGTTAGAAAGTCAATATATAGAGCATTTGTTAAGTACAATAAATAAAGAATCTTTTAGAAAGAGAGTTGAAAATTTAGGTGGCTATAATTTAAAAAATATGGGAGAAATAGTGCGAATAAAATAATAATATAACCATTTATAAAAATACATATAAAGTAATTACAAATCATACACTTAAAAATAAATTATTTATTTTTAAATGTATGAAAAGATATCAACATTATGTAGTATTTACGATTACACTAAAAAGTGAAGAAAGACTGTGTTTTTATATAAATACAGTCTTTCTTTATTTTTTTATTTGAATAATATTCTATGGGGATTAGTGTAAATATTCATTTTTGTACCTCGTACAAATCCAACCAAAGTAATATTTAGCTTTTGCGCTGTCTCTATTACTAAACTTGTGGTAGCAGATTTAGCAACAACAACAGGAACTTTAACTCTTGCTGCTTTTTTTATCATCTCAAAAGAAAGTCTACCACTGACAAATATAATTTTATTATCTAATGGAATATCATTTAATATACAATGTCCTATAACCTTATCCATAGCATTATGTCTAGCTACATCTTCACAAGCAATTACTAGTTTATTATTTTCATAAATACCAACACAATGAACACCAGCAGTGTTTTTAAATAATTGAGATAAGTTTAAATTAGTTTCCATAGTTTTATATATATCACTAACAGTAATTGTTAAATTATCATCACAAATAGGATTAGCTTTTAAAAAATCATATTCATTTAGATAAAGAATGCTTTCATCATTATTAAAGTTAGAATCATCAATATCTACATAAGCAATTTTTTCATCATGATTTATTTTAAGATTTAAAATATCTTCTTTACAGCTAATTAAATTTCTAGAACATAGATATCCAACAACTAATTCTTTTAATTTAAATGGTGAACATAAAAATGTATTTTCATATTTGCCATTAACAACTATCCCTAGAGGGAATTCTGCGACTATGGTGTCTTGATAATTAACACTTTCTAGATTATTAACTTTTATTAATGGAAATTCAAAAGAATAATCATACTTGTAATTTGCTAAATAATTTTCAATTTCTTTACTTAAATTTGACATTAAAAACCTCCTAATAAAAAAATATGGTGTGAGTGAATGTAGATAAGATTTATATTGAGCCACCTATTGGATACTTTAATTGTATCAGTTTTAATTTCTTTATAGGCGAATAAAATATTTATTTTAGCATTAAGAATAATGTATACATGTTAGAAAACTAAATATTTCGTTAAAAAATTGCTATAATTAATGTAAAGGTAATAAACTTGTAATAAGGGGGTTAATTTTATGGAGAAGAGATTTTTGACACCCAAGGAAATAGCTAATACGATGATAAATGTTGGCGTGGGAAAAGCTAACTTAAAAACATCGCCAATGATTTATTTAGGAATTTTGGCAGGTATGTATATTGCATTCGGAGGATTAGCTAATACAATAATAAGCCAAACTCTAGGGAATATAGATCCAGGTTTGGCTAAATTTGCGGGAGCTTTTGTCTTTCCCGTTGGACTTATGTTAGTAGTTATTGGAGGCGCAGAATTATTTACTGGTAACAACTTAATGACATTGGCTGTTATGAATAAAAAAATAACAATATCACAAATGTTAAGAAATTGGAGCATAGTGTGGGTAGCAAACCTAGTTGGCTCTTTAATTTTAGCACTAATAGTATTTTATGGAGGAGTTTTAGGAGGAGATGCAGGCACAAAAGCCATAGCGATAGCTGAGGGAAAAGCGTCCTTGGATGTTGCAACATTAATACTTAGAGGAATTTTATGTAATATTTTAGTTGTTTTGGGTGTATGGCTTGCAACAGCTGCTCAAGATATAGTATCAAAAATATTTGCTTGTTGGTTCCCAATAATGTTATTTGTACTATGTGGATTTGAGCATAGCGTGGCAAATATGTTCTTTATTCCAATGGGAATGTTACTAGGTGCTAAAGTTACTATGGCGGCATTAATAAAAAATTTAGTATTTGTAACAATTGGAAACATAATTGGGGGAGGTATAATAATACCTTTCTTGTATAATTATGCATATTTAAAAGAAGAACCTAAGGTTTCTAAACAAGAATCATAATAGAGAATATAATTATAAATAAAAATACTACCTTTAGTATAATAAAAGGTAGTATTTTTTATTAAAAAATAATGAAATTATAGCCTTACAGTAGCAGATTTTCTTTTATTTTTTATAGACGTAGACAAATCTTCTTCTGTTAAAATTCTAAATGCAGAAGTAGGACATACTTTTATACAAGCAGGACCTTCTTCTGAATTTCCACAAAGATCACACTTATTGGCTACCATTTTCTCTATACAGAATAATTTATCAGTTGGAATATTTTCTAAGTTAATAAGTTTTCCTTTTTCTGTATCATTTAAGTTAATAGCGCCAAAAGGACAGGCAAGCATACAGTTTTTACATCCTATACATTTTTCTTCGTTAACAACTATAGAATTACCTTCTTTAGTAAGAGCATTGTGAGGACAGGCTTTTGCACAAGGGGCATCTTCACAATGTCTACATTGTATAGGAGCACTAACTTGAGCATTTTTTACAACTTCTAATTTAGGGTTAAAATTTATATCCTTTGGGTCTTGATAGAATATATTTTCTTTGCTATGTTCAACAACACAAGCTACCATACAAGTTCTGCAACCAATGCATTTTAGTGGGTCGGCTATAACAAAATAATTCATTTATTTAGCCACTTCCTTTCCTACACAATATTTAGTATGTAATAAATGATGAGACACACTTCCTAAAGGTTCTTTTAAGAACTCTTCATATATCTTAGCTATTTCAGGATTCTCATGTGATTTTCTTAGTGGTAAATTTTTATCATGAACATAAGTAGCTTCAGTTCTGTTATTATAAGCTAATTCTCTATATTCTTCTAATAATAACTTAGGTTGTCCACCACCACTTACACATCCAACTGGACAAGTCATAACCTCTATAAAGTCTAAACTTAATTTGCCTGATTTTAAGTCTTCTAAAACAGGAACTACATTTTTAAGACCTGTAACAATACCAACTTTTAGGGTTAAGTCTCCCACTTTTATTTGAGCAGTTCTAAAACCTTCTGAGCCTCTAACAGCAGGCAAATCTATACTAGGTATTTTTTCTCCAGTTATAACTTCATAGCCAGTACGAAGAGCAGCTTCCATAACACCACCAGTAACACCGAATATAGTACCGGCACCAGTATATACTCCTAAAGGACTCTCAAAAGCACTTTCTTCAAGTGTATCAAAATCTATGTTAGCATCTTTTATTAAGTAAGCTAATTCTCTAGTAGTTAAAACTACATCTACGTCTCTATATCCACTAGATTTCATCTCAGGTCTATCACATTCAAATTTCTTACATGTACAAGGCATAATAGAAATACTATAAATATCTTTTGCATCAATATTATTAATTTCAGCGCCATAAGTTTTGAAAACAGCACCAGCCATTTGCTGTGGTGATTTGCAAGTAGATAGATGGTCTGTTAATTCAGGATAATTATCTTCTAAAAATTTAACCCAAGCTGGACAACAAGATGTGAACATTGGTAGAGTTCCGCCTGTTGTAACTCTTTTGATCAACTCATTTCCTTCTTCCATAATAGTCAAATCTGCTGCAAAGTTTGTATCATAAACTTTATCAAACTTAAGAGCTTTTAATGCAGCAGCCATTTTGCCTGGAGTTAAAGATCCTAATTCCATTCCAAAGTCTTCACCAAGAGCAACTCTAACAGCAGGAGCACATTGAACTATAGTTATTTTACTAGGGTCTTTTAAAGCTTCTTTTACTCTATCAACATCACAAACATTATTAGCAGCAAATAGAGGTTCATTAATTGCATTAGGTAATTTTCTTTCAGATTTTTTACTTTCTATAAGTTCTTCACCGTGGTCAATAATAGATGCATAGGACTTACAAACTTGAACACATTGACCACAGACTACGCAGCGATCTTCGTTTATTTCTTGTGGTTTACCAGTATCTCCTTCAATTGCAAAAGCAGGACATACTTTTACGCATTCTTGACATCCTGTGCATAAATCTTTATCTATACTAACTATCATACTTTTATCCCCCTTATCCTATTTAGTAGCTGACAATAAATTCAAAGCAGCTTTTATGTTTTTCTCTTTTTTATCTTCAAGAGGAGTAACAAGTCTTAAAGCTTCATTAGGGCATGCATTTATGCAAGCTATTTTATCATTATCTTTGCATAAATCACATTTATAAGCTATTTTTTTGCTTTCATTTATTGCAATTTGTTCAACAGTCTTTTTATCTTTAAACTGAGTTAATAAGTCGATAGCTCCAAAAGGACAGGCCAGTAAACAAGTTTTACATCCTATACATTTATCATCATCAACAACTACCATACCATTAATTCTTGATATTGCTTTTACAGCGCAAGTATTTAAACAAGGAGCATCCTCACAATGTCTGCATTGTATAGGCATACAAATATCTTCGTCTTTAACTAAGTAAAGTCTTGGAATTATAGGAATTTCTACAGTGCCAACTGTATAGCTTATAGAGTTACTTTTTTGATTATGAGTAGTAAAGCAAGCTACTTCACAAGCTCTACAACCAGTACATTTATTAGAGTCAGCAATTACAAATGAACCTAATTTATTTTTCATACTATTTCACCTTTCTTTAATATAATTAATTCATCAAAAATTAGATTGAATGTCTCCTTGATTAGATACTTTTAACACCCATTTTGATTCTTAAATCTTTATAAGCATTTTTAACGCATTCTTCGGCATAGTTTTGATCTTCTATTCTTTCTACTTTAACAGCACAGTACTTGTATTCTGGAGTTTTAGAAATAGGGTCAAGACTAGCTATTGTAAGTTCGTTACAAGCACCTACCCACCATTGGTACGTCATATAAGTAGCTCCTTCTTGAACTCTATCTGTTACTAGGGCTCTTGTTAATACGCTACCTCTTCTAGAACTTACTCTGATTATTTCGTTATCTTCAAGATTAAGTTTTTGTGCATCTTTATAATTTATCTGTAAATAACCAGGTTCATCTTCTAGTTGAGAAAGAGTTCTACAGTTACCAGTCATTGTTCTAACAGAATAGTGACCTACTTCTCTTACAGTTGATAAACTGAAAGGATATTCATCATCTTCAATTTCATAAGGAGGTCTCCATTCAGTTGCAAACAATTTACCTCTACCATTATCAGTAGAGAAATTGCCATCTTTATGAAGGAATACAGAACCTTTATCTTCATCAGATTCACTTCTGCATGGCCATTGAACACAACCTAGTTTTTCTATTTTTTCATAAGTTGCACCAAAGAAACTAGGAGTTAAACTTCTCATCTCATCCCAAATTTCTTTCGTATTATTATATTGCATAGGATATCCCATGGCAGTAGAGATTCTACAAATTATATCCCAGTCAGTTTTTACATCACCTTTAGGCTCAACAGCTTTTCTAATTCTTTGGAAGCCTCTGTCGGCACAAGAATAAACACCATTGTGTTCTCCCCAAGATGTGGCAGGTAAAATAACATCAGCATGAAGAGCAGTTTTGTTCATGAAGATATCTTGTACAACAACAAATTCACAAGCATCTAAAGTTTCTCTTACCTCAGAAGCGTCTGGATCACTTTGAACTGGGTCTTCACCAAATATATAGTAAGCTTTTATTTTCTTTTCTTCTAAAACAGCATGAGGAACTTCTGTAATTTTAACACCTATTTCAGATGGAAGAGTAACACCCCAAGCTTTTTCAAATTTTTCTCTGATTTGAGGATTAGTAACTTTTTGATATCCTGGATATACATCTGGAAGAGCACCCATATCACAAGCACCTTGAACATTGTTTTGACCACGAACTGGTCCAATACCAACATTAGGTCTTCCTAAGTTGCCTGTAAGTAAAGCTAAAGAAGCCAAACCTTTAACTACATCAACAGCTTGTGAGAATTGGCAAACGCCCATGCCGTATAGAATCATAGAATCTTTTGCCTTGGCATATTCTCTCATGGCTTGTCTGATGGCGTCAGCTGGTATATTAGTGTATTTTTCTGCATATTCAGGAGTATAAGGTTCAACAATTTTCTTATATTCTTCAAAATTGTCAGTATGATTTGCTACGAAGTCTTTGTCATATAGATTTTCATTTATTAAAACATTACCGAAGGCATTAACTAAAATCATATTAGTCCCACCTTTTAAAGCTAAATGCATATCAGAAATTCTTGCAGTTTCTGTAACCCTAGGGTCAACAGTTATTATTTTAGCTCCCTTTTCTTTTGCTCTAACTATTCTTCTTGCAACTATAGGGTGAGAATCTGCACCGTTATATCCAAATACAAGTAATAAATTTGCATTTTCAATTTCGGGTATAGAGTTAGACATAGCACCACTACCTAATGAGTAAGCCAAACCGGCTACAGATGGGGCATGTCAAACACGGGCACAGTGGTCAATATTATTAGTACCTATTGCAGCTCTCATAAATTTTTGCATAATGTAGTTAGCTTCATTTCCTGGACCTCTGGCAGAACCAGTACCCATTATTGAATCTGGACCATATTTTTCTTTGATTTCATTTAGTCGAGAAGCTGTATAAGATATTGCTTCGTCCCATTCAACTTCTTCTAAAGTTCCATTTTTTCTGATTAAAGGTTTAGTAAGTCTTGGAGTTAAAATTTGCGGGTCATTTAGGAAATCCCATCCATAATGACCTTTAAGGCATAATGTACCTTCATTTGTTCTTCCTTGGGCAGGTTTGCTTCTTATGATTTGATTTTTTTCTTCATCAACTACTAAGTAAAATTGACATCCAGCGCCACAGTAAGGACAAGTGGTTAAAACTTCTTTTTCCATGAGTTTATCCCCCTTATTTTAAAATACTTTACTGATAAATATAATATTTGCTCAATATTAAGAGAAATATTGAGCAAATGAGCAAGCTTAAATATTAAATACAATGATGATGAAGACTTATTATAAAAATTGAATTAAAAATTATTAGTCAATTAGTCTTAGGTATAAAAATGTTAAAATATACTAATTTTATTATATCACCTCTTATTTTCATATTCAACTTGAGTTAAGATATAATAGTTTTGTATTTATAGAATTAAGTTACTTCATAAATTTACATTTTTATGAAATTAAAATACATATGTAATAGATAATTAACACATTTGTATAGGTCTAATGATTTGAGAAATTTTCATTAAATATTATAAAAATATGTGGTAAAATCATTTTATGATTAAAATTTATCCTTTTTTGAGTAAAAGCATATACTAAAAGTAAGGATAAAACGTATAATTTGAAAGTATGAAAAATATTTACAATATAAATTTGATTATTAATTAATAAAGTGTATGATTTGGGAGGAAAATATAATGAACAAGGAATTTATATATAAACAATTATTGAATATATTAGATGAAGAAAGTATAAAGGTAGATGAGCCAATGAAAAAACATATATCTTTTAGAGTGGGGGGGCCAGCAGATTTCTTACTTAAACCTAAGACTGAGGAAGAATTAAGTAAGGTAATAAAATTTGCCAAGGAAGAAAGCATACCTTTCATAGTTATAGGTAATGGTTCAAATCTTCTTGTAAAAGATGGTGGAATAAGAGGAATAGTTATAGAGTTGTTAGATAACTTCAATAATTATGAAATAGAAGGAAATATAATAAAGGCACAAAGTGGTGCTTTGTTATCTATATTAGGTAGAAATGCTCTTAAAAGTTCTTTAACAGGATTTGAATTTGCAGCTGGAATACCAGGAACTTTAGGTGGAGCATTAGCCATGAATGCAGGAGCTTATGGTGGAGAAATGAAACAAATTGTAAAAGCTGTAAGGCTTATGGATAGAGAAGGTAATATATTTGAGCTATCTAATGAAGAAATGAAATTTGAGTATAGAAGAAGTATATTAACAACTAATGATTATATAGCTTTATCTGCTGTAATAGAATTACAACCAGGTAATGCTGATGAAATAAAAGAAACTATGTCAGACTATGCAAATAGAAGATCAACTAAACAACCTCTAAACTTCCCAAGTGCAGGAAGTACATTTAAAAGACCAGAAGGGTATTTTGCAGCAAAACTAATTGATGACTGTGGACTTAGAGGGCTTAGCTTAAGAGGAGCACAAGTTTCAGAGAAACATTGTGGTTTTGTTATAAATCCTGGAGATGCTAATGCAAAAGACATATTAGACTTAATGTTTATAGTTAAAAGCACAGTAAATGCAAAATTTGGTATAATGTTAGAGGAAGAAGTGAAGATTCTAGGAGAGGATTAATAAATGAAAATTCTAGCTGATTATCATACACATACCATATACAGTCATGGTAAAGGAACAATAGAAGAAAATGTGAAAGTAGCTATTTCAAAAGGAATTGAAATTCTTGGAATTTCAGATCATAGCTATGATCACTTAACCTATGGCATTAAGAAGAATGATATATTTAAAATGAGGGAAGAAATAGATTTTCTCAATGAAAAATATAAAGACAAAATAAAAATATTATTGGGAGTGGAAAGTAATATATTAGATGATAAAGGAAACATTGATTATGATGATAAAATAGGAAAAGTTTTAGATTATGTCATGGCTGGATATCACTTTGGATCAAAGCCAACAAGCGTAAAAGGTCTACTTAATCATGCTAATAATTATGTTTTTAAAACAAATAAGTCAAAAGAATACAATACTTTAGCCATAATTAATGCTATGAGAAATAATGATATATTTGTCATTACTCACCCAGGAGACAAGGGTGATGTATATATAGAGGAAATTGCAAAAGTTGCAAAAGAAACAAATACTAGATTAGAGATAAACAGTAGTCATAAATTTTTAAATGTAGAGCAACTAAAAAAAATTGAGCATATAGGAAATACTTTTATAGTAGGTTCTGATGCTCATGTTCCACAAAATGTTGGTAACTTTGACTTAGCATTAAACACTATTAAAGAAGCAAAGATTGATTTATCACTGATAGAAAATATTAAATTTTAATAAAAAGGGAGTTTATAAATGAAATTTATAATAGTTACTGGACTTTCTGGATCTGGAAAAAGTGAAGCAATGAGAGCGCTAGAGGATATGGGATTTTATTGTGTAGACAATTTACCCCCTACTTTAATTCCTAAGTTTGCTGAATTATGCTATCAATCTAACTCAACTATAGATAAAGTAGCATTAGGAATAGATGTAAGAGGAAGAAAATTTTTTGAAGCGTTACACGAAAGTTTAAACACTTTAAGAAAGGATCAATATCCTTTTGAAGTACTATATTTAGATTGTGCGGATGATATTTTATTAAAAAGATACAAAATGACTAGAAGAAATCATCCTTTATCAATTAATAGACAGATACCAGAAGGTATAAAGATGGAAAGAGCAATTTTAGAGCCATTAAAAGAAATTGCTGATTGTATAATAGATACTTCTAATATGAAACCTAAAGACCTTAAAGAAGAAATAAGTAAAATTTATGCAAATGGAGAGGTTAATAATAATTTAACTATATCTGTGGTTTCATTTGGATTTAAACATGGAATACCTTCAGATTCAGATTTAGTTTTTGATGTGAGATTTTTACCGAATCCTTATTATATTGATGAGCTAAGAAGTAAAACAGGTGAAGAACAAGATGTTAGAGATTATGTAATGAACTCTGATATAAGTCATCAGTTTTATGAAAAATTATTAGACATGATTAATTTTTTAGTACCTCAATATATAGAAGAAGGAAAACATCATTTAGTTATAAGTATAGGTTGCACAGGTGGAAGACATAGATCTGTAACAATATCTAACTTAATAAGTGATGAATTAATAAAACAAGGATACAGAGTAGTTAAGAAGCATAGAGATTTTATGCTAAGATAGGCGGAGGCAGCTATGAAATATTTGGCTTATATTATAGATATTCTAGGCATGGTAACCTTAGTTCTAGGGATAGCTTTTTTTATAAAAGCAAAAAAACAAGTAAAAAAAGATACTACAAGAAAGACTATTGAAGTTGAGAAGGCTCATGTAGTGGTTATTGGTGGAGGTACAGGTCAGTCAATCTTTCTAAGAGGTCTTAAAAAGATTACACCTAATATTACAGCTGTTGTTACTGTTGCAGACGATGGCGGAGGATCAGGAGTTTTAAGATCAGACTTAGGAATGTTACCACCAGGAGACATTAGAAACTGTTTGCTAGCTCTAGCTAATACTGAACCTACTATGCAAGAAGTAATGCAATATAGATTTGAAGAAGGTGGCCTAAAAGGACAGAGCTTTGGAAATCTTTTTTTGGCAGCTATGAATGGTCAATATGGTAATTTTGAAACGGCTGTTTATAAATTAAGTGAAATTTTTAATATAACAGGCAGGGTTTTACCAGTTACACTGGAAAGTATAGACTTAATTGCCAAACTAAATAATGGAAATATAATAAAAGGGGAATCTAAAATTCCTAGGGAAGTCAGAAAGCAAAAAAGTAAAATTGAAGAAGTATACCTGGAGCCTAAAGACGCAAAGCCTTTAAATGAAGTGATTAATTCTATTTACGAAGCTGATTACATTATAATGGGTCCAGGAAGTTTATATACTAGTATAATACCAAATTTATTAGTGGAAGGTGTGGTTGAAGCTATAAAGGGAAGCAAGGCTACAAAAATATATATTCCTAATGTAATGACTCAACCAGGCGAAACTGATGGATATGATGTATTAGACCACATTAAAGCTATAAATAAACATACAAAAGAGAACTTGATTGACTATGTTATAGCTAACGATGAAATAATACCTGATAGTCAATTTGAAAAATATAAAAAAGACGGAGCAAATCAGGTGTTATTAGATAAAAGGCAAAGAATCGCATTAAAGAATATGGGTATTAAAATAGTCGAGGGAGATTTGATAGAAATTAAAAATGACTATATTAGACATCACGCAGATTCTATATGTGAAGTAATTAATAATTTGGCACTAAGTCATGATTATGACAGGGCAAGGTAAAAAAGGATTTTAGATTTTTATGTAGAAATCCTTATTATTATGTTAGTTTTAAGGAGTGAACATCTATGAGAGAAGAGATTAGTGCCGGTGGGGTGGTGTTATTTGGAAATGCTATTCTTCTACTAAGAAAGTTTAACGGTGATTGGGTTTTGCCAAAAGGAAAAGTAGAAGAAGGCGAAAATAACGAAGAAGCTGCATTAAGAGAAGTGTCAGAAGAAACAGGAGTAAAAGCCGAAACCTTAAAATATCTTGGAGAGATACATTATACTTTCAAAGAAAATTGGGATGAAAATAGAGCTGTTCATAAAACTGTATTTTGGTATTTGATGCAGTCTAAAAATATGGACACAGTACCACAAAAAGAAGAAGGATTTGTGGATGCTAAGTTTATTCATATAGATAGGGTTGTTGATTTAGCAAAATATGATGATGAGAAAGAAATTATAAAGGTGGCTTTAAAAGAAATAAAAAAAAGATTAAAGAAGAGCTAAGATAATAGGTGGTATGTATGTCTTTTTCTACAGAAACAAAAAATGAACTGGCAAGATTAATGCCGGAAAGCTTATGTTATAAAAAAGCTGAGTTATCGGGAATAGCGAAACTAGCTGGTACTATACAAATTGCTGGGTATAAAAAAATTAACTTGAAAATTTCTACAGAATTAAATTCAGTAGCTAGAAAAGTTTTTAAAATATTAAAATCTGATTTTAATATAAATACAACTATTATAGTTAATAAAAATCAAATGTTAAAGAGAAATAATAGCTATGTGCTAACTGTAAAAAGTGATATGGGATCTGAAGAGTTAATGAAGACTTTAGGCGTATTAGACAAAAATGAAGATTTTTTACCTTCTCACACAATACCATCTTGGGTATATGAAGATGAGGAATGTAAAAAGGCATTTCTTAGAGGAGCATTTCTAGGTGGAGGCTCAATAAGTGATCCAGAAAAAAATTATCATCTAGAATTTGTTGTTAGTAACGAAGAATTTGCAGAATCTTTAATGAATTTAATAAACTCATTAGGTTTAAATTCAAAAATAGTATGTAGAAAAAATTCTTATGTTGTATATTTGAAAGAAAGTGAGCAAATATCAGATTTGCTAAGTCTTATAGGCGGTTTTCAAGCTCTTTTAAGTCTTCAAAATACAAAAATATTAAAACAAATGAGAAATAATGTAAATAGAATAGTAAACTGTGAAACAGCTAATCTTTCCAAGACAGTAAATGCGGCAGTAAGACAAGTAGAAAATATAAAATTAATTGAACGAAAAATGGGTATAAGTAAATTACCCCAAAGCTTGCAGCAAATTGCATTATTAAGAGTCGAGAATGAAGATTTAACATTAAAAGAGTTGGGAGAATTATTAACTCCTCCAATTAGTAAATCGGGTGTAAATCACAGATTAAAAAAATTAGAAGAAATAGCTAATGAGTTGAGAAGTAAAGAGTTTGATAGTGGACATAATAATGAAAATTAATTATTAAGGGGGTTATAATATATAGCCTCTTTTTTTATTCGATAATATGATAAAATAAGTTTATAAATTTAGGAGGTGAGATAATGAATAAAGATTTTATTCATCTTCATGTGCATACGGAGTACAGTTTACTAGATGGATTTTCTAGACTAGATAAACTAATAGGGCGAGCAAAAGAGCTAAATATGAAAGCTATTGCTATAACAGATCATGGTTGTATGTTTGGAGCTATAGATTTTTATAAAAAAGCAAAAAAAGCAGGAATAAAGCCAGTTATAGGATGTGAAGTATACACAGCATCTCGTGGCTTAAGGGATAAAGACCCAAACTATGATAAAAAGTACGGTCATTTAGTTTTATTAGCTGAAAATATGACAGGATATAAAAATTTAATAAAATTAGTTTCAACATCTTACGTTGAAGGATTTTATTACAAGCCAAGGGTGGATATAGAAGAATTAAGAAAACATAGCGAAGGAATTATAGCATTATCGGCTTGTTTAGCAGGAGATGTATCAAATAATATTTTGAATAGAAACTATGAAGAAGCCAAAAGATTTGCTTTATTATATAGAGACATATTTGGAGAAAATAATTTTTATTTAGAAATACAAGACCACAATTTGCCAGAACAAAAAGAAGTAAATGCAGGGTTAGTTAAATTATCAAAAGAAACGGGCATACCTCTTGTTGCAACAAACGACCTGCATTATGTAAATAAGGAAGATTCAAAAACTCATGATGTACTTATGTGTATACAAATGGGCAAAACTTTAAATGATCCAAGTAGAATGAAATTTGGAAGTGATGAATTTTATTTAAAGTCAAGAGAAGAAATGGAAGAACTTTTCCCTTATGCAATAGAGGCTTTAGATAACACGGTTAAAATTGCAGAAAGATGTAATGTTGAATTTGATTTTAATACTTATCATTTACCAAAATACGATGTACCAGAAGGTTATACAACAGAAAGTTACTTAAGAGAGCTATGCTTTAAAGGATTAGAGGAAAGATATAATAATCCTACACAGGAAGCAATAGATAGATTAAATTATGAAGTTGATGTAATTTCAAAAATGGGATATATAGAATACTTTTTAATTACTTGGGATTTCATAAATTATGCAAAAGAAAATAATATAATGGTTGGTCCAGGAAGAGGTAGTGCAGCAGGTTCTATAGTTGCATATACTTTGAGAATAACTGATATAGATCCAATTAAATATTCATTGCTATTTGAACGTTTCTTGAACCCAGAACGTGTATCTATGCCCGATATAGATATAGATTTTTGCTATGAAAGAAGAGAAGAAGTTATAGATTATGTTAAGAGAAAATATGGAGATGATCATGTTGCTCAGATTATAACTTTTGGAACTATGAAAGCAAAAGCAGCTATTAGAGACGTTGGTAGAGTATTAGATATTCCTTATAACAAAGTTGACAAAATAGCAAAAGAAATTCCTTTTGATTTAGGAATGACAATAGATAAAGCATTGGAAGTTAATCCAGAACTAAGAAATTTATACGAGCAAGATGGGGAAACTAAAGAAGTAATAGATATTTCAAAGCAGATGGAAGGAATGTTACGTCATGCATCTACCCATGCAGCAGGAGTAGTTATCTCAAAAAATCCTGTAGATGAATACGTACCATTATACAAGCATCAAGAGTCTGTGAGTACTCAGTTCACAATGACTACTTTAGAGGAGTTAGGTCTTTTAAAAATGGACTTTTTGGGGCTTAGAACTCTTACAGTTATAAGAGATGCCCTTGATTTAATAGAAAATAAATATAAAAAAAGAATAGATTTTTCTTCAATGGACTATGATGATCCAAAGGTTTATGAGTTACTTTCTTCAGGAAACACATTAGGAGTATTCCAATTGGAAAGCTCAGGTATGAGAAGTTTCATGAAACAGCTTAAGCCAAATAACTTTGAAGATATTGTTGCTGGTATATCTTTATACAGACCAGGTCCCATGGATTCTATTCCAACATATATAGAAAATAAGCATAACCCAGATAAAATAACATATATACATGAAAGTTTAAGACCTATAATGGAAGTTTCTTATGGTTGTTTAGTTTACCAAGAGCAAGTTATGCAAGTTGTTAGGGATTTAGCAGGGTATAGTTATGGTCGTAGCGATTTAGTTAGAAGAGCTATGGGCAAAAAGAAAATGGATGTAATGGAAGAAGAAAGACAGTACTTCATACACGGAAAAGGAGATGAAAATGGGAATTTAGAAATACAAGGATGTGTAAGAAATGGCGTTCCAGAGGATATAGCAAATAAAATATTTGATGACATGATAGATTTTGCAAAATACGCATTTAATAAATCTCATGCAGCCGCTTATGGAGTTATCTCTTATGAAACAGCGTATTTAAAAGCATATTATCCAGTAGAATTTATGGCAGCATTAATTACTAGTGTTATGGGCAACACAGATAAAGTTGTTGAATATATAAGAGAATGTAGTGCTTTAGAAATAGAAATATTAAAACCAGATATAAATAAAAGTTTTGGGAAATTTTCCGTTGAAGGACATGATATAAGATTTGGTTTAGCAGCTGTTAAAAATGTTGGAATAAATGTAATTAACAACATTATAAAAGAAAGAGAAGCAAATGGAGACTTTAAAGATTTTGCTGATTTAGTAAAAAGATTAGATTCAAAAGATTTGAATAAAAGGGTATTAGAAAGTTTAATTAAATGTGGAGCTTTTGACAATATTAGTGATAATAGAGCTAGTTTAATGATGGGATACGAAAAATTATTAGAAAGCGTATCTATGGATAGAAAGAAAAATGTCAAAGGACAAATTTCTCTGTTTGATGGTCTTCAAATGGGAGAAGAAATTGTAGAAGTTGAACATGAAGTTAGTTCAATACCTAAGGTAAATGAATTTGAAGAGAGAGAAAGACTAGCATTGGAAAAAGAAGTTTTAGGAATGTATGTTAGTGGTCATCCTCTTGGAGAATATGAAAAAGAATTAAAAAATAACACATCTATAGATAATGGAAGAATCAATGCTTTAAAAGAAGACATGGAAGCATACTTGAATTTAGATGAAAAAGAAGTTATTTTAGGTGGAATGATTGTTAACAAGAGGATACAAACAACTAAAAGAAATGACATTATGGCATTTTTAGAGTTGGAAGACTTATATGGTACTATTGAAGTTATTGTATTTCCTCAAGTTTTAAAACAATATAATACTATCTTAAATGAGGATAATATTATTTATATAAAAGGTAAGCTTAGTATAAAAGAGGAAGAAAATGCAAAACTTATAGCTAGAGAAATTAAAGATATAAGTGATCATGATAATTTTAAAATTAACAATCGAAATAATGTATACACAAAAAATAAAAAGCCACAAGCTACAGGTATTTTTATAAAGGTAGATAATGTAAAAAATCAACAAATTATCAGTTCTATAGAAAAAATATTACTTCAACATAAGGGAAAAGAAGGTGTTTACATATGCACAGAACATCCTCGAAGAATATTTAAGTGGACTGATATGGAAGTGAGTATAAACTCTGAATTACAATTCGAATTACGAAAACTATTAGGCATGGAAAACGTTAAGGTTAAAAATTAGCACAAATTGATGTTTTATATAAAAACAGGTGGAAATTTGTGATATAATACACAATATATACAGGTGAAAATGTTTTTGTAAAATTAATAAAAACATATATACCTAGGGAGTAAAAAATTACAACTCTAAGGACTTAGGATTATTAGGAGGTAGTACTATGAAGACAATAGGAATATTGACTAGTGGTGGGGATGCACCAGGAATGAATGCAGCTATTAGAGCTGTAGTTAGATCAGCCATATATTATGGATGCAAAGTTTATGGTATTAATAGAGGATACAAAGGTCTTATTGAATCTGACTTAGTTGAAATGAATTTATCATCAGTTGGAGACATTATACACAGAGGTGGAACAATACTTAAATCATCAAGATGTGAAGAGTTTAAAACTGAAGAAGGTAGACAAAAAGCAGTTAAAATCCTTAAGAAATATGGAATAGATTGTTTAGTTGTAATAGGTGGAGATGGTTCTTTCAATGGAGCTCAAAAACTTAGTGATTTAGGTTTTCCAGCTATAGGTATACCAGGAACAATTGATAATGATTTAGCTTACACAGATTATACAATAGGTTTCGATACAACATTAAACACTATAGTAGATGCTATAAGTAAAATAAGAGATACTTCTTCTTCTCATGAAAGAGTTAATATAGTTGAAGTTATGGGAAGACATTGTGGAGATTTAGCCTTATATTCTGGGTTAGCTGGTGGTGCTGAAACAATAATAGTTCCAGAAATAGATTATAAAATAGAAGACATATGCTTAAGATTAGAAACTACTAAAAAAAGAGGTAAGAGACACAGCATAATAGTATTAGCAGAAGGTGTTGGAAACGCTAATGATATTGGAAAAGAAATAGTTGAAAGAACTGGTGTTGACCTTAGAGTAACAGTATTAGGACATGTTCAAAGGGGTGGAAGTCCAACAGTTTCAGATCGTTTATTAGCAAGTAGATTAGGAGTAAAAGCAGTTGAATTACTTCTAGATGGTAAATCTGCTAGGGTAGTAGGAATAAGAGATGATAAGATAATAGATATGGAAATACATGAAGCTTTAGCTATGAAAAGAGATTTTGACAAACAAAGTTATCAAATGGCTCAAATACTATCTATATAATACATTTAGGAGGATATAATATAATGCTTAAGAGTGCTAAAAAAACAAAAATAGTTTGTACTTTAGGACCAGCTTCTCAAAGTGAAGAAACATTAACTAAATTAATGGAAAATGGTCTTAATGTTTGTAGATTTAACTTTTCTCATGGTTCTCATGAAGAACATAAGGAAAGAATGGATGCGGTAAAAAAAGTTAGAGAAAGACTTAACAAACCAGTTGCAATATTACTTGATACTAAAGGTCCAGAAATAAGAACTGGAAACTTTGCAGATCCAGAAGTTTTCCTTGAAGAAGGAAGTAAATTTACAATAACTATGGCAGATGTTATGGGGACAAAAGAAATCTGTACAGTTAGTTACAAAGGATTAGCTGATGACGTTGTAAAAGGTGACTTAATATTAATAGATGATGGCCTTGTTGGATTAAGAGTTGAAGAAGTTGTTGGGGAAGAAATTCACTGTATAGTTGAAAACTCAGGTATTGTTAAAAACCACAAGGGCGTAAACGTTCCCGGGGTAAAAATAAACTTACCAGCATTAACTCCTAAGGATATATCAGATATAGAATTTGGTATAACTCAAGGGATAGATTTTATAGCAGCGTCATTTGTTAGAAAAGCATCTGATGTTCTTGCTATAAGGGAAGTTCTAGAAAATAACGATGCCACTTATATACAAATAATATCAAAAATAGAAAACCAAGAAGGTGTGGATAATTTAGATGAAATACTACAAGTTTCTGATGGTTTAATGGTTGCTAGAGGTGACTTGGGAGTTGAAATACCAACTGAAGAGATGCCAATAGTACAAAAAGAAATGATCAAAAAATGTAATGAATTAGGAAAACCAGTTATAACAGCTACTCAAATGCTTGATTCTATGATAAGAAACCCAAGACCTACAAGAGCTGAAGTAACTGACGTTGCAAATGCTATCTACGATGGAACAGATGCAATAATGTTATCTGGAGAAACTGCTGCAGGTAAATATCCAGTAGAAGCAGTTAAAACAATGGCTACAATAGCAAAAAGAATAGAAGAAACTTTAGATTATGATAATATCTTAAGAAGCAAAGGATTAAACAATACAAATGTTACAGATGCAATAAGTTATGCTACTTGCACAACAGCTAAAAGTTTAACTGCTTCAGGAATAGTTACATCAACATCTTCAGGACATACAGCTAGAATGGTTTCTAAATTTAGACCAAATACTCCGATTATAGCTGCTACTCCAAATGAAAGAACTAGTAGACAGTTATCATTAAGTTGGGGTGTTTATACAGTAAACTGTCAACAAGCAGGAAATACAGATGATCTTATAGATAACTCAATAGAAGCAAGTAAAAATGAAGGGTTTATCCACGATGGAGAGTTAGTTGTTATAACTGCTGGAGTTCCAACTGGAGTAAGTGGAACAACTAATTTAATAAAAGTGCATGTTGTAAGTGAAGAAATATGCCAAGGTATAGGTATAGGAAGAACTACAATTGAAGGTAACGTACGTATAGTAAAAAGTGGAGAATCTTGTGAGAATTTCAACGAAGGAGATATATTAGTTACTAGTATGACTGATAAAGAAATGAATCCATATATAGAAAAAGCTGCTGCAATTGTAACAGAAGATGGTGGAATGACTTCTCATGCTGCAATAGTTGGAATAAACTTAGGAAAACCAGTTATTGTATCTGCTACTAATATATTATCAAATGTTGAAGATGGGGAAATAATAACAGTTGATACTACAAGAGGAGCTGTATACAGAGGTTCAAGTAGAGTTTTATAAGAATAAAATAAGAAAATGATTAATATATTTTAATATAGTACATTAATATTTTATTAAAACATGATTTATATGACTAAAAATAATTCGAAGAGAATGATTGCATGTTCTAGTAAATGATGGTACTATTATATAAAATGACCACTCAGATAATACTAAAGTCTTAGTGGTTATTTTTATAAAATGAATAATCAGAATATTTACAAAAATGTGAATATATTGACAAAACAAGGGGTTTAATCTGATTATTTCTTTTGGGTTTTATTTTCCGTCATATTAAAAATAAAAAGGAGGGAGTATTAAATGGCAGAAAACAGAGAACAATGGGGTTCTAAGATAGGTCTTATCTTAGCAATGGCAGGAAATGCTGTTGGATTAGGGAATTTCTGGAGATTCCCGTATATAGCTGCTACAAATGGTGGTGGCGCATTTATGATACCATATTTCTTTGCTCTAATAGTTATAGGTATACCTGTAATGTTAATAGAGTGGAGTATAGGGCGTTATGGTGGAGCACATGGACATGGAACGGTAGGTCCAATGATTTATTTACAAGCTAAAAAAGCTGTAAAGCCAAAAACTGCAATTATACTTGGAGCTCTTGCAGGAGCTATAGCATTTGGAGTTACATTATTAGTTAACTCTTATTATACTCATATAATAGGTTGGTCACTAGGATACGCAGTACAATCACTAACAGGTGGTTATGTAGGTGTGGATGGTCCTACATTCTTTGTAAATTATATAACTGATCCTAAGATGTTGATATTCTGGGTAATATCATTAGCATTACTTGGATGGGCAGTTATGAAAGGTGTGTCTGAAGGTATAGAAGCTTGGGCTAAAGTAATGATGCCAACAATATATATATTTGGTATCATATTAGTTATAAGAGCTGTAACATTAGGTGCACCAGTTAATCCTGATTGGTCATCAATGAATGGATTAAACTTTGTATGGAATCCAGATTTGAGTAAATTAACTTCTGCTTCAGTAGTAACTGCAACAGGTCAAATATTCTTCACATTATCTTTAGGAATGGGTATTATTTGCAACTATGCATCTTACTTGCAAGCAGATGAAGATATAGTAGCTGCTTCTGTTGCTACAGTATCATTAAATGAATTTGCTGAAGTTATACTTGCTGGTACTTCTGTTATACCTATTTCTTATGCTTTCCTTGGACCAGAAGGGATAAAAGGTAGTATAGGGCTTGCATTTATGGCATTGCCAAATGTATTTGCTGATATGACTGGTGGTAGAATATTTGGTGCTGTTTGGTTCTTCTTATTATTCTTTGCTGGATTTACTTCAGCTATAGCAATGTATAACTACTTAGTTGCGTTGCTAGAAGAAGATATGGGAATACAAAGAAAGAAAGGCGCTATTATTATATTCGTAGCATATTTAATAGTTGGTACTCCAATAGCATTAGAATCAATAATGACAGGAACTGCTAACTTGTTCTACTTCACAGAAGTTGATAACTGGATAGGTAACTACTTATTAATCGTTCTTGGATTAATAGAAGTTATAGTTGTAGCTTGGTTAGTTAAAGACCCTGCATTAGAAGAAATAAATAAAGGTGGGTTATGGAAAGTTCCAAAATGGTTCTTTAGATTATTCCACCAATTCTTAACACCAGTTTCTATAATAGTATTCTTAGCTATATTTACTAAAGACTATGCATTAGCTGGTAACTTTAAAGCAATACCGTCTTATATGGCTGGTAATGAGCAGTTTGTTGTTTGGGTAAATCTTGCTAGAGCCGTAGTAGTATGTATATTGGTAGTTGGGTTTATACAAACATATAAATCTATTAAATCTAAATATACTTCTGAAATACAAAATAATAAAGTAGAAGCTTAATAAATTTTAATCTTATTACAGATTAATTTTAAAGGATGGTGAATATAATGACAGGATTTGCTTGGGTTTTTATGTTAATAGTTTGGGTTATTATATTAGGTTTTGCTGGAATGGCATTAAATAAGATAGTAAGCCACGGAAAATAGATTTTTAATAGTAAAAAGTAGTTAAAATAAAAAGAACCCTACAAAACGTAGGGTTCTTTATATAAATAATGAGGATATATAATAAAGAACTTATAAATAATATTATAAAAATATAGAAGTAATAATGCCTATATAGTATCATAAATATAAAGGGGGGTGCTTGTATGAGTACAGGGTTAGTAGTTATGACAATTAGCCAATTAATCTCTGAAACGAAGAAGTTCAAGGGTATAAAAGAAAGAAAAAGACAAAAATATTTGTCTGATTTAGAAAAGTTAAAATCTGAATATGAGCAGGTAGAAGTACCGGAATATTTTAGTAAACAATATAATCAGCTTAATGGAAAAGGTAAAGAATTAATTAAGGATATGAGAATGGGTAGAGATGTTCAAGGTATTGAAAATGATTTGCCAATATATATAAGATATTTAAAAGCATCTTTGAGAGACTTTAAAGGTGAAACAAATGTATTAAAAAATTATTTATTAGCATTTTATTTAACTGCAGCATTATTTTTAGCTTTAACGCCTCAATTTTATGGATATATGTTACCCTTATTATTTTTAGTACCAATTGTATTGGGAGTTAAAGGTAGTAAACAAAGATCGATAAATGGATTTTATATGAGTATGAGTATAGTTCCTATGGGAATTATGACAGCAGTTACATGGATGAGATATGGATACCAAGCAATGCAAAACTTTAATTATTATGTTGGCAAAATTGTAAGTAGTGGATTATCACAAGGTTTAGCAGAAAAGCTAGTGTACATAGGCTCTATAGGAGGAGTTATTTTATTTATACTTGCATGTACACAATTTTATCTAGGATTAAAAAATAGAGATTTATTTATATAAGGACTTTAATAGTCCTTATTTTTTTGATAAAATAAATGTTTGAAGTCTAAATTTAATTGTTCGGAGGAAAACCTATGTTGTCAAAAGATAAGATGTACGTTGTAGAGATAGTTGATATAGGTCAAGGTGGAGTTGGAATTGGTAAATTCGAAGGATTTACGGTTTTTGTAGATGGCGGATTAGTAAAAGACAAGATTAAGGTTAAGATAACTAAATCAAAAAAGAACTATGCCGTTGGAGAAATAGTTGAAATACTGGAACCATCACCATATAGGGTTGAAAGAAAATGTAGCAAAGAGCTTAAAGAATGTGGTGGATGTCAAATTCAAGAATTAGATTACAAAGAGCAACTTAATGTAAAAACTAATGAAGTTAAACAAGTTATAAGTAGAATTGGAAAACTTGATGATGTGGTAATTCATAATGCTTTAGGAATGGAAGAACCTTTTAGATATAGAAATAAGGCTCAATTTCCTATTCAAAAAGTAGATGGAGTGCCTGTAATTGGTTTTTATAAAAAGAAGAGCCATGATATTATACCTACAGACCAATGTATTATACAACACAATGTAAATGATAAAATAATTAAAATAATTAAAACTTATATAAGAGCTTATAAAGTTAGTATATATGATGAAAAAACTCATACAGGAGTTTTAAGACATTTAGTAACAAAGGTAGGTTTTACTACTAAAGAAGTTATGGTAGTATTAGTTGCCAACGGAAGAAAATTACCATACTTAAATGAATTAGCATCTGTTTTAAAAGAAAATATCCCAGGATTCAAAACTTTAGTAGTTAACGTAAATAGAGAAAAAACTAATGTAATATTAGGAAGTGAAAATAGAGTAATTTATGGAGATGGAAAAATTAATGATAATATAGGAGATTTAGTATTTGAAATATCACCATTATCATTCTTCCAAGTTAATCCTGTTCAAACAGAAGTACTATATAATAAAGCATTAGAATATGCGAGCTTAGGAGAAAATGATACAGTATTTGATATATACTGTGGAATCGGAACTATTTCGTTATTCTTAGCACAAAAAGCTAAAAAAGTGTATGGAATAGAGATTGTAGAAGAAGCAATAAAAGATGCAAAGATAAATGCAAAGATAAATAATTTAGATAATGTGGAATTCTATGTGGGAAAAGCTGAAGAGGTCGTTCCAAAGATGTATAAACAAGGGAAACGTGCTAATGTAGTAGTTGTTGATCCACCTAGAAAAGGTTGTGATGAAAAGGTATTAGATACAATTTTATCTATGGAACCAGACAGAGTAGTTTATGTTTCATGTAGTCCATCAACTTTAGCGAGAGATTTAAATTATTTAGATGAAAGAGGATATAAATGTTTAGAGGTTCAACCAGTAGATATGTTCCCTCATAGTGTTCATATCGAAAATGTAGCTCTTATAGTTAAGAAAAAATAAAAGTAGAGAAATTAATTTCTCTACTTTTTATTTTTATATAGTAATGTAGGGAATGTAAAATAAAGTGTGTAAGTTGACAAGATTGTTGTCAGCTTATGCACTTTTTTGATTATAGAGTGTGATACCATTAAGGAAAGGAACTTAAAAAGATGAGGTATGATACTATGGTTAGAA
>NZ_JAHZMO010000109.1 GCF_020748185.1 Terrisporobacter petrolearius | reverse complement strand
CCTTTCCCTCACGGTACTATACGCTATCGGTCACTAGGTAGTATTTAGGCTTGGAGGATGGTCCCTCCTGCTTCCCACAGGGTTTCACGTGTCCCGTGGTACTCTGGATCATATCTGAAGTCTTCTTGTTTTGACTACGTGGCTTTTACACTTTATAGCGGAGCTTTCCAACTCTCCTCGTCTACAATAGCCTCTTCGTTATGATATGTCCGCAACCCCAGTGAAGAAAACTTCACTGGTTTGGCCTGTTCCGCGTTCGCTCGCCGCTACTTACGGAATCGAATTTCTTTCTCTTCCTCCGGGTACTTAGATGTTTCAGTTCCCCGGGTTCCCCTCGCATAGCTATGTATTCACTATACGATACTTAGACATTACTCTAAGTGAGTTTCCTCATTCGGAAATCTTGGGATCACAGTTTACGTGCAACTCCCCCAAGCTTATCGCAGCTTATCGCGTCCTTCATCGGCTCCTAGTGCCAAGGCATTCGCCCTACACCCTTAATAACTTGACCAGTTATTAAAATGCTTCGCCAATGTTTTTGTCTTCATATCCATTCAGACAAATCCCATTGCTCAAAGTTTGATATTTTTAAAAGTTATCTTCTTTATATGATATATTTTTTAAGAAGTTTATCTTCTTCTTTATATAATGTCATATCACTAAATGTTATGCAGTTTTCAAAGT
>NZ_JAHZMO010000108.1 GCF_020748185.1 Terrisporobacter petrolearius | reverse complement strand
ACCCGAAAATGTAGAAAATTATTTATATGAAAATAAACTATATCAATATGGAGAGGATTAAATGAACTTAGAAAATATTAACCAGAGGCTAAATCAAATGCTACCAGTGGGGAGGCTTAGCCATTCAACAAATGTTGCAAAATGTGCTGAAAAATTATGTGAGATTTATGGATGTGACAAAGAGAAAGCTTACTTAGCAGGAATGATTCATGATTGTGCAAAGTATTTAAGTGACAAGGAAATAGAGGATTATGTAAATAAGTATGAAATATATTTAGACCCAATAGAGGATGGAAACCGTTCCTTGTCTCATAGTGTAATTGGGGCATACATATGCGAGTATGAGTTTGAAGTAGAAGATGAAGATATTATAAATGCAATCAAATATCATACAACAGGGAGAGAAGATATGTCTCTTTTAGAAAAAATAATTTACATAGCTGATTTGATTGAAGAAGGAAGAAAATTCCCAGTTGTAGATGCATTAAGAGAATTAGCATATGGAGGTAAACTTGATGAAGCACTTTTAACTTCTTTTAATAATACTTTAATGTTTGTCATCAATAAAAAAGAAGAGATACATCCAAGAACAGTTATGGCAAGAAACTATCTAATTAAAGAAAAGTTATTATAAAAAACCTATATAAAGGTAAACATATTAATAAATTTAAAGTTGACTATGTTACAAAATCGTATTAATAT
>NZ_JAHZMO010000107.1 GCF_020748185.1 Terrisporobacter petrolearius | reverse complement strand
ATGGATAGAACTATAGCTGTTGTTCACAATGGAATAATAGAAAACTACCTTGAATTAAAAGCTGAATTAGAATCTGAAGGAGTTAAATTCTTATCTCAAACAGATACAGAAATAGTAGCTCACATGGTAAGTAAATACTATGAAGGAAATCTTTTAGAAGCAGTATATAAAGCAACTGAAAGATTCAGAGGAGCGTATGCTCTAGGTGTAGTATGTGCTGACAATGTAAATGAATTAGTTGCAGTTAGAAAAGACAGTCCATTAGTTGTAGGTTTAGGTGAAGATGAAAACATGGTAGCATCTGATATACCTGCAATATTAAAATATACAAGAAATGTTTACTTCTTAGAAAATGGTGAATTCGTTCATATAGAAGGAAATAAAGTAACTGTTTTAAATGAAAAGAAAGAAGTAGTAGAAAAAGAAGTAAGTGAAATAACTTGGGATGTGGAAGCAGCATCTAAAGGTGGATTTGATAGCTTCATGGCAAAAGAAATCTACGAACAACCAAAAGGTGTAGAAGATACACTTCTTAGAAGATTAGATGAAGATGGAAAAATAAAACTAGACGATATAAAAATAACTAAAGAAGATTTAGAAAAAATAAACAAAGTTTATATAGTAGCTTGTGGTACTGCTTATCATGCAGGACTTGTTGGAAAAAATGCTATAGAAAAATTCGCTAAAATACCAGTTATAGCTGACATAGCTTCTGAATTTAGATATAGTGAT
>NZ_JAHZMO010000106.1 GCF_020748185.1 Terrisporobacter petrolearius | reverse complement strand
TTATTCAACTGTAACTGACTTAGCTAAGTTTCTAGGCTTATCTATGTCACACCCTCTCATTTGGGCTACATGATATGAAAGTAGCTGCATTGGTACAACAGCTGTTATACTTGCAAACATATCATCAACTTCTGGTATATATATTACTCTATCAGCTGATTTTTCTACTTCTTTGTTGTGCTCTTTAGCTATTGCTATAACTTTAGCTCCTCTAGCTTTAACTTCTTGCATATTTGATAACATCTTTTCAAATAATTGTTCTTGAGTAGCTAATACTAAAACAGGAGTCCCTTCTTCTATTAAAGCTATTGTTCCATGTTTTAATTCTCCAGCAGCGAAAGCTTCAGCATGCATATAAGATATTTCTTTTATTTTTAAAGAACCTTCCATCGCTAGTGCATAGTCAATTCCTCTACCTAAATAGAACATATCATTTTTATCTTTTATTTCAGTTGCTATTTCTTTTATTAATTCGTCACTTTGTAATACTTTTTCAACTTGTGATGGCATCTCTTTTAATTTATCTATCATTTTAAAGTATTCTTCTTCACTAATAGTTCCTTTTGTCATAGCTAAATTTAATGCTATCATATAAAATGCTGTTAATTGTGTTGTATAAGCTTTTGTAGATGCAACTGCTATTTCTGGCCCTGCCCATGTATAGAATATATCATCAGACTCCCTAGCTATTGATGAACCAACAACATTAGTTATGGATAATACTCTAGCACCTTTTGACTTAGCATCTCTAAGTGCTGCTAAAGTATCAGCTGTTTCTCCTGATTGACTTACTATTATTAT
>NZ_JAHZMO010000105.1 GCF_020748185.1 Terrisporobacter petrolearius | reverse complement strand
TAAAATGGACCCTTTGTCAAGGACACTAGAAAAAACGACTGGCTAAGCCGTCATTAAAAGTTGACTTCTATACTTATTAGGAGTCAGCTTTTTTAAATTCCATTGACATCTATAATTATTGTAATAATCCATATAATTATCTACCATAAATTGTAATTCTTCTAATGTATTGCAACTTTTATAGTCTATTTCATCTTTCATATGACCAAAGAATGATTCTTGAGGAGCATTATCCCAACAATTGCCTTTTCTAGACATAGATTGTCCTAAATTGTATTTTTTAAGAAGTTTTTGAAAAATAGGACTTGTATAATGGGACCCTTGATCAGAATGAACAAAAGCATCTTTATGTAATTTTAATGATTTTAAGTTAATTAAATTATCTATAGTTTTAGTTACGATATCTATAGCTAAACTATTTGATAAATTATAGGCTAATATTTCATTAGTTGAAGAATCCTTTATTGTTGATAAATATGCCATTTTACAATTGCCGTAAGGCATATATGTTATATCTGTTAATAAAACTTTCCCCGGAATTTTTTGTTTAAACTTTCTATTTAGCATGTTCGGAACAACTCGATGTTCCTGAGTAGCCTTCATCATACGTTTTTTTGTATTAGCTTTACGTATCGGACAAATAATATTATACTTCCTCATTATTCTTTGAATTTTCTTTCTGTTCATTTTTATTCCAAATTCATTTTCTAATGTCATCTTTATAGACCTAGAGCCTCTTTTATATCCACGGTGATTAAATGCTTTTAATATAATATCTCTTGATTTTATATCTCTATCTTCTTTTATATCCCTAT
>NZ_JAHZMO010000104.1 GCF_020748185.1 Terrisporobacter petrolearius | reverse complement strand
TGTAAATTGCAATATATATTTGTATAAAAAGAGGAAAATAATTATGTACAAAAAATATACTTTTAAGAATTACCTGAAGAAGAACTATCTAAATAATTAAGTTTAGACTTTAACCTATATGATGGACCTTTTATAGAAATAATATGAGAATGATGAAGCAACCTATCTAAAATAGCATTAGCTATAGCTGGAGATCCAAAGATTTCACTCCATTTTGAAAAATTAGAATTAGTAGTTATTATAGTACAATGTTTTTCATATCTTCTTGAAATTAGCTGAAAAAACAGATTGGCAGCATCAGTATCTATTGGCAAATATCCAATTTCATCAATAATTAAAACTTTGTATTTTGAAAAATGTTTAAGCCTAGCGTCTAATCTATTCTCAGCTAACGCCCTTTTAAGCTGTTGAATCAATTCTTGAAAAGGTATAAAATATGTAGAGTATCTATTTGTGGCACTTTTGATTCCAATGGAGGTAGCAAGATGTGTCTTGCCAACTCCGGATGTTCCTACAAATAATATATTTTCATTATTCTCTATGAATCTAAGCGTAGCTAAATCTAAAATTTCTTGTTTATTTACTGCTGGTTGAAATGTGAAATCAAAGTCTTCTAGAGTTTTAATAAATGGAAAGTTTGCAACTTTTACACAAGCTGTTTTAGCTCTTTCTTGTTTGGAGTTTATTTCTAGATTGCTTAATTCATAAAGTGCATCTACTAAACTTTTTTCATGACTATTAATCATTTCAATATACTTATCTAAATTAAGTTTTATATTATTTAGTGACAATTCTTCAAGATTATTAAGTAGTTTTACATAATT
>NZ_JAHZMO010000103.1 GCF_020748185.1 Terrisporobacter petrolearius | reverse complement strand
AGCACTGTTTATACTTATGATAAAGTAGGTAACAGAGTCAAAGAAGCTAAAGATGGAAAAACAACTACATACACATATAACTCTTTAAATCAATTGGTTTCAAGTGTTGAAGTTGGATCAGAAGATTTAAAAGATGGAAGTGAAGAGTCATCTGAGGATGAGGGAGAGTCCCACACCACACTATCCAATAAAGCTTATACTTATGATTTAAATGGAAATCAACTAAGAGAATCAGACAGTGTAACAAATGAAGTAAAGTGCTATACTTATGATGCAGCAAACCGCATGGACAATGCCATGTTCACAAAAGCTGGTATAGTAACATTAAATCAAGTAAATATTTACAACGGAAATGGACAAAGAGTTGAAAAATTAGAAAATGGTCAATCAACTAAGTACTATTACCAAAATGACGCAGTACTTTACACAACTGGAAAAGCTGATAATTCAACAGAATTAGAAGAGTCAGAGAATATTGAAAAACTTACTGGAGTAACTAGCCTTAACTTAATGGGAGCTAGTGGAAATGCCATTGCCACAGTTAGAGATATTTCAAGCACGGAAGGTGAAAAATACTACTTCTACAACAAGGACATGCGTGAAAGTACAACAAACCTAGTAAACGTAGAAGGTAAAAGCGAAGTATCTTATGAATACACTGATTTTGGCGAAACTGAAATAAACGGTGATGAAAACTTCTACAACGAAGTCTGCTACACAGGTGGAATTTACGATAATAAAACAGGACTATATTATTTGAATGCGAGATACTACAACCCTGAATATGGAAGGTTCTTAACAGAAGACACTTATCGTGGAGAATTCACAGACCCAAG
>NZ_JAHZMO010000102.1 GCF_020748185.1 Terrisporobacter petrolearius | reverse complement strand
CTAACCATAGTATCATACCTCATCTTTTTAAGTTCCTTTCCTTAATGGTATCACACTCTATAATCAAAAAAGTGCATAAGCTGACAACAATCTTGTCAACTTACACACTTTATTTTACATTCCCCATAATTTTCATATCCATGCCTTAATAAACTTATCATAGAAAGCTATTTACAGAAAAAACTTCACAGTCTCTTTTATTACTGTAAATTTAGCTCTTTAACTGACTTTATTATTGGTTTAATATTTTCTTTGTCTGTGAAGTCAACAGGCGTTACATAGGCATCTAACATGCCTTTTGTATTTTCATCCATTTCATCTTCTTTTTGTTTTTTTAATATTCTTTTAAGCATGTTCATCATCAATTTATCTGCTATATTTAAGTTGTTATAGTTAAAAGCGCCTCTTAAATAAAATTGTTTTATATTGTCTGCATCATTGAAATTATTTTTCTTTACTTCTTCGTAAATTTTGTCATCCATAATAGATAGACCTACATAAAATACTATGAGATTTTTACTTTTAAATTTATCAATATCTTTATAAATATTTTTAAGGCCTTTTATAGTCCCTGCATGTAGCCAACCACCAAAAATAATATTATCATAGTTTAATAAGTCTACTGTGCTTATATCATCTATTTTTGATACTCTACAATCTAGTTCTTCTCCTATCCACTTTGCATATTTTTCCGTGCTACCATATTTTGATTCATAAACAACTATACTTTTCATGTTAATTCCCCCCTTGTATAATCTAGTTGTAACATTTGATAGAAAACTTTCTAATAATCTAACGAACATTAACAACTTTTCTAAATTTAAAAATCTATCTAAAATCCTACCGGATCTTAAGTCATTTCTTAGCTT
>NZ_JAHZMO010000101.1 GCF_020748185.1 Terrisporobacter petrolearius | reverse complement strand
ATTTTTAACTTATATGAGTATTGTTTTCTAGTATACTGAAACCCTTGATCTGTATGTATTATACAGTTTTTTTGCAAGTTCATATTTAAAAGTTTATCTATTGTATTTTGAACTAATAATGTATCGTTTCTTGAACTAATATCATATGCTACAATTTCTCCATTAAATAAATCTTTTGCAGCATTCATATATATAAATTTACCTGGCTTATTACTAACAGGTATGTATGTTATATCCATGCATATTTTTTCTAGTGGTCTAGTAGCTGTAAAATTCCTATTCAGTATATTATCAGCTACTTTAGATGTCTTGAATTTACGCTTATATACTTTTTTTCTAATAACAGATTTGATTCCTAATTCTTTCATTAATCTATATACTCTTTTATGATTTACATCAAATGATAAAACTCTATTTAAATATATACAAATTCTTTTCCTACCGTAGGTACCTCTATATTTTTTATGCAACTCTAAAATGTGTTGTTTTATAATGTTATTTTCTTTATCCCTATCGGTAGTTTGTAAAGGTCTGTTAATCCATTTATAATAGCCGCTTCGCGATACTCCTGCTAACTTACAAAGACTTGAAACACTATACTTATGAGATAATGACTTGATGATTAAGAACCTATCACTTATTTTTTCTTGCCCGATAGGGTATATAACTTTTTTAAGAATTCATTCTCCATCCTTAAATAATTTAATTCTTCTTCAATAGAATTAAATTTAGTTTTAGGTCTACCTTTTTTATAACCAGTAGCTCTACCTCTAGTTTCTTCATCAAAGGCAGTTTCACCCTTGGCATTATACAATTTAACCCATCTTTGAACCTGAGTTTTATCTTTTATATCTAAAGAACGAGCAACACTAACTGCACTCATACCTTGATTTATATA
>NZ_JAHZMO010000100.1 GCF_020748185.1 Terrisporobacter petrolearius | reverse complement strand
TTTTTTTTACCTGCACTCTCATTATTTTTAGGACATAAACCAGCCCATGAACTCAAGTGCTTTTCTGTTGGAAATACAGACATATCACTTCCTATTTCAGCTATAATGCATGCTGCAGATGCCATACTTATACCAGGTATAGTGTTTAAAATATCTATACTCTCTGATTCCTTTTGTAAAAGTACATCAATTTCTTTTTCTATTTCTTGTATTTGATTTTCTAAAAATAAAATATTATTATTGTGAATTGTCAATAATATTATATGTTGTGCTCTGATTTTTCCATTAAGTGATTCATACATTTCATTAGGTGTAGATTTTAATCTAGATTTTCCCCTACCTTCATATAGAGACTCTACAAAATTTATAGTAATACGTCTATTACTAATCAATTCATTTATTATTACTTTGCCTGTTTCTCCAAATACATCTGAAAGTACACTCGATAATTTTATATTGGCATCTTGCAAAACCTTGTGAATTCTATTTTTATGTCTTGTGATTTCAGACAATAATTCTTTTCTTAATCTGGTTAAATCCCTTAGATCTCTTATTACTTCTGGTGGAACAAAACTTTTTTCTATTAAACCACATCTCAATAAACTTGCTATCCATTCAGCATCTTTTACATCTGTTTTTCTTCCAGGCACATTTTTAATTTTCTTTGCATTAGCTATTATTAATTCAAAAGCTCCGCTCTCAAGGACATTCCATACGGGCTTCCAATAAATACCCGTACTCTCCATAGCTACATGAGTACATCCATTCATATTTAGATAATCCAATAACTGCAATAATCCCTTAGTTGTTGTAGAAAATGTTTTAACTTCTTTATTAGGCTTTTTATCTAAGTCTCCATATAGAATACATGCAACAACTGTATCCAAATGAACATCTAAACCTGCGCATCTTTCTACTATTGCTT